>NZ_CP004387.1:0-694737 GCF_000299335.2 Isoalcanivorax pacificus W11-5 | reverse complement strand
AAGACCGAAAAGGGCTGTTCCGTGAAGCGGACGACGGCACGCTGTTTCTCGATGAAGTAGCAGACTTGCCACTGCACATGCAGGTCAAGCTGCTGCGTGCCATTCAGGAGAAAAGCATCCGTCCCGTGGGTGAGGCGAAGGAGTTCGATGTGAATATCCGCATCGTCTGCGCCACCCACAAGGACCTGTCCGAGGAGGTGGTGCAGGGGCGCTTCCGGCAGGATCTGTATTATCGCCTGAACGTGATTGAAACCCGTGTGCCGCCGCTACGCGAACGTCGCGAGGATATCCCGCTGCTGGTGCAGCACATCATGACGCGGCTGTGCCAGCAGTGGCAGATTGACGCGCCGGCACTCAGCCGCGAGGCGCGTGATGTACTACAACAATACAGCTTCCCGGGCAACGTTCGTGAGCTGGAAAACATTCTGGAGCGTGCGCTGACGCTGGCGGATGGGCCCACCATCGAAGTGCGCCACCTGCAATTACGCGAGCAGAACGAAACGCCAGCCAGCAATGGCAGCAGCCGTGAGGCCAGCCGCCCGGCCAGCCAGCCGCTGGAAGATTATCTGCAGGAAATTGAGAAACGCGAGATTCTGCGCGCATTGGACGCAACGCTGTGGAACCGCACAGCTGCCGCCAAAAAACTGGGTATGACGTTCCGCTCATTACGCTATCGGCTGAAAAAGCTTGGCCTGGATCAGGGCGGCGATGACGACGAGAATGAATAAGGGGCAGGGTCAATCTGCGGTTGTTCACCACGCATCAACGCTACTACCAGGTCCGCTGTAGCTGGAGCGCTGACCAGTCCATTGCGGTAATGGCCAGTCGCCAGAAACAGGCCTTGCTGTGCCGGCACCTCACCAATCCATGGGATATCGCGGGGACTGCCCGGCCGTAGCCCGGCCCAATGTGCGACAGGTACTACTTCGGCCAACGCCGGCCAAATGTTCGGTGCTGCTTCACGCAATGTTGTATATGCCGCCTCGGAAGGACGCTGATCCCATTCCCCTTCGCTCAAGGTGGAACCCACCAGCATCTGTCCATCACGCCTGGGGATAACGTAGCCTTTTGATGACAATATGATGCAGGGAGGGGCAGGCACAGTAGCCGGGTATAATAGCATTTCACCTTTGACCGGCAATACTGGCACCTCTACACCAAGCAATGACAATATCCTTGCGCTCCAGCTGCCTGCCGCTATCAGGACCTGTCTTGCCTGTAAAACAGTGCCGCCGGCCTGAATCTGCCAACCCTGCGAGATGCGCCGCATATGCTCTACAGCAGCAGCCTGAGGCACGATACCCCGCGCCGCCAGCAGATACCGTACGCCAGTGAGAATCAACGGGTTCCGCACATTCGCCACCTGCGGCATCCATACCGCCGTTTCGCCAGACAAGTCCGGCACAATACTGTCTCCGGCCACCTCTCCAAGGAATATCCGATGTCGTTCGCCCCACGCTCGCGCCGCCGCCGCATCGGGCACCGATATCACCAACATACCGCAAGGCTCAACCTGCAAATCCGCCCCCCCGGCATCGATCACTTGGGCAGAGAGTCTTTCGTAGGCATGGCGCGCCTCCCGGGTTAGCGCTGTTAGCGCATCGGAATAACGCCATGGGAATAAGGCGGACAGAATGCCGCCACCCGCCCAGGAGGCCGGAGGGGCTGAAACAGGCGCATCCAGAATGAGCGGCTTGCATCCTTGCTCCGATAATCGCAAGGCGCTAAGCAGCCCGATCACACCGCCTCCGATAATCACTACATCGTGCATTCAGATCCCGGTTTCTGACTTTGGGTGGCTATCATACCTGCGCTTGCGCGTTGCCCCCAAACGTGCGTCAGGACAGTGGTGGACACATCAGTAGCTCCGTTGGGCTAGCCCATCGCACCCGCCCGACCGAGGAAATCACCAGTCCTTTGCGAGAACGCCTGCCCTTCGCGGAGCAAAAGGTGAAACGGCCGTTATAACCCGGACTCATGCCCGTACTGTCAAACCGTAGACGACGCTGCAGATTACCGTTAACGACAAGCAGCACATCATGCAACGGCGTCATGGCAAGCACCCGCCCGCCTTCCTGGCACATCCCCTCTGTCACAGCAGTGCAATCTGTAGTGCCGGCAGGGTCTGCATAAATCAGCCAACCGGACGACCAGTCGCCAGGCGCCGCGCAACCATTCTCGGAATAAGGGCAGACAACAACGGAGGAAGACAAAGATATCGCCCGGAAGCGGGCGTAATTAAGAGCTGCCTGGAGCTGCTGTTGGGCCTGAGCCACCCTGGCTCGCTCAACGAGGCCGACCCAGGCCGGCCAGGCATAAGTGCTCAACCAGCCCAATAAGACAAGACACAGCAATACTTCAAGCAGTGACATACCCGCGACGGTTTGTTTCATTGACGGCATACGGACCTCCCTGCTCCGCTATGCCGTCAAACACTAAACCAGCGCTTTCCTGATGAATGCAAGCCACCAGCTACACCAGCTATAAGACATGACCGTCACTGCTTGTAGGACTATTGCCAACAGCGTGCCGCATCCCAACTGGCGCCTTCCACATTTTGCACTCCCGCCTGGGTCAATGTCAGTTTGCCGCATTGGTTGGCACCGGTTATTTTCACCCGGTTTGCCTTGATGGTATAAGCGTTGTCCTGCGCACTGACTTCCAGCTCATAGATACCCGAGGCCGAGTTAGTGATACCCACGTTGCAGCCCGTGTAGGTGCCACGAGCAGAGTAGCAACGCTCAAGACGTGTTGCTGCGTCAGCCAATAGTACTCTGGCATCGGAAAGACGCCCACGTTCAACGTGATCCTGATAGGAAGGATAAGCAAAGGCGGCCAGCACCGCGATAATCCCCACCACGAGCATCAGTTCAATCAATGTGAAACCCATTTCAGCCCTGCGCATTGCCGCCTCCCAATGTTATCGAAGCTGGCGCCAGGACTGTCTGCCCAGACCAGTGCCATCCCCCTGAATATTGAATCGCTCTGTATCACCCGTGGAGCCAGTAACATAACCCGAGTCCACGCCATCAATCCCGGCAAGGATATTTGGCCGGGTCAGTATCCCTGACTCAGAGCCAAGGCCGCTCACCGGCACTTCCACACCATCAATCACCACATAATCATTTTCATCCACCACACCATCACCATCGACGTCAAACACGCCGCCATCAATTCGGCCTCCGGTGTCACGGCTCAGTGCCATCATCCAGCTGGTGCCCCCCGTATCACATGGGCTACTGGAAGGAATCAAGGTGACAAACACGACCGACTCCCCACGCAGCACAGGCCGCACTACAATGCGCTCTCCATTGGATTCACCATTATTGCCTGGAGGCACAAGATCAAGGTACCAGCCCATGCTATTCTCTGTGCGTGGATTATTTGACACCACACGCACCTGGCGGTCGTGAGCAGTATCTTCATAAATGATTTCCTGCTCGATCAGATCGTCCCGCGTTATTCCCAGCGAACCATCGTCAACGATCCCGTAAGCAGAGTGGGTGAAACGCAGCCCGGAACTCTCCACGTCAACGGCTTCAAGGTATTTACCCGTGCCAAAGTAAATCATTACCTGGCCATCACTGTTGAAACCAGCTTCAGGCTTCGAAGTGATTGGCTGACGGGGAGCGCCCTGATCTGGAGAGACTGCGGTAAACAAGGGTTCATCTTCACCATCGGCCAGCCGCCAGACTCCTTTGTTGTTTCCATTTGCCTGGATCTGATCGAACTTCCACAGATTACCCTGCAAATCACCTGCATACATCGTGTCCGCCGTACGACCTCCTGATGAACTGATCGCGATGACCGCCGCCATGCCATTGGGTTCATCCACGCTGCCCGCACCGGTGTAAACCGGTGATTCAGCCAACATTTCACCTGAAGCAAGATCAATCAGCAGCAGCGCCGCCTGGCCGCTGGCAGAGTTATAACCATTACCCAATGCCACAATCCATTTCGGATCATCCTGATTACCCACCTCAGTGCGCACAACAGAAACCTCCTCCACCCCTTCACCCAGCTCCGGGTGGGTAAACTCCCATAACAGCTCCGGTTCGTTGGGATGAGTGATATCCAGTGCAAACAAACCGCGGCCGCCCGCACCCAGGGCACCGATCAGCACTGTCCGCCATTCACCATCAATATAGGCATCCGCAATAGTAGGCGAACCGTCAACCGAGTAACGGTGCTCATATCCCGGCTCAGACAAGGCAGCCATCTGCGGCAGCACCATGCTGGGCACATAGGCAAACAGTTCTTCGCCTGTGTCGGCATGAAATGCGTGTAACATACCATCATTGGCGCCGACGTATACCACAGGCGGGCGCAACTCCTCATTGCGCTTTTGCTGGTAGAAAGAGTAATAGCTACTCCCTTCTGCACCCGGCAACCGGTGGTATCCGTAGCTTTCCTGACCGGAAAACGCCGGGTTGGAATTGACAATATCACCCAGCCGCGATGAACGTGTCCTGAAAGGCCCCCCGTTCTGACGCTCCTGTGTGCGATTACCGGTAAGGTATGCAATCCGGCTCTCGCCCAGATCATTATTGTTCAGAATTGTCCGCTGGGCCGCAGAGAGATTTTCCCAGCTAAAAGGCTCCAGAGTGCCGGAGCTCCCGGCGAACAATACATTGCGGTCAGCGAGATTCATGCCATCAAGCACACTGGCGGCATCCCATTGCGGCACCGAGCCAAGACTGCCATCACTTTGCAGGCGGTAAGCAAACAGATCACCACGCCAGCTGGCACTATTGAATCGGGCCTGGAACACAAGGGTATCTGTATCCAGCCTGGTCGAGTTTGCTGCAATGGATGCGCTGGAAGCCTGGATATTGGCCACGATAGTGGCAAAAGCAGCCTCCAGGGAAGCCACCATTCGATCTGCCCGGCCAGCCAGATAGTAATTATCGGGACGTTTGATAGGCTGGCCAGAGAGGTTATTCTGATTACCGGGATACAGCATTTCACCGCTTGTATGCCAATCTTGATCCTGAATCATGTCCGATTCAGGCGAGGCCGGATCAAAGCCTTCCGGCACACGAAAGCCGCCGTATTTTGCAGCCAGATAATACTGGTTTCGATTTATCGGCTCCAGGTAGCTGTTTTCAAGCACATCTACCCAGTGCGTGGACACAGTCTGGTCACCTTCCAGATCATCTCGCAAGTCGGTCGTATGGGCATGGTATGCCAAGCCGGCGATGAATGCAGAATTATCCCGGCCACTGAAGCTACTTGAGCTGCCGATATTACCGATTCCCTCAAGCTGGCCAACGAGATTGGTCAATGCCACCACGTTTATTGCACTATCCTGGCTCACCTGCGTCGGCTTGTTAGGCTCGTTGTTTCCATATGTGCTGCCGGGGAGGTTTTTATCCCGGTGTGTGTTGGCATCACCAATACCAAGAATCACATTGGCCTGGCATGCGTACTGGATTGGATCGATACCGCTCCAATCATCTATTACAGGAAAGTTATCTGCCCAGGCTCTGCGTGTACTGGCATTAGCAGAGCCCTTGCTGGAGTAGGCCGCCACCGGCCCCAAACCACGAAAATAGCGGTGCGCCGTATAATACAGTTCACTGACCGGGTCATGGCTCTTGAAGTTATTATCATTGAGTTGACCAAACTTGTTCAGGTAGTTGATTACACCACTGTCCTCGATAGAGATATCCCACGAGCCACTCGTTTCCGTTGCGTAATCGCTATCCGGATTACGGACAAACACGCCGGTGCCCGCATCCCATTCTTTATAGGGGTTATCAATCCAGCCCTGCTGGGCATCATACTGACGAGGCCCGACGTATTTCTGCGGCGCTCGCATTACCCCGCCATCACGAGAGGCGTCACTGTCATTCAAATAGCCAAAAATACTGAAGCGGATATCTTCCGAGTATGCCTGTATCAACCCCTCAGGCTTCCATCCATTGTTGTATTCGACACAATTGGCCTCTACACCCACGTCGGGATCACATACCTTGACTCTGACCGATAACGTGTAGGTCGTATTATTATTGTGGTAACTACCATTATAGGTAGACGCAGAAGATGAGAAATCCCCGGTCCCAGTGCGAAAGCGCATTTGGTTATCAAGACCCTGAATCCTTACCTTAAAATTACTGGCATCAAAAGGCGTCGCACCAGACACCACAGAACTACCTGAGATACTCCTATCCGGAAACAGCTCATTACGATCATGCCGGGCTTTTTCAAGCCAGGTTTCAGTAGCGGTGTCCTTTACTCGATAACCGCCGGTAAGCACCATGCGAAACGGATCGATAGTTTGCGTGGTTGCCCAGTTAAGGAAGTTTCCACTCCACTGCCCGGTGCCGGTGCAACGGTGATCGGTCGTTATGGACACAGGGTAAAAATGACGCTGCGACTCCGAATTATCACTGCTATAACGATAACACTTCCCTGCATCAAAATAGCCAATATAACTGGTATTCTGATTGTAGTCGCCCAGGTTGGCCACACTGATCACGGTGGGATATTCCACCGAAGGCACCAGCGCGAGGTTGCCCGGCACATTTGAAGCAATAAACAAAGGAGTCTGCGAAATCTCTATCGCTGACACGCTTGCTGGAAACCAGGCCATTACCACGGCACCCCAGAGCAACCTTTTACCGATTCGGAGCATCTTCATATCCCCTCCCCGCCCTGACATTACATTCAGCGCCGGAAAATACTTTCAACGATAACCACCGTGTTGCTATTACGACCAAAACCGCGTGCCACAACCCGGTAGAGATCCATTTCTTCAAGTGCTTCACCATCACCCAGTGAGAGAGAGCCTCCCGGGCCACGCTCTGCAATAACCGGCACCAGGCGCTCAATGTAGTACTGCGGAGGGCGATCCAGCGACTCATCAAGCGCAGTATCTCCTGTATATTCAATGGCACGATTAGCGCTTGTATTGGTAGGATCTGTATCCCACGTGGGGCGCGCCAGATCATCGAGGATGTCGTACCAGCCATCACCATCAAAGGTCGGCACGGCTACGCCTCGAAGTGCCTGTTCGCCACCGCGCAGGGCTGATTCAGCGGCCTGGAGTGCACGATTCTGGTCTTGCAATGAGCCTGCCATGCGCTCCTGCATGGTTGTGGAACGCATGGCAGCGATCCCCATCAGCGTCATTACCAGCAACAGCACCAACCCAATCATCAGGGCCGCGCCTCGCTGACCTCTAGCCTGGCCATGTATCTTGCCCATCATGCATACGTCCTATCGAATGCGATTTCGCATAGCCACAGTGGTAGTGATCACCGAGCGCAGTCGGCGATCGGCACCGTCAACCACTTCGCCGTTGAACAGCAGCGATTGTGGCTCGTCCACCATGTTGTCGCGCCGCCCTCTCAGTAGCAGCGAAATCCGGACACTGGATACCGCGCCCCATTCTGCAGCCGACATGTCTGCTGCAGATTCGTAACGGATTACACGCCCGGCACCAGCCGGATCAAGCCCGTAGTCCACATGAAAACGCTCCACACCGTCGATCAGCTCTTCCGCCGTACCGCCATTGACCTTGCGGAATAACGCCGGCTCACCGGAAACACCTGGGGCCACGTAGAACACGGTCGTGAATACCTTTGATATCTGAGCACTGTCTTCGTTATACGCGTGGCCGAATTCCTTCGAGAGATTACCCGGGTCACCCTGACCTGTATTCTTTATCACCGTGGTTGGATTGCCAGGTCCAGCGCCGCTGCCACCAGCCTGGAATACGGTAGCCGCTTCACAGTCCGAGACCATGACGATATCGCCGTTACTTATCCCGTGCCCAGCTTCCACGTGAATGACCGCTGATGTGGAGGTTTCATCAATGGTGCTGGTGAGACGCGTTTGTAGCGCATCCGCACGCTGCACGATCAGCACATCATTACCACTGTCGACGTCTGTCAGATCAAGATCAACGGGCAGCGCGGGAGAATGGCCCGACGCAGAGCCCTCATAGCCCGTTACCGGATTACCAAACTGGAAGACAGTGTCTGTCGTATCCAGCATGCTTGTTACCGGCACATCACGCCTGCAACCAAAATAGCCCGCCATACGCAGATCCTGCGCCAGCAGATAGAACGCGAAACGTCCATTCTCCTGCAATCGCGCCATATCATCCTGCAACATGTAAGAGGTTCGAGAACCGGTGTACACCTGGACTACGCCGGTGATCAGCAGCATACCCACCACCAGGGCCACCATGATCTCAACCAGGCCCACCCCTCTCTGTCTGCGCTGTGCTACCCCCTGATCCATCATCTAGCCCTACAGTTGCACCTTGAGTTCAATCACCCGGATACGCGGATCACCCTCATCGGAATCGTCAGATTGCTCCAGCCATCGGGCATCGAACCAGCCTACCCTCACATGCGCGATGCCGTCGCCATCCACCGCAACAGCACCTCCGGTCTGATCACCTTCCATAGGTAACAAGCCAGGCACCCCGTCTTCTCCCTCCTCACCCTGCAGCATAGCCAGCCAGCCCGCAGTATCCTGTGCAGCCAGAGTGTTGCCGGTCGGCACATCGTCGCCGAACGTACGGTCGTAATCACCGGCCAGCGCCGCCACGCGATTGGAGCGCATGCGATCGATAATGTCGTAAGCAAGATAGGTGGCCTGAGACGCCTGATGAGCGCTTTGACTCATCTGGATGCTGCGGGTCTGCAGGCCAGCCAGCCCTAACAAACCGATGGAGAGAATCAGCAGAGCCACCAACACCTCGATCATGCTGAAACCTCGATCAGGGTGACCCGATGAGAACATATGCATCACCTTAGCACTCCGCCTCGCTCAGGGTGGTGCGCCCACCGGGCGCCAGGGTGATCACCCTGCGCTTTTCGCTGCCACAAGTGCCGCGCGCCATGGAAATTGTTGTTTCACTTCCCGTATCCAGTACTGCTGACGGCGCAAAACGTACTAGGCCTCCGCTGACATCAGAGAGAGCGGCTGAACCATCCCCCAACATGATTACTGTGGCCGTAGATGCCGCAGGGTTGCCGGTACGAGCGGGGTCGGCAAACACCAGCCAGCCCTGTCCCCATTCACCATCACACTGCGCTCCATCACTGCTGCCACACACAGCCACGGGCACCCCCCGGGCAGAAGCCTCACTGCGAGCGAGCTGCACCGCACCCAGTACGCCATTGGCGTGACTGGTCATCTGGCCGCCTCGAATCAACTGTGCCAGGCCAGGAATGCCTATCGCACTGACGATGGCCAGCACTATCATCACTACAAACAACTCGATAATGGTAAAACCGGATTGAGTTTTCATGAGCCTGTTGTACCGCACCCCTTACGTATCGTTAAGGCATGCCAGATCAACCGCTGACAATCACCGACAGGCGGACTGACACACAGCGTCAGTTCAGAAAAAGGCGGGCAAAGGAGCAAAAACAAAGCGACACCGATCACAGACCGGCAGGGTATCCTGTCTCAGCGCAACCCGCGCGGCATCGAGAAGCGGATATTTTCCTCACGGCCGGCCAGCTCCACCGGCACCTGGCCACCGAGTGATTGCAGATGGCTGACCACCCGCTTCACCAGCTCTTCCGGCGCGCTCGCGCCAGCGGTGACGCCGACAGAGCGCTTGCCCTCCAGCCAGACGGGGTCGATCTGGCCGGGCTCATCAATCAGGTAGGCGGGCGTGCCGCAACGCTCGGCCAGTTCACGCAGGCGGTTGGAATTGGAACTGTTCGGGCTGCCGACCACCAGCACCAGATCGCATTCCAGCGCCAGTTGGCGCACGGCGTCCTGCCGGTTGGTTGTGGCGTAGCAGATATCCTCGCGGCGTGGACCGTGGATCGAGGGGAAACGCTCACGCAGTGCATCGATCACGCGGGCGGTGTCGTCCACGGACAGGGTGGTCTGGGTGACAAACGCCAGCTTCTCCGGGTTACGGACCTGGAGATTGGCCACATCCTGCTCATCCTCGACCAGATAAATGTCGCCACCATGACGGCGATCATACTGCCCCATGGTGCCTTCCACTTCGGGGTGGCCTTCGTGACCGATCAGGATGCTCTCGCGCCCTTCGCGGCTGTAGCGGATCACTTCCATATGCACTTTGGTGACCAGCGGGCAGGTGGCGTCGAACACTTTCAACTCGCGCCGGCCTGCTTCATCCTGCACGGCGCGGGAGACGCCGTGGGCGGAAAAGATCACGATGGCATCGTCCGGCACTTCGTGCAGTTCTTCGACAAACACGGCGCCGCGTGCACGCAGGTCCTCGACCACGAAGCGGTTGTGCACCACCTCGTGCCGCACATAGACCGGCGGCCCGAACACTTCCAGGGCGCGGTTGACGATTTCGATGGCGCGGTCCACGCCGGCACAGAAGCCGCGCGGGTTGGCCAGACGGATGTCCATACGGGCTCACCAGGGTTGGGGTAGCAGGAGGCCATTGTACGCCGCCCGACGGGCGGTCGCGAATCACGGCCAAGGGGGAAACCGTGCGAACAGTCCCGCCTCAGTGGCGCAGGATGACCGGTTGCTCCGGTGCGTCCCGCTGAACGTCGAGGATCTCGACTTCGAAGGTCAGGTCGCGGCCGGCCAGCGGATGATTGAAGTCCACCGTGACCCATTCATCGTCCACGGTCTGGATGACACCCGGCAGCTCGGCCTGGCTGGCGTCGGCGAACTGCATCACCACGCCGGGGCGCAGGTCCGCCTCGTCGCCGAATTCCTCGGCACGGAAGTGCTGCACGTTGTCTTCGTTATAGTCACCAAAGCCCTGGCTGGCCTCGATCACCATGCTGCGCCGGTCGCCGGCCTTCAGGCCCAACAGCGCGCGCTCAAAACCCGGCAGAAGGGATTCATCCCCCCAACTGAAGGTCGCCGGATCGCGCTCGAAGGTGCTGTCGATCTCGGTGCCATCCATCAGCCGTACCGCGAAATGCATCGTGATACGCATCTGCGGACCAACGCGCAGGATGTCGTCACTCATGGCCACGGCCTCCCAGCAGCATGTCGAGGATGATCAGCGCGGCGCCGACGGTGATGGCGCTGTCAGCAATATTGAAGGCCGGGAAGTGGTAACCCGCCCAGTGGAAATCAAGAAAATCCACCACATGCCCCAGCGCCAGACGATCCCACAGGTTACCCAGCGCGCCGCCCAGGATCAGGGCCAGCGCTGCCGCCACCATGCGGCTGTCGCGACCGCGCACCAGCCAGACCAGAATAACGATGCTGGCGATCAGGGCGATGCCGGCGAAGAACCAGCGCTGCCAGCCACCGGCACCGGCCAGGAAGCTGAATGCCGCGCCTTCGTTGTAGGCCAGCGTCAGGTTGAAAAACGGCAGCACTTCCATGGGCTGATACATGCGCAGCGCGGCCTCGGCCCAGCCCTTGCTCCACTGGTCCAGCACCAGCACCACCAGGGTGATCCACAGCCAGTGCAGGCGCTGCCAGTCGATCGGGTGAGTGGTCGCTTTCAGTACATCAGGCATAGTCGCGCACCTCACCGTCACCTTCGATATTGTCCACACAACGGCCGCACAGCTCCGGGTGGCCTGCGTGCTGGCCGACATCCGGGCGGTGGTGCCAGCAACGGACGCATTTCGGATCTGGCGATGCCGTGATCGCCACGCTCAGGCCGGAAACCGCTGACGGCGCCAGCCCGGCAGGCACGGCGGACAGCGGCTTCAGTGTCGCCGAGGAGGTGATGGTGACAAAACGCAGTTCGTCACCAAGACGCGCCAGCAATTGCTGTTTTGCATCGTCCACGTACAGCACCGCATCAGCGGCCAGGTTGGCGCGCACCACTTTCTCATTGCGCGCATCCTCGATGGCCTTGTTGACCGCCTGCTTGATCTGCTGCACCTGCTGCCAGAAGGCTGCGTTCATGTCGCTGTCCGCCGGCAGGCGGAACAGGCCGGTGTACCACTCGGCCAGAAAGACAGAGCGGTCACGCTCGCCCGGCAGGTGCTGCCAGATTTCTTCCGCGGTGAAGCTCAGGATCGGCGCCATCCAGCGCACCAGCGCTTCGCTGATGTGGTACAACGCGGTCTGGCAGGAACGGCGTGCACGCGATTCGGCCGGCGTGGTGTACTGGCGGTCCTTGATGATGTCCAGATAGAAACCGCCCAGGTCCACCAGGCAGAAATGGTGAATGCGCTGATACACCTGATGAAACTGGAATTCATTGAACAGTTGCCGGATCTCGTCCTGCAACTCGGCCGCGCGGTCCACCACCCAGCGATCCAGCGCCAGCATCTCTTCCGGCGGCAGCGCGTTCTGCGCCGGGTCAAAACCGTTCAGGTTGGCCAGCAGGAAACGCGCCGTGTTGCGGATACGGCGATAGGCATCGCCCATCTGCTTGAGGATGTTGTGGGAGACGCTCATCTCGCCACGGTAATCGGTGGAAGCCACCCACAGGCGCAGGATATCCGCGCCGAGTTCGTCGGTGACTTTCTTCGGCTCGATCACGTTGCCCAGCGACTTGGACATCTTGCGGCCGGTCTCATCGACGGTGAAGCCGTGTGTCAGCACTGTCTTGTAGGGCGGCGCGTTGCGAATGGCCAGGCTGGTCAGCAGCGACGACTGGAACCAGCCACGATGCTGGTCAGAGCCTTCCAGGTAAACGTCTGCCGGCACCTGCAATTCAGGGCGCTGGTCGAGCACACAGAAATGTGTCACGCCGGAATCGAACCACACGTCGAGTGTGTCGGTGACTTTCTGATAACGGGTGGCATCCACCGCCAGCCCCTGCTCTGCCATGAAGGCATCACAGTCGAGCGAGAACCAGGCTTCCACGCCCTCCTGCTCCACCCGTTTCGCCACCGCTTCGATCAGGCGCGGTGTCTCCGGGTGTGGCTCGCTGGTCTCGCGATCCACGAACAGCGCAATCGGCACGCCCCAGGTGCGCTGGCGCGAAATACACCAGTCCGGGCGGTCCTTGAGCATGCCTTCGATACGGGCCTTGCCCCACTCCGGCAGCCACTGCACCTGATCAACCGCCTTGTTGGCGAGCGCCTGCAGGCCGGCCTTGTGCATGCTGACAAACCACTGCGGCGTGGCGCGAAAAATCAGCGGCGTCTTGTGCCGCCAGCAGTGCGGGTAACTGTGCGTGATCTTTGCCAGCGCGATCAGGTTGCCGTTGGCGGTCAGGGCTTCAATCACCGGCTCGTTGGCTTTGGTGACATGCAGGCCGCCGACCACGGGCGTGCCTTCCACGAACAGGCCGGTATCCAGCAACGGGCTGTCGGTGTCCAGGCCGTAACGCTGGCCGACGATAAAGTCGTCCTGACCATGGCCCGGCGCGGTATGCACTGCGCCCGTACCGGCATCCGTCGTCACGTGGTCGCCAAGAATCACCGGCACCTGCGTGGACAGGAACGGGTGTGACAACAACAGGTTTTCGAGCACTGTACCGGCAAACGGCGCGGAGCGCTGGACGTCGGCAAGACCTGCGCGCCCGGCCACGGTGTCTGCCAGCGCTTCGGCCACCACCAGTGAACGGGCACCGTGCTCGCTGTCACCGCTGAGCACGACATAATCCAGCTCCGGGTGCACCGCCACGGCCTTGTTGGCCGGCAGCGTCCAGGGGGTGGTGGTCCAGATCGCCACTGCAGGCGCCACGGCCTGCACACCGGTGCGCTGCGCGAAATCCGCAGCATCGATTACCGGGAAGGCGACGTCGATGGAGAAGGACTCTTTATCCTGGTATTCCACTTCCGCCTCGGCCAGCGCCGAGCCGCAATCCAGGCACCAGTGCACCGGCTTGTACCCTTTTTGCAGGTGGCCGTTTTCAACGATCTTGCCAAGCGCACGGATGATGTTCGCCTCGAAGGCGAAATCCATGGTCAGGTACGGCTTGTCCCAGTCGCCGAACACACCCAGGCGGATGAATTCCTGACGCTGGCCGTCGACCTGGCTCGCGGCATAACGGCGGCATTCTTCGCGGAACGTGCGCGCATCGACTTTCTGGCCGACCTTGCCCACCTTCTGCTCGACCTTGTGTTCAATCGGCAGGCCGTGGCAATCCCAGCCCGGCACGTAGGGCGAGTCAAACCCGTTCAGGGTCTGCGATTTGACGATCATGTCCTTGATGATCTTGTTCAGCGCATGGCCGATATGAATGCTGCCGTTGGCGTACGGTGGGCCGTCGTGCAGGATGAATTTCGGCCGGCCGGCAAACCGCTCGCGGATAGCCTGGTACAGGTTGTCCTGTTGCCAGATCGCCAGTTGCGCGGGTTCACGCTGGGCCAGCCCGGCTTTCATCGGGAACGGCGTGTCAGGCAGGTTCAGCGTGGACTTGTAATCTGTCATGTCATCTCTCGGGCGGTGCCGGTGTCGGGCACAGCGTGGTCAGGTTGTCCCAGAGGGGTTCGCGGCGAACCACTGCCGGGCGTGTTCGATATCCTGATGGATCGCGGCACGCAGCGCGTCGAAGCCATCAAACTTCAGTTCCGGGCGAAGATAGTGCCGCAACGACACTTCGATATGCTGCCCGTACAGATCACCGTCGAAATCCAGCAGGTGCACTTCCAGCCGCCAGTCGCGGCCGTTCACTGTCGGACGCGAGCCCATGTTGGCCACGGCCGGATGACGGACCAGACCGGGGCCGTTCACCGTCACGGCAAACACGCCGGTGATCGGCACACGCAACTGGCGCAGCGGCAGGTTGGCCGTGGGCACATCAATGGTACGGCCCAGTTTGTCGCCGTGATGCACCCGGCCACTGATGCTGTAGGCGTGGCCCAGCAGCGCTTCGGCCAGCGGTAACTCACCCGCCGCCAGCGCAGCACGGACACGGGTGCTGGAAACTCGCCCGCCATCGTACTCACAGGTCGGCGTGTCCTCGACACCGAAACCGTACCGTTGCCCTGTTTCCCGCAGATAGGCGAAGTCCCCTTCCCGGCCACTGCCGAAACGGAAGTCGTCGCCGACCACCAGATACTGCACACCGAGACCGTCCACAAGCAGGTCGCGGACGAACTGCTCGGCGGACTGGCTGCGGAAGCGGTCATTGAAACGGGCGCAGAACACCCGGTCCACCCCCATCGCCGCCAGCGTGCGCAACTTGTCACGCAGCGACATCAACCGCGCCGGCGCTTGCCCGGGGCAGAAAAATTCCGTCGGCTGCGGCTCGAACAGCATCACCGTGCTGGCCAGACCGCGCGCGCGCGCCTCGGCCTGCACCCGTTCCAGAATCTTCTGATGCCCCAGATGCACACCATCGAAATTACCGATGGTGGCGACACAGCCCTGCTGCTGCCGGCGCAGATTGTGAATACCGCGTATCAGCTCCATGCCGGACCTTCTGACAATGAGGGCGAGATTATAGGTGTCAACGCCGCAGGTGACGAGGCCTGAGGCCCAGCGCCAGCAACGCCACGGCATAGACCAGGACGCCGCAGAGTACCACGGCCAGCAGCCACAGCGCGCGCTGCCAGGCCAGCCCGGTGAACCAGACGTCCGTTTGTGCCGACAGTGCGAAGATCGCCGCCGACATCAGGCCGCCCGCCACCAGCAATCGCAGCAGCAACATGCCCCAGCCGGCCTGTGCTTGATAAATACCGGCCTTGCGCAGCCCGTACCAGAGCAGGCCGGCATTGAGCCAGGCCGACAGCGCCGTGGCCAGTGCCAGCCCCATGTGCCGCAGGTGCCAGACCAGCATCAGGTTGAAGGCCATATTGGCCACCAGCGCAATGATGCCGATCTTCACCGGCGTGCGCGTGTCCTGGCGGGCAAAGAACCCCGGCGCCAGCACCTTGATCAGCATGAAGGCGACCACACCAAAGGCGTAGGCCCGCAGCGACAGCGACGCCTGGTTCACATCGAGGACGGAAAACTCCCCATAAAGGAACAGCGACGCCAGCAGCGGCTCGCTGATCACCGCCAGCGCCAGCGCTGCCGGGAAGCCGACAATCAGGATCAGCCGCAGCCCCCAGTCGAGGGTGCGCGAAAACTGTTGCGGCGCATCCGCCGCATGGGTCTTCGACAGGCTCGGCAGGATGACAGTGCCGATAGCGATGGCGAACACGCCCAGCGGCAGTTCCACCAGCCGGTCGGAATAGTACAGCCAGGTGACACTGCCGGTTTCCAGCAGCGACGCCAGCACGGTATCCAGCAGCAGGTTGATCTGGCTGACCGAGACGCCAAACAGCGCCGGCGCCATCAGCGCCATGATCTTTTTTACGCCCGGGTCCTGCCAGGCCATGCGCGGGCGCGGCATCAGCCCCAGCCGGGCCAGGAACGGCAGCTGGAACAGCAACTGCACCATGCCCGCTGCCAGCACGCCCCAGGCCAGCGCCACCGCCATGCGCTGCTCCGCGAACAGCGGCGCCAGGAACAGGGCTGCGGCGATCAGACACAGGTTCAGTAGCACCGGCGTGAACGCCGGCACCGCGAAACGGCCCCAGGTATTGAGGATGCTGCCGGCAAACGCCGTCAGCGAGATAAAGAAGATATACGGGAAAGTGAGCCGCAGCATTTCCACGGCCAGGGCGCGCTGGGTCGGGTCATCGCCAAAGCCAGGGGCGAACACCGAGATCAACACCGGCGCCCCCACCACGCCAATCACCGTCACCATGATCAGTACACTGCCCAGCGTGCCGGCCACCCGGTCCACCAACAGCTTGGAGGCGGCCAGCGAGCCGCGCGTCTTGTACTCGCTGAGCACCGGGACAAACGCCTGGTTAAAGGCGCCCTCGGCGAACAGCCGGCGCAGGAAGTTGGGGATCCGGAAGGCAACAAAGAAGGCATCGGTGCCGGCAGACACGCCCAGCAGGCGCGCCAGCACCACATCACGCACCAGCCCCAGCACACGAGAGAGCAGGGTCATGCTGCTGACCACCAGCGTCGAGGCCAGCAGGCCACCGCGCCGGCGGGGAGAATCAGGTTGGGCGGGTTCGCTCATGGCTGCTCCATCAAACCGCGCAAGCGTAGCGATTCGGGGCGTCGTACGCCACTGCAAACCGGCGGTTTTGGGCGCCGCCAACCATTGACATTCACCCCCGGCATCGGCATAGTTGCGCGTCTTTCCGGCCCGTCCAGCATCCGCTTGTCGTGCCGGTCGCTGAAAGCCCCATGATCCGGGGCTTTCAGACGATGACAACCCAATTCGACAGGAGCAGGACCTTGGCTAACTCACCGCAAGCGCGAAAGCGTGCTCGTCAGGCGGAGAAGCGTCGTCAGCACAATGCAGCAATGCGCTCCATGGTGCGGACCTACCTCAAAAAGGTAAACGCGGCCATTGCGTCCGGTGACCAGCAGTCCGCTCAAGCAGCGTATCAAACGGCTGTATCGGTCCTGGACAAGGCCACCCGCAAGGGCAAGTTTCACCCGAACAAGGCAGCTCGTCACAAGAGCCGCATGAACGCGAAGATCAAGGCACTGGCCGCCGCCTGAGGCAGCAGCCAATGCCAGCGGCGGGCTTCGAGCCTCTGGCCGCGAATATAAAAAAACCGGCTTCGGCCGGTTTTTTTATGTCTTGAGCTCACCGCCCACCGCTGTCATCCGTCACAGGATGACCAGATTATCCCGGTGAATCAGCTCCTCTTCATTCATATAGCCCAGAATGGCCTGAATCTCGCTGCTCTTCTTGCGACAGATCAGCGCCGCTTCCTCGTGATCGTAATTCACCAGCCCGCAGGCAATACGCCGGCCCTGCTGGTCTTCGCAGGCCACCATCTCGCCACGGGAAAACTGGCCATGGGCACTGACCACGCCCACCGGCAGCAGGCTGGAGCCCGCTTCGCGAAGGCGCTGTACGGCGCCATCATCCAGCACCAGCCGGCCGCGCATCTGCAGGTGGCCAGCCAGCCATTGCTTGCGGGCATTGTAGGCTGAGGTATCGGGCAGCAGCGTGGTGCCCGGCGCTTCCCCGGCAGCCAGCGCGGCCAGCACTTCCGGGCTGCGACCGCTGGCGATGGTGGTCCGCGCGCCGCTGCGGGCCGCCAGTCGGGCAGCGCGGATCTTGGTGATCATGCCGCCGCGCCCCAGGCCGGAGCCGGAATCACCGGCCACTTCCATCAGGCGCGGGTCGGACGCCTGGGCTTCACGAATCAGGGGTGCACCCGGGTCCTGGCGCGGATCACGCTCGAACACACCGCTCTGGTCGGTGAGAATCACCAGCCGGTCGGCCACCACCAGATTGGCCACCAGCGCGGCCAAAGTGTCGTTGTCGCCAAAACGGATTTCGTCGGTGACCACGGTGTCGTTTTCGTTCACCACTGGCACCACATTCAGGCCCAGCAGCGTCACCAGCGTGGAGCGGGCATTGAGATAGCGGGTGCGGTCAGACAGATCATCGTGGGTCAGCAGCACCTGGGCCGTGACCAGACCATGCACCTGGAAGCGCGATTCCCACGCCTGCACCAGCCCCATCTGGCCCACCGCAGCAGCGGCCTGGAGCTCATGCACCGAGGCAGGCCGGCTGCTCCAGCCCAGGCGGCGCATGCCCTCGGCCACCGCGCCAGAGGACACCACCACCACCTCGATGCCCTGCCCGCGCAGGGCCACCATCTGGTCCACCCAAGCCTGCATCAGGACCAGATCCAGGCCCTGGCCATTGTTGGTCAACAGGGCGCTGCCGATCTTGATGACCCAGCGCGCGGGGGCCTTGTTGTCGCCGCTCATGCTCGTCCTACGGTTTGTAAATGATCTCGACGTCGTGATCATCGTCGTCGAAGTCGTCGTCATCGTCGTCGCCGAGCTCCTGGTTCGCCAGCCGCGCCAGGCGAGCCTCGGCCTTGATCAACTGCACCCGCTCGCGCGCCTCGCGCTCCAGCCGCTCACGCAGCGAGCGCTGTTCGGCAGCGTATTCCGGCTCTTCCTTTTCCCGTAGCCGGCGCTCCTCGATCGCGTTCATCAGGGCGAACGACAGCTCCTGTGTGCCTTCGCCGGTGGCGGCAGAAATCCGGTACACCGGGCCATCCCAGCCAAGACGCTTCACCAGGTCCTGGCACAGGTCGTCGCGCAGCTCTTCAGGAATCAGGTCGAGCTTGTTCAGTACCAGCCAGCGCTCCTGATCCGCCAGCGCCGGCGAGAATTTTTCCAGTTCACCGATGATCGCCTCGGCGTGCGCCACCGGGTCACTGACATCCAGCGGCTCCACATCCAGCACGTGCAGCAGCAGGCGCGTCCGCGCCAGGTGCTTGAGGAAGCGGATACCCAGGCCGGCGCCTTCGGCCGCGCCTTCGATCAGGCCGGGAATATCGGCCATGACGAAACTGCGGTAGCGGTCCACTTTCACCACGCCCAGGTTCGGCACCAGGGTGGTAAAGGGGTAATCGGCCACTTTCGGCCGTGCCGCGGACACCGTGCGGATCAGGGTGCTCTTGCCGGCGTTGGGCATGCCCAGCAGCCCCACGTCCGCCAGCACTTTCAGTTCCAGGCGCAACTGGCGCGACTCACCCGGCGTGCCCTGGGTGGTCTTGCGCGGCGCCCGGTTCACGCTGCTCTTGAAATGGATGTTACCCAGCCCGCCGCGACCACCCTTGGCCACCATGACGCGCTCGCCGTCACGGGTCATGTCCGCCAGCACTTCATCAATATTGGCGTCCAGCACCGTGGTGCCCACCGGCACTTTCAGCACGATATCCTCGGCCGATTTGCCGGTGCATTGCCGGCCCTGGCCGGGGGAGCCATTGCGGGCACGGAACAGCCGCTCGTAGCGATAGTCCACCAGCGTGTTCAGGTTGCTGTCGGCTTCCAGCCACACGTTGCCGCCGGCCCCGCCGTCACCGCCGTCCGGGCCACCGTACTCGATGTATTTCTCACGGCGGAAACTCAGGCAGCCGTCGCCACCCTTGCCGGCGTGCACGTCGATGATGGCTTCGTCTACAAACTTCATGGCGATCGCCCGCGCGGGCGCTCCTTCATTGCTGTCTTTGTCGGATCGGCTGATCAGTCTATGCCACGACCCAGAAACCAAAAAGGCCCCGACGGATTACCCGACGGGGCCTTGTCGGCAGTGACCGCGGCCTCAGGCAACCGGCTCGATGGTCACGAACTTGCGGTTCTGCGGACCTTTCACCAGGAACTTCACCCGGCCTTCGGCGGTGGCGAAGATGGTGTGGTCACGACCCAGGCCGGTGTTCTCACCAGCGTGGAAGCGGGTGCCGCGCTGACGCACGATGATCTCACCTGCCTGCACAACCTGGCCGCCGAAGCGCTTGACGCCAAGGCGTTTACTTTCTGAATCGCGGCCGTTACGGGTACTACCGCCAGCTTTTTTGTGTGCCATTGTTCAATACCTCTCGCTGTGCCCGGATCAGCCGGCAATACCGGTGATCTTCACTTCCGTGAACCACTGACGGTGGCCCTGCTGCTTGCGATAGTGCTTGCGGCGACGGAATTTGACGATCTTGATTTTCTTGTGGCGGCCTTGCGACACGACTTCGGCGGTCACTTTGGCGCCGGAAACCAGCGGCTGGCCTACGGTGATGCTGTCGCCATTGGCTACCAGCAGCACTTCGCCGAACTCCAGGGTTTCGCCTTCACCGGCTTCGATTTTCTCGATGCGCAGCAGATCGCCTTCTTCCACGCGATACTGCTTGCCACCGGTCTTGATGACTGCGTACATGATGCACTGACTCCGAGCGGGTCCCCGGTGGCGAGCCTGCCGGCCCTTGAGAGGGCAGGAGCAGCCTGCTTGAAAGCCACGACGACGGTTTCTTCAATAGCCCTGCCCGCAAGACGGCCCAGGGGGTATAAGGGTCGCGGATTTTACGCCATTGCAGGCCGCCACGGCAAGCATTCTGCGGGGCCGCCCTCTGCCGCGCCCGGAATGCGGCTTTCCTTGGGAACCTCTGAATAACTCCCCGGTGGTTCTGGCTTTCCGGGCGGCATCTGATCAAGGCGCGACTTCGAAGGCATAGCGGGCTACGTCGAGAAGTCGCAACGCGGAGCAGGTGCCGCCCGGAAAGCCCCGCAGGGCGGGCGCTACAGCACGCATTAGCCGCGTTGCGTCGCTTGACAAGGGCTACGGCCACTATGTGCCCCGAATGGGGTATTGCCGGCGCGCCGCGCCTTGCTACTGCATGCTGTAGCGCCCGCAGAACCACCGGGGAGTTATTCAGAGGTTCCCTTGACTCAGCGCCCCCCACTGTTAGCATTGCCGCGAACTTGCGCCCGCTAACCAGTTAGCAACGCAGCAGTAGCTCCACTGGCCCCACTGGAACCACACGCCTCATGGATTTCAAAGCCATCTCCGCTCCCGTGGCGGACGATTTCGATGCCGTCAACCGCTTCATCCAGAGCCATCTGGATTCCAGCGTGCCGATGATCCGTGAGGTCGGCGAGTACATCATCGAGGGCGGCGGCAAGCGCCTGCGCCCGCTGGTCTGCCTGCTCAGCGCCCGCGCCAACGGCTACCAGGGCGGCTTCCATGTGAACATCTCGGCGGTGATCGAGTTCCTGCATACCGCCACCCTGCTGCACGACGACGTGGTGGACGAGTCCGGCATGCGCCGTGGCCGCCCGACCGTGAATGCGGTCTGGGGCAATGCCGCCAGCGTGCTGGTGGGCGACTTCCTGATTTCCCGCGCCTTTCAGTTGCTGGTGCAGGTCGGGCACCCGGTGTTGCTGGACATCCTCTCGCTGAGCACCAACGTGATTTCCGAGGGCGAGGTGCTGCAACTGATCAACTGCCGCGACCCGGACACCACCGAAGAGCGCTACATGCGCGTGATCCACCACAAGACGGCGAAGATGTTCGAATCCGCCGCACAGACCGGCGCCGTGCTGGCCGTCGAGGGCGACGCCGCCACCGGGCGCGCGAAGAAGGTCTTCGGTGACTATGGCCGCCACATGGGTATCGCCTTCCAGCTGATCGACGATGTGCTCGACTACACGGGCGACGTCGCTGCGCTGGGCAAGAACGTCGGCGACGACCTCGCCGAAGGCAAGCCGACCCTGCCGCTGATCTACACCATGCGCGAGGGCACCCCGGCCCAGGCCGAGCTGATCCGCAATGCCATTCGTACCGGCGGCCTCGACCGGCTGGACGAGATTATTGAAACTGTCCAGCAGGCCGGCGGTCTGGAATATACGCGCCAGCTTGCCCGCCAGCACACCGAGATCGCCCTGAAGGCCCTGGCCGACGTGCCGGACTCCCTCTACAGGCAATCACTGGAACAACTGGCCAGAGAAGCCGCCGCACGCCAGTTCTGACCCCCATACGGCACGGAGGAACACCCATGATGTCCCGCACCCTGCTTGCCCTGCTCAGCGCCACCCTGCTCAGCGCCTGCGGACTCAGCCCGCAGGTCGTGAACCTGGCCCCGTCGCCTGCAGTGGAAAGCACCAATGTCGGCGAGAACCGCCCGGTGTCCGTACTGGCCCGCGATGCCCGGGAGAAAGACGAGTTCGGCTCCCGGGGCGGCATCTATCCGGAAACCAGCCTGATCCGCCCCGGCAATGACGTACCCAAGGCCCTTTATGATGCGGTCACCGCCGGCCTGCAGGCCCAGGGGTTCAACGCCTACAACCCCACCGACGACGCCACCGGGCTGGAAGTGCGCCTGACGGAACTGAGCTACACCCCCGGCGAAGGCAATCTGGTCAACCGTGTGCAGGTCAGCGCGACAGTGGAAGCCATCGCCAGCCGGCCGCAGGTCGAACATACCGGCCGCTACCAGAGCAGCGTGACCCATGACATGCCGCTCACGCCCAGCGCCTCGCGCAATGAGGAAATGATCAACGACGTACTGGAGCGCACGCTGGCGCGCCTGCTCAACGACCCGAAAATGCTGTCCTTCCTGGCCGGCAACGACGAGCCCTGAACCATGGCGGGCCCGCGTGTCGTGATTACCTATTGCACGCAGTGCCAGTGGTTGCTGCGTGCCGCCTGGATGGCGCAGGAACTGCTACAGACCTTCAGTGATGAACTGGCCGAGGTGGCCCTGCGCCCTGCCACCGGTGGCGTGTTCCGCGTCGAGGCAGACGATACGCTGGTCTGGGACCGCAAGGCCGAGGGCGGCTTCCCCGAAATCACCGAGTTGAAACGGCGGGTACGGGATGTGGTCGCACCCGGGCGCGAGCTGGGGCATATCGACCGGAAAACGCCTTAGGGCCCGTTGATATAGCCTGAGGCACCTCATCGAAGAGGCTTTTTCAGTCAATCGTCCTGTCCCAGCGCCTCTACCACCACACCCCCGTCATCCACCCGCACCACGAAGCGGATCGGATTGCAGCACACCGAACAATCCTCGATGTAGTCCTGCTCGCCTTCGCTCGGGTCCACCAGCACCTCGATGGCTTCCCAGCAATAGGGACAGGTGACGGTGACCGGTTCAAGCTCATGCATGCATCACTCCCGACGTTTCAGGCGCAGCGCTGGCTCAGACGATCGCGCAGCGCCGGCAGCCAGGCCGGCTGCTCATTGCCCCAGGGCTCCGGCGTGCCTTGGCCCCATACCGGACCGGGCCAGCAGGCATCGCCACTGCGACGCGCAATGATGTGGATATGCAGTTGCGGCACCAGATTGCCCAGCGCGCCGATGTTCATTTTTTCCGCCCCGGTCAGGTTCTGCAGGTGCAGGCTGCAGCGGTTGACCATGTCCAGCAGCGCGTGCTGGGCGTCGTAATCCAGTTCGTGCCATTCCCGCAGACCGGGCTTTTTTGGCACCACGACCACCCAGGGGAAACGGCGATCATTCATCCAGCGCAGCCAGTATTCCGCTGTCTCACCAATGGCGTGGGTATCCGCCTCCAGGCGGGGATGCAGCATCACGGGTTCGCTCACCCGGTACCTCCGTCAATACAGAAATAGGATCATGCCCGGTAATCGGTCGGGCTCCTGCCGGTCCAGCGGCGGAAGGCGCGGGCAAAGTTCGAGGCATCGGAATAACCCAGCATCAGCGCGATGTCATCCACCGTGCTGCTGGTCTGGGTCAGGTGCTCCACTGCCAGCCCCTTGCGCAGGTCATCCAGTATCTTCTGATAGCTGGTGCCCAGTTGTTGCAGCTTCCGTTTGAGAGTGCGCGAGGACATGTGCAGTTCCGAAGCTGCTTCATCCACACTCGGGAAACGCCCTGAATGGCTCAGCACAATGCGTCGCACCTGCCCGAGCAGGCCCGGTGGTGCCTTGATGGTGGCCAGTTCCTGCTCGCACTGGGCGGCGGCCATGCTGGCCAGGCGCGGGTCGGCAAAATGCAGCTTCTCGTTCAGTTTCCAGGCCGGGAAACGCATCTGGTGGTAAGCGCAGTCGAACAGGCAAGGGACCGGGATCAACGGCTTGAGCTGATCAAAATAGTGCGGCTTGGGATAAGCGAAACGCAGCTCACCATCGTCAATGGGCATGTCCGGCAGCACCTTCATGGTCATGAAATGAAAGCTGCTGAACAGCCCCTCCACCAGAAACGGCGCCAGGTCATTCAGGGAAATCAGTTCCTCAAGCTGCAACGCGGCCATGTCACCGTCGATCACCAGTTGCAGGTCAAGAATGGTGCTGCGCGTGCGGAAATACTTCACCGCCAGTTCGATGGCCTCCCCCAGCGTCTCGCTGCTGAGGGCGGCATAACCAAGAAAGCCGTGTGTGGACATGGTCATGGCCGCGCCGAATTCCCAGCCCAGCCAGTCGTCGCCGGTCAGCGACAGCGCGCGGCGAATCACCTTTTCCAGTTGCTCGGCGGACACGCGTGCGCCCGGCTCGCGCCACAGCGCCGGCTGCACGCCGGTATCGCGCAGCAGGTGTTCCTGCGGAATGCCCCGCTTCTCGAGGATGCTGATCAGCAACGGGACGTACTCCGCGGCAAAGGAATACTCTTCCGGGTTCATTTTCAGAATGGTCATGCCTTGCAATCCCTCAACACGGGCAGCGTACCGCCTGTTTCTCGCTGGCCCAAAATGACCGACCCCAGAAAGATACCTGTGCGATCCCCCGCTCCGCAAGCCATCATCTGATAGCGGATTGCCTCTGGGGATGCCCAGGCCGGGCGGCAAAGCCAATCACGACCGTGGACTTTCCGGTCATGGGCAGGCCCGACGCCGCATGCGAGGCTGCCCGCAGCGACACACAACAGGAGCCCCTCATGACAGATCTGGCAGGCAAAACGCTCTTCATCACCGGCGCCAGCCGTGGTATCGGCAAGACCATCGGCGTCCGCGCCGCGCGCGACGGCGCCAACATCGTGCTGTTCGCCAAGACCACCGAACCACACCCGAAGCTGCCCGGCACCCTGTACACCGCCGCCAAGGACATCGAGGCCGCCGGTGGCAAAGCCCTGGTGTGCGTGGGCGACATCCGCTTCGAAGACCAGGTGCAGGCCGCGGTGGATCAGGCGGTCAGCACCTTTGGCGGCATCGACATCCTGGTCAACAATGCCAGCGCCCTGTCGCTCACCCCTACCGAAGCCACGGACATGAAGCGCTTCGACCTGATGCACCAGATCAACACCCGTGGCACGTTCCTCGCTACCCAGCGCTGCCTGCCGCACCTGAAACAGGCCGGCAACCCGCATGTGCTGAACCTGGCGCCGCCGATCAAACTGAGCGCGCACTGGTTCGCACGGCATTGTGCCTACACCATGGCCAAATACGGGATGAGCCTGTGTGTCTACGGGATGGCGGAGGAATATCGCGGCAAGGTGGCATTCAACGCGCTGTGGCCACGCACGGTGATCAATACTGCCGCCGTACAGAACCATATCGGCGGCGACGCCAGCATTCGCCTGGCGCGGCAGCCAGAGATCATGGCCGACGCCGCGCACGTCATCCTGACCCGGGACGCCACCACCTGCACCGGCAACTTTTTTATCGACGAACAGGTACTGCGCGAGAACGGCGTCGAGAATCTCAGCCATTATCAGGTGGACCCGTCATTGCCCGAGTCACAACTGCTGCCGGATTTCTTCCTCGACTGACAAGCCCGGGCGCTGGCGTCACCGGCAGGTCACAATAATTGTCACTATCTGCCGGGCCAGGGAGGCACTGCCGGCGCCAGCGTGGCGGCTCGCCCGCCGATGACAAGTATCACATTGATTTAATTAAGAAAACACGAGATTCACGGGATGGCATGGTTCTGGCATAACTCCCCCTGACGACAGCCGGG
Organism: Isoalcanivorax pacificus W11-5; assembly: GCF_000299335.2. Lineage (NCBI taxonomy): Bacteria > Pseudomonadati > Pseudomonadota > Gammaproteobacteria > Oceanospirillales > Alcanivoracaceae > Isoalcanivorax > Isoalcanivorax pacificus. The sequence goes on along the minus strand of NZ_CP004387.1, from coordinate 668,745 downwards.
GGGCAGTTATGGGCAAAGTCATCAGCATCGAAGAGAAAGCACCGGAGCAGGCACTGGAGCAGTTGCAGCGGCTCACCGGACTGGATTTCAGCCAGTATCCGGAATCCCTGCTCAGCGCTCCGGTCAGCAATGGCGATGCCGACAGCATCCGCCTGCAGGCCATGCATCCGGCGCCGGATTGCCCGGCACCGGCCAGTGCGCAAACAGCCAGCGCTGACCCGCTGCTGCGCAAGGCCTGAGATCAATAATTGGAAATCAGCTTGTCCGTGCGGCTGAGCGTGCTGCCACGACGCTGCACATACAGCTCCTCCACCACAAACCGCATCTGCGGGTTTCCCAGCACCAGCACCACCTGCACCTGTTCCACCTTGCCGGTGAAGCGCAGCCGCACCATGCCGGACAACAGCGCGCTGCCATCGGCGCGGATCTCCGTGCTGTCCACCCGGGCGCGATGCTCCCCGGCCTCGTCGCTGTAGGTAATCAGCAGTTCAAGCGCGCCTGTGGCACCGGTAACCCGGACCCAGGATGCAACGTTGTATTCTCCTTCCCAGATGCGCAAACGCGCGGGCCGGCCTTCTTCCCATATGCGGTCCGGCACCTTGGCAATGAACTTCTCGATCATGCGCTCTCCAGAAACATGGCTACGCAGTGTCGCAGTCTAAAGGGGCGGGGGTGAAGCCGCTGTGTACCAATCGTACGCCAGGCCATGACACCAGTCACAGGCCCCCGGCACCACCACCGGTCTGCCTGCCCCACACGACTGTGTGATTGTCGGACAGCCACCCGGCACCCCGGTTCCATGGTCGTTATTCTGCGCCCACCGCATGACAGACGATTGCCCTGCATCAAGGCCGCTGTCAGGCACGGAACATCTACCGCAGACACAGAGAAGGAATTGAGTGATGGGCGAGCTGAAGAACCTGCGTGAACAGCAAGAAAGCATCGTGGCACGCGCCAAAGAAGTGAACCGCAAGATCTATCTGGCTGGCCTGGGCGCCTATTCCAAAGTGGAAGGCACCTCCGGCGAGTTGTTCGACAAGTATGCCGAAGCCGGCGCCACCGAGCTGGGTGAAGCCGCTGCTGGCAAGCCGAAAGCCCTGCTGGCCGGCCGCGGCCTGCTGAAAGCAGCTGGCGAACTGGTGGAATCCGCACCGGAGAAACGCAAAGAGCTGTACCAGCGCTTTCTGGAAACCGGCCGCAAAGAGCGTGGCGAGAAAGCCGAAGCCACCAGCGAGTACCTGCTGGCCGGCATCGGCGCGGTCCTGACCGCCCGCGAAGAAAGCCAGAAGCTGTTCAACGATCTGGTCAGCGCCGGCGAACAACGCGCCTGATATCAGCATGCAACACAGCACCACAAACGGGGGCCTGATGGCCCCCGTTTCTGTTTCCCCCTCCCCCGCGGGCCTTGCCGCCAGCGCTTTTGACCCGGCAGGCCGTTGACACCCCGCGCCGCAGGTCGCAGATTGCCGTATTGAACCTCGCATGCCTTACCTGTACTGCCGCGCCGGCAGGGACGACAGCGCAGAACAACAACGGAGCCTGAACGTGGCCAGAGACAAGTCCTCCTTCCGCACCACCACCCAGGCGGGCCGCCTGCTGCGGCTGACCGGGATGACCACGTCGATCGCCTCGCGGGTGGCGGGCCATTCCGTAAAGAGCCTGTTCCAGTCCGATGAAGCCCGGCAGAAAGACCGCGAGAAACTGATGCGTCACATTGGCCGGGAAGTGGCCAGCACACTGGGCGAAATGAAAGGCGCGGTCATGAAGGTCGGCCAGATCGCCTCACAGATGCAGGATCTGCTGCCGCCGGAAATCGCCGACGCCCTGTCGGTGCTGCAGAAAGCCTCCGCCCCGATGCCCTTCTCCGTGATCCGCCGCCAGATCAAGCGCGAGCTCGGCGATGAGCCGGCAGCGCTGTTTGCCGAGTTCTCGGAGCAGCCGTTTGCCGCCGCCTCCATCGGGCAGGTGCACCGCGCGCGCCTTCAGGATGGCCGCGACGTGGTGGTGAAAGTCCAGTATCCGGCCGTCAAGGAATCGATTGATTCGGACATGCGCCACCTGCGCCGCATTCTCAGGCTCGGTGGCCTGCTGAAAGTGGAAGAGGCCACCCTCGACGCGATCTTTCGCGAGATTCGCGATCAACTGGAAGAAGAACTGGACTACCGCCAGGAAGCGGACAACCTGCGGCAATTCCGCGCCTTCCACGCCGATGAACCCTGGCTGGTCATTCCCGATGTGATCGACAGCCACAGTAGCGACCGGGTGCTGACGCTGACCTTCGAGCCCGGCGATGACCTGGACACGGTGCGCACCAGCGACGCCTACGACCAGCCCCTGCGCAACCTGCTCGGCGAACGCATCTTCGATGCCATCGGCCGGCAGATGTTCGTGTTGCGTGCGGTGCACTGCGACCCGCATCCCGGCAATTTTGCCTACCGCCCGGACGGCAGCATCGTGATGTACGACTTCGGTGCCATCAAGCGCATGGATGAGGAAGATATCGCCGCGTTCCGCGACCTGACCCAGGCAGCCTACGAGGACGATATCCCGCAACTGGAGCAGGTCCTGTACCGGCTTGGCATTCGCAAGACGCAGGGCCCGGCCATCAGCCGCGAGTTCTACATGCGCTGGGTCGACCTGCTGCTGCCGCCGTTCGGTGCGGAGCCATTCGATTTCGCCAACTCACGCCTGCACTTGCGGCTGGCCAAGCAGACCCGCGACACGCCCTGGCGTTACCTGGAGTCCTTCCAGCCATCGGCGCGCACACTGCTGGTCAACCGCGTGCTCGGCGGGCATTACTGGACCATGGTGAATCTCGGCGTGGTGGCCGCCTTCCGGCCCAACGTCGAGCGGTTGTTCGAGGCCAGCCAGGCGAATGCCTGAAAACAACAGCGCGTCTGCCTGCTGAAATATAAACGGGCCGCACAGCGGCCCGTTTCAGACTGAGGACAAACCCCTGTTTTTATGAATCACCTCTTCGAGGCGATATAAAAGTGGGTGGTCGCATTCCAGGTTGCAGCCCTATGGCTATGCAAGTGGAGGCTATCACCAGAAAAACAGCGACTCTTTGCCCTGGGTGGATAATTTTTTAGTAGAAGAATGGCTGCCGAGGTTTGTCAGCAGCCTGAAACGGGCCGCACAGCGGCCCGTTTGCTCTTCCATGAGCCGGCCACCTCCCTGTGGCCGACCCTCTGCCATCCCGGACAGAGTGCTGCACGGATCAGAACGCGGAGCGGAAGCCCACGCTGATGCCGTTCAGTTCATAGTCGTCCTTGTCCAGATAACGCATGTACTCCACGTTCATGCCGAATGTTTCGGTGAGATTGAAATCCACACCGGCGCCGTAGGACTCATCATTGACGGTATCGGACTCACGCTCGATCGACCCCAGCCCAGTGGTGAATTTCGCTTCGCCCTTGGCCTCGGTGTAGCCGCCCACGATGTACGGCCGCACCATCTCGCCCACCGGGACCGAGAGCTTTACGTAGCCCCCGTACAGGCGGTCCAGATCGAATTCGGCGTCACCCAGCGCTGTGCTGCGCTTGTCAGAGCTCACGCCGGTGGCACCACGGGCTTCCAGCCCGATGAAGTCATTGAACTCGATACCGGCACGCAGCGTCACGCCATCAGGCTTGAGCTCCTCGTCAGTGTCATCGCTTTCAAACTGGAACTGGGTATAGTTCAGGCCAATGTATGGCCCCGCCGCCATCGCCACGCTGCTGCTACCCAGGGCAATGGCCGCCAGTAAAAGCTTGACAGAATTTCCGTTCTTCATGTGCTCCTCCTGCTCGGTAGTGACATCGCTTTCGAGAGCCATCCTACGGCATCGGTTCAGTGATTTTCGGACCAGATGACGGCCCTGTGACCAGATCGCGGAATTAACACTGTTTGCGAAAAACAGTGTAAAACAGCGGAACACCACGCGCGTTTCACTGCATCCGACGTACGCGGTTGGGTCGGGACCGGGGACCGGCTACTATCACGCCATTCAGGGACAGGGAATGGACCGCTATCGCATGCCTACAGGCTACCGCTTGCCAGGCCCCATCGGCCTGCTGATCTGGCTGTGCCTGTTGAGTTGTCACGTCCAGGCCCAGGGCAACAGTGCACTGCCGGCGCAGACACTGACCGATGCGCACAGCTACTACAGCACTCTCGCCCTGCGCTGGCTGGACGATACCCAGGACGTGCTGACACCGGAACAGGCGCTCGCCCGGTTGCTTCGGGGTGATGGAGAGCAGCTGGATATCAACTATCCGACGCTTGGCTTCCGTACAGGCCCGCAATGGTTCCTGCTGCGCCTGAACAATCTCTCTGCCCAGCAGGACTGGCTGCTGCAGGCCAGCCGACCTCATCTGGATTACCTCGACCTGTATCAGCTTTCACCGGATGGCACGCTGCTTTCGCACTACCTGATCGGCGATCGCGTCCCGTTCGACAGCCGGCCGGTGCCGCATCGGGCGCTGGTATTGCCGCTGACACTGTCGCCAGGCGAGAACCTGGTGCTGCTGCGCGCCCAGGGCCGCAATGTGATCGAGATGCCGGTGGCCATCATGACGCCACTGGCACTTCAGCAACGGGACAGCCGCCACCAGCTCCGCTACGGGTTCTACTACGGCGCCATGCTGATCATGTGCCTGTTCAACCTGTTGATCTTCGTCTCCATGCGCGACCGCAGTTTCCTGCTGTACGTGCTCTACCTCGGCACACTGGGCCTGAACCTGTTTGCCCGCGACGGCCTTGCCTATCAATGGCTGTGGCCCCAGGCGCCCTGGTGGAACCATCACAGCCTGCCGGTGCTGAACCTGCTCTCGGTCGTCTTCTCGATCCTGTTCGCCCGCAGCTTCCTGCAACTGTCCCGCTATCGCCCACAACTCGACCGGGTGCTGCTGTTCAGTGCGCTGGCCATTGCCTGCATGGCGCCGCTGGCGCTGGTGCATTTCGGTTTCTGGATTCAGGCGTCCACTGCACTGGTGCTGCCCTGGGTCATCATCATCATGCTGATCGCCGGCAGCCAGGCCCGGCGCGGCTACCGGTCCGCGCGCTATTTCCTGCTGGCGTTCATGACGCTGGCGGTCGGCACCTCGCTGTACGTCCTCAAGGTGTTTCAACTGCTGCCGGGAAGCTGGCTGCTGGAACAGGCCATGCAGCTCGGCGCGACCCTGGAAGCCCTGCTGCTGTCCTTCGCGCTGGCGAACCGCATGACCACGCTGAAAGAAGAAAACGAGCGTATCCAGCGCGAAGCCAACGAGGTACTGGAGCAGCGCGTGCGCGAGCGCACGCGTGAACTCAACGAAGCACTCAGTGCGCGCAGCGAATTCCTGGCGGTAATGAGCCACGAGATCCGCACACCACTGAACGGTATCATCGGCACGCTGGACCTGCTGCGCGACAGCGGCCTCAACGACGCACAGCAACAGCACCTGCATGTGATCGAACAGTCCGGCAACAGCCTGCTGCAACTGATCAACGATGTGCTCGACTATGCGCGCATCGAAGCCGGCAAGATGCCGCTGGAGGAAACAGCTTTCGCGCTGCCACGACTGGTGGAGGAATGCACAGCGCTGTTTCGTCACCGTGCCACCCTGTGCGGCAACACACTGGCACAGCAGATAGAGCTTTCCGGCATCGAGGATGTTCGCGGTGACCCGATGCGGTTGCGGCAGGTGCTGGTGAATCTGGTCAGCAATGCGGTGAAATTCACCGAGAACGGCCACATCCAGGTGCGCGTGCGCCGTGAAAGCAGCAACACGGACTACGTGCAGTTTGAAGTGGAAGATACCGGTATCGGGATCCCGGAGCACAAGCTGCCGCAACTGTTCGAGCATTTTCACCAGCTCGACAATTCCACCAGCCGTCGCTACGGCGGCACCGGCCTGGGCCTGGCGATCTCACGGCAGCTGGTGGAAATGATGGGCGGCGAGATCGGGGTCCGCAGCCAGCAGGGCAAAGGTTCCTGTTTCTGGTTCCGCATGCCGCTGCCCGGCGCGCACCAACTGAGCGAACATCCGGTGCCACGCATGCCGGAACATCCCATGCCGCGCGCACGCCTGCTGATTGTCGACGATAACCATATCAACCTGATGGTCGCTGAAGGGCTGTGTCGCAAACTCGGCCACGAAGTGGACGTGGCAGAAAGTGGCATGGAGGCCATCGCCGTGCTGCTTGGTGGCGACCATGATTTCGACCTGATCCTGATGGATTGCGAAATGCCCGACATGGACGGCTTTGCCACCGCCCGGCAAATCATCCAGCTACAACAGGACGGCCGGCTGCCGCAGATGCCGATCGTGGCGCTCACCGCCCACGCTGTGCCGGACAAGATACGCGCCTGCCACGAAGCCGGCATGATCAGCCATATTGCCAAACCGATTACAGCGGAAAAGCTCGACCGGGGATTGCGCGCGGTGCTGGGCCGCTAACGCACGGGAGCTCACCGTACATCGCGCAGCAACAGATCAACAAATCGTTCCAGTTGTGCCAGGTTGCGGCACGGCAATGCCTGCCGGCAATACGGTAGATAGGCCGGCATCTCCGAATCACCACTGCCCCAGCGGTTGCGCCCTTCCGGGTTCAGCCATAGCACCTGCCGGGCGCGCTCACTGATCTGCTTGAGCCACTGCTGCCCCGGCGGCAGGTTATTGTTGCGCGCGTCGCCGAGAATGATCACTGTGCTCTGCTTGTCCAGCACACCCTCGCAATCCACCCAGAACTGCGACAGCATGCCGCCGTAGTCGGTGCCGCTGCCGGCATACTCCGCCAGCACACGATCCACCGCCCCGGCAGCCTGGCCCGACGGCCCGGAAAAATAATCCGTGACCTCGCCAAAGCGCGAGGCGAAGGCAAAGCTGCGCACCCGTGGCAACACCTCGTTGACGGCATAGAGAAACAGCAGCAGAAACCGCGCGGCGGCCGCCACGGAGGATGACACATCGCAAATCACGAACACGCGCGGCCGGGTACGGCGCACTCTTTTCCAGTGCAGCCGTACCGGCAGGCCATCGTGGCGCACGCTGCTCATCAGGGTACGGCGCGCGTCCAGCATGCCGCGCTTGGCTTTTTTTCGGCGCCGGGAATGGGTCGCTATTAATCGCTTTGCCATCCGTTGCACCAACGCCTGCACGTCACGGAATTCATGCAGGTCACGCAGGTTCACATCACGCATGGCCTGCTCACGCAGGCGCTGACCTTCGGCACGCGCCTGCAACAGGAACTCGCGATTGACCTGCTCCAGCACCTGCTGCTGCAGCGCCGTGCGTGCCGAGCGCAACGGTACGGCGCGCGGATCGCCCTCTCGTTCCAGCGCCATCAGTTCTTCATCCAGCGCCTCGGCGCCCATTTCCCGCATCACCCGGCGCGCAAACAGCCCTTTTTGTGTAATCACGCGGATCTGCCACAGCCCGGCCGCTCGCGCCGCCTGCGCCATGCGCGCGGAAAGCTGTGCCTCGTCGCCCTGCGCCAGCATCTGGCCCAGCTCAGACGTGACGCCCTGCATGCCGCCGCCGGCACCGCCACCATCCGATTCCCCACTGCCGCCTTGCGGCGGCTCGGCAGCAGGCGGCGTGTTTGCCGTCTCCCGTGGCCGCGCAAAGGCGAAGAAATCATCAAAACACTGTGCAAAACGCAGCTTGTCCTGTTCGGTCTTGGCCAGTGCCAGCGACAGCCCCGCTTTCAATCGCCCGCGATCGACGTACCCCAGTTGCTCCGTTACCCGCACCGCATCCAGCGTCTCCGCCGTGGACACGGGGACCCCGGCCCCACGCAGCGCCTTGACGAATTCGGTCAGGGTATCCGTGGCCATCAGCGTTTCAGCAGCCGGGTCATGTCCGCACGGGCGGTGACAAGGTCTTCCTCATACTTGAGCAGCAGCCGCAGTGTCGCCTCCACCAGTTCGGGGGTCAGGGATTGTGCATGCAGCAGAACCAGCGCGCGCGCCCAGTCGAGCGTTTCCGACACGGCGGGATGTTTTTTCAGATCCATGGCGCGCAACCGCGACACGAACGTGGCCAGTTGTTCACGCAGGCCCGCCGCCACTTCCGGCACACGCGCAGCAATGATCTGCTGCTCCAGCCGGATGTCCGGAAAGGGAATGTACAGATGCAGGCAGCGGCGCTTGAGCGCGTCGGACAACTCGCGGGTGTTGTTGCTGGTCAGGAACACCAGCGGTTCATTGCGCGCCGTGATGGTGCCCAGCTCGGGGATGGAAATCTGGTAATCGGACAACAGTTCCAGCAGGAACGCTTCAAATTCCTGGTCGGCCTTGTCGATCTCGTCGATCAGCAACACCGGCGCCTCGTCCGACCGCAACGCCTGCAACAAGGGACGCGGCTCCAGAAAATCCTCGGAATAAAACGCATCACCGAAACCCGCCAGGCGCTGCATGGAGTCCGTCAGTGTCTGCGCATCGCCGAGCACATCGCCGAGCTTCTCTTTCAGCAGTTGCGTGTACAGCAACTGCTTGCTGTATTTCCACTCGTACAGGGCGCGGGTTTCATCCAGCCCTTCGTAACATTGCAGGCGGATCAGGGGAGCTTCCAGAAACGCGGCGGAGGCCTTCGCCAGCTCGGTCTTGCCGACGCCGGGCGGGCCTTCCACCAGCACAGGCTTGCGCAATTGCGCGGCAAGAAACACCGCCATGGCGATGTCGTCGTTGCAGATATACCCCTGGCGGGCAAAGTTCTCGCGGACCTCGTCCACCGAGGCAATGCGGGTTTTCACTCAGCGTCTCCTGACAGCGCGGGATGGTGATAACGCGGGTGTCAGGCAGTGTAAAGCACAGCGGGGAGGGGCGTCCTGACCAAAACGATCAGGGCAGGTTCAGGCTGTTCCGGCCTGATCAGTGCATGATGATTTCGTCACCGTAAAGCACACGCGGCAGCTCCATCATCTCGTCCAGGTCATCGGATTCCTCCGCCTGCACTTCATAGCGCGACGAGGTGACCTGGCCGTCGATCATGTCAGGGATGGCGTCGAGAAAGGCGTCCACGTGATCAGAGGCAAAATGGGTTTCCAGCGCAGCCAGTGAACGCCATTGCTGCCAGATCATGATGACCTCAGGCCGGTCAGCCTGCACATAGACTTCATAGGAAAGGCAGCCGTCCTCAGACCGGGAGGCCTCGGCCAGCGCCTGCACCAGCGCCACCGCTTCGTCCCGATGGTCTTCTTTGACCGGAATTTCGCCTTTGACAATGATCATGCGTGACTGATAGCGCCTGCCTGGGTTACAAGGCGCGGGAGTCTATCACACTCCGCCCCCGGACGCCGCAGGGGCCTCCTGCAGCGCCTCCCGGAAGAAGCCGAGCACGCGATCCAGCGCCTGGCGGGTCGGATGGCCGGCCTCGTCCACGAGATCGGTGGTCACCACCGAGTGCGCCACCGGCACGATACCGTGCGGGTTGCCGGGGCGGGAGGAGATCTCGATCCCCTCGAAACCCGGCCCGAGCCGCTCGCGCAGCGCCTTGAAGCGGCTGCCGCCGCACAGGGTATCGGCCGTGAAGCGCAGCCCCAGCACCTTCAACTGCTCCTCGTCCATGCGCTGGCGCAGGCGCGCCACATCGGCCGGCGCCAGGTGCACCGCCCGCCGCAGGCCGGGCGTCAGGCCCAGCGGCAGCGAAGGCTGGCTGAGCACAGGGGCCTTCACCCAGGGATCCAGTGCCAGTGCCAGCGCGAAATTGCCGGTCAGGCACATGCCGATGGCACCCACGGCACCACCCAGTTCCTCGTGCGCAGCCCGGCTCAGACCGCGCAGGAAATCAGTCACCGGGCTGGTGCGGTTGGCTGCCAGCACGGAAAATTCCTTGCGCACACAGGTCATCGCCATCTGTTGCGCCACGTAGCCCGGCGAAAAATGCCGGCCCGGCGTGCCGAACAAACTCGGCATCAGCACAGTGAAACCTTCCGCCGCCACACGCCGGGCAAAACGTGCCACTTCCGGCGTGATACCCGGCACCTCGTGCACGATCAGCACCGCCGGCCCTTCGCCCTGCCGAAACACCGGGTAGGTATAGCCGGCATGGGTGAATTCACTGACGCTGAAATCCGTCAGGGTGTCGTCGTCACGAAGGGGGTGGAGAATGCTCATCCCTGGGCTCCCGAAGCGGTGGAAAACCGCGATTGTATCGCGGTCGCCACCGCCAGGTGGGCCAACCGCCGTCAGCCGCTGAACACCACACTCGCAGCCAGCGGGTCACGCCCGACGCGGGTGCGGTTGGCCGGCACGGCGACGTCTTCGTATCCGAAGCTGATGCCGCACAGGATGGCGGTGCTGTCGGGCTCATCGAACACCTCGCGCACGTCGTCCGGGTAGTAACGCATGCTGCCCTGGGCACAGGAGCCGATACCAAAGGCCGTCATGGCCAGCATCAGGCTCTGGATATACATGCCCACATCCAGCGCTACCGTGACGCCGAAGCGCCGGTCCATGCCAATGAACACCACATGCGGCGCATCAAACAGTTCAAAGTTGCGCAGCACGGCGCGTGTACGGCCGGCCTTGTCGTCGCGGGCGATGCCCATGTTGCTATACAGCTCGACGGCGCAATCCACCTGGCGGCGCCGGTATTCACCCTCGAAGGTGGGCATGGCTTCAAAATCGGGATTGATCATGATGCCGTTGCCGGCCTTCTCGACCATGCGCGCACGCAGGGTGTCACGGACGCTGCCGGAGGCCACCAGGGCGCGCCAGGGCTGGATATTGCAGTTGCTGGGGGTGAGTTGTGCCAATGCGAATACGGCATCCAGTGTCTCGCGGGGCACCGGTGTGTCGAGAAAGCCGCGCACGGAGCGGCGGGTGTGCAGGGCCTGCTCCAGGCTCATATCGGCGGCGGTCATGGCGTCTCCTTGGGCGAATGCAGAGCACGCACTATAGGAGCGGCACAAAGGCGGGGACCATGGCGAAAGCAACCACGGCGTGGGCAGCCGCGACACTTCCGCCACCCTGAGTGTGCAGTCACTTACTTCGTGAGACTTACGCTATGCGGCAACACCGGCCTCGGCGTCCCGCAGCGCCGAGCAGATTTCCGCGATCACCGGCGCCGGTGCCCGGCGCAGGGCCGCCTCCGGCACCATGCCGAAACGGTCACCACAACAGGCACAGAGCACCAGGTAGGAGACCCCCAGCGGATCGGACGGGTCGTCCTGCTCGCGCACCACCCAGCGCTCCGCCTTCGCCCGCTGGCCGATGTCATGGTAGTAGTCCAGCCCGAGCGGCCGTGACGGTTCGAAATCGAAGGTGGCAGGACAGCCCTGGCAATTGAGCCACATGTCGTACAGGGCAGCTGCATCATAGGGATCACAGGGATTGAAGTGCATCGCTGACTCCACGAATCAGTGAGTTATCTTCACTTTTTAAAGTAGCCACTCATGATCAGCAAGGCCGTTCGTCACGTTTTTATCAGCCCCGTCATGAAGTTATGGGATAAACCTCACAAATCCATCAACTGTCAAGTCGCATGCCTGCCGCCATCGCCCGCCCGCCCAGAAATACCATCTGCAGTTGCACCTCCAGGCGCGGCAACTGCAGGGCGCGGGTGTCCGGTGACATATCCAGCGCCAGGATGCCGAAACCGAACATGATCGCCACCGCCGCCTCGGCTTCCGCCTCCACGTTCACCGGCACCTGGACACGAGTGGCGACCACTTGCCGCACGTCGTCGGCCAGCTCTTCCACCAGCAGTTGCAGCGCCCGGTGGATACGCTTCTGGTACACCGGCGATGGCCCCAGGCGCTGACGCACCAGCAGGCGGAACTCGATCTGATGATCGTCCAGATAGCGGATAAAGCGCTCTATCATGCTGCGAATCGCGGTGGTGGCCTGTCCCTTGATCAGCGCCTGCCGGCCTTCGCGCATGCGTTCACGCAGGCGGGTGCAGGCCTGCTCCACCAGCGCCAGCCCGAGCGCCTCCATATCCGGAAAATGGTTGTACAGGGACGTCGGCGCCAGGTCGGCCGCACGCGCGACTTCGCGCAGGCCCAGGCTGTCCAGGCTGCGGCCCTCCGTGATCAGCGACAGCGTCGCCAGGAGGATACGTTCACGGGTATGTTGTTTCTTTTCAGCGCGGGAAAGCGTACTCATGGCTGACTCATAAGCCTATATTCGCAGAACAGTTGTTAGCCTATATTGATCAATCTGACATCACAACTTCTTATTTTGTGCTTTTTTTGTACTGATTATTGACAGGCGACTCTTTCGACACCAGAATTCGCCGCACACTTGTTAGTCGAAATGCCCACTTGGCAAAAAACCTGCAAGGCATCCGGCGGCCTCCGCTGGACGGCTGTCACATGGCGGGGCGACTATCACACAGGACAATTACGGCCGCCCGCAGGGGCGGGACAGCGTAGCCAGCCAAGGGCGCCGAGAGAGAGCGCCAGGCCACGCAGGAATCAATGTCACGCCGCTGTGCGCTCAGCGGTCCACAACAGGGAAGCAAAAAGGGGTCCGTTCCATGAATTACTTCGTCACCGGCGCTACCGGCTTTATCGGTCGTTTTCTTGTTGCCCGCCTGCTCAAACGGCCGGGCACCCGTGTGTTCGCGCTGGTGCGCCCAGGCTCCGAGTACAAGCTCGACGCGCTGCGCAAGCGCCTGAAAGCCGAGCCGGAGCAACTGGTGGCGATCAAGGGCGACATGACCCGCAAGCTGCTGGGCGTGAGCAAGCGCGAGCGCGACGACCTCAAGGGTCAAATCGACCAGTTCATGCATCTGGCTGCCATCTATGACCTGAACATGGACGCCGAAAGCCAGCAGGTGACCAATATCGAAGGCACCCGGCAGGCCCTGAAACTGGCCGAGGAGCTGGGTGCCAAATGCTTCCACCACGTCAGCTCAGTGGCCGCCGGCGGCCTGTATGAAGGCACGTTCGACGAAACCATGTTCGAGGAAGCCGGCCCGCTCAGCGACCCTTACCTCTACACCAAGCACGAGTCCGAGCGGCTGGTGCGTGAGGAAGCCAAATTGCCGGTGCGCATTTATCGCCCGTCCATGGTGGTCGGCCACTCGCAGTCCGGCGAGATGGACAAGATTGATGGCCCCTATTATCTGTTCAAGCTGATCCAGCGCCTGCACGATCTGCTGCCCCCCTGGATTCCGCTGCTCGGGGTCGAGGGTGGCCGCTTCAATATCGTGCCGGTGGATTTCGTGGCCGATGCCATTGATCACCTGGCACACCAGCCCGACGGCGATGGCGAATGTTTCCACCTCACCGCCGACCGTCACTACAGCCTGGGTGAGGTGGTGAACATCTTCGCCGCCGTGGCCGATGCCCCGAAAATGGCGGTGCGCCTGGACAACAGCCTGTTCCGTGCCTTGCCGGGTATCGGCATGCTGCGCAAGGGCGTGGCCAGCCTGCCGCCGAGCAAGTTCCTGCTTAATCAGGCGCTGGAAAGCCTCGACATTCCCGAGGCAACGCTGAAATTCCTGACCTTCCCGACGACCTACGCCAACGAACGCACCCGTGCGGCACTGGAAGGCAGCGGCATCCAGGCGCCCGAACTGGAAATCTATGCGCAGATGCTGTGGGACTACTGGGCCAATCACCTGGACCCGGAGCGCGACGACCGCGCCGATGAGCTGCAACCGCTGCCGACACTGGAAGAACGTGTGGCCGACAAGGTGGTCATGGTCACCGGCGCCACCTCCGGCATCGGCAAGGCCACGGCACTGAAACTGGCCCGGGCCGGCGCCTATGTGCTGGTGGTCGCCCGCACCAAGGAAAAGCTCGACGAAACGCTGGAAGAAATCGCCAAGATCGGTGGCCGCGCACAGGCCTACAGCTGCGACGTGTCCGACCTGGCCAGCTGCGATGCGCTGGTGGAAGAAGTGCTCAAGGACCATGGCCGTGTCGACATTCTGGTCAACAACGCCGGCCGCTCCATCCGCCGCTCCGTAATGCACGCGCTGGACCGCTTCCACGATTTCGAACGCACCATGCAGCTCAACTATTTCGGTGCACTGCGGCTGATCATGAAACTGCTGCCGTCGATGACCGAGCAGGGTGGCGGTCACATCATCAACATTTCGTCCATTGGCGTGCTGACCAATGCGCCGCGCTTCTCCGCCTATGTGGCCTCGAAAGCAGCCCTGGATGCCTTCAGCCGCTGCGCCGCCTCGGAGATGGCCCACCAGGGCATCCGCTTCACCACCATCAACATGCCGCTGGTGCGCACACCGATGATCGCGCCGACCAAGATCTACAATCATGTACCGACCATCAGCCCGAGCCAGGCGGCCGACATGATCAGCGACGCCATCATCCGCCAGCCGAAACGGATCGCCACCAACCTCGGCATTCTTGGCTCGGTGATGCATTTCCTGACGCCGAAAATCACCGAAACCATCATGAACACCGGCTACAAGATCTTTGCCGATTCTGCCGCTGCCATGGGTCAGAAGGAAAACACACCGAAGAAGATCAGCCGCGAGCAGCAGGCGTTTTCACGGCTGTTCAAGGGCATTCACTGGTAATACCTGCCGGGTGAAACAGGAAAGGCGCCACAGGCGCCTTTCAGACTGCTGACAAAGCCCTCGCCCTCGTGGTGAGGGCTTTTCTATAATCGGGGCATGCTAAAAGACCGCGCTCCGACCCAATCCACACTCGAGTTCGTCTGTATTGATGAACTTGTCCCGCCGGACCACCTGCTTCGCAAGGTGGATAAACACATCGACTTCAGCTTTATCCATGATCGGGTGAAGGCGTTGTACTGTGCTGACAACGGTCGGCCAGCACTGGATCCGACCCTGATGTTCAAGCTGCTGTTGCTGGGTTACCTGTTCGGTGTTCGCAGTGAACGTCAGTTGATCCGGGAAGTGCAGGTGAACGTCGCCTACCGGTGGTTTCTGGGGCTGACGCTAACGGACAAGGTGCCGGATGCCAGCACCCTGAGCCAGAACCGTCGGCGTCGGTTCAACGACTCGGATATCTATCAGCAGATATTTGACGAGATTGTGTTGCAGGCGATGCGCCGCAAACTGGTGTCCGGGGAGGTGTTGTACACGGATTCTACTCACCTCAAGGCCAATGCCAACAAGGGCAAGTGGACCAAGGCTCGGGTTGAACCCCTGCGGCAGGCGTATCTGGATGACCTGGATCGGGCAGTGGAGGAGGACCGGTTAGCTCACGGAAAAAAGCCCTTGCGGCCGGCGTCCAGGCCGGCAGCGGCTCGGGAGATCAAGCAGAGCACGACGGACCCTGAGAGTGGTTACATGACCCGGGACAACAAGCCCCAAGGGTTCTTCTATCTGGATCACCGTACTGTGGACAGCAAGGCCAACATCATCACCGATGTGCACGTCAGTGCGGGCAATGTACACGATGCCGTGCCCTACATGGCCCGCCTGAGACGGCAGAAAGAGCGCTTCGGGTTCGACGTCACTCATGTCGGGCTGGATGCCGGTTACCACACCACCGCGATCAGCAAGGGACTGGAGGACGAGCAGATCAAAGCCGTCTTTGGCTACCGTCGCCCCACGCACCGGAAGGGATACCTCTACAAGCGGGAATTCCACTACCAACCCGACACCGACAGCTACCGGTGCCCGCAAGGGCAGGACTTGCCCTATAAAACCACCAGCCGTACAGGCTACCGGCACTACCAGTCAGACCCGGCGATCTGCCAGGCATGTCCGCTGCTCTCCCGCTGCACCCAACACGCCAAACACATCAAGATCATCACCCGCCATGTCTGGGAAGACAGCCGGGAACGCCAGGATGCTCACCGCCTGACGGAATGGGGCAAGGCGATCTACCAACGCCGAAAAGAAACGGTGGAGCGCAGCTTCGCCGACGCCAAGGAGCTGCATCAATACCGCTATGCCCGCTACCGTGGCCGGGACAAGGTGCAGGCGCAGTGTCTGCTGACGGCGGCGGCTCAGAACATCAAGAAAATCGCCTTGCTGGCAGGGTAAGAAGCCCTCTGGCCCTCTCTCCGGCGCTATGCCAGCCTCCCTCGCTTCCGCAACGCCCTTTGGCCCTCTGAATCAAGCCATGTCGCCGACTATCCCACCCAGCGAAAATGACCTGCCGAACGTCACACATCCCAACTGCAGAAATGAAAAACCCCGGATAACCGGGGTTTGTCAGCGATCTGAAAGGCGCCACAGGCGCCTTTCTTTTTTATCCCATCCCACCCGGCCGATCAGGCTGGCCGGTTACGCCGGAACGGAAACAGAAACTGTTTTACCACACCCTCCGGCACCTGCGTGCTGGCGCGCGTCCCGTACGTGCTGGCCAGCTTGTCCGGCATGTACACCGTTCCGAACAGCACGTCATAGACCGGCAGGAACGCCGCGTAATTCTTGTCCACCGCTTCGTCTTCGGAAGAATGATGCCAGTGGTGGAACTCAGGTGTGGCGATCAGCCAGCGCAGCACCGGAAAACGGAACCGTACATTGGCGTGAATAAAGATCGCATGGAAGGAAATGAACACCAGATAGGCGTACACCGCCGCAGGCGAAAAACCGAGCACGAAGATCGGCAGGTAACCCAGGAAACGGTTCACCAGAATCTCGCCCAGATGCAGCCGGGAGGACGCCAGCCAGTCCATCTGCTCAGAGGAATGGTGCACCGCATGGATCTTCCACAGGGCGGGAATTTCGTGCATCGCCCGATGCGCCCAATAGGTGCCGAAGTCCACCGCCACCAGAATGCCGATGAACTGCACCCACAGCGGCAGGCTGGCAATTTTCTGCTGGAAGCCGATATCCACCTTGTCGTGCAGCAGCACCTGGATCGGAATGATGGTAAAGAAACTGATCAACTGCAGGCCGACGTGGCTGAACAGGAAATATTTCATGTCCGTCACCCAGCCCTTGCGCAGGGTCTTTTGCGCCGGGTCCTTGGCGAACGCCCGCTCCAGCGGAATGAATACCAGCCCGAGCACCAGCAACGTCAGCACAAAGTAGTCCAGCCCGGCGTACACGCTGCGACCGGCCACGGGCGGCACGTCAAGCTGGCCGGAACCGAACAGCGCGGCCATGCAGGCCAGCAACATGCCCACCAGCCCGTAACGCCGGTTCTCGTGGCGCAACACACTGACAAAACCGGCCACAAAGGCCACGGCAATGCCGGCATACAGCGCCACCCGCAACCAGGTGGCGGAATACAGCGCCCGGAATTCCGGCGTGGTGAACCAGTCAGGAAACAGAAAACAGAAACTGCCGGTGAAAGCGAGCATGCCAAACGCCAGGGACACCATCGCACTGAGGCGGCCACGGCCGGGCGTCAGGTCCACTTCTTCGAACTGCTCGCGCAGGTAACGGCTCATTACAGAAAGACCCGTGCTGAAAACTCGCTGACAAAGTGCCAATACCCGCGCCGCCGCACCACCCCGCAGGCGTAACAAGCTGTAACGCCGAGGCCCGTTCTGTGACCGGCAGCACAATCGCCCTGATTGACCATTGCGCCCGACCGCTGATGCAAAATGACAGTGGCGTTTGCCGCCCGCTGGCGTATCGTCAGGCAAAACAGCTCATCCGTCAGGAGGACAGTGTGGCCCGCTTTCGATTGCCAAACCTGTTGCCGTATGCCACCGAGATGGCCGGTTCACTGGCGCGCAACCTGGATGCCCGCCTGTTCCCCGGCTATCACCTGCGCCAGCGCCTGCAGGGCCGCACGGTACTGGTCACCGGGGCCAGCACCGGTATCGGCGAAGCACTGGCCCACCGGCTGGCGCGCGCCGGCGCGCATGTGCTGCTGTCGGCACGCAGCACCGAGAAACTGGAAAATGTAGTCAGCCTGATCGAACAGCACGGCGGGCGTGCCACCGCCTACCCCTGCGACATTGCCAACCCGGAAGACTGCGAGCGCATGGCCGCAGAGGTCCTCGCCGAACATCCACGCATCGATATCCTGGTGAACAACGCCGGCCGTTCCATCCGCCGGCCGGTGATGCATTCGTTGAATCGTTTTCACGATTTTGAACGCACGATGCAGCTCAATTATTTTGGTGCGATACGGCTGACCATGGCGCTGCTGCCGCGCATGGTGGAACAGGGCGGCGCGCAGGTCATCAATGTTTCCACACTGGGCATGCAGACCATTCCCGCACGGTTTTCCGCTTACCTGGCGTCAAAGGGGGCGCTGGAAATGTGGACCCAGGCAGCCGCCAATGAACTCGGCCACCGCCGTATCCGTTTTACGCTGGTGAACTTCCCGCTGGTGCGCACACCGATGATCGCGCCCACCGAGATCTATCGCTACACGCCGGCCATTTCGCCGGAGCAGGCCGTGGACCAGATCTGCCGCGCGATCATCACGCGACAGAAACGGGTGGCCAGCCCGTTCGCCTATTTTGCCCAGACTGCACATGCCGTGCTGCCGACGCTGTCAGAGGCGATGGTCAACCTGGCCTATCAGGTGACGCCGGAATCTGCGGCGGCGCGCGGCAAGGTCTTGCCGCCACCGCAGGATTATCGCGATAACGTCAGGCCACTACGGCGTCGCCGCCGGCGCTTCTGACGGCGTCAGGGTCAGGCGCTGGGCATAGTGCGCAGCGCGCCCTGCCTCGGAGAACGGCAACGTCCGATTGCCCCAGCCCAGCCACACATCGATACCATCGTCATAATGCGGGCTGGCGGGGTTGCCGCTCTGGCCGCCACTGTTGACCAGTTGCAACGGCTCGTCGGCGGCAAAATCCACCACCATCCTCATCGCCGGAATCGAATGCACATCGAAATCACGACCGATCATGGCGCCGGCCACGTTCAGCGTGTTGTGGTTGCCACCGGCCGGGTAAGGCCCGCGATTGAGGTATCCTTCCATCGCACTGATGGCCCAGCGCTGCACACGGGGCAACCAGGGCTTCATCTGGCTGGCGGCGGTTTTCCATTCATACGTATGCAGGTCGCCCCAGGCCCATTGGGCCGGATCATCGCCCAGTGCCTGAGTATTGAAGGCCCACGCGTCCGCCAGCGTCTGCGCAAAAATGTCCCACTTGGTTTCTGTTTCCGGGGTGCCAGCGTTATCCCAGAACGGGCTGTCTTCGCGTTGCAGCAGATGATCCTGCGGCGCGGAATAGGACAGCAGCGTCATGCGGGTGAAGGACTGCCAGACCGGGCCGTCTTCCGGCCCCAGTTCGTCGAGGAAGATATTGCGCGCGGCGAGGTGAAAGAAGACGCCGTACAGCGCGGCGGCAGCGCTGTCTTCAAGCATTACCCCGTCGAAATTGTCCAGCATGGCCAGCGCCTGCCGGGCAGGCGCCTGCCGCGCGGACGGCAAGGCATTGATGGCGGTGGCCAGCGCGACGCTGTTATCCGACAGCACCGCCTGCAAAGCGGGTACGAAACGGTCAAACCGGTCCGCCTGCATGGCCACCATGTCTTCGGCACTGTGTTTCGCCTTGGCAGACAACAGCTGATTGATCCGGTCACCCCGCTGGGGGTAGAACCAGGACCGGCTCAGCAGCAGCGGGTAATCCGCCGCGACCGTACGATGGTTGGCGGTACCGACAAACCCTTTTTCCAGCGTGAAGTCATTCGGATGCTGGTCGAAGTCGGCAAAGCCGGTCCAGTCATAGACGCCGTCCCAGCCCGGCGACGGGAACTGCCCGGTGCCCTGTTTGCGCTGCGGGTAGCGACCGGTCACCTGCCAGCCTGCGGCGTCCTGGTCCGCCATCACCATATTCAGATGAATAAAGCGCACGCCGCGAATATGTTCACGTGCTTCGGCCAGGGATTGCGAACGCCCGAGCGCAAACATGGCATCCATGGTGGTGTCCGCCTGGGACGCTGTCCAGGAGAACGCCAGGCCATAGCGCGCCATGCTGTCCGCCAGCCGCGGCGGAACAACCGGCGATATCGGCGGTGCATTCAGCACACTTTCCAGCAGCGGACCATGGCGCGTGCTGCGCACCGTGTGCGTCACGGTATCACCGCCCTGCACCTTGAACACTTCCTCACGCTCGGTTACCGGCAGCCACTCGCCATCGGCCAGATAGTGCAACTGGCCATCGATGTCCCGCAGTTGTTCCAGAAACAGGTCCTGCGCATCGGCCATCACCATGGTCGCACCCCAGGCCACGTTGCCATTGAAGCCGATCACCGGCACCGGCATGCCGGCAGCGGCCACACCCGCCACCTGGATGCCCGGGGTTTTCTGGTGCAGCAGCATCCACATCGGTGGCTGGCTGATCAGCAGGTGTGTGTCGTTGGCCAGCAGGCTGTGGCCGGTCGTGCTGTGCGATGGCGCCACCACCCAGTTATTGCTGGCCGCCAGGCCTTGCGGCATCAGCAACCGCTCGAAACCGTCGCGTGCGGCATCCAGCGCCTGGGCCTGCTTGGCCAGCGCCGGTAACGGCAGGTCATTTAATTTCGCGGCTTCTGCAAAGGACAGTGGTTCATCCGGATACACCGGCACCAGCCAGGGCAGCCTGTCCGTGCCGACACGGTCGGCCAGGTTCAGCGCCATGATCTCCTCGTGCAGGTTCACCCCCAGCCCGAGGTTGATCATGGTGAACACATCCACTGAATTGATCGGCGCCCAGGGTTCCGGCCGGAAACTGCCGAGGCGAAAATCCAGCGGCATGCGATCTTCATGCGCCACCAGCCAGGCATTCACGCCGTCGCTGAAACGCTGCAGCAGGAAGGTCAGTTCGTCACTGCCGGCGGCCAGTTGCTGCTCGGAAATCCGGCGCAACCCGAGGGTGCGGCTGTACAGGTCCATCGGCAAGGCCACCTCGCCCGCCATTTCTGCCAGCCGGCCCTGCGCCGCCATGGTGAAGCCGACCATCTGCGAGAGGCGGTCCTCGGCCATCACCCAGCCGGTCGCAAAGGCCAGGTCTTCAAATGATTCCGCTTCTACCAGCGGAATACCCAGTGCATCGCGACCGATCGTCACCGGCGCCGCCAGCCCCTCGACGTGCAGGGTGCCGGTCTGCGGATCGACAGACGCCGCCAGCCACTTGTCCAGCCAGCCTTCCATACAGCCGGTGGTGGCCAACGCCAGCCCGCCCAGCAACAGTGCCCTGATCCAGTGCCGCATGCCCTTCTCCCTGTCCAATGGGTATTGTCGCCCGGCATGCTATGGGGCACGTACAAGGGTGCCAATATCGCCCGGTGCGTTTGTCCCATCCTGCATGGCGCGTTGCGGGCAGGGTCAAGCCTGCCTGCTGCGGCTGTGCCAGCATGCCCGCATGACTGAATTAACCGATTCCGCCCGCGCGGACCACCCCGGCCCTGTGTCAGTGGCCTTCGCCGAGGCGATGTTCCCTGCCGGCGAAACGCTGCCCGCCCCCGACGCCACGGCCCTGGCAACGCAGGTGGCGGGCTATGTGGCAGGCCGGCCATTGCTGCGTGGCCTGCTGTCGCTCGGGCTCGGCTGGCTGGAATGGCGGGGGCTGCGGCAGCTTGGCTCGCGCTTCAGCCGCGCTGCCGTGGCCCCGCGCCGCGCCCTGCTGGACGCACTGGCCCCCACGCTGATCAGTGGCCTGCTGCTGCGGCTGGTGAGCCTGCCGTTCCGCGCCGCCTATGTGCTCGACAGCGAGCGCGCGGCGCGCATGGGGGTGCCCCGCATCCAGGTACCGGAACAGATCGAAACGTTCCGCTGGCAACAGCAGATCACCCGCGCCGCAGAGCTTGAAGAAGACCAGACCCTGGACGCCGACGTGGTGGTCATCGGCACCGGCGCCGGGGGCGCGGCGGCGGCCTATGAACTGGCCAGCCGTGGCCTGGCGGTGGTGGTGGTCGAGGAAGGTGACTGGCATGACCGGCGTCACTTCAACGGCGACCTTCCGGACATGATCCGCCGGCTGTACCGGGGGTTCGGCGCCACCACCGCGCTGGGCAACGCGCTCATTCCAGTGCCCATCGGCCGCAATGTCGGCGGCACCACTACCATCAATTCCGGCACCTGCATGCGCACGCCGGCACCGGTACTGAAACGCTGGCGCGAAGAGTTCGGGCTGACCGACCTTGATGACGCCACACTGGCCCCGTGGTTCGAGGGGGTGGAAACCATGCTGCGTGTGCAGCGTGCCGAGCGGCGCCATGTTGGCCCGATCGGCAATATCATCGAACAGGGCGCCCGCGCACTGGGCCTGGAACAATTGCATGCCCTGCAACGCAACGCGGCAGGCTGCGATGGTCAGGGCCTGTGCCAGTTCGGCTGCCCCACCGATGCCAAGCAATCCACCAATGTCAGCTACATGCCCCGTGCGCTGGAACGCGGCGCTTTTCTGTTCACCGGCCTGCGTGCACGGCGGTTGCTGCGCGACGGTCAGCACGGGCGTGGCATCGAAGCCGAAGGGCGTGGTGCCGATGGCCGCACCGTGCGCCTGCGCGTCAACGCCCGTGCCACGGTGGTGGCCATGGGCTCGCTCATGACACCACGGTTCCTGCGCGACAACGGCGTGCGCAATCCGCATCTGGGGCGGCATCTGACGCTGCACCCCTGTGGTGTGGTCAATGCCGTGTTCCCCGAGACTGCATTGCGTAACGGCCGCACCATTCCGCAGGGTTTCGGCATCCAGGATTTCGCTGACGAGGGCCTGATGTTCGAAGGCGGCACTGTGCCGTTCGCCGGGCACGGCCTGCTCAACACGTTATATGGCGAGCAGTTTGTGCGCTTCACCGAGCGCTATCCGCATACCGCCTATTTCGGCTTCATGATCCGCGATACCAGCGAAGGCCGCGTGCGGCGTGGCCCACATCGCGACCTGCCGTGGATCAGCTATCACATGAACGACACCGATTTCGCGCTGTTCCTGCGCGGCATCGATACGCTGGCGCGGATTTACCTGGCCGCCGGCGCCGAAGAAGTGCTGCTGCCCGGCACCCGCCGGCTGATCACCGTGCGCAACACCCGGGAACTGGAGGCTTTCATGGCCCGGCGTCACCGCCCGCGCGATTTTCTGATGAGCGCGTACCACCCACTCGGTACCGCCCGGCTGGCCGCCGACCCGGCACAGGGCGTATGCGATCCGGATCACCGCGTCCATGGCTGGCAGGGGCTGTACGTGATGGACGGCAGCAACCCACCCACCAGCCTCGGCGCCAACCCGCAGGTGACGCTGATGACCCTCGCCAGCCGCGCCGCCGCGCGGCTGGCGGACACCTTACTTGAGCAAGGAGCCTGACCATGGCCATCGGCCTGCTGTTGTGTGAAACCATGCGTGGCACGCTGACACTCGACGGCGACGCGCCGCAGCCGTTCGCGTTCTCACTGCGCGCCTTTACCACGCGTATTTTCAGCCTCACCGTGCCCCGCCCGTTTCGTGGCCAGTTGCGGCTGGGGGATCTGCACCTGGCCTGCCACGGGGAACTGACCATCCGCCTGACCGGGCCACATTATCGCGTCGCCTTCGAACACCCCGAACTGGGCCCGCTGGAAGCCATCGGCCACAAGACCTACGGTCGCGGCGGCCTGATCCGTTCGCTGATCACCTGCCCGCTGACGCTCTACCGCCAGGGCGAGGCCATCGGCCAGGCAGAAGTGGCCTATCGTGAACCGATCCTGCTGTTCCTGTTCCGCTCGCTGCGCCTGGTGCGCGAAGAGCGGGCCTACCACGACGCGGAGGTCTTGTGATGATCCCCTATCACGGCAGTCAGTACGGGGGCAGCGGCGGCCACTATGAATCCTGGTTCCTGCGCGCCAACCATCCGCACAAGCCCCAGGCGTTCTGGATTCGCTATACGCTGTTTGTACCGGCGGATGACCGGCCCGCCCTGGGCGAATTGTGGGCCATCTGGTTCGATGCGGGCCGTGATCAGGTTGTTGCCGTGAAAAACGAATTCCCCCTCGACACCTGCCATTTCGACCGCGAGCAGATGCTGGTCCAACTGCCCACCGCGTCACTGGCCAGCCACAGGCTCAGCGGCAGCGCCCGCCATGCCGGCCATACCCTGCAATGGGACCTGCGTTATGGCGACGGCGGCGCCCCGCTGTTGTTGCTGCCGGAAAATCTCTATCGGACCAGGCTGCCCAAGGCGAAAGCACTGGTGAGCCGGCCCCAGGTGCATTTCAGCGGCCGCTTCGAGGTGGACGGCGAACCGTTCGAGATCACGGACTGGCCCGGCAGCGAGAACCACAACTGGGGCCGCCAGCACACCGACCAGTACGCCTGGGGGCAGGTGGCCGGCTTCGACAACCGGGAAGACGCCTTTCTGGAATGTATCACCGCACGCGTCAGGCTCGGCCCGCTCCATTCGCCCTGGCTGACCATCGCGTGCCTGCGGCTGGGTGATGACACCCTGTACTTCAACCGTATCAGCACCGCGCTGCGTGCCACCGAGCAGTACCATTTCTTTGACTGGTCGTTCCGCACCCGTCATCAGGGCCGCCAGTTGACCGTGCACCTGCACGCGCCGGCCAGTCATTTCACGGCACTGACCTACTACAACCCGCCCGCCGGCAGTAAAACCTGCCTCAACAGCAAGATCGCCAGTTGCACCGTCACGCTGGAACAGCCGGGCGCGCCGCCCCTGTCGCTCTACAGCGCCCACCGGGCGGCGTTCGAGATCCTCACCGACCGGCGCGACCACGGCCTGCCGCTGGCCGTCTGAACCGCCACAGGAGGCGGCCGTCGCCGCCGCTGTCGCCGTGCCTTCACAAAATGCTATGGTTGTGCGCTGAAAACCGGCCCGCAGGGGCCGGTCCGCCCCGTCGTACCACCGAGGATCCACTGACCGTGAGCCGGCAATGGCGCAACACTCTGGGCCACGTCTTCCGCCCCCTGGCGGACACGGTACGCCCGTGGCTGCCGGACTACCTGCCGGTGGCCTGGAAGCTGGGCCTGACCTTCTCGGCCCTGGTGCTGCTGGGCATGACGGTGCTCGGCTCGATCATCCTCAGCAACCAGCTCACCGACATGCAGTCCCAGGCGGACCGTTTCGGCCAGACCGTGGCCGGCCAGCTGGCCGACAGCGCCCGCGAGCCGCTGCTGGCGGATGACACCTTCACGCTGAAAATCCTGATCCATAATCTCGGCACCAGCGAAAACCTGGCCGGCGCGGCCCTGTTCAGCCGCGACCTGCGACCGCTGGAACAGGCCGGCCTGCTGCCAGCGGAGGCCGTGCCCACCATCAGCGGCCCGGTGCGCCACTGGCACCACGATGGCGCCCCCATGACCACCTATTTCGCCCCGATCACCGCCGAGCAGCACACCGCCGGCTATGTGGCCGTGACACTGTCCGGCACCGACATCGCCGCCGCCCAGGCACAGGCACGCCGCACCATGGTCACCGCCACGCTGCTGATGGGCCTGGTGGCGATCATTCTCGCCTTCTGGATCAGCCGTCGGCTGGCGCAGCCGCTGCACGACCTGGTCGCCGCCACCTCGGCGATCCGTGCCGGCGATCTCAACTATCGACTGCGCAACGCCGGCAACGATGAAATCGGCCAGTTGATCGCCGCCTACAACAGCATGGCCCACGGCCTGCTGGAAAAAGATCAGGTAGAACGCGTGCTGTCACGCTTCGTCAGTCCGCGCGTGGCACAGCAGATGATGGCGGACATCGGCGAGGTGCAGCTGGGTGGCCGTGAAGTCGAAGCGTCCGTACTGTTCGCCGATATCGTCGGCTTCACCCGGCTGTCCGAGCGGCTGGCACCGGACGCAGTGGCCGAGCTGCTGAACTGTTATTTCAACGCGATCAACTGCGCTGCCGATTTCTATCGCGGCACCATCGACAAATACATGGGCGACTGCGCCATGCTGGTGTTCGGTGTGCCGGAAAAAGACAGCGAGCACCTGTACCATGCCCTGTGCTGCGCGGTGATGATCCAGCGCCTGATCCTGCGCATCAACGAACAGCGCCGCGCCCAGGGGCGGGTGACGGTGGAGTTCCGCATCGGCATCAACGCCGGCACCATGCTGGCCGGCAATCTCGGCTCGCAGAATCGCATGCAGTACACCGTGGTCGGCGATGCAGTGAACCTGGCCTCTCGCCTGTCGAACATGGCCGGTGCCGGCGAGATCATCATCGCCGACGCGCTGGTGCGCGACCCGAACATCTCATCGAGGCTGCGCAGCACGGTGGCCGGCACCATGCGCGTGCGCGGCAAGAGCGACCCGGTACTGACCTATCGCGTCGAAGGTGTGCACGCCCAGTCTGAAACGCTGATGGAACAGCGGATCGCCCGTTTTCTCAGCGCCCACGGCGAAGATGCGCCGGCCGCCTGGCCGCCTGCCCGCGAGGCCGGTGGCCACCCGTAGCCACCCGCTACGGCACGCTACTGTGACAGTACCCGAGATCAGCCCATGCGCGTTGCCTTACCCCTGTTATTGATACTGACCCTGACGGCCTGCCAGACGTTGCGCCCACCGCAAGATCCGGTGACGACGCTGGATGCCGCCCTGGCCGCCGGCGACTACGGCGCCGCCTGGCAGGTGATGCAGCGGCAGGGCGACGATGCCCCGGAGGCACTGCAGGCCCGCATGCGCGCCGCTCGCGAAGCGATCGTCCGGTTTGAACGCGACAGCATTCGCCAGGCCCAGCGCCTGGCCGGCGATGGCGACTGGCAGCAGGCGCTGGGCACGCTGGACCAGGCGATCCAGCAATGGCCCTACGGCGAACCGCTGCCCCGTGCACGCTCGGAACTGGATCAGCAACAGTTGGCCTCGCTGGTGGCGCTGCGTACCGAATTATTCGCCGATGAAGCGCAGTGGCTGCACAGCCAGCGCGCCGCACTGGACAAGCTTGCGCGCTACGCCGACCCGTCGGCCCGCGCGCTGAGCGCACGGCTCACCCGACGCGAAGCCGAAGTACGGGATGAACTGGTGGCGCTCGGTGAATGGCATGCCGGGCAGCAGAACTGGCGGCTGGCGCGCCAGGCATTGCGCGCCGCTGCCTCACTGGATGACCAGTACGCAACACACCCGGCGCTGGCACAGGCCGAATCCCGGCTCAGCAACGCCCATCAGCGCGCCCGCGAGAACCGCTCCGAGACATTGCGCGAGGAAGCACGTACCAGGCTGGCGCGTTATCGCAACAGCCAGGCGGTGCCTGATCTGGTATCCGCCCGCCACTATATTCGCGAACATCGCCAGCGCGGCCACCTGGAGGCGGAGCATGAAACCGTGGAGCGGCTGTGCCGCGAGCGTTTCGTCCGTGACAACGCAGAAGGGGACGCACGCTATGCGCGCGGGGATTATGCGGGGGCGTATCAGCTCTGGCAGGATGTGGCGCCTTTGATGCCCGACGATGCCGAGTTGGCCAAGAAACTCGACCGCACCCGGCGTGTGATGGATTCCCTGGAACAGCTCAAGGCCGACAGCAACCCGGGCCGTCAGGGAACCTCTGAATAACTCCCCGGATCAATCCAGCCAGACTGCCATCCCGGCAATCAGCAGTAATGAGGCCGGCAGCGCCAGCAGCCCGGCGCGCCACCAGCCGCGCCCACGACGGGCCGCGCCGGCCAGCGGGCAGTCCCTTTGTCCGGCAACCTGCTCTGCTGCCGGCACCTGCGGCGGCGGCAGCACGGACACGCTTTCCACCGGCTGAACCAGTTCCAGCTCCACCCTGCCGACGCGAATGATGTCGCCTGCCTTCAGCAACGTGCGGGTATGAATCAGCTGATCATTCACCAGCGTGCCGCGCGTACTGCCAATATCGGTGATAAACACACGGCGCTCCGTCTCCACCCAAAGCTCGGCATGCAACGGGCTGACCTCTTCCTCGTCAACGACAATATCGTTGCCGGGATCACGGCCAATGGCATAACGCGAATCCATCAGCCGCACTGGCGCACAGCGCTGGTCTCTGAAATACAGTTTCAGCATCGAAGGTTTATCCGCATCCCTGTGGTCTGTTGTCCTCGCGCTGTCTTCGGCGCGGTGCAGCAGTGCTGGCACGACAGCACTACATCAGATACCAAGCAGGCAGGGACTGCAACTATAAAAAAGGGGAAAACCATATTTTCTATTTGGAGAAACTAACATAAGGACCATTAACTTAATGCCCTGACGCTCTCCATGGAAACTAGGTTTGACAGCCAGCGACGAGGCTATAGGTAACCAATCGCCGCCGGCCATTAGGTTGACTTAATTTTTAAAGGGGGCTACAGCTTTTTTTACTATATGAATAGTAGTAGTAATATGGCAAACCATGCATCACCGTACATCCAAGCACTTGCTGCTGCCCAGGGATTAAATCGTAGCTTCGAACGGAGGTGCCTCTATCAATTCCATGACGCCAATTCACATTAATCTCTTGACGCACCTCTTGATTCCCATTGTTCTTTATAGCTATTCGACTTGATCCGGCGGGCTGCCCTGCACATGAACCCAAACTTGTAATAGTAACCTTGCTACACTGGGCATGAACATTAAGAGGAAAAAAAACAGCAAAAATAAAAATCAACGGAAAAGCTAGAAATCCTTTCATTTCAGTCTCCTTTTAGCCGCTCATTGCGACAAATAAAATCTATCAAACAAAAAAGGAAATTAAAACAAAAAGGGAAATAGCCCATAAAGCAATATCACAAGCCCTCACATCAACATCATATTGAGATTAAGCCCCAACAAGCCATCTCATCTCAGAGGGAAAGTTAGGCTGCTAGTTTCTCCCTACTAGCAGCCTAAAAGATCAATCCAAAGCCTCGTCCCGTAAAGTTTGCTCTTGGTCTGGCAGCACGCCTCTCTCCATATATTCTTTCAGCTCCTGAGGAGGTGGAGTACGTCCTTGAAATAAGCTATCTGCTTCAGCAGGCAACGGTTCGGCCACGATACGCTCCAGTTCACCACGGCGGTTAACGCGGAACTGCAGTGCAGTGATGCCCAGATAGCGCTGACGGGTCAAGCCGACCAGCCGTGCACTGTCGTTGAGAATGGTCGGGCGTAAAAACACGATCAGGTTGCGCTTCTCGCGTGAATCACTGGTGGAGCGGAACAGCACGCCCAGCAGGGGAATATCGCCCAGAATAGGCACCTTGGTTTCCGTGCGGCGCACGTCATCCTGGATCAGACCGCCCAGCACAATGGTCTCGCCATCGTCCGCCAGCACCGTGGTCTTGATGGAGCGCTTGCTGGTGATCAGGTCCACGGAGTTCACCCCGTCCACGGACGCCTGCACTGCCGAGGCTTCCTGTTCCAGCTCCAGACGCACTGTGCTGTCGCCTGCCAGGCTCGGCGTCACGGTCAACGTGATGCCCACATCCTGCCGCTGGATGGTCTGGAACGGGTTGTCGATACCGGAGCCGGTGCTGGTGCTCTGGCCGGTCACAAACGGTACGTTCTGGCCCACCACAATGGACGCTTCCTGGTTATCCAGCGTCAGCACGCTTGGCGTGGACAGCAGATTGACGTTCGAGTTGCTGGCCAGTGCCTGCAGGAAACCGCCCCAGCGCAGGTTGCCGTCGCTGTCAGTTTCGCCACCACCGATGATCAAACCATTGCTCAATTTCGCTTGAGGCTCTCCAGCCAAAACCGACGCAATCACATCGTTCAGGCTGATGCCGGCCGTGTCGAAGTTGGTGCCGCCCACGCCGCGCTCCAGGTCACCTGCCGCCCACTGCACGCCGAGGTCCAGACCGAGGTTGCCGCCAACTTCCACAATCGCGGCTTCGATCAGAATCTGTGAACGGCGCACATCAAGCTGACGCACGATGCTCTGCAGTTCTTCCATCTTTGCCGGCTCGGCGCGAATCACCAGCGCGTTCAGTGACGTATCGGCCTGGATGGAGACTTTCGAATCGGGGTTCGGTGCCTGCTGCCCCCCTTCGGTCGCTTTGGTCGCATCAGCGAAATTGTTCAGCAGTTCCGCCAGTTTTTCCGAGTCGGCATGGCTCAGGCGGATGACCTGCGCCGAGCCGCTCTTGTTCGAGGGCACATCCAGTTCCAGCACCAGATCAGCCACGCGGCGACGCATGATGCTGTCGCCTTTCACGATCAGGCGGTTGGTGCGCTCGTCGGCCACCACACTCACACGCCCCTCGCGCGGGCTCTGGCGACGACCGCCCTGTGCAGCAGCGCCCTGTTGCGGAATCAGGGTTTCAAGCAGCTTGACGATATCGCCCACCCAGCCATGTTGCAGCGGGATGATTTCCACTTCCTCGGCTTCGGAGCCATCCAGGTGGGCAATAATGGCTTCCATGCGACGAATATTGTCGGCATGGTCACTGATGATCAGCGCGTTGGCGGAGCTCACCGCCGCCAGGTGACCGTATTGCGGCACCAGCGGACGCAGCACCGGCACCAGTTCTTCCACCGGCGAATTGTCTACCGTGATCACACGGGTGATCAGCTCTTCACCGCGCAGGCTGGTGTCCTGGGTCAGCGGCAGGTTGCTCTGTTTTGCAGTGGTGTTCGGCACGATCTTGATGATCTCGCCGGACGGCACGGCGGCATAACCGTGCACCTGCAATACCGCCAGGAACAGTTCGTAGACTTCCGCCGAGGTCAGCGTCTGGCGCGAAATTACCGTCACGTCCCGGGCGCGCACACGCGGATCGACGACAAAATTCTTGCCCGTCATCTCCGCCACCTGACCGATAAAGGCCTGAATATCCGCATTGCGGATATTCACGGTCCAGGTCTTGCCGTCCGCGCTGGGTGTGGCTGCGTTCTGCTGGGCCAGCGCCGGCTGCGCTACCATCAGCATGGTTCCGCAGCACAGCACCGCCAGCGTGTGCTTGATTGTTTTCATCGCTCTCGCCTTTTCGGTCTATGGCGGATAATTAACGGTAAAGCGGCGTGAGCCGCGCTGCACTTCAATCGAGGCGGACCCCGACGCCATGGCTTCCTGCAGGGCGGAGATATCGCCCTGTTCCTCACCCAGCGGGTGGCCATTCACGGAAAGGATCTGGTCGCCGGGGCGCAGGCCAACGCTGCTGAGCATCGCCGCCGGCGCGCCCGCCGTAATCCGGTAGCCTTCGGCCGCCCCTTCGGTGACCGGCTCCAGGGCAAGCTGCTGGATGATCATGGCCCGCTGCTGGGCCGGGTCACCGTCGGGCAGCAACTGCGCGGGTTCAGGCTGACTCTCCTGCACGACCGGCTGGCTGCGACGGCGTGGCGGTGGCGCGGAGGCGGATACCGTGCCGCTGAGTTCGGGTTCTTTCAGGCGTAGCGTTTCAAGCTGGCCCTGGCGACGCAAAATCACCCGGTCACCCAGCACTTCCACCAGTTCGGCATTGCCCGGCACCTTGTCGCCGGGGCGGAACAGCTCCGCATCCTTGCCCTGCTCCGCGATGATCGCGCGGGCCATCTCGGCCGTACTGTTCTGGAACAGCCCCAGCAATTCCAGCCGCAGGCGGGTTTCCGGCGCGTCCACCGCGCGCTGTTCGGGCGCCTGTTCCGGTGGAATGCCAAACAGTTTCCAGCGCTCTATCTCGGCCGGTGAGAGCGCGCCGCCCTGTTCATTGTTGATCGCGGTAAGGCGCAGCATCGACGGGTCTACCGTCGGTGTCTGTTGCGGGCCAGCCATCCACAGCAGCACGCTGTCCGCCAGCACCCGCGCCAGCCAGATCACCAGCACCACGGCGAGCAGCCACCGGACAATACGCGCCAGCCTGTCGATCTGTATCTGCTTGAGGGCTAAAACCATTTTCTGTCCCGACTACCCAGCACCGGTCATGGCCGGCACCATAAGGATCACCAATTATTGTTATGACATATTCCAGTGTCATGACGGTTAACAGATTGCGGGAGTTTGTCTTCCCCTGAATGTCTTTCGGGAAATCACCCCACAAACTGCTTAGAGCCCGGTCACGGGAAAAATTCCCGCAGCCGGTCGAAAACAGCCATCCCGGCTGTTGTCAGCCTGCTTCAGGGCAGGCTGTTGTTCTGTTGGCCATGGCAGACGCGTCAGCCGCCCAGCGGCTGCGAGACCTGAAATACCACGTCATCGTCCGCACCACCCTGGCTCACACCCAGCAGGCGCGGCCATGACCGATAGACACGTACCGCCGCCTCACACTGCTCTACGCTGGCATCCAGCAGCAAGGTCTGCTGAGGGTCGGTGACTTTCAGCCAGGCGACATTGTGCTCGGTGAAAAGCCTTCCATCCAGTGGTGGCACACTGGACCCACCGTCTTTCCAGGTCACCTGGCCACCACCGTAGCGCAGCGTACCCTCGACCTCCACCCGGCCTTCGCGGTACACGCGCAGGTAATCCACCTGCGCCGTCACGGTGCCGTCCGCCTGACCAGCGGCCATATCGCGGGAAATTTCGGCCAGCGGCACCTGCAATGCCAGATCGTTCACCCGCACGCTGCCGGGGGTTGCCGCCACCCAGCCGCGCGCGTGCATACCGTGTCCGGCCACGTCCAGCGTCAGCCCCGGCAACAACCCGCGCCAGTCCGTGGACCAGTTCGCCTCGCCCCGCCAGCGCCCCCAGCGCCAGCGTGCATCACCTTGCCAGATGCGGCCGTGAATCTGATGCAGCGCCAACGGCTGGCCGGCCAGCATCAGGCCATCTGCCTTCTGCAAGAACGGTGCCGCCGGCAAGGCACGGATCAGGAAAAACAGCACGCAAACAAGGAACAGCGCGATCAGCGTCAACGGACGGGGCATGTGTCAGGCTCCGTCAGAACGGGATGTCGTCGTCGAAATCATCCGCCGGCGCCGAGAAGCCACCGCCTGCGTTGCCCTGATTGCCGGCATTGCCGCCGCCACCCGCCGGGCGCCCGGCACCGGGATTGTTGTTCGCCTGGCTCTCGTAGCCAGAAAAACCGTTGTCCTGGTTGCCATAGTTGTTGCCACCACCAGCGTAGTTGTCGCCACCACCGCCGCTGCGGCTGTCGAGCATCTGCATCTCGCTGGCAACAATTTCCGTGGTGTAGCGGTCCTGGCCATCCTGCCCCTGCCACTTGCGCGTGCGCAGGCTGCCCTCGATGTACACCTTCGAGCCTTTTTTCAGGTATTCACCGGCGATTTCACCGAGGCGATTGAAGAACACCACACGGTGCCATTCGGTGCGTTCCTGCATCTGCCCGGTCTGCTTGTCTTTCCAGCTTTCGCTGGTGGCGATGTTGACGTTGGTCACCGCACCGCCGCTGGGCAGGAAACGGGTTTCCGGGTCCGCACCCAGATTACCGATCAGAATTACCTTGTTTATGCCTCGTGCCATCTTGCCTCTCCGTCAACATTCATCCTGCACCTGCCTTGCTGCGGCAGGCGGATCATTGTGGCAGTTCACCACGGCTTTTCCCACTGCCGGCCCTGTATCAACGGCGATCACTGACAGCTCGCCGGGGCATTGGCCTACACCTGAGCGACGACATCGCCGCTCAGGCGCGTCAGCGCAGCCTCGTCAACACTGGCCGGGTCCACTTTCAGCAACGCAATACCCGCTTCCGGCAGCACCACCGCCTCGAGCACGCCGTCCACCGCCAGCAGTTCATTCACCCAGCGATCCGCCTCGCCGGCCGCGACCACCAGTGGCAAAACACGATTGTCGAGCTTTGCCAGGGGCGGCATGCCAAAGACCAGCAGCAGCCAGCCGGCAGTCAGCGCCGCAGCGGCCAGGAAAACGGTCTCCGGCCCATACTGCTGCAACAGCCAGCCGCCCAGCCCGCCGCCGACAAAGACCCCCAGAAACTGGCTGGAGGAGTAAATCCCCAGCGCCGTACCGCGTGTCCCCACCGGCGCAGCGCGCCCCACCAGCGACGGCAGCAGGGCCTCCAGCAGGTTGAAGCCAGTGAAAAAGACGAACAGCGCCAGTCCGAACCACCACAGACGGTCCCCAGCCAGGGCAAGCAATACCAGTGCCACCCCGAGCAACAGCACCGCCAGCGCCATCACCGGGCGCAGCCCGCGCCGCTCGGACGCGATAATCAACGGCACCATGGCCACGAAGCTGGCCAGGAAAACCACGAGATACAGCAGGCTGTGGCGGGCCAACGGCAGGCCCAGGCGTTCGGACAGCAGGCCCGGCACCACCACAAAGCAGGCGGTCAGCACTGCGTGCAATACGAAAATACCGCTGTTAAGGCGCAACAGCAGCGGGTCTTTGAGAATGCGCAGCAGGCGCGGCCCCAGCGGCAGTTGTGCCTCAC
Source organism: Isoalcanivorax pacificus W11-5 (assembly GCF_000299335.2). NCBI lineage: Bacteria > Pseudomonadati > Pseudomonadota > Gammaproteobacteria > Oceanospirillales > Alcanivoracaceae > Isoalcanivorax > Isoalcanivorax pacificus. The sequence goes on along the minus strand of NZ_CP004387.1, from coordinate 634,827 downwards.
GCACGCGCACGGCGGGATTCGGCACCCATGCCAGCGCCACCAGCAGGCCACCCACCGCCAGCAGCGAGGACAGCCAGAACAGGCCGGACAACCCCAGCCAGGTCGCCAGCAGCGGGCCGAGAATCAGCGCCAATACAAACGCGCCACCTACCGACATGCCCACCGCCGCCATGGCACGGGTGCGGTGTTGCTCGGACACCACATCCGCCACCAGCGCCATGATCACCGCCGCGACCGCGCCTGCTCCCTGCAGTGCCCGCCCCAGGATCACGCCCTGGATCGTCTCGGCCGTCGCCGCCACCACACCACCGCAGGCAAACAGCACTAGCCCGGCAAGGATCAGTGGCTTGCGGCCAAAACGGTCGGACAGCATGCCAAACGGCAGCTGCAGCAGCGCCTGCATCAGGCCATAGGCCCCGACCGCGAGACCGATCAGGAATGGCGTCGCCCCCGGCAGCGCCGCACCGAACACGGCGAACACCGGCAGGATCATGAACAGGCCGAACATACGCAGGGCAAAGATCGACGCCAGTGCTCCGGTCACCCTTATTTCGGTGCGGACCAGCGTGGATCGGGAGGAAGAGGTACTCATGTCTCAGGCCCGTCAGTACATGGCGTCACCCTGACACGGGCCGCGCCCGTGACCGGCCGCGAGCCCGGCCGGCGCCGGGCATCCTGCCGCCACCGCAGCCCGCGAGGAACATAGCCGGCCCGCGTACGCTGCGGCCGGAAGCCGCGCAGTGTAGCAGAAAGCATGTGTGCGAGGGCGTACACCGGGTAAATTGAATGGCCATCGAACTGGTGCTAAATTCGTCTCTGATCAGTTTTTCTTCTTAGGTATGCCTGATCACCGGTATAATGCGCTTCAGCCCGCGCTGGCCAGGCCACGCTGCTGGGGCAACAGGCATCACGCCTGATAAATACAAAAGCAGGGAACGTACTGAATGAGCTCTATCGGCAGTGATCACCAGGTATACGTCGCCGGCGGCCAGCAATTGCAGAACTCGCTGCTGGCCGAGTTTCTCAGCAAACAGGAGGTTGCCGCACGCAGTGTGAAGCGCGTGCAGGACGTCACCGCCGAGGAACTCTCCCCCTGCGCCCAGGCACTGTTTCTGGTGGATTTCAGTACGGTCGATATCAACGACACCATCAGTCATCTGCTGGACATCGACCAGGAAATCGACACTGAGCTGTTCATCGCGGTGTTCAACGTGGATGAGGAGGACTCGCTGTCCCGCCTCGCCGGCCTGCCGATGGTGAATGGCGGCTTCCTGCACGACTGTCCGCAGGAACTGCTGCTCAAGGGTATCAGGGCCATGTTCGACGGCGAGCTGTGGCTGCCGCGCAAGGTGCTGCAGCAATACCTGATGAAGAGCCGCGCCTTCAACAAGACCTTTTCCCGCAGCGAGGTGAACCTGACCGACCGCGAAGTGGAAGTGCTCAAGGTCATGGCCACCGGCGCCAAGAACTCGGATATCGCCCGCAGCCTGAACCTGAGCCCGCACACCATCAAGACGCACATCTACAACATCTTCAAGAAAATCAACGCCTCCAACCGCCTGCAAGCGGTGAACTGGGCCCAGGAAAACCTCTGATTTACGGACCACTGAGTGGGTAGCGCCCATGGCGAAACCCACCACGTCCAGGCACAGCATCACACCCGCCAGCCGGGCTGAACCACCCGCCTCCAAACGGCGGACGTCACCTCGCCCTGCCGCCGCATCAGGGTCATGACAGCTCCTGTCAGCAGCCCGCCTGCCCCCGTAGCGCGGTGCTGCCAATCATCCTATACTGCCCTGTCATTTTGGCCAGTAGTGTAGTATCTCGATGGACAAGATCCTGGTGCGTGGCGCACGCACACACAATCTCAAGAACGTCGACCTGGATATTCCCCGCGACAAGCTGGTGGTGATTACTGGCCTGTCCGGCTCCGGCAAGTCTTCACTCGCTTTCGACACCCTGTATGCCGAAGGCCAACGCCGCTATGTGGAGTCGCTCTCCACCTACGCACGGCAGTTCCTGTCGATGATGGAAAAACCCGATGTGGATCACATCGAGGGCCTGTCACCGGCGATTTCCATCGAGCAGAAATCCACCAGCCACAACCCGCGCTCGACCGTCGGCACCATCACCGAGATCTACGATTACCTGCGCCTGCTGTTCGCCCGCGCCGGCGAGCCGCGTTGCCCGGAGCACAAGGTCCCGCTGGCGGCGCAGACGGTGAGCCAGATGGTCGATCAGGTGCTGGCGCAGCCGGAGGGCAGCAGGCTGATGTTGCTGGCGCCGGTGGTGCGTGACAAGAAAGGCGAACACCTGCACCTGTTTGACCAGTTGCGTGCGCAGGGTTTTGTCCGGGCACGCGTCAACGGCCGCGTGACCGACCTGGATGACGTCCCGGCGCTGGACAAGAAAAAGAAGCACACCATCGAAGTGGTCGTGGACCGTTTCAAGGTCCGCGATGATTTGCAGAATCGTCTGGCGGAATCCTTTGAGACCGCGCTGGAACTGGCCGACGGCATTGCCGTTGTGGCACCCATGGAAGGCAGTGGTGATGAGCAGGTGTTCTCCGCCCGCTTTGCCTGCCCGCACTGCGGCTACAGCATCCCGGAACTGGAACCCCGCCTGTTTTCCTTCAACAACCCGGCCGGCGCCTGCCCCACCTGCGACGGCCTGGGCGTGCGCCAGTTCTTTGATGAAGAGAAAGTCGTGCTTTCACCCACCTCGTCCCTGTCCGAAGGGGCGATTCGTGGCTGGGACCGCCGCAACGTGTATTACTTCCAGATGCTGACGTCACTGGCCACGCACCTGGCGTTTGATATCGACACACCGTTCAACAAGCTGTCGAAGATCGCACGCAAGAAAATACTGTACGGCACCGGCAATGACCCGGTGGAGTTCCGTTATCTCAACGACCGGGGCGACATCGTCAAGCGCTATCATCCGTTCGAGGGCATCATTCCGAACATGGAGAGGCGCTATCGGGAAACCGAGTCCGACGCCGTGCGCGAAGACCTGGCTGCGTTTCTCAGCACCTCCGACTGCACGGACTGCCACGGTTCACGTCTGCGCGAGGCGGCCCGCAATGTGTTTGTGGACAACCGCTCGCTGCCGGATCTGGTGCGGTTGCCGGTGGGCAAGTCCTGCGACTATTTTGGCAAGCTGAAACTGGCCGGCCACAAGGGCGAGATCGCCGACAAGATCCTCAAGGAAATCCGCGAGCGCCTGCAGTTCCTGGTCAATGTGGGGCTGGACTACCTGTCGCTGGCCCGCAATGCCGATACGCTTTCCGGTGGTGAAGCGCAGCGCATCCGCCTGGCATCGCAGATCGGTGCCGGCCTGGTCGGCGTGATGTACGTGCTGGACGAGCCGTCCATTGGCCTGCACCAGCGCGACAATGAACGCCTGCTCGAAACCCTCAACCGGCTGCGCGATCTCGGCAACACCGTGATTGTGGTGGAGCACGACGAAGACGCCATCCGCAGCGCAGACTACGTCATTGATATCGGCCCCGGTGCCGGCGTCCACGGCGGCCAGGTGATTGCCCAGGGCACGGCGAAGCAGATCGCGGCGAACCGGAAATCGGTGACCGGCGATTATCTCTCCGGCCGCAAGCAGATTGCCGTCCCGAAGCAACGCACCGCCGCCGGCAAGGACTGGCTGACCCTCAGCGGCGCCAGTGGCAACAACCTCAAGGACGTGACACTGAAACTGCCTGTCGGGCTGTTCACCTGTGTCACGGGTGTATCCGGCTCGGGCAAATCCACGCTGATCAACAACACCCTGTACCCGGAAGCCGCCACCCACCTGAATGGCGCCACCACGATAAAGGCCGCACCCCATACCGGCATCAAGGGGCTGGACCATTTCGACAAGGTCATCGACATTGACCAGAGCCCGATCGGCCGCACACCGCGCTCGAACCCGGCCACCTACACCGGCCTGTTCACGCCGATCCGGGATCTGTTTGCCGGTACCCAGGAAGCCCGTTCAAGGGGCTACAAAGCCGGCCGCTTCAGCTTCAACGTGCGCGGCGGCCGCTGCGAGGCCTGCCAGGGCGATGGCGTCATCAAGGTGGAGATGCACTTCCTGCCGGATATCTATGTCCCCTGTGAGGTCTGCCACGGCAAGCGCTACAACCGTGAAACGCTGGAGATCCACTACAAGGGCAAGAACATCTTCGAAGTGCTGGCGATGACGGTGGAAGACGCCCGCGAGTTCTTCGACGCGGTGCCGGCGCTGGCGCGCAAGCTGCAAACGCTGATCGATGTGGGCCTGAGCTATATCACCCTCGGCCAGGCTGCCACCACGCTCTCCGGCGGTGAAGCCCAGCGGGTGAAGCTGGCCCGCGAGCTGTCCAAGCGCGACACCGGCCGTACGCTGTATATCCTTGATGAGCCGACCACCGGGCTGCACTTCCACGATATCCAGCAACTGCTGGGCGTGCTGTTCCGGCTGCGCGAGCACGGCAACACCATCGTGGTAATCGAACATAACCTGGACGTGATCAAGACCGCCGACTGGCTCATCGATCTCGGACCGGAAGGCGGCGATGGTGGTGGCGAGATCATTGCCGAAGGTACGCCGGAAGACGTTGCCAGGGTAAAGGCCAGCCACACCGGCCGCTTCCTCAAGACAATGCTCAAGCAATAGCATTCAGGCGGGCCGGGGCCCGCCCATAAAAAGAAAACGTCAATCGACACACAAGGGGAAACGACGTGCGAAAGTATGCGCTGACAGCCCTGTGCAGCATCACGCTGCTGCAGGGATGCACCATCGCCAAACAGTTTGCGGAAGGCGTGCGCTGTGATGGCTATTGCCTGAAAGACTACCCGGGTGAAACGCTGAATGTTCAGCGACATGATCAGCTGGTGATCCTGCCACCGCTTTACACGCTGTCGATCCGCCAGGGCAATGACGAGGAAGTCAGCACACAAAGCGGCTTCAACGACACGTTTGGCAAGGCGTTCGCCACCGAAACCCTTGGTGCGGCACGCTCTTATGAAATCGAACAGCGTTATGTGCCACTGGCCGGGCTGATCAACCCGGCCTTCGACAACGAGCCGGCCTTGCGCCAGCTCCATGACGATCTCTGGGCACAGGACGAGGACCCGGAAGCCATTCGCGATACCACACCGCTCTATGGTCTTGGTGCTCCCGAGATCATTGATCCGGTGGCCACGCGGCAACTGACACTGCCGCCCTGGCCGGAAGAAGCCTTCGGAGACGCCTGCTGCGTACTGCTGATGCGTGTGAACGGCTGGAGCTATACCCGTGGCGCGGCGGCTGCCAACACCGGCATGGCGGTCGCCTTCAGCGTCCTGCCGGGCGGCAGCGGCTACATTCCGCCGAGCAGTGATGTAGTGGCCGATGCTGCGGTGGTGCGCCTGGAAGATAACGTCGTCATCTGGTCTGCACGTTATATCGGCCCGACCAACCCTGTTGCCATGCGGCGACTGCTCTCGCCCTACTTCAGCAAGGTCTACAACGCCAACGCCTCACTGCCCCGACAAACTGTGAACTGATGCTGGCATGGGCAGACACACCGCAGCGTCCACTCAGCCGCTGCGTTCTGTCCGGGCCGCCGGGCCCGCCACGCATCATTCATATGTGATAAACCCCACAAAAAAGCCGGGCATTGCCCGGCTTTTTTGTATTGATCCGTGTGCCTGAAGCCTTACTCGGCTTCCGCCTCGGCTGCTACGGCGCCTTCCGGACGGTCCACCAGCTCAACGTACGCCATCGGCGCGTTGTCGCCTGCGCGGAAGCCCATTTTCAGGACGCGCATGTAACCACCGGGACGCTCTTTATAGCGCGGGCCCAGGTCGTTGAACAGGATGCCCACGGCTTCCTTGGAGCGGGTCCGGGAGAACGCCAGACGACGGTTCGCCACGGAGTCTTCCTTGGCCAGGGTGATCAGGGGTTCAGCCACACGACGCAGTTCCTTGGCTTTCGGCAAGGTGGTCTTGATGGCTCCGTGTTCGAACAGCGACACCGCCATATTGCGGAGCATCGCCTGGCGATGCGCGCTGGTCCGGTTGAATTTTCTGCCACTTTTGCGATGACGCATGGTTCCGGTTCCTTAAGATTCGGGGCGTCTCACGACGCCCGCACACTGCTATATATGTTGAATGTGCCGCTTAACGCAGTTTGTGCGTCAGGCGGTCATCGTCGCGCAGACTTGCCGGCGGCCAGCTTTCCAGGCGCATGCCCAGGGACAAGCCTTTGGATGCCAGCACGTCTTTAATCTCGGTCAGCGACTTTTTGCCCAGGTTCGGGGTCTTCAGCAGCTCTACTTCGGTACGTTGTACCAGGTCACCGATGTAGTAGATGTTTTCCGCTTTCAGACAGTTCGCCGAACGCACGGTCAGTTCCAGATCGTCAACCGGACGCAGCAGGATCGGATCAACTTCCTCACGCTCCTGTTTCGGCTCCGGCTTGCGGTCCTGCTCCAGGTCGACGAATACGGCGATCTGTTGCTGCAGGATGGTCGCGGCGGAACGAATGGCATCTTCAGGATCGATGGTGCCATTGGTTTCCAGATCGATAACCAGTTTGTCCAGGTCGGTGCGCTGTTCAACCCGCGCGGCTTCCACCACGTAGGCCACGCGCAGCACCGGGCTGTAGCTGGCGTCCAGTTGCAGACGGCCAATGCCACGGGTTTCGTCTTCATCGCTCTGGCGCGCGTCAGCCGGCACGTAACCGCGACCACGGGTGATCTTGAGCTTCATTTTCAGCTCGGTATCACCGGTGATGTTGCAGATCACGTGATCCGGGTTGACGATCTCAACGCTATGGTCGCGCTGGATATCGCCGGCGGTCACAACGCCCGGGCCTTTCTTGCTCAGGTCCAGGATCACTTCATCGCGATCGTTCATGCGCAGCGCCACACCTTTCAGGTTCAGCAGGATGTTGATCACATCCTCCTGGACACCTTCCACGGTGGAGTACTCGTGCTGCACACCATCGATCTCGACTTCGGTAATCGCGGCACCGTACATGCTGGACAGCAGGATACGGCGCAGCGCGGTACCCAGGGTGTGGCCGAAACCACGCTCGAGGGGCTCCAGCACAACCTTTGCATGAGTCGGGCTGATCGCATTGATGGCGATCGAGCGAGGCGTGAGAAAGTCGTTCACGGCGGTCATAGGGCTCCCTCAGGCTGTGCTTACTTGGAATACAGCTCGACGATCAGGTTTTCATTGATCTCGGCCGGCAGGTCGATACGCTCCGGCAGTGCCTTGAGTGTACCTTCCAGCTTCTTCTCGTCCACTTCGAGCCAGCTAGCAAAACCGCGCTGCTGGGCCAGTTCCATCGCGTTCTTCACGCGCAGCTGGTTCTTGGCCTTTTCACGCACGGCGACCAGGTCGCCGGGGCGTACCTGATAGGACGCCACGTTAACAGTCTGGCCGTTTACCGTGATGGCACGGTGGGAGACCAGCTGGCGAGCTTCAGCGCGAGTGGCACCAAAGCCCATCCGGTAAACCACGTTGTCCAGGCGACCTTCCAGCAGCTGCAGCAGCACCTCGCCGGTAGCACCTTTCGAACCAGCGGCTTTTTTGTAGTAGCCGCGGAATTGCTTTTCCAGCACGCCGTACATGCGACGTACTTTCTGTTTTTCACGCAGCTGCACGCCGTAATCAGACAGACGGCTCTGGCGACGGTTGGCCGCTGCCGCACCCGGTGCCTGCTCCGCCTTGCACTTGGAGTCGAGCGGACGAATACCGCTCTTCAGGAACAGGTCGGTGCCTTCACGACGGGAAAGCTTGCACTTGGGACCGATGTATCTTGCCATCTTGCTCTAACTCCCGTTACACGCGGCGTTTTTTCGGCGGCCGGCAGCCGTTATGCGGAATCGGCGTGACGTCGTTGATGCTGGTGATCTTGTAACCACAGGCATTCAGGGCGCGCACCGAGGATTCACGACCTGGACCCGGGCCCTTGACCCGTACTTCCAGGTTTTTCAGACCGTAGTCTTTGGCCGCGTTACCCGCGTTCTCAGCCGCTACCTGGGCTGCGAACGGGGTGCTCTTGCGAGAGCCGCGGAAACCAGCACCGCCCGAGGTCGCCCAGGACAGTACATTGCCCTGACGATCGGAGATCGTGATGATGGTGTTGTTGAAGGACGCATGAACGTGCGCAATACCGTCCGCTACCGTCCGGGTAACTTTCTTACGGCGAGCGCCGGTGTCTTTCTTTGACTTTGCCATAATAATGCCTAGCCCGAATCAGGGTTTACTTGCGGATCGGTTTGCGCGGGCCCTTGCGGGTCCGGGCATTGGTCTTGGTGCGCTGGCCGCGCAGCGGCAGGCCACGACGGTGGCGGATGCCACGGAAGCAACCCATGTCCATCAGACGTTTGATGTTCATGCTCACTTCACGGCGCAGGTCACCCTCGACCGTGATCTTGGCCACTTCGCCCCGGATCTGGTCCAGCTGCTCTTCGCTCAGCTCACGTACCTTGGTGGTCGGCGCGATACCGGTGGCAACACAGATCTTCTGTGCCGTGGTACGACCGATCCCGTAGACGTAGGTCAGCGAGATCACCGCATGCTTGTTATCCGGGATGTTGACGCCTGCAATACGGGCCATCCAAATTTCTCCGCTTAACGCAACTATTCAATGCTGGCCAGACTGCCTGGGGCCTCAAAGGGCGCGAATGGTAGCCTCAGACCAGCAATTTTTCAACTGAACCATGCCAGGAGCGTTCCGGGGGTACCCCGAATCAGCCCTGACGCTGCTTGTGCCGCGGCTCGGCACTGCAAATCACCATTACCCGGCCTTTACGGCGGACAATCTTGCAGTTACGGCACACTTTCTTAACAGAAGCCTGAACCTTCATTGCTTTCGCCTCGCTGTTACTACGCCCGCTACGACTGGGTTACCGCACCAGGCCGGTGCCGCCATAGCCTTTCAGATTCGCTTTCTTCATCAGCTTTTCGTACTGGGTAGACATCAGCTGGGCATTCACCTGCGCCCAGAAATCCATCACGACCACCACCACGATCAGCAGGGACGTACCACCCAGATAGAAGGGTACGTTCCACATGCCCTGGAGAAACAGCGGCAGCAGGCACACCGCGGTCATATAAGCTGCACCAACCAAGGTCAGGCGGCCCATTACCGTATCGATGTACCGGGCAGACTGCTCACCCGGGCGGATACCAGGGATGTAGGCCCCGGACTTCTTCAGGTTGTCTGCCACGTCTTTCGGGTTGAACATCAACGCCGCGTAGAAGTAGCAGAAAAACACAATACCCAGCGTAAACAGCAGGATATACAGCGGCGAACCCGGCATCAGCGCATCAGTGGTGATACGCATGGCGTTCGCCCACCAGGTGTCGGAGCTGCCGGCAAACCACTGGCTGATCGACGCCGGGAACAGCAGGATCGAGCTGGCAAAAATCGCCGGGATTACACCTGCCATGTTCACTTTCAGCGGCAGATGGCTCTGCTGTGCTGCGTACATCCGGCGGCCTTGCTGCCGGCGGGCATAATTCACCGTAATACGGCGCTGGCCACGCTCGAAGAACACCACCGCGAAGATCACCGCCACGGCCACTACCAGCACCGCCAGCAGGATCATCAGGTTCATCTCGCCCTGGCGGGTGGCTTCAAAGGTCTGTGCCACCGCACCCGGCAGGCCTGCGACGATGCCCGCGAAGATCAGCATGGAAATACCGTTGCCGATACCCCGCTCGGTAATCTGCTCACCCAGCCACATCAGGAAGATGGTCCCGGTCACCAGCGACGTTACCGCCACAAAGTAGAACGAGAAGATGTCCATGGTGGCCGGATTCTCCGGTACCAGGGTCACATTCTGGCTGTACAGGCCGGCGGCCACGCCGAACGACTGGATCAGCGCCAGAAACACCGTCAGATAACGGGTGTACTGGGTGATCTTGCGGCGGCCCTGCTCACCTTCCTTGCGCAGTTGCTCCAGCGTGGGGTTCACGGCGGACAGCAACTGGATCACGATGGATGCGGTGATATACGGCATCACACCCAGCGCGAAGATACTCATGCGCTCCAGGGCACCCCCGGAGAACATATTGAACATTGCCAATACGGTGTCGCGGTTCTGGTCGAACAGGCGCGCCATCGCGTCCGGGTTGATGCCCGGGACGGGAATGTGCGCGCCGATCCGGAATACCACCAGGGCGCCCAGCAAGAAGCCGATGCGTCGCCACAGGCCCCGCAGCGCGGACCCGTCCGGGGTATTCTGACTCAGTGTCTGTGCACGGTTCTTGGCCATGAGGATCGCCTTTGATTATTCCTCGACTTTACCGCCGGCTTTCTCGATCGCCTCACGGGCGCCACGAGTGATCAGCAGGCCCCGCACAGTCAGCGCACGATCCAGCTCACCGCTCAGCACAATCTTGGCGCGCTTCATGTCGCGACGGATCACGTTCGCTTTCTTCAGGCTGTCCAGATCCACCACGTCGCCGTCCACACGGGCCAGTTCGGCCAGACGCACTTCCGCAGTGCTCATGGCTTTGCGAGAGGTGAAGCCGAACTTCGGCAGACGACGCTGCAGCGGCATCTGACCACCCTCGAAGCCGGGCTTGACGGTGCCGCCAGAACGGGAAGTCTGGCCTTTATGACCATGACCGCCGGTCTTGCCGAGGCCGCTGCCGATACCACGGCCGAGGCGCTTGGCGGACGGACGGGAACCCTCTGCGGGGCTCAGTTCGTTCAGACGCATCGTCACTCTCCTTCCACCCGTACCATGTACGAGACTTTGTTGATCATGCCGCGTACCGAAGGCGTATCTTCCACCTCAACCGTATGGCCGATACGACGCAGGCCGAGGCCACGCACGCAGGCCTTGTGCTTTTCCAGACGACCGAAAGAGCTCTTCGTCTGGGTTACCTTGATCTTGTTAGCCGCCATCTCTCTGCTTCCGGTTAGTTCGCAGGGCTCAATTCAGGATGTCTTCAACGGTCTTGCCGCGCTTCGCTGCAATATGCTCAGCGGAGGACATGGCACGCAGACCTTCGAAGGTTGCCCGCACTACGTTCACCGGATTGGTGGAGCCGTAGCACTTGGCCAATACGTTCTGCACGCCGGTCACTTCCAGGACAGCACGCATCGCGCCGCCGGCGATCACGCCGGTACCATCGGAAGCAGGCTGCATGTACACCTTGGAGGCGCCATGACGAGCCTTGATCGGGTGCTGGATAGTGGTGCCGTCCAGATCCACCTGGATCATGTTACGGCGGGCAGCCTCCAGGGCCTTTTGGATAGCGGCCGGCACTTCACGCGCCTTGCCACGGCCAAAACCCACCTTACCTTTGCCATCGCCCACCACAGTCAGCGCGGTAAAAGCAAAAATACGACCGCCTTTTACTACTTTGGCAACGCGGTTCACTTGAACCAGCTTTTCCTGCAGACCTTCGTTGGGATCAACCTTCGCCATAACCAATACCCTTAGAATTCAAGCCCGTTTTCACGCGCGGCATCGGCCAGCGCCTTGACCCGGCCGTGATACTTGAAGCCGGAACGATCAAAGGCAACGCGTTCAACGCCTGCCGCCTTGGCGCGCTCGGCAATCAGCTTGCCCACTGCCACGGCTGCATCAGCATTACCGGTTGCGCTACCACGCAGGTCTTTTTCGACCGTGGATGCGCTGGCCAGCACCTTGTCGCCTGCCGCCGTCGTCACCTGAGCATAGATGTGACGCGGAGTACGATGTACGCAAAGACGGACAGCACCCAGCTCGCGGATCTTCATCCGGGTACGTTTGGCTCTACGCTGACGTGATACTTTTTTGTCTATCATGACTTCAGTCTCGACGGTTATTTCTTCTTGGCTTCCTTACGGCGAACCTTCTCGCCTGCATACCGGACACCTTTGCCCTTGTAGGGCTCCGGCGGACGGAAGCCGCGAACGTTGGCTGCCACCTGGCCAATCAATTGCTTGTCGATACCCTTGAGGACAATTTCTGTCTGTGTCGGGGTTTCCGCGGTGATACCTTCCGGCAGTTCGTACGCTACCGGGTGGGAAAAACCGAGCGACAGGTTCAGAACCTTGCCTTGCGCCTGGGCACGATAACCAACACCGATCAGCTCCAGCTTGCGCTCGAAGCCAGCGGAAACGCCGGTCACCATGTTGCTCAGCAGTGCACGCGTGGTGCCTGCCAGCGCCCAGGCTTGCTGGGATTCTTTCTGCGGACGTACGCTCAGCACGCCATCGTCCACTGCCACGGCTACCAGCTCGTGCACCACATGTTCAAGAGCACCTTTGCCGCCCTTGATGGCTACACGCTGGTCGTCGATTTTTACCTCAACGCCCTGCGGCAGTTTAATCGGATTCTTCGCTACTCTTGACATTGCTGCACCTAACCCGTCTATGCCGCTATCGTCAGGACACTTCGCAGATCAGCTCGCCGCCAACATTGGCCTTGCGTGCTGCGCGATCGGTCATAAAACCCTGGTTGGTGGAAACGATCATCACACCCAGACCGCCTTTCACCTTCGGAATGTCGCCAGCACCGCGATAGATACGCAGACCAGGCGTGCTCACCCGTTTGATCTTTTCGATCACCGGGCGGCCTTCGAAGTACTTCAGCTCGATGGTCAGGGTCGGCTTGATGTTGTCACCGTCTACCTGATATCCAGCGATGTAACCCTCATCCTGCAGCAGCTTGGCAATGGCCACCTTGCTGGTGGAAGAAGGAATATCCACCTTGACCTTCTTTGCCATCTGCGCGTTACGGATACGGGTAAACATATCCGCCAGGGTATCTTGCATGCTCATGCTGCTATCGCTCCGCTACTCACGCCTTTGCAGGCTTCTTACCAGCTGGATTTCACCAGGCCCGGTACATCACCGCGCATGGCCGCTTCCCGCAACTTGTTACGACCCAGGCCGAACTTACGGTACACACCGTGCGGACGCCCGGTGATACGGCACCGGTTACGCTGACGGGTACGAGCGGAATCGCGCGGCAGTTTCTGCAACTGCACCTGGGCATCCCACTTGGCTTCCGGCTCAGCAGTCGGGTCGAGAATGATCTTTTTCAGCTCGGCACGCTTGGCAGCAAACTTGGCAACCAGTTTGGCGCGCTTCTGCTCCCGGTTAATCATCGAGGTCTTTGCCATGACAGCTCTCCTCAGCCTCTCATCGGGAAGTTGAAAGCGCGCAACAGGGCGCGGGCTTCATCATCGGTCTTTGCCGTCGTGGTAATGGTGATATCCATGCCACGCAGCTTGTCGATCTTGTCGTACTCGATTTCCGGGAACACGATCTGCTCGCGCAGACCCATGGAGTAGTTCCCGCGGCCATCGAACGATTTCGGGTTCAGACCACGGAAGTCACGCACCCGGGGAATCGCCACGTCGATCAGACGTCCGAGAAATTCGTACATGCGCTGCTTGCGCAGCGTGACTTTACAGCCGATCGGCCAGCCTTCACGGATCTTGAACCCCGCAACGGACTTGCGTGCGTTGTTCACGATCGGCTTCTGGCCGGAAACCGCTGTCATGTCAGCCAGTGCACCATCCATCGCCTTGCGGTCCTGGGCAGCTTCACCGACACCCATGTTCAGGGTGATCTTGGTGATCTTCGGCACTTCCATGACGTTCTTGTAACCGAACTCCTCGATGAGTTTCGGCACAATCTCTTTTTCGTACAGCTCTTTCAGAGTATTCATGCTTCACCCAACCTGTCAGGCGCCGACTACTTCGCCATTGGACTTGAAGATACGGACTTTCTGCCCGTCTTCGACACGGAAGCCCACGCGGTCGGCTTTCTGTGAGGCCGGATTCCAGATCGCCACATTGGAGTGGTGAATGCTGGCTTCCTTCTCAACGATGCCGCCCTGAATCCCACGCTGCGGATTAGCGCGCGTGTGCTTCTTGACAATATTCACACCAGCGACAAACAGGCGGCCATTCGGCAGCACTCTCGTGACTTTGCCACGCTTACCTTTGTCTTTACCGGCGATTACGATGACTTCGTCATCACGCTTGATCTTAAGCATTACCTTCACCCGCCTTTACAGAACTTCAGGTGCCAGGGAAATGATCTTCATGAACTGCTCGGTACGCAGTTCCCGGGTCACCGGGCCGAAGATCCGGGTACCGATCGGTGCCTTGTTGTTGTTCAACAGGACCGCGGCATTTTCATCAAAACGAATTACTGAACCATCCGGGCGACGCACACCCTTGCGGGTACGCACTACCACAGCGTTCATCACGTCGCCTTTCTTGACGCGACCACGCGGAATGGCTTCTTTGACCGTAACCTTGATGATGTCACCAATGCCTGCATAGCGGCGATGGGAACCACCCAGTACTTTGATACATTGTACCCGGCGCGCACCGCTGTTATCGGCCACTTCAAGCATGCTTTCGGTCTGAATCATCGCTTATCTCTCCAACTCCTGCCTTCTGCAGGCAGCCTCAGCAACGCCAGGTCAGGCCTGTTGCGCCTGTTCTACAACGCTGACCAGCATCCAGGTTTTTTTCTTGGAAAGCGGCCGGCACTCTTCAATAGTCACCAGGTCGCCTTCGCGGCACTGGTTGGTTTCGTCATGCGCCGTCAGCTTGGTGGAACGACGAATGAACTTGCCGTACAGCGGGTGCTTCACCTGACGCTCGACCAGCACAGTGATGGTCTTGTCGGCTTTGTTCGAGATCACCTTGCCGGTGGCCGTCCGCTTCGTTTTCTGGTTCGCTTCAGCCATGACTATTTACCCTGCTTCTCTCTGAGGATGGTCTTGACGCGCGCAATGTCACGACGGACCGCCCCGATCTCATGCGTTTTGGACAACTGGCCGGAGGCCTGCTTCATGCGCTGCTTGAACTGCGTTTCGAACAGGCCATTCAGCTCCTGTTGCAGTGCATCAACGCTCTTGTCTCTGAGTTCGCTCGCTTTCATGGCTTACATCACCGTCCTGATCACGACGCGGGTGCTGATCGGCAGTTTAGCCGCAGCCAGACGGAACGCTTCACGCGCCACGTCATCTGCCACACCTTCCATTTCGTACAGCATCTTGCCCGGCTGGATCTGAGCCACCCAGTATTCGACGCTACCCTTACCTTTACCCATCCGCACTTCGAGCGGCTTCTGGGTAATCGGCTTGTCCGGGAAGACCCGGATCCAGATCTTGCCACCACGCTTGACGTGACGGGTCATCGCACGACGCGCAGCCTCGATCTGGCGGGCAGTCAGCCGGCCACGGCCGGTCGCCTGCAGGCCAATGGTCCCGAAAGAGACCTTGCTGCCCCGTTGTGCCAGGCCGCGGTTACGGCCCTTCATGACTTTTCGGAATTTGGTTCGCTTCGGCTGCAACATCGTTCGCTACCCTTTAGCCACGGCCGCGCTTTTTCGGCGCCTTGGTCTGCTTCTCTTCCTGTGCTGCGGCTTGTTCCATGCCACCCAGAATCTCCCCTCGGAAGATCCACACCTTGATACCAATGGTGCCGTAGGTGGTTTCAGCGCGCACATTCGCGTAGTCGATATCAGCACGCAGGGTGTGCAGCGGCACGCGGCCTTCGCGGTACCATTCAGTACGCGCAATCTCTGCACCGCCCAGACGGCCGGATACCTGAACCTTGATGCCTTCAGCGCCAGCTTTCATGGCGTTCTGCACTGCACGTTTCATGGCGCGGCGGAACATCACACGACGCTCGAGCTGACCCGCGATGTTGTCACCTACCAGACGGGCATCCAGGTCGGGCTTGCGCACTTCCTCGATGTTGATGTGCACAGGCACACCCATCTTTTCGGCCACTTCGCGACGCAGGCGCTCAACATCTTCACCTTTCTTGCCGATCACGATGCCAGGACGTGCAGTGCTGATGGTAATGCGCACGTTCTCGCTCGGACGCTCGATCTTGATCCGGCTCACCGATGCGTTCTTCAGGCGCTTGTGCAGGTAATCACGCACTTTCAGATCGGTAACCAGATAATCGGCGTAATGCTTCGGGCTGGCGTACCAGAGCGAGTTATGCTCCTTGACGATGCCCAGGCGAATGCCGACCGGATGAACTTTCTGACCCATCTGATTACTCCTCGCCTTCCGACACTTTGACAGTGATGTGGCAGGTGCGCTTGGTGATGCGATCAGCACGGCCCTTGGCACGCGGCTTGATGCGCTTCAGCGACATCCCTTCGTCCACAAAAATGGTGGACACTTTCAGCTCATCCACATCAGCGCCGTCGTTGTTTTCCGCGTTGGCGATTGCGGACTCCAGCACCTTCTTGACAATCTTGGCGGCCTTCTTCGGGCTGAAAGTCAGCACGTTCAGTGCCTTTTCAACCTTCAGACCACGCACCTGGTCTGCGACCAGGCGTGCTTTCTGTGCCGAGATTCTTGCCCCGCGCAGGCGGGCTGCAACTTCAGTCGCCATGGTTATTCACCCACCCTTAACGCTTGGACTTCTTGTCCACAATGTGCCCGCGAAAGTTGCGGGTCAGGGCGAACTCGCCCAGCTTGTGGCCAACCATATGTTCAGACACCAGCACCGGTACGTGCTGTTTCCCGTTATGCACCGCAAGAGTCAGGCCCACCATCTCCGGAATGATCATGGAGCGGCGCGACCAGGTCTTGATCGGCTTGCGGGAGTTACCTTCCACCGCTTCTTCCACCTTTTTCAGAAGGTGGTGATCCACGAAAGGACCTTTTTTCAGTGAACGTGGCACAGGCTAATCCTCTTGTTACTTCGCCCGACGATCGCGAACGATCATCTTGCGGGTACGCTTGTTGGTACGGGTCTTGTGACCCTTGGTCGGAACACCCCACGGGGTCACCGGATGACGGCCACCGGAGGTACGACCTTCACCACCACCGTGCGGGTGATCAACCGGGTTCATGGCCACACCACGCACCGTCGGACGCACACCACGCCAGCGGGACGCACCAGCCTTACCCAGAGACCGCAGGCTATGCTCACTGTTGGAGACTTCGCCCAGGGTCGCACGACATTCCGCATGCACCTTGCGCATTTCGCCGGAGCGCAAACGCAGGGTCACAAACTGACCTTCTTTCGCCAGCACCTGAACCGAGGTGCCTGCAGAGCGCGCCAGCTGACCACCCTTGCCCGGGCGCATTTCCACGTTATGCACCGTGGAACCCAGCGGGATGTTGCGCAGCGGCAGCGCGTTACCGGCCTTGATCGGCGCATCCTGACCGGAACGCACCATGTCACCTGCCTTCAGCCCTTTCGGTGCCAGGATGTAGCGACGCTCACCATCCTTGTACTTCAGCAGTGCAATGTGGGCAGAACGGTTCGGATCGTATTCCAGACGCTCAACTTCGGCGGCAATGCCGTCCTTGTTGCGACGAAAATCGATCAGACGATATTTCTGCTTGTGACCACCGCCTTTGTGACGGGTGGTGATCCGGCCGTTGTTACTACGACCACCATTCTTCGCCTTGCTTTCGGTCAGCGGGGCGTAAGGAGCACCTTTGTGCAGTTCCTCATTGACCACCTTGACCACAAAGCGGCGGCCAGGAGAAGTCGGCTTACACTTCACGATCGCCATGATTAATTACCCCTGCTCTGCCGCCAGAAAATCGATGTCCTGGCCTGCCTGCAAAGAGACATAAGCCTTTTTCCAGTCGCTGCGCTTACCCTGAACGCGGCCAAACACCTTGCGCTTGCCTTTTACGTTCACGGTCTGCACTGACTCGACCTTGACATCAAACAGCTGCTCGACAGCTTTCTTGATCTCAAGCTTGGAAGCGTCCTTGGCGACCTTGAAGACCACTTGATTGGCCTTTTCGGCAACAACGCTTGCCTTTTCGGATACGTGCGGTGCCAGCAGCACCTTGAAGATACGCTCCTGGTTCATGCCAGCGCCTCCTCAAGCTTTTTCAGCGCCGGCACAGTCACCAGCACCTTTTCAAAAGCGATCAGGCTGACCGGGTCGATGCCAGCGGCATCGCGCACGTCGACACGCGGCAGGTTGCGAGCGGACAGGAACAGGTTCTCGTCCACTTCATCAGCCACGATCAGCACGTTGGTCAGATCCAGCGCCTTCAGTTTTTCCAGCAGCACCTTGGTTTTCGGCGCGTCGAGTGAAAACTCGTCGACCACAACAAGGCGATCCTGACGGACCAGCTCGGAGAAGATGCACTGCAGCGCGCCGCGATACATCTTCCGGTTGACCTTTTGCTCGTAGTCGCGCGGCTTGGCGGCGAACGCCACACCACCGCTGCGCCAGATCGGGCTGCGGATGGTACCTGCGCGGGCACGACCGGTGCCCTTCTGACGCCACGGCTTCTTGCCGCCGCCACTTACTTCCGAACGGGTTTTCTGTGCCTTGCTGCCCTGACGGCCGGCAGCCATGTAGGCCACGACCACCTGGTGTACCAGCGGCTCGTTGAAGTCTTTCCCGAAGGCGACTTCAGACACAGAAACAGTTCCTCCAGAGGCAGTATTGAGATTCATCCTCTATATCCTCTCTCAGGCCTTCGCCTTGACTGCCGGGCGAACAATGACGTCGGCGCCAGTCGCGCCGGGCACTGCACCCTTGATCAGCAGCAGATTCTTTTCGGCATCCACGCGCACCACTTCCAGGTTCTGGACAGTGACTCGCTCGGCACCCATATGGCCTGCCATCTTCTTGCCCTTGAACACACGACCCGGGGTCTGGTTCTGACCGATGGAACCCGGCGCACGGTGGGACAGCGAGTTACCGTGGGTGGCATCCTGAGTGCGGAAGTTCCAGCGCTTGATCACGCCCTGGAAGCCCTTGCCCTTGGAAATACCGGTAACGTCAACGATCTGACCGGCTTCAAAGATTTCCACGGTGACAGCGCCACCGGCGGCCAGATCACCTGGCTCAGCACGGAATTCCCATACACCGCGACCAGCCTCCACGCCTGCCTTGGCAAAATGCCCGGCGGCGGGACGAACTACCCGGGACGCACGACGCTCACCAGTGGTGACCTGCACCGCCTGATAGCCGTCCGTTTCTTCGGTTCTGATCTGGGTCACCCGGTTAGGGCTGACCTCAATGACGGTAACCGGAATGCTGGCGCCGTCCTCGGTGAATACCCGAGTCATCCCGCACTTCCGACCGACTACACCAATAGCCATTGTCTACCTCTTCACAACCAGCCGCAGCGTCTGCCGCAGCGTGCCGTTATCCCAGGCTGATCTGCACGTCCACACCAGCAGCCAGATCCAGTTTCATCAGCGCGTCCACGGTCTTGTCCGTGGGCTCGACGATATCCACCAGGCGCTTGTGGGTGCGAATCTCGTATTGATCCCGCGCATCTTTATTGACATGCGGAGAGACCAACACCGTAAATTTCTCTTTGCGCGTCGGCAGAGGAATGGGCCCCTGAACCTGTGCACCGGTCCGTTTTGCCGTATCAACGATCTCCTGGGCGGACTGATCGATCAGGCGATGATCAAAGGCCTTGAGCCGGATACGGATTCTTTGGTTAGCCATAGCTAACAAACTCCAGACTGTTTCAAACCATACTTCAGATGGCAAAAAACCCGCCCGACCTTCCTGCGAAGGCGGTGGGTAGCAAATCAGTCCCGGGAACGATGCCCCGGTTGGTTCAGCCTTTCTGCCACTTATGGGACAGGAAGGGCGCGAACTATACAGAGGAAATCCGGCGGGGGCAAGCCCCCACCGGACTTTCTGCGGTATTACTCGAGGATCTTGGCGACCACGCCGGCGCCGACGGTACGGCCACCTTCGCGGATCGCGAAGCGCAGGCCTTCTTCCATCGCGATCGGAGCGATCAGCTTCACCGTCATCTTCACGTTGTCACCCGGCATCACCATTTCGATGCCTTCCGGCAGGTCACACGCACCGGTCACGTCGGTGGTACGGAAGTAGAACTGCGGACGGTAACCATTGAAGAACGGGGTGTGACGGCCACCTTCGTCCTTGCTCAGGATGTACACTTCAGCCTCGAAGCCGGTGTGCGGCTTGATCGTGCCCGGCTTGGACAGTACCTGGCCACGCTCAACCTCGTCACGCTTGGTGCCACGCAGCAGCACGCCCACGTTCTCGCCTGCGCGACCTTCGTCCAGCAGCTTGCGGAACATCTCAACGCCGGTGCAGGTGGTCTTCTGGGTATCGCGGATACCCACGATTTCCACTTCCTCACCCACTTTCACGATGCCACGCTCTACACGGCCGGTTACTACCGTACCGCGACCAGAGATCGAGAACACGTCCTCGATCGGCATCAGGAAGGTACCGTCCACGGCGCGCTCCGGCTCCGGGATGTACTCGTCCAGGGTTTCAACCAGCTTCTGTACGGCCGGTACACCGATGTCGCTGGTGTCGCCTTCCAGTGCCTTCAGGGCAGAACCTTTCACGATCGGGGTGTCGTCGCCCGGGAAGTCGTACGCGCTCAGCAGTTCGCGCACTTCCATTTCAACCAGTTCCAGCAGCTCTTCGTCATCGACCATGTCCGCCTTGTTCAGGAACACGACGATGTACGGTACGCCTACCTGACGGGACAGCAGGATGTGCTCGCGGGTTTGCGGCATCGGGCCGTCCGCGGCGGACACTACCAGGATCGCGCCGTCCATCTGTGCCGCACCGGTGATCATGTTCTTCACATAGTCAGCGTGGCCCGGGCAGTCTACGTGCGCGTAGTGGCGGGTCGGGGAATCGTATTCAACGTGAGAGGTCGCAATGGTAATACCGCGCGCACGCTCTTCCGGGGCGTTGTCGATCTGGTCGAAAGCTCGCGCTTCGCCTGTGCCCCACACGTCGTGGCACACTTTCGTCAGCGCCGCGGTCAGCGTCGTCTTGCCATGGTCTACGTGACCAATCGTGCCTACGTTCAGGTGCGGTTTATTACGTTCAAACTTTGCCTTTGCCACGGATATATCCTCTAGATTCTGTTCGTTGTTACTGTCCTGTCACCGGGGCCGATCAGCCCCGGCTCTTGATGACTTCCTGAGCGACGTTATTCGGGGTTTCCGCGTAACGGATGAACTCCATGCTGTAGGTTGCACGGCCCTGGGAAGCAGAACGCAGCGCCGTGGCATAACCAAACATTTCCGACAGCGGGACTTCAGCATGCAGCTGCTTGCCGCCACCCGGCAGGTCTTCCATACCCTGAACAATGCCGCGACGGCGGTTCAGGTCACCCATGATGTCGCCCATGTAGTCTTCCGGTGTTTCCACCTCGACCTTCATCATCGGCTCCAGCAGGACGATACCGGCTTTGGGCGCACCCTCACGCACTGCCAGGGCACCCGCCATACGGAAGGCGTTTTCGTTGGAATCCACTTCGTGGTAGGAGCCATCGTACAGGGTCGCTTTTACACCCAGCACCGGGAAGCCTGCCAGCACGCCGGATTTCAGCTGCTCGCGAACACCCTTCTCGATCGCACTGAAGTATTCCTTCGGCACCACACCGCCGTGAATTTCTTCAACGAAAATGAATTCTTCTTCATTGTCGGCACCCAGCGGTTCCAGACGTACGCGCACGTGGCCGTACTGACCGCGACCACCGGACTGCTTGACGAACTTGCCTTCGGCTTCGACCGACTTGGTGATGGTCTCGCGGTAGGCCACCTGGGGCGCACCGATGTTCGCTTCGACGTTGAACTCACGCTTCATGCGGTCAACGATGATCTCCAGGTGCAGCTCGCCCATGCCGGAGATGATGGTCTGGCCGGACTCTTCGTCGGAACGCACACGGAAGGACGGATCTTCCTGCGCCAGACGGCCCAGTGCGATACCCATCTTTTCCTGGTCCGCCTTGGATTTCGGCTCCACGGCAACAGAAATCACCGGCTCCGGGAATTCCATCCGCTCAAGAATGATCGGCTGGTCCAGAGCGCACAGTGTTTCACCGGTGGTCACGTCTTTCAGACCTACGCAGGCACAGATGTCACCGGCGCGCACTTCCTTGATCTCTTCGCGGCTGTTGGCATGCATCTGCAGCAGACGGCCGATCCGCTCTTTCTTGTCCTTGGTCGCGTTGAGCACGGTTTCACCCGAGTTCAGCACGCCGGAGTAAGCGCGGATAAACGTCAGGGAACCCACGAACGGGTCGGTGGCGATCTTGAACGCCAGCGCCGCAAACGGCTCATCGTCGGAGGAGTGACGTTCGGCGGCTTCACCGTTCGGCAGCTCACCACGGATGGACTCGACGTCGTCCGGTGCCGGCAGGTAGCGCACCACGGCGTCCAGCATCGCCTGCACACCCTTGTTCTTGAACGCGGAGCCACAGAAGGCCGGCACGATCTCACCCGCCAGCACGCGCTGACGAATAGCCGAGTGGATTTCGTCCTCGGTCAGCTCTTCGCCGCCCAGGTACTTTTCCATCAGTTCTTCGTTGGCTTCAGCGGCGGATTCAACCAGCTTCTCGCGGTATTCGGCGCACAGGTCAGCCATCTCGGCCGGCGGATCCTGCAGCTCATAGGTCAAGCCCTGATCCGCTTCGTTCCACCAGATAGCCTTCATGGCAACCAGGTCAACCACGCCCTTGAAGTTTTCTTCCTGGCCAATCGGCAGCTGCATCACGATGGCATTGGAGCCCAGACGCTTTTTCATCTGCTCGACAACGCGCAGGAAGTTCGCACCGGTACGGTCCATCTTGTTGACGAACGCGATACGCGGCACGGCATATTTGTTGGCCTGACGCCATACGGTTTCGGATTGCGGCTGTACGCCACCCACCGCGCAGTACACCATCACGGCGCCATCCAGCACACGCATGGAGCGCTCCACCTCGATGGTGAAATCCACGTGTCCAGGGGTGTCGATGATATTGACGCGGTGCTGTTCGAACTGCTGCCCCATGCCACTCCAGAAGCAGGTCGTGGCCGCGGAGGTAATGGTGATACCCCGCTCCTGTTCCTGCTCCATCCAGTCCATGGTGGCCGCGCCGTCGTGCACTTCACCGATTTTGTGGGATACGCCTGTGTAGAACAGGATCCGCTCGGTGGTGGTGGTCTTGCCAGCGTCGATGTGGGCGCTGATACCGATGTTTCTGTAGCGATTCAGAGGAGTCTTGCGTGCCACGTTGCTATCCTCGCGTCATGCTTGCTGCGAATACGAAAACCGGCCTGTAGGCAGGCCGGTTCCAATGCGTGCCTGGATCAGAAGCGGTAGTGCGAGAACGCCTTGTTGGCTTCCGCCATACGGTGAACATCTTCACGCTTCTTGATAGCCGAACCTTTGCCGTCGGCTGCATCCAGAATCTCACCCGCCAGGCGGGCGGCCATGCTTTTCTCGCCACGCTTGCGGGCAGCGTCCACCAGCCAGCGCATGGCCAGTGCGGTACGGCGGCTCGGGCGTACTTCCACCGGCACCTGGTAGGTCGCACCACCGACACGGCGGGACTTCACTTCCACCATCGGGCGGATGGAATCCAGCGCTTTTTCAAAGAACTCGAGTGGCTCAGCTTTCTTGCGATCTTCAACAACGTCCAGGGCACCGTAAACGATGCGCTCGGCAACAGACTTCTTGCCCGATTCCATCACGTGGTTGATGAACTTCGCGAGCAGCTGGCTTCCGAATTTCGGGTCAGGCAGGATCTCGCGTTTGGCGGCGACGCGTCTTCTTGGCATGGATGTGTTCCTCTTACAACCCCGCGGGCGGGGAATGCTTCAGGGTTAACCGGGACAACCCGACATGGGCAGCCCGTCCTTACTCATCCCGCCGCAAGCCCTGGGCTTGCGGTAGTCTAAGCGGAGCCTTGGCTCCTGATTGCCATCACGCCAGCACAGGGCGCAACGACGAAAGGAAGCCAGCGGCTTCCTTTCCGGTACCGGCCACTCCAGCAGAGCACCAGCATCGAAACTGCAGCGGTCAGCGCCCCGGGGGCGCCGGCCAGGTGTTATTTCTTCGGACGCTTGGCACCGTACTTGGAGCGGCGCTGCTGACGACCGTTAACACCGGCGGTATCCAGGGTGCCGCGCACGGTGTGGTAACGCACACCCGGCAGGTCCTTCACCCGGCCACCACGAATCAGGATCACGGAGTGTTCCTGCAGGTTGTGACCTTCACCACCGATATAGGAGGTGACTTCGTAGCCATTGGTCAGACGCACACGGCAGACTTTACGCAGCGCGGAGTTCGGCTTCTTCGGGGTAGTGGTGTACACCCGGGTGCAGACGCCACGACGCTGCGGGCTGCCTTGCAGCGCCACGGAATCACTTTTTTCTACCTTGCTCTTGCGCGGTTTACGCACCAGCTGGTTTACGGTTGCCATGAAAACTAACGCTCCACGCTTACATTTCTGTGACGATTACCGGGATGACCCAAGAATACGTCACCCGAAAGGGTGCGAATTCTAGGGAACGACCCTGCGGCAAGTCAAGCCGGCAGGGTCAGCGCCCATCCTACCTGTGTTCTTTGTGGTCCTTTGCCCACCGGCCGGAGCCGGCGGGCGGCAGGCCCTCAGCCCTCGTCGGAGAAGCTGAGCGCCTCGGACAGCGCCTGTTCCACTTCGTCCATGGTCGGTGCTTCCGGCCCACGGGCCAGATCGCGCTGACGCCGGCGCTCCATGTGATAGGCATAGCCCGTACCGGCCGGGATCAGACGACCCACGACCACGTTCTCTTTCAGGCCGCGCAGGCCATCTTCCTTGCCGGTGACCGCTGCTTCGGTCAGTACCCGGGTGGTCTCCTGGAAGGAGGCCGCGGAGATGAACGACTCGGTGGCCAGCGACGCCTTGGTGATACCCAGCAGCATGCGGTCGAAACGCGGCAGCATCTTGTCGGCCGCCTTGAGGCGGTCGATTTCGGTCAGCACGCGCGCCAGTTCCACCTGCTCGCCCTTGATGAAGGCCGACTCGCCCACTTCGGTGATTTCCACCTTGCGCAGCATCTGGCGGATGATCACTTCGATGTGCTTGTCGTTGATCTTCACACCCTGCAGGCGGTAAACCTCCTGCACCTCGTTGACGATGTAGCGGGCCAACTCGGTCTGGCCCAGCAGGCGCAGGATATCGTGCGGGTTCAGCGGGCCGTCGGAGATCACCTCGCCCTTGGCCACGTGCTCACCTTCGAACACGTTCAGCTGGCGCCACTTCGGAATCAGCTCTTCATGGACGTCACCACCGTCATCCGGGGTGATGACCAGGCGCACCTTGCCTTTGGTCTCTTTACCGAACGACACCACACCGCTCTTCTCGGCCAGGATCGCCGCTTCTTTCGGCTGACGGGCTTCGAACAGGTCGGCCACACGCGGCAGACCACCGGTGATGTCACGGGTCTTGGAGGATTCCTGCGGAATCCGCGCAATCACGTCACCAGTCTTGATCTCGGCGCCATCTTTCAGGCCGGTCAGCGAGCCGGCCGGCAGGAAGTACTGCGCCGGGGTCTCGGAGTTCGGCATGGTGATCGGCTTGCCCTTGGCATCCAGCACCCGGATCACCGGACGCATGTCCTTGCCGGCGGCCGGACGGTCCTTGGCATCGATCATCTCGATGGTGGTCAGACCGGTCAGTTCGTCGGTCTGGTAGTTGACGGTGATGCCTTCTTCCATATCACCGAACTGCACGCGACCTTCCACCTCGGCGATGATCGGGTGGGTATGCGGATCCCAGGTCGCGACGACCTGACCGCCCTCCACCACATCACCTTCTTTGGCGGTAATCAGTGCACCGTAGGGCACTTTATAGCGCTCGCGCTCGCGGCCGATCTCATCGGCCACGGCCAGTTCACCGGAGCGGGATACCGCCACCAGGCCATCTTTATGCGACAC
Source organism: Isoalcanivorax pacificus W11-5 (assembly GCF_000299335.2). NCBI lineage: Bacteria > Pseudomonadati > Pseudomonadota > Gammaproteobacteria > Oceanospirillales > Alcanivoracaceae > Isoalcanivorax > Isoalcanivorax pacificus. Next base: position 609,177 of record NZ_CP004387.1, on the reverse strand, counting down.
GGTCTTGATGTTGTGCAGACGTACGCTGCCGCCATGCTTGATCTGGATGCTGGACACCGCAGACGCCCGGCTCGCCGCCCCACCGATGTGGAAGGTCCGCATGGTCAGCTGGGTACCCGGCTCACCGATGGACTGGGCCGCGATAACACCCACGGCCTCGCCGATGTTGATGCGGTGGCCACGGGCCAGGTCACGGCCGTAGCACTGGGCGCACACGCCGTAGCGGGTAGCACAGCTGATCGGCGAGCGCACCAGCACTTCGTCGACACCGCTGACTTCCAGCACGTCCACCCAGTTTTCGTCCAGCAGTGTACCGGCCGGAGCCAGCACCTCATCGGTACCCGGCTTGATCACGTCACGGGCGGCCACACGTCCGAGCACACGCTCGCGCAGCGGTTCCACCACATCACCGCCTTCGATCAGCGGTGTCATCAGTACACCTTCCTCGGTACCGCAATCCGGTTCGGTGACGACCAGATCCTGGGCCACGTCCACGAGACGACGGGTCAGGTAACCGGAGTTCGCGGTTTTCAGCGCGGTATCGGCCAGACCTTTACGGGCACCGTGGGTGGAGATGAAGTACTGGAGTACGTTCAGACCTTCACGGAAGTTCGAGGTGATCGGCGTTTCGATAATGGAACCATCCGGCTTCGCCATCAGGCCGCGCATACCGGCGAGCTGGCGAATCTGTGCAGCGGAACCCCGCGCGCCGGAATCGGCCATCATCCAGATCGAGTTGAAGGAGCCTTGCTGCTCTTCCTTGCCGTCACGGTTGATGACGGTCTCGCTCTTGAGGTTGTCCATCATCGCCTTGGCGATCTGGTCGTTGGTGCGCGACCAGATATCCACGACCTTGTTGTAGCGCTCGCCACGCGTCACCAGACCGGAAGCGAACTGCTCTTCGATCTCGCGCACCTCGTCTTCGGCGGACGCCAGGATCGAGACTTTCTCGTCCGGGATCACCATGTCCTCGATACCGACGGACGAACCGGAATAGGTCGCCTCGCGGAAGCCAAGGTACATCAGCTGGTCAGCGAAGATACAGGTCTGCTTGGTGCCCAGGATGCGGTAGCACTGGTTCAGCAGGCGCGACACTGCCTTCTTGGTCATCGGCTGGTTCACGGCTTCGAACGCCATGCCCGTCGGCACGATTTCCCACAGTTTGCAGCGGCCGGCAGTGGTATCGGCAATATAGGTACGCTCAGTGACGTTGCCGTCCTTGTCGCGCACGCTTTCCTCGATACGCACCTTGATGCGGGCGTGCAGGTGAATCGCCTTGTTGCCCAGCGCGCGGCTGACTTCGCGGGTGTCCGCAAAGAACATGCCTTCGCCCTGTGCATTCACCCGGTCACGGGTGATGTAGTACAGGCCCAGTACCACGTCCTGGGTCGGCACGATGATCGGCTCACCGCTCGCCGGCGACAGGATGTTGTTTGTGGACATCATCAGCGCACGGGCTTCGAGCTGGGCTTCCAGGGTCAGCGGTACGTGTACCGCCATCTGGTCACCGTCGAAGTCGGCGTTGAAGGCCGCACACACCAGCGGGTGCAACTGGATTGCCTTGCCTTCGATCAGCACCGGCTCGAACGCCTGGATACCCAGACGGTGCAGCGTCGGCGCACGGTTCAGCAGCACCGGGTGCTCGCGAATCACTTCGGCCAGGATATCCCAGACCTCGGCGGTTTCGCGCTCGACCATCTTCTTGGCCGCCTTGATGGTGGTGGCAAGTCCTCGTCCTTCCAGCTTGGCGAAGATGAACGGCTTGAACAGTTCCAGCGCCATTTTCTTCGGCAGACCGCACTCGTGCAGTTTCAGCGTCGGGCCTACCACGATCACGGAACGACCGGAGTAATCCACGCGCTTGCCGAGCAGGTTCTGACGGAAACGGCCCTGCTTGCCCTTGATCATGTCGGCCAGGGACTTCAGCGGGCGCTTGTTAGAGCCGGTAATGGCACGGCCACGACGGCCGTTGTCCAGCAGCGCGTCCACGGACTCCTGCAGCATGCGCTTTTCGTTGCGCACGATGATGTCCGGCGCCGCCAGGTCCAGCAGGCGCTTGAGACGGTTGTTACGGTTGATCACGCGGCGATACAGATCGTTCAGATCCGAGGTCGCGAAGCGGCCGCCGTCCAGCGGTACCAGCGGACGCAGGTCCGGCGGCAGCACGGGCAGCACCGTCATGATCATCCACTCCGGACGGTTGCCGGAGGCCTGGAAGGCTTCCATCAGCTTGAGGCGCTTGGACAGCTTCTTCAGCTTGGTGTCGGAACCGGTGGACTCGATGTCCTGGCGCAGGTCAGCGATGTCCTGCTCCAGATCCAGGTCCGCCAGCAGGTGCTGTACAGCTTCGGCACCCATGCGGGCATCGAACTCGTCACCGAACTGTTCCAGTGCCTCGAAGTACTCTTCGTCGGACAGCAGCTGGCCTTTCTCCAGGCTGGTCATGCCCGGCTCGACCACCACGAACGATTCGAAGTACAGCACGCGCTCGATATCACGCAGTGTCATGTCCAGCATCAGGCCGATACGGGACGGCAGCGACTTCAGGAACCAGATGTGCGCGACCGGGCTGGCCAGCTCGATGTGGCCCATGCGCTCACGGCGCACTTTGGAGAGCGTGACTTCAACGCCACACTTCTCACAGATGACGCCACGGTGCTTGAGGCGCTTGTATTTGCCGCACAGGCACTCGTAGTCCTTGATCGGACCAAAGATGCGCGCGCAGAACAGACCATCCCGTTCCGGCTTGAAGGTACGGTAGTTGATGGTCTCCGGCTTCTTGACCTCACCAAAGGACCAAGAACGGATCAGGTCTGGCGGTGCCAGACCGATCTTGAGTTTGTCAAACTCAGTGACTTGTCCCTGACTTTTCAGAAGATTCAGCAAGTCTTTCAAGGCCAGTCCTCCAACAGGAGCGTTAGCTCGCTATTCGTTAATCCGGGTTGCTCTGTGATCCGGGCTTCCGTTATTCAGAAACGTCGGATCACTCGTTTTCCAGCTCGATATTGATACCGAGGGAGCGAATTTCCTTCAGCAGTACGTTGAAGGATTCCGGCATACCCGGATCCATACGGTGATCGCCATCGACAATGTTCTTGTAGATGCGTGTCCGGCCGTTCACGTCGTCGGACTTCACCGTAAGCATTTCCTGCAGGGTGTACGCTGCGCCATAGGCTTCCAGCGCCCACACCTCCATCTCACCGAAACGCTGACCACCAAACTGCGCCTTACCGCCCAGCGGCTGCTGGGTGACCAGGCTGTAGGAGCCGGTCGAACGCGCGTGCATCTTGTCGTCCACCAGGTGGTTCAGTTTCAGCATGTACATGTAGCCAACGGTCACCTGGCGATCGAATTTATCGCCGGTCCGACCGTCCCACAGTTGCGACTGCCCGGACGGATGTACGTCGGCCAGTTCGAGCAGGGCTTTCAGCTCGAACTCTTTGGCGCCGTCGAAGACCGGGGTGGCCATCGGCACACCGGCACGCAGGTTCTGCGCCAGCTCGACGATTTCCGCGTCGCTGAAGGTTTTCAGCTCTTCGCGGTTATGCACGTCGCCGGTTTCGTTGTACAACCGCTCGAGGAACTCGCGCACCTCGGCAATTTTCTTCTGCTCGTCGAGCATGCGGCCGATCTTCTCGCCCAGGCCTTTGGCAGCCCAGCCCAGGTGGGTTTCGAGAATCTGACCGATGTTCATCCGCGACGGTACACCCAGCGGGTTGAGCACCACGTCCACCGGCACGCCATGCTCATCGTGCGGCATGTCTTCTTCCGGCATGATCACCGAGATCACACCCTTGTTACCGTGACGGCCAGCCATCTTGTCGCCCGGCTGGATGCGACGCTTGATCGCCAGGTAGACCTTGACGATTTTCAGTACGCCATGCGCCAGGTCGTCGCCGCCGGTGATCTTGCCCTGCTTGTCCTTGTAGCGCTCTTCCTGCTCTTTCTTGTGCGCTTCAAGGTACTGCTGGGCGCGCTCGAGCTGCTCAGCAACATCGTCGTCCGCCGGGCGCAGTTCAAACCACTGTTCCGACTTGAGGCTGTCGAGCAGTTCGTTGGTCAGCTCGGTGCCGCGCTTCTGGCCAGCACCACCGTTGACCTTCTTGCCCACCAGCTCGCGGCGCAGACGCTCGAGCATGTCCTGCTCGAGAATGCGGTACTCGTCTTTCAGGTCCTTGCGGAACTGGTCGAGCTGCATCTGTTCGATCTGCTTGGCGCGCTCGTCTTTGTCCACGCCGTCGCGGGTGAAGACCTGCACGTCGATCACGGTGCCTTTCACGCCGGACGACACACGCAGGGAGGTGTCCTTCACGTCGGAGGCTTTCTCACCGAAGATCGCACGCAGCAGCTTTTCTTCCGGTGTCAGCTGGGTCTCGCCTTTCGGTGTGACCTTGCCCACCAGAATATCGCCCGCGCCGACTTCGGCACCGATGTAGACAATGCCGGACTCGTCCAGTTTGGACAGCGCCGCTTCACCGACATTGGGAATATCGGAGGTGATTTCCTCCGGCCCCAGCTTGGTGTCGCGGGCCACACAGGTCAGTTCCTGAATGTGGATGGTGGTGAAGCGGTCTTCGCGTACCACCTTCTCCGAGATCAGGATCGAGTCTTCGAAGTTGTAGCCGTTCCAGGGCATGAAGGCGACGCGCATGTTCTGGCCCAGCGCCAGCTCGCCCATGTCGGTGGACGGGCCGTCGGCCAGGATGTCCTTCGGCGCCACCACATCACCCACTTTCACCAGCGGACGCTGGTTGATGCAGGTGTTCTGGTTAGAACGGGTGTATTTGGTCAGGTTGTAGATATCAACGCCGGCTTCGCCTTCGGCGATCTCGTCGTCGTTCACCTTGACGATGATCCGGCCTGCATCCACTTTGTCGATCACACCGCCACGGCGGGCCACCACACAGACACCGGAGTCGCGCGCTACGTTGCGCTCCATGCCGGTACCTACCAGCGGCTTCTCGGCACGCAGGGTCGGCACGGCCTGACGCTGCATGTTCGAGCCCATCAGTGCGCGGTTCGCGTCATCGTGCTCCAGGAACGGAATCAGCGCGGCCGCTACCGACACCACCTGGTGCGGGGACACGTCCATATGGGTGATGTGTTCCGGCTGCATCACGGTGAATTCGTTGCGGTGACGCACGGTCACGAACTCTTCCACGAAGCGGCCGTCTTCCATTTTCGAGTCGGCCTGCGCGATCACGCACTCGGCTTCTTCGATGGCGGACAGGTATTCGATGTCGTCACTGACCTTGCCGTCGATCACCTTGCGGTACGGGCTTTCCAGGAAGCCGTAGTCGTTGGTGCGGGCATAGGTGGCCAGCGAGTTGATCAGACCGATGTTCGGGCCTTCCGGCGTTTCAATCGGGCACACGCGGCCGTAGTGGGTCGGGTGCACGTCACGCACTTCAAAGCCGGCACGCTCACGGGTCAGACCGCCCGGGCCCAACGCCGAGACACGGCGTTTGTGGGTGATCTCGGACAGCGGGTTGTTCTGGTCCATGAACTGGGACAGCTGCGAGGAACCAAAGAATTCCTTCACCGCCGCCGCCACCGGCTTGGCATTGATCAGATCCTGCGGCATCAGGCCTTCGGATTCCGCCAGGCTCAGACGCTCTTTCACCGCACGCTCGACACGCACCAGGCCAACGCGGAACTGGTTCTCGGCCATTTCACCGACAGAACGCACGCGGCGGTTGCCCAGGTGGTCGATGTCGTCAACGATGCCGTTGCCGTTACGGATATCCACCAGGGTACGGATCACTTCGACGATGTCGGAGGTGCCGTCGCCCAGCTCGTCGAAGAAACGCTTGCCTTCTTCGTCGTTGCGCAGGCTGAAATAGCGACCGTCATAGAGAATGCCCGGGCCACCGGTTTCATCCCGGCCCAGACGACGGTTGAACTTCATGCGGCCCACGCCGGAGAGGTCATAGCGCTCTTCGGTGAAGAACAGGTTCTTGAACAGGTTTTCCGCAGCGTCCTTGGTCGGCGGTTCGCCAGGGCGCATCATGCGGTAGATTTCCACCAGCGCTTCGAGCTGGCTGCGGGTCGCATCGACGCGCAGCGTGTCGGACATGAAGGCGCCGTGGTCCAGGTCGTTGGTGTACAGGGTTTCAAATTCCTGCACGCCAGCCTTTTCCAGCTTCGCCAGCACATCAGCGGTGAGCTCGGTATTGCACTCTACCAGGATCTCGCCAGTCTCCTGGTCGATCACCGAGCGGGCCAGCACCTTGCCATTCAGGTATTCGCCCGGAATTTCCAGGTACTCGATGTTGGCCTTTTCCAGCTCGCGGATGTGGCGCGCGGTAATACGACGACCGGCTTCCACCACAACCTTGTCACCCGCCAGAATGTCGAACGTGGCGGTTTCACCGCGCAGACGCTCGGCGATCAACTGCATCTTGTAGACGCCGTCCTGCACCGCGATCTGGTTGGTCTCGAAGAACATTTCGAGAATTTCGTCGGAGTTGTAACCCAGCGCGCGCAGCAGCACGGTCGCCGGCAGCTTGCGGCGACGGTCGATACGGACGAACACCATGTCCTTCGGATCGAACTCGAAGTCGAGCCAGGAACCACGGTAGGGAATCACGCGTGCGGAATACAGCAGCTTACCGGAGCTGTGGGTCTTGCCCTTGTCGTGATCGAAGAACACGCCCGGCGAACGGTGCAGCTGGGACACGATGACACGCTCGGTACCGTTGATGATGAAGGTGCCGTTTTCGGTCATGAGCGGGATTTCGCCCATGTACACCTGCTGTTCGCGGATGTCCTTGATCGCACCGGAAGACTCTTTATCGTAGATCACCAGGCGAATACGGACACGCAGCGGGGCAGCGTAGGTCGCGCCACGGAGCATACACTCCTTGACGTCGAAGACAGGCTTGCCGAGTTCATAACCGGCATACTCCAGCGCCGCATTGCCGGAATAGCTGGAGATCGGAAATACGGACTTGAAGGCAGCTTCCAGACCCGTGGCTTCACGCGTTTCGCTGCCCTTGTCCTGTTGCAGGAAGGTGCGATACGAATCAAGCTGGATGGCCAGGAGGTAGGGGACCTCCATGACTTTGGGAAGCTTGCCGAAATTCTTGCGGATCCGCTTTTTCTCAGTAAATGAGTATGCCATCTGCGTTCCTCGGCTGTTGATCCATCGCCCGGTGGCGACGTCTTTACACGCTTACGTGCTGAACTTCTCAGGCCCGGGCCTGATGCACTGCCGTCTCAAGACGACAATGGCTTCCGGCCGAAACCGGTGCTGTCACCGCGCACACGGCGCTGTCGACAGCGCTTTGTCAGAAACGACAAAAGGCTGGCAGCCGAAAACGGCTGCCAGCCGGCGTCTTTCCCACTAGCCGGAAAGACTGGCGCATAGGCGCTTACTTGAGCTCGGCAGTACCGCCAGCTTCTTCGATCTTCTTCTTGATCGCTTCAGCTTCGTCTTTGGACACGCCTTCTTTCACCGGAGCCGGAGCGCCTTCTACCAGGTCCTTGGCTTCTTTCAGGCCCAGGCCGGTGGCTTCACGTACGGCTTTGATCACGCCTACTTTCTTGTCGCCGAAACCGGTCAGGATAACGTTGAACTCGGTTTGCTCTTCAACAGCGGCAGCAGCAGCACCCGGTGCAGCAGCAACAGCCACGGCAGCAGCAGACACGTTGAACTTCTCTTCGAAAGCGGAGATCAGCTCAACCAGCTCCAGTACGGACAGCTCGCCGATAGCGTTCAGGATTTCGTCTTTGGACAGTGCCATGTTCAATTTCTCCAAAAATCTTCAATGAGGTGTGGATCAGGCGGCGATCAGGCAGCCTGCTCTTCGTTCTTTTCCTTCAGCGCGGTCATCAGGCGGCCAAACTTGGATACCGGTGCCTGCAGCAGCGATACCAGAGTGGTCAGGGCCTGTTCGCGGTTCGGGAGCTTGGCCAGTACGTCGAGTTCGTTGCCGGTGAACAACTTGCCATCGAACACGCCGGACTTGAGCTCCAGCTTGGTGTTGTCCTTGGCAAAGTCCTTGAACAGACGGGCAGCTGCGCCCATGTCGTTCTCGGACATCGACATACCGATCAGGGTCGGGCCTACCAGCGAGTCGTTCAGCAGTTCGAAGTTCGTGCCTTCCAGCGCGCGACGCGCCAGTGTGTTACGAACAACGCGCAAATAAACGTTGTGCTCGCGGGCCTGGTTACGCAGCGTGGTAATCTGCGAGACCGTCAGGCCACGGTAGTCGGCGACCACAGCAGAGAAAGCACTGTCGGCGGCGTCCTTGACGGCCGCGACAATGGCTTTCTTGTCTTCCAGTTTCAGAGTCACTGTGTCATCTCCTGGATTGTCTTCAACCGGCCCGGAGGCCGATCACCCGGTTTATGAAGGCGAAGCCTTCATACGCGGGGGCACAGTGGAACCTGAACCACACCGCGTCTGCGCAGGCTGGTGTTTTAAGCCCCGTCATCAGGGCGCCTGTGGTCTTTGACGCCAGCCCGCCGAAACGGGCAACTCAAAGTCCGTAAAGCCGCCACCACCCTCAGGGCAGCAGCGGCCAACTTCCTGCCGTCGATCAGATCGCCAGGGTAGCCAGGTCGATGGACAGACCCGGGCCCATGGTGGTCGACAGCGTAATTTTCTTCAGGTACACGCCTTTGGCGGAGGACGGCTTGATCTTCTTCAGATCAGCGACCAGTGCTTCCAGGTTTTCCTTCACTGCGTTCACATCAAAGCCAACCTGGCCGATGTTGCAGTGAATGATGCCGCCTTTGTCGGTGCGGTAGCGCACCTGGCCGCCCTTGGCGTTTTTCACCGCAGTGGCCACGTCAGCGGTCACGGTACCCACTTTCGGGTTCGGCATCAGGCCGCGCGGGCCGAGGATGGTACCCAGTTTACCGACCACACGCATCGCGTCCGGGGTAGCGATCACCACGTCGAAGTTGATCTCACCGCCCTGTACCTGCTCGGCCAGATCGTCGAAACCGACCACGTCGGCGCCGGCTTCGCGCGCGGCGTCAGCGTTGGCGCCCTGGGCGAACACCGCCACACGGACGGTCTTGCCGGTGCCGTGCGGCAGCACGGAAGCGCCACGCACGTTCTGGTCAGATTTACGCGGATCAACACCCAGGTTGATGGCGGCGTCGATGGATTCCTTGAACTTCACCTTCGACAGCTCGGCCAGCAGGCTGACGGCTTCGTCGATGGCGTAGGCTTTGCCCGGAACTACCGCTTCACGGATCGCGCGGGCGCGTTTGGAAAGCTTGGCCATGCTTATTCCTCCACGTCCAGACCCATGGAACGGGCACTGCCCGCAATGGTACGAACCGCTGCATCAAGGCTTGCTGCAGTCAGGTCCGGCTCTTTGGTCTTGGCAATTTCTTCAAGCTGGGCACGGGTCACCTTGCCCACCTTGTTTTTGTTCGGCACGCCGGAGCCGCTCTTGATGCCCGCTGCTTTCTTCAGCAGGAAGGACGCCGGCGGCGTCTTCATGACGAAGGTGAAACTGCGATCGCTGTACACGGTGATCACCACCGGTACCGGAGCGCCTTTTTCCAGCTCCTGAGTCTGGGCGTTGAACGCCTTGCAGAACTCCATGATGTTCACGCCGTGCTGACCCAGTGCAGGGCCGACCGGCGGGCTCGGGTTGGCCGCACCCGCTGCAACTTGCAGCTTGATGTAGGCCTGAATCTTCTTAGCCATGATGTACTCCCTTGGGTTCCAGCGCCTCACCAGACCTTCGCCTGGCTATGGCTCCCCTGAGGTTTGCCACATTGCCCGGCGAACGCCGGACACCATTAAGCGGGCCGTCTCGCGACAGCCCGCCCCGATCAGTTCTTCTCGACCTGACCGAATTCCAGTTCCACCGGAGTGGAACGACCGAAGATCAGCACTGCAACCTGCAGGCGGCTCTTCTCGTAATTCACTTCCTCGACCACGCCGTTGAAATCGGCGAACGGGCCATCGATCACACGCACCACTTCACCCGGCTCGAACAGCGTCTTCGGCTTAGGCTTGTCAGTGCTGTCATCCATGCGCCGCAAAATCGCATCCGCTTCGCGGTCGGTGATCGGCGACGGCTTGTCCGGCGTACCGCCGATAAAGCCCATCACCTTGGGGGTTTCCTTGATCAAGTGCCAGGTGCCTTCGTTCATTTCCATCTGCACCAGCACATAACCCGGAAAGAATTTGCGCTCGGACTTGCGCTTCTGGCCACCCTTGATCTCCACCACTTCTTCCGTGGGAACCAGGATGTCACCGAAGTCTTCCTCCATGCCACGCAGCTTGATCCGCTCCTCAAGCGCACGCTTGACGTACTTCTCAAAGCCGGAATAGGCATGTACCACATACCAGCGCTTCGCCATGTCTACCCCTTATCCGATGACTCGGGACACGATGCCGTTGAGCACCCAGTCGAAAAAGAAAAGAATGAGGGAGACCAGCAGCACGAACGCCAGCACGATAAGAGTGGTCTGCACGGTTTCCTGACGTGTTGGCCAGACCACCTTGCGCACTTCGACCATGGCATCCTTGCGCAACTGGTTAAAAGCGCGGCCCTGCTCAGTCTGCAACGCGACAAATGCCGCCACCAGACCAATGGCCACCACCGCCAGCGCGCGATACAACGGAGACACCTCGGCGTAGTAGCTGTTGCCCCAGACGGCAACACCCACCAGCACGGCAACTACCAGCCATTTGACGGCTTCGAGAGCGGATGCTCCGGACTGCGCTTCTGCCTTTTCACTCATTACTGACACCCCGCTACTACTGTAGCGCCGGGAAAATTTGGCAGGCCAGGAGGGACTCGAACCCCCAACCCCCGGTTTTGGAGACCGGTGCTCTACCAATTGAACTACTGGCCTGTAACCTTTTATCGCAAACGCAGTAGGCCGAGGGGCTGATTTGCACACCTCGGCCTGGATGCCAGAAACCTGGCTGCGCCTTTACTCGAGGATCTTGGCCACCACGCCGGCGCCGACGGTACGGCCACCTTCGCGGATCGCGAAGCGCAGGCCTTCTTCCATCGCGATCGGAGCGATCAGCTTCACCGTCATCTTCACGTTGTCACCCGGCATCACCATTTCGATGCCTTCCGGCAGGTCACACGCACCGGTCACGTCGGTGGTACGGAAGTAGAACTGCGGACGGTAACCATTGAAGAACGGGGTGTGACGGCCACCTTCGTCCTTGCTCAGGATGTACACTTCAGCCTCGAAGCCGGTGTGCGGCTTGATCGTGCCCGGCTTGGACAGTACCTGGCCACGCTCAACCTCGTCACGCTTGGTGCCACGCAGCAGCACGCCCACGTTCTCGCCTGCGCGACCTTCGTCCAGCAGCTTGCGGAACATCTCAACGCCGGTGCAGGTGGTCTTCTGGGTATCGCGGATACCCACGATTTCCACTTCCTCACCCACTTTCACGATGCCACGCTCTACACGGCCGGTTACTACCGTACCGCGACCAGAGATCGAGAACACGTCCTCGATCGGCATCAGGAAGGTACCGTCCACGGCGCGCTCCGGCTCCGGGATGTACTCGTCCAGGGTTTCAACCAGCTTCTGTACGGCCGGTACACCGATGTCGCTGGTGTCGCCTTCCAGTGCCTTCAGGGCAGAACCTTTCACGATCGGGGTGTCGTCGCCCGGGAAGTCGTACGCGCTCAGCAGTTCGCGCACTTCCATTTCAACCAGTTCCAGCAGCTCTTCGTCATCGACCATGTCCGCCTTGTTCAGGAACACGACGATGTACGGTACGCCTACCTGACGGGACAGCAGGATGTGCTCGCGGGTTTGCGGCATCGGGCCGTCCGCGGCGGACACTACCAGGATCGCGCCGTCCATCTGTGCCGCACCGGTGATCATGTTCTTCACATAGTCAGCGTGGCCCGGGCAGTCTACGTGCGCGTAGTGGCGGGTCGGGGAATCGTATTCAACGTGAGAGGTCGCAATGGTAATACCGCGCGCACGCTCTTCCGGGGCGTTGTCGATCTGGTCGAAAGCTCGCGCTTCGCCTGTGCCCCACACGTCGTGGCACACTTTCGTCAGCGCCGCGGTCAGCGTCGTCTTGCCATGGTCTACGTGACCAATCGTGCCTACGTTCAGGTGCGGTTTATTACGTTCAAACTTTGCCTTTGCCACGACTCTCTACCTCTCAGTTCGATTGTGCATTCCTGCCTGAACAGCAAAGCATCGCTCGGAAAACACAAAAAGGACCACGCGCCCACAGGACATCGTGACCACCCACGACACCACGCCCCGAGAGATGAAGCCGGCCCCGGGATCACTCCCGGGGCCGGTGCATTGGAGCTCATAACCGGATTTGAACCGGTGACCTCTTCCTTACCAAGGAAGTGCTCTACCTACTGAGCTATATGAGCGTAAACCTCATCCCACCAGTGACGGCGGTGAAACTCTGTTGTTACGGCCTGCCCAGCACTGCTGGAGCGGGTGGCGGGAATCGAACCCGCGTCATCAGCTTGGAAGGCTGAGGTTCTACCATTGAACTACACCCGCGAACCTTGCCTTCCAGGGCCGGGCTCGCCAGCCTTGGGCCGTAACTCTGCAAACTGTGCCGAACAAGAAATCGGCTGGCGCCAGGGGCGCCTCTTTTTACGTGGAGGGGGCTGGATTACTCCGGCCTGCAGCCTCCGCCCCTTCGGGGCCGGCAGCCGCTTCGCGGTGCCGTTCGGTCGCTGAAGCGACCGTCGAACCGTCTGGTTCGAACCCAGCCCCCCGCCAAACTTCCGGGGTACTGGCCAGCGTCTTCCGTGCTTCCGACGCCGTGCTTCCTGTCAAAACTTGGTGGAGGGGGCTGGATTACTCCGGCTGCGCCTCCGCCCTTCGGGCCAGCACCGCTTTGCGGCGCTGTTCGGTCGCCTGCGGCGACACGTCGAACCGTCTGGTTCGATCCAGCCCCCGGCGAACTTTCGGGGTACTGGCCAACGTCAAACTGTGCTCTGACGCTGCGATTCTCTCAAAACTTGGTGGAGGGGGCTGGATTCGAACCAGCGAAGCTTGCGCGTCAGATTTACAGTCTGATCCCTTTGGCCACTCGGGAACCCCTCCCAAAAAAGGGCCTACATTCTCTTTTTGGGCCTGTTGGTTGTCAACCTCTTTTCATGTGCTTTCGAGGCCAGGAACGGCGTATTCCACGGGCTCTGGCGGCAAACCAGAGGACAACCACCCTGCGTAACCGGAGAATGGAGCTGGCGAGAGGAATCGAACCCCCGACCGGCTGATTACAAATCAGCTGCTCTACCTACTGAGCTACGCCAGCCTGCAAAGGACGCGCATTGTAATGAATGCCGACAGCCCAGGCAATTGAATTGGACGTGACATTTTCAAAACCGCCAAGAAATCCGGGAATTCCCGCCAAATCAACCTGTTGCACAACCTGCCTGTGCCATCTCCACGCCAGCACCGGCCGCAGCCTGGCGAATGCGTTCGCCTGCCCCGGCATCAGGCACCGGATAGTAGAGCCAATATTCAGTGATCTCTTTCCACGTCTCGCGCACTTCTGCCGGGTAACCGGCGTTGCGCATTTTCACCTGAAGCCCGCGCGCTGACTCGGCACTGCTGAAATAGCCCAGGGAAATCGCGTTGGCGTCCTCGCCCTCCGCGACGATAAAGCTGTCCACCCCGCGCCCCTGCAGCTCACGCAGCTGCTGCAGGGCGGCATCGCGGTCTTCGGTGGCAGGCAGATAGACCCAGCTCAGGCGATCCTTGCGCACCGGCACGGCACGCAGCTCGCCGGGGCCAGCCAGTCCACGCAGGGTGCGCTGCAGGCTTTCGGCGGCGCCACGCTCCCCCCAGGGCCCGACCACCAGGCACAGCGCCTGGCGCGGCAGTGCCGGGCGGTCGCTGCCGCCCTGTTCGTTGAGCAATTGAAGCTGCCGCGGCGCAGCCACGACAGCAGCCCGGGCGGGCTCCGCCGGCGGCGCCACGCGCGCCAGCAACTGCCAGCCCAGATAAACCACGTTGAGGATCAACAGACTGTAGAACACCCAGCGCATGACCGTTTCCCCCTGCTGCCCGTTCAGGCCGGTTCTTCTCCACTGGCGCCGGCCGCCACCACCCGTTCCAGGCCATCCAGCACGATATCGGCATCGGCGAGCGCCGCGAACGGCAAGTGCGGCTGTAGCACGGCAGCATCACCGCCGGTCATGAAGACCGGGCAAGTATCGGTAAGGGTTTTGCGCAGTTCAACCACCACATCCGTGATGAAGGCCACAGACATGCGCAATACGCCATTCTCGACCCCTGCGCTGGTGCTGCGGCCAGGCGCCAGCGATGTGCTCACCGGGTCCGTCACCCGCACCTGGGCCGTGCCCCGGAACAGGCTGGTCCGCAGCATGGTCAGCCCCGGCACGATGTAGCCCCCGAGATGCATGCCGTCGGCATCGACGGCATCAATGGTCAGCGCACTACCGCAATCGACGATGATGGCCGCGCCTTCGCGGTGCCAGGCCTCCACCACTGCCAGCCAGCGATCCACACCCAGCCGGGCCGGGTCAGCGTATGCATTGCGCAGGCCCAGGTCCGTGGCGGGGGAGTAGTAGAAACGCGGCGTCACATTCAGAACGGCCTTCAGCGCCTGCGCCAGTTCGGCATCTGCCTCGCGGCCCGCCACCGAGCCGACCCAGAGCACTGCGGGGGGTTGCTGCGCACACACCTGCGCCAGTTCCGCCGCCAGCCCCCACCAGTCACGCTGATGGGCATGCCCGCCCTGCCTGCACCCGCCATCAGGCAGGTTCAGCCGCCACTTCATGGCGGTATTGCCAATATCCAGGAACAGCCTCATGCCATCCTCAAGCTGACTTCACCCCCGTGAAAGCGCTGCATCTCGCCTTCCACGTCCAGCAGCAGCGCCCCTTGTTCGCTGACCCCACAGGCCACGCCGGTGATGCGTTTGTCACCGAGCAGCAATTGTACCTCGCGCCCGGCGCAACCGTCGTACTGCTGCCAGCGTTCGCGCAACGCCGCAAAGCCCCCGGCGCGAAAGGTGTCCAGCACCGCCAGCAAGGACGCCAGCAATTCACCCGCCAGCCGATTGCGGTCTGGCGGTGCACCCAGCTCCCGGCCCAGGTCGGTCCAGGGCTGGTCGATCTCCGCACCGGCCTGCGCCGGCATGGCGCCGTTGATGCCAATGCCGATCACCGGCATGCAGACCCCGTCCATCTCCCCGGCCAGTTCGACCAGAATGCCGCCGAGCTTGCGGCCGCCGACCAGTACGTCGTTCGGCCACTTCAACTGCACGCGCGCGCCCAGGCCAGAGGCCGCCAGCACGTCCGCAACAGCAACACCGACCGCCAGGCTTACGCCTTCCAGTGCGGTCGCGCCGCCGCTGAAGCGGGATGCGAGGGACAGGTACAGGTTGCTGCCAAACGGCGACTGCCAGGGCCGGCCACGGCGACCGCGCCCGGCGCTCTGGTATTCCGCCAGCACGGCCAGCGGCCGCACCAGGCCACCGGCAATCATCGCCAGGGCGTCGGCATTGGTAGAGACCGTAGTTTCTTTCAGCACCAGATCGAAGGCATCCGCCGGCAGCCCGGCGGCGGCGCGCAGCGCCGTCTCGTCCAGCAGGCTCAGGCCACCGGCAATGCGATAGCCCTTGCCGCGTACCGACTCGATCGCCAGGCCAAGCTGCTCCAGTTTCTGCAGCCGTTTCCAGATACCCGCGCGCGAGATGCCCGACAGCGCCCCCAGGTCCTCACCGGAATGAAAACGGCCATCCGCCAGGCAGCGGATGACCGCACTGTCCACCTGAATGGACGTCTCCGGCATCAGCGCGCCCAGACCACGCCGCGCTGCGCGGCCCAACCGGCGAGCCGGTCTTTGTAGACTTTTTCCAACTCGTTGCGCTTGAGTTTCAGCGTCGGGGTCAGCAGGTTGTTTTCCACGCCCCAGGACTCGGAAACCACCACCATCGCGTCCAGCCGCTCGTGCGCATCCAGCTCGCCGTTGACGCGCTTGAGCAGCGCCTGCAGCCCGTCGATGTACGCCTGCTTGGCCGCGTCGTCTTTAAGATGCGCCTCTTCTTCCGGCGACAGGCACAGCAGCGCCAGCGGCTGCGGCATGTCCACGCCCATCACACAGGCCTGGTCGATGCCGGGGTGCGAGACGATCCTGTTCTCGATCGGCGCCGGCGCCACGTACTTGCCTTTTTCGGTCTTGAAGATTTCCTTCACACGGCCGGTGATACGCAGCCGCCCCTGCTGGTCGATCTCGCCCACGTCGCCGGTGTGCAGCCAGCCATCTTCGGTCAGGTCTTCGCGGGTTTTCTCCGGGTCTTTGTAGTAGCCCTGCATGTTGGCCACCGAGCGCACGAGGATCTCGCCATTTTCGGCGATACGCTGCTCCACTCCCTCGTTGGGCTTGCCAACCCAGCCGATCTGCTGGTCGCCCTCACGGGTCGTGTGCGACCAGGCCATGTTCTCGGTCATGCCATACACTTCCAGGATTTCCAGCCCGAGCGCCTTGAACCAGGTGATCACCTCCGGCGACAGGGCAGATGCGCCAGACAACGCGATACGGCAGTCCTGCAGCCCCATGGCGGACAACACCTTCTTTTTGATGACGCGGTTGAGCAGCGGAATTCTCAGCAGTTTCTTCAGCTTCGCTGGCGGCACCGCATCGCTGGCCTTCTGGTAGAACTTGGTCCAGATACGCGGCACGGCAAAGAAGATCGTCGGCTGGGCACGCTTGATGTCGTCCGCGAAGGTTTCAAGCGATTCAGCAAAGAAGACCCGCAGGCCCACATAGAGCATGGCCAGTTCCACAGCGGCCCGCTCCGCCACGTGCGACAGCGGCAGGTAGGAAATCGCGCGATCCTGGCTGGACAACTGATACACCCCCGGCATTTTCTCGCCCATGATGGCGAGGTTGCCGAAGTTGTGCATCACCCCTTTCGGTGTGCCGGTAGTGCCGGATGTGTAGATGATAGTGGCCAGATCGCCCGGCGCAGGGCGCGCCACATCCGTCAGTGGCGCCTGTGCCGCAATGATGTCCGGCCAGCAGGGGAATGCCTGGCGGGCATCCGCCGGGGAAAGAGAGAAGGAGACTTTCGGCAGCTCTGCCGGCACGCCGGCCTGGGCCTCGTCCCACACATCCAGCTTGCCAACAAACAGCAGCCTGGCGCCGCTGTGCTCAAGAATCTGGCGCACGCTTTGCGAGGTCAGCGTGGGGTACAACGGAACACTTACATGACCCGCCATCCAGATAGCCCAGTCGGCTATCATCCACTCGGCACAGTTCTTGGACATCAGCGCGATATTCGAACCTGGCGGCAACTCCTGTGCCTTCAGGTATGCCGCCATGCGGCGTGCTTCATCATCCAGTTCCGCCCAGGTGTATTCCCGTAGCGCACCGCCGCCGAGCGGCTGGATCATCGCCACATCCTTGCCCTGCCGGGTCACACGCTCCTGGAGCGCGTCCAGCGGGGATTTCATCTGGGTGTTGGCTGTTGCGTTCATGCTCCGTCTCCCTCTCCGTTGTTCTCATCATCCAGTCCAGTGCGTCCTGCCCGAGCCGGCCAGACACCGCGACAGAACTGCTGCCCAAAGGGGCACAGGAATCACCTGGGGTTATCCAGAGGTCCCAACACCGGCACCACTCAAGCGTGGGGCGCCAATCAACGCCGATACTCCCGAATATTCGCCACCAGCACAACGGCTAACCTTAACATTTCTCAATGACAAAATGCCCGGTAACATACAGCAGACCGTCCAATCGTCACCCAGCAACAAGGCGTGCTGTACCGACCTGTGACCTGCCGGGACAGCCTCGCACCTGATCTGCATCGACTGACATGGAGCAGCTGCCTATGTCCTGGCTGAAAGCGTTCGTTGCCGGTTTCCTCGCCACACTGCTGTGCCACCAGGCCGTGGTGGGGCTGTTTTACCTGGCCGGCATGATTCCCGCACCGCCTTTCAATCTGTCTCCGGTGCCACCACTGGGGGTGCCCCAGGTCATTTCACTGGCGTTCTGGGGTGGTGTCTGGGGCCTGCCATTGTGGTGGCTGATCCGCAGCCGTCGTCGCCTCAAGTATACGCTTACCGCACTGGTGGCAGGCGCCATTGCACCGACCGCGGTGGCCATGCTGGTAGTGTTTCCGCTCAAGGGGCTGGCGGTGAACCCGCAGACCGTACTCGGCGGCCTGCTGGTCAACGGCGCCTGGGGGCTGGGAGTGGCGGTGCTGATGTGGCTGATCCACCGGCAGCGACCGCCCGTGTTCCAGGATAAAGGCGGGCGCTAGATACCCGTCTCCTGCAAAAACCCGGCAAAGGGGGCGGGCCGCCGGGGCCACGCGTGGCGCGGGCATTTCAGACCGTCAGGTGATGCCTGATCAAGTCGTCATTGAGGGCCTCAATCGCTCCCCCTCCGACCATGCGCCCCTTGTCGATAATGCGGAAGTCACTGGCCACACGACGCGCAAAAGGCAGTTTCTGTTCCACCAGCAGGACGGTCAGGCCCTGCTCGCGGTTCAGCCGTATAATCAGATCCCCGATTTCCTGCACGATATTCGGCTGAATGCCTTCCGTGGGTTCATCCAGTATCAGCAGGCGCGGCTCAAGCACCAGCGCACGCCCGATGGCAAGCTGCTGTTGCTGCCCACCGGAGAGGTCGCCGCCGCGCCGCCGTGCCATCTGCCTGAGCACCGGGAACAGGCTGTAGATATGATCCAGGATGGCCATGGATTTATCCGGCCGGGCATATACCGCCAGCTTGAGGTTTTCCTCGACGGTCAGGCGCGGAAAGATTTCTCGCCCCTGGGGCACGTAGCCGATGCGCAGGCCAGCCCGTGCTTCGGCGCGCAGTGTCAGCAGATCCCGGCCATCAAACTGTACTTCGCCGCTGCGCACCGGCAGCAGACCCATGATGCATTTCAGCAAGGTGGTCTTGCCCATGCCGTTGCGGCCCATCAGGCAGGTACAGGAGCCGGCGGGCACATCCAGCTCCACATCCCAGAGCGTGTGGCTGCCGCCATAGAGCTGGTTCAGGCCGCGCACGGCAAGCAGTGAAGTCTGTGTCATGCCTGTTCCCCCAGATACACCTCGACCACGCGCGGATCACGCTGCACCTGTTCAATGCTGCCCTCGGCCAGCACGCTGCCTTCGTGCAACACGGTGACAGTGCGGGCAATCGAACGCACGAAATCCATGTCGTGCTCCACCACCACGACGGAATGGCGCCCCGCCAGTGACAACAGCAGTTCAGCCGTGCGTTCGGTTTCCTGGGGCGTCATGCCTGCCACGGGTTCGTCCACCAGCAGCAGCGCCGGCTTCTGCATCAGCAGCATGCCGATTTCCAGCCACTGTTTCTGCCCGTGCGACAGCGCCCCCGCCTGGCGATGCCGATGCTCGGTGAGGCCGATCACGCCAAGCACCTCATCGATATCTGCACGCTGCGCGGGTGTCAGCCGCGCGAACAGCATTTTCCAGGCACGCCGGTCGCCGGCCATGGCCAGCTCCAGGTTCTCGAACACTGTGTGCTGTTCGAACACGGTCGGCTTCTGGAACTTGCGGCCGATGCCGGCCTGGGCGATGTCCGGCTCGCTCAGGCGCAGCAGGTCAATGCTCTGGCCGAAATAGGCCGTGCCGCTGTCGGGACGGGTCTTGCCGGTGATCACGTCCATCATGGTGGTCTTGCCGGCACCGTTGGCGCCGATGATGCAGCGCAGCTCGCCGGCATGGATATACAGCGTCAGGTCATTGAGCGCGCGGAAACCGTCAAAGCTCACGGTAATATCTTCCAGATAAAGGATGGTTCCGTGGCTGGTGTCCAGCTTTGGCGAGCGCACCGCCGGGTTGACGACATCAAATACCCGGCTGCGGTCGGTAAACTCCGCCAGCGACTTCGGCAACTTCATGCTGCACTCCTTTTCATGATTCGCTCCGCCGGAAACGTTGCAGGATGCCGACAATGCCTTTCGGCAGAAACAGCGTGACCACCACAAACAAGGTGCCCAGTGCGTACAACCATGCTTCCGGCCAGGCCACTGTGAAATAGGTCTTGGCATAATTCACCAGCACCGCTCCGACCACTGCCCCATAGAGCGTACCGCGGCCACCGACGGCCACCCACACCACCGCTTCGATGGCGTTCAGCGGCGCGAATTCACCCGGGTTGATGATGCCCACCTGCGGCACGTACAGGGCGCCGGCAACACCGGCGAGCATGCCGGAGATAACAAACAGCCAGAGCTTGTAGTGCTCCACCCGATAGCCGATAAAACCCGGGTGCGGCCCTCGCTGTCACGTATCGCGGCAATGATGCGGCCAAACCGCGACGTGACGATCCAGCGACAGAGCACATAACCCAGCCCGAGCGCTATGGCAGAGACCACGAACAGGCCGATACGGGTACTGCGCGCCTGGAGGTCGTAACCGAGAATTTCCTTGAAATCGGTCAGCCCGTTGTTGCCGCCAAACCCCATCTCGTTACGGAAAAACGCCAGCAACAGTGCGTAGGTAAGCGCCTGCGACATGATCGAGAAATACACCCCTGCCACGCGCGAACGAAACGCCAGCCAGCCAAACACAAACGCCAGCAGACCGGGCACCACCAGCACCATCAGCGCGGCGAACCAGAACATGTCAAAGCCGTGCCAGTACCAGGGCAGCTTTTCCCAACTCAGGAACACCATGAAATCCGGCAGGACCGGATCGCCGTACACACCCCGGCTGCCGATCTGGCGCATCAGGTACATGCCCATGGCATAGCCACCCAGGGCAAAGAACGCCGTATGGCCAAGGCTGAGAATGCCGCAGTATCCCCAGATCAGATCAATAGAGATCGCCAGCAGCGCGTAGGTCATGTATTTGCCCACCAGCCCGAGGGTGTAGGTGGACGGATGCAGCGCGGAACTGGCCGGCAGCAGAAGGTTCGCCAGTGGCATGCCAACACCGATCACGAACAGGATCGCCAGAAACACCAGGCTGCCGCGTTCGCTGCGCAACAGTTTCGACAACATGCTGTGCTCACCCATCAGTGATCCTCCCCGGCCCGACCTTTCTGCGGGAACAGGCCCTGCTTGCGGCGCTGGATAAACAGAATGATGAATACCAGCATCAGGATCTTCGCCATCACGGCGCCCACATGCGGTTCGAGGAACTTGTTTGCCACGCCGAGCGTCATGCCGCCCACCAGCGTGCCCCAGAGATTGCCGACGCCGCCGAACACCACCACCATGAAGGAATCGATGATGTAAGACTGCCCGAGATTGGGGCCGACGTTGGTCAGCAGGCTCAATGCCACGCCGGCAATACCGGCAACGCCGGAACCCAGGCCAAAGGTCAGCGCATCCACCCGGTCCGAGCGCACTCCCATGGCCCGCGCCATGGCACGGTTCTGCGATACTGCTCTCACTTTCAGGCCCAGTGAGGTCCGGTTCAGCACCAGCCACAGCAGCGCGAACACCAGCAGCATGAAGATGATGATGTAGAAGCGGTTCCAGGTGATCGCGAACACATCGTTGATGCGCCACAGGCCACTCATCCATTCCGGCGCCTGCACCGTGCGGTTCAGGGGCGAAAAGATGGAACGGACCAGCTGTTGCAGCAGCAGGCTGATACCGAACGTCGCCAGCAATGTCTCCAGCGGCCGGCCGTACAGGAATCGCACCACGCCACGCTCAATCAGAATGCCCATCAATCCGGACACCAGGAATGCCGCCGGCACGGCCAGCACAATGGCCAGCCCGATATGATTCGGCAACAGCAGTTGCATGACATAGGAAGTGTAGGCGCCCAGCATGATCAACTCACCGTGGGCCATGTTGATGACCCCCATCACACCGAAAGTGATCGCCAGGCCAATGGCCGCCAGCACCAGCACCGAGCCAAAACTCAGGCCGAAGAACAGGGTTTCCAGGCCACCGAAAATACTGCGGCGCTGTTCAATGCGGTCGATGGCGCGCTGCGCCTGCACCCGCACCTGTGCGTCCGGTTCCACTGGATTGCCCTCGGCATCGGTGGCCAGCAGGCGCTGCACCCGGTTATAGACATCGTTGGCCAGTTCGCCGCTGAGCACGTCCAGCGCTGCCAATCGTGTGGCGGCTTCCGTGCTGTCCAGATCATGCAGCGCCAGCGCCACGTCAAGTTCGTTGCGCACGCCACTGTGCTGTTCCAGCGGTAACCGCTCGCGCATCAATGCCACGGCATCGTTATCCAGATCGCGGCGCAGCTCGGCAATCGCTGCCTTGCGCACCGCTGGCGATTCATCCGCCATATCAAAACGTGCAACCGCACCACGCAAGGCACGACGCAACTGATTGTTGGTGCGGACCTCTTTCAATCCCTGTTTGTCCGCGATCTCCACTTCGGTGCCATCAAGCGGATCCAGGCGGATCAGCACACCGCTTTGTTCACGCAACACGTATACCTTTGCCGGATCACCATCATCGTGAAACAGTTCTCCGGCGAGCATCCCGGCCAGCACCGCGCGCACGCCGTGCCAGGATTGTTGTTGCAGGTTATTCACCAGGCGACGCTTTTCCGGGAAGCTGCCGGTGGCCAGATTCGCCAGTTGCTCCCGCCGTTGCTGCAACGGATCAACCATGGTGCCTGCATTGTCGGCCATCACCACCGGTGCATCCGGCGTGGTTTGCGCCTGCGCACCGCCCGTCGCCAGCAGGCAGAGCACAACCATACCGGACAGCAGCCAGAGGCTGCGCCAGCCTGTCCGGTGCCGTACTGCCGGATATGCCATGTCGGATTCCTTCTACTCGCTGTTGCAGTGCCCGCCGGCGAACCGGCGGGCACCCCCACTCAGAAGTTCTGGCCGGAACAGGTCTTGGTTTCGGTGTTGTAGTTACCGCATTTCAGTTCCACCCAGTCGGCAACGATGTTCTTGCTGCCGTCGAGGAAGTCGGACCAGGCATCCCCTTCCACTTCACCGTCAGTCTCCCAGACCACGTCGTACTGCCCATCCTCACGGATTTCACCAATCAGCACTGGTTTCGTGATGTGATGGTTCGGCAGCATGCGCGCCACGCCACCGGTCAGGTTCGGCACTTCCAGGCCCGGCAGCGCATCAATGACTTTGTCGACATCGGTGGTACCGGCCTTCTCGACAGCCTGTGCCCACAGGTTGAAGCCGACATAATGCGCTTCCATCGGATCGTTGGTCACACGCTTCGGATCCTTGATGTAGGTGTGCCAGCTTTTTATAAAGGCTTCGTTTTCCGGTGTGTCCACGCTCATGAAGTAATTCCAGGCGGACAGGTGGCCGACCAGATTGCTGGTGTCGATGCCGGAGAGTTCTTCCTCACCCACGGAGAAGGCCACCACCGGGATGTCCTCGGCGGACACCTGCTGGTTGGACAGCTCGTTGTAGAACGGTACGTTGGCGTCACCGTTGATGGTGGACACCACCGCGGTCTGTTTGCCGGCGGAGCCGAAGCGCTTGATCTCGGCCACGATGCTCTGCCAGTCGGAATGGCCGAACGGGGTGTAATTGATCATGATGTCCTCATCCTTGACGCCCTTGCTCTTGAGGTAGGCTTCAAGAATGCGGTTGGTAGTGCGCGGGTAAACGTAATCGGTACCTGCCAGCACCCAGCGCTCCACCCCCACGTCGTTCATCAGGTAATCCACCGCCGGGATGGCCTGCTGGTTCGGCGCGGCGCCGGTGTAGAACACATTGCGGGAAGACTCTTCGCCTTCATACTGCACCGGGTAGAAAAGCAGCCCGTTCAGTTCCTCAAACACCGGCAGCACGGACTTGCGTGATACCGATGTCCAGCATCCGAACACCACATCCACTTCGTGGCGTTGCAGCAGTTCCCGCGCGCGCTCTGCGAACACCGGCCAGTTGGAGGCCGGGTCGACCACCACGGGTTCCAGCTTTTTGCCAAGCAGGCCGCCTTTTCGGTTCTGCTCTTCAATCAGCATCAGCACCGTGTCTTTCAGCGTCGTTTCACTGATTGCCATGGTGCCGGACAGAGAGTGCAGCACACCCACCTTGATAGTGTCCTCGGCCTGTACCGCAGCGGCCCCGAACAGCGTGGATACGGCCAGGCAGGCCGACGCAATCTGTTTGATAAAACCTTGCTTGTTCATGTGATCGTCTCCTTGCATGAGGCTGGCGCTGGCCAGCCCGTCCGGTTAGATCTGCGTCCGCAGACCGATTGAGAACACGTTATCGCTGCCGGAAACCTGCGGGCAGGCCATCAATGCTGAATGACGCTGTAATGAATGTGTTGCCGTGTTCATGGTGTTACCCCCGACATTCCATTAGTGAAAGACATTCCCACGTTCCCCCTGGTCCTTGCCGGAACACCCTGCCGCCCTGTCGGCGGAGGATGATCCCGATACGGGTCTACATCGCATCGCGATCCGCATCAGCGCGCGCGCTGTAGAGCATATGCAGTGTGATCTTGCGCACTTCGCGCCGGCTTTCCTCGATATGCGCACGCAGCATCATCTGTGCCTCATCGGCACGGCGCTGCATGATTGCCCTGAGCACCTTCCCGTGCTCGAGATAGGTGGCCTCGACCCGCGGTGGCTTGGTGAAATCCAGCCGCCGGATAATGCGGATCTTTTCGCTGATCTCACGGTGAATGCGTGCCATCTCGTCATTGCCAGCGGCTTCCACCAGCATTTCGTGGAAGCGCTCGTCCAGCGCCGACAGGCTGCTCATGTCGGTCAGCCGTTCGCTGGCCGGCACCAGCCAGATGCGCTTGAGATCCTCAAGCTGTACTGCACCCTGCTCCTGTTCGCACAGGCGTTTGACGGCGGCGGTTTCCAGAATGGTGCGCACGTCGTACAGGTTCTCGAAGTACTCGAAATTGAATGGCCGCACGCGCCATCCGTTGCGGTAGAGCACCTCGACATAGCTTTCGCGTTGCAGGCGGAACAACGCCTCACGTACCGGCGTGCGGCTCACTCCCATTCGGTCGGCCACGTCGCTTTCAGTAAAACGGTCGCCCGGCAGCAGACGAAAGTCGAAAATGTCCTGCTTGAGCTTGTGATAGATACCTTCCGCCAGATTTCCCGCACGTCCTGTTGCGCGGCTTCCCTGGTGCTGATTACCTGACAGCTCTATCATCATCCCGCCCCGGTTTACGCCGCCACGCTCTCGGCAATCACGAGCAGAGGATCGCCCGCCTGGATCACCCGGCCTTCTTCGCAGTGCACCGTATGAATCACGCCATCCGATGGCGCATGTACCGCGAATTCCATTTTCATCGCCTCGATCACCAGCAGAGGATCGCCTGCCTTGACAGCGTGACCAGGTTGCACCAGCAGCTTCCAGACGTTGCCGCTGATGTCCGCTGACACCAGCTCGCCACCGGCCAGATCGTCTTCGCTGAGCGCGGCATTGCGTTCACGGCCATGGATTTCGTCCAGCGCTGCGTCTTCCTGCCAGAGCGCCACTTCGGCGTCGAAAGCTGCTTTCTGCCTGGCACGAAACTCGACCAGCTCGGGTTCGATGCTGTCCAGGAAGCGCTGGTACTCACCCAGATCGAATACTTCCTCCTGGATATCAAGCGTCATCTGCCCTTCGCGGAAGGCCTCCCGCATCTGCATCAGTTCGTCTTCGGTGACCGGGTAGAAGCGCACCTGGTCAAAAAAGCGCAACAGCCAGGGCTTGCCATCGATGAACACTTCGTTCTTCAGGAATTTGTTCCAGATCGGCAGAGTGCGGCCAATCAACTGATAGCCGCCCGGCGAGTCCATGCCATAGATGCACATGTACACACCACCGATACCCACCGTGCCTTCCGCCGTGTAGGTGCGCGCCGGGTTGTACTTCGATGTCAGCAAGCGATGACGCGGGTCGACAGGCACGGCGCAGGGCGCCCCCAGATAGACATCGCCCAGGCCCAGCACCATATAGCTGGTCTCGTAAACGATCTCCCGAACCTGCTCAATGCTGTCGAGGCCATTGATGCGGCGGATGAATTCGACGTTGCTCGGCAGCCAGGGCGCCTTGTCCCGGACCGACTGGCGATAGCGCGCCACCGCATCCAGCGTGGCAGAATCCTCGAAGGCCAATGGCAGATGAATGACGCGTGTCGGCACTTTCATTTCGCCGACTGGCGGCAATGCTGTTTCCACAGCCAGCAGCGCTTCGATCAGCGCGCGCTGCGGCAGTACACGACTGTCGTAGTTCACCTGCAGGGAACGCACACCCGGGGACAGTTCCAGAATGCCGTCGACCGGATTGGCATTCAGTGCTTCCATCAGCGCGTGGATGCGAAACCGCACGGGCAGATCGAGAACGTTCGGACCGTACTCGATCAGCACATAACGATCCCCCGCCTGGCGATACGCCACGGCGGGGCAGCCGTCACGTGCCGGTAATTCAGCAAGCACCGTCTCGGACACCGTGCCCTCCGGCACACAACCCAGCCCGCTCTCCGCCGCCGCTGCCACCGGCGACAGCGCGGCAATCGACGCATCCTGCGCGAGCTCCATTGCCCGGGCTTCATCGAACCCGATACGGCGGAAGCGAATGCGATCTCCCGGTTTCACCTGGCCGACTTTCCACAACTCGGCCTTGCAGATGGTGACCGGGCAGACAAACCCGCCGAGGCTGGGTCCGTCACGCGTCAGAATGACCGGCATGTCACCGGTAAAATTGATGCTGCCGATCGCGTACTCGCAATCGTGGATGTTTGAAGGATGCAACCCGGCTTCACCACCATCGCTGCGGGTCCAGGTGGGCTTGGGGCCCATCAGGCGTATGCCGAGACGATTGGAGTTGTAGTGCACCGCCCAGTCCGTCTCGAAGAACGTCTCGATGGATTCGCTCTGGAAAAAATCCGGTGCGCCGTGTGGGCCGTACAGCACCGCGATATCCCAGTGATCACCGTACTGGGGCACCAGCGCCTCGTCAGCCGCCGCAGGTTCAGCCGTGGCCGGCGTGCCCCGGACAAGCTCCAGGAGATCCCCGCCGCGCAGGGGGCGGCCACCGTGGCCACCGAACTGCCCCAGTGCGAAGGTGGATTTACTGCCCAGATATTCGGGGACATCAATGCCGCCGCGCACGGCGAAATAGGTACGGCAACCGCTGACCGCCCTGCCCACACGCAGCACCTGCCCGGCCTTGACCGCCAACGGTTTCCAGAACACCACCGGCACATCGTCCAGCGTCGCGTCGGTCTGCGCGCCGGTCAGCGCAACCGTGGTGTCGCAATGAAAGCGCAGCGTTGGGCCGATCAGAGTGCACTCCAGCCCCGCCGCATCGTCGCCATTGCCAACAATTCGATTGGCAAGACGGAAGGCGTAGTCATCCATGGGGCCGGATGGCGGCACACCGATATGCCAGTAGCCTTCGCGTCCCGGATAGTCCTGCACGGTGGTGTAGGTACCAGGGGCGACCACTTCCACCGCCTCCGGCGAAAAGGCAAAACTGTCCAGATAACGTGTCGAAAACTGACCTTTGCAGAAGTCGTCTGTCGCAATAATGGCGCGCAGATACGCCAGGTTGGTGGTGATGCCACACAGTCGTGTGGCCTCCAGTGCCTGAGCCAGGCGTTTTACTGCCTGCGCACGGTCCGCCCCCTGCACCATCAGTTTCGCCACCATCGGATCATAGTGTGGCGACACTTCCGTGCCGGTGCTGACCCAGCCGTCCACCCGCACATCCGCCGGGAAGAAGACTTCTGTCAGCAGCCCCGGCGACGGTTGAAAATTGCGTACCGGATCTTCGGCATAAAGGCGCACCTCAATGGCCGCGCCCTGCGGCACGATATGCAGGCCCGCAAGGTCCGGTGGCGAGCCGGCGGCAGTGCGCAACATCCATTCCACCAGGTCCACACCAGTGACCATTTCGGTGATGCCATGCTCCACCTGCAGACGGGTGTTCACTTCCAGGAAATAGAACTCGTCACGCTGGCCGTCGTAGATGAACTCTACCGTGCCGGCAGACTGGTAACTGACCGACTCACCAAGCCGCACTGCGGCATCCAGCAGTTTCTCCCGCGTCGCGGCTGGCAGGCCCGGCGCCGGCGTTTCCTCGATCACTTTTTGATTGCGGCGCTGGATGGAGCAATCCCGCTCGCCCAGGGCGATTACCTTGCCGAGGCCATCGCCGAAGATCTGTACTTCGATGTGGCGCGCCTGGTCAACGAAACGCTCGAGGAACACACCACTGTCGCTGAAGAAATTCTTGCCCAGCCGCTGCACCGACTCAAAGGCATCGCTGAGCGCCTGATCGCTGTCGCAGCGGGTCAGACCGATACCGCCGCCCCCCGCTGTGCTTTTCAGCATCACCGGGTAACCGATCCCCTCGGCCGCTTCCAGTGCCTGCTCGACCGATGTCAGCAGCGCAGTCCCGGGCGCCAGCGGCACGCCTGCCTGCTCGGCCAGCGCACGCGCTTCGTGTTTCAGCCCGAAGTTTCGCATCTGCATCGGTGTCGGCCCGACAAACACGAGACCGGCCTGCGCACAGGCTTCGGCGAAACCGGCATTTTCCGACAGGAATCCGTAACCGGGAATAATTGCTTGCGCGCCGGTGCTTTTCGCCGCTTCGATGATACGTTCGCCCACCAGATAACTTTCTGAGGGCGCCGCACCGCCAATGGCAACCGCCTCATCTGCTTCCAGCACATGCAGGGCGTTGCGGTCGGCATCGGAGTACACCGCCACACTCGCCACCCCCAGTTTCTTCAGGGTGCGGATAATGCGTACAGCGATTTCGCCCCGGTTTGCGATCAATACTTTGCTGAACATGCTACTCACCCCGCCCTGTTATCCATCGCCGGCGCCGTGTTCCCGGTGACGCTGGCCATATAGGCACGCCAGCCGCCGAATGTGGTGATGTCCTGCGCGGCAGCCCGCGCCCAGTCTTCACAGATAAAGCCCTTCACTTCGCGTCCGTCCGCGAGCGTGATCGTGCCGATCCCCAGTGGCGCCGGAATCATCTGCACAAAGGAGCCGAACGCCGCGACGGGCACGTCCCACAACTCCACCTGAATGGCCGCGCCGGCTCCCAGTTTCATCAGGCCTGGCTTTGGCGGCACTGTGCCGGCCAGAGCAAACAGGCGGTAATCCGCGGAGGTCATGGTGCTTTCCACGAAGCGCGCATCACGTTCGGTGAGTTGGTGGTTCAGCGGCATGCCGGAGAGGTGTGCGCCGACGACGGCCAGACGCACATAGCGTGCAGAGGGCTCTGTCCCGGGGGACGTCATCGCGGGTAGCGGCTGTCCTGTTGCGCCTCGGGTCCAGTCCAGTTGCTCTTGCCAGCGACGCGCAAAATGCAACAGGGCAAAGTCTCGCCACGCGGCGGCGATCAGTGTGATGCCGGCCGGTAAACCGTCCTGCCGAAACACGCCGGGCAGCGCCAGCGCGCACATATCGAGCAGATTGACGAAGTTGGTATAGGTCCCGAGGCGGGAGTTGAGCCGCACCGGATCACGGCGGATATCTTCGATGCGATAATGAGTTGGCGCGGTCGGCACCAGCAGGGCGTCCACATTCGAGAGCAGTTCGTCGGCCTGCTGCTTGATGGCTGCACGGCGGTATTCGGCACGGAAATAATCGGCAGCGGTGGGCTGCTTGCCTCGAGCGACAATGCCTGCCACCACAGGATCCAGCCCCGCCACGTCGTCAGCCACGGCCTGCCCGACGGCGACGTACCGCTCCGCGAGCCAGGGGCCGTCGTACAGCAATGCAGCAATTTCCAGTAGCGGCGCAAAATCGGTCGGCACCAGCGTTGCGCCAAGTGCCTCCAGTTTCTGGCAACTTTCCTGAAAGGCTTTCTCCGCCGCTGCATCTCCGAACCAGTCCGGCGTCATCGGTACGGCAAAGCGCGGCTTTGCCGGCAATTGATCGAACCGGATTTCTGCCGATGACCGTCGTGAGTAGGGGTCCCCCTTGTCCTCGGCCACCAGCAGATTCAGCACGTATTCCGCGTCGCAGACATCCAGGGCGAATACCGACAGGCAATCCAGCGAACGGCAGGCCGGCACTACCCCACGGGCACTCACCGCACCCCGTGTCGGCTTTACGCCGACGAGATTGTTGAAGCCTGCAGGCACACGTCCGGAACCCGCCGTGTCCGTTCCCAGGCTGAACGGCACGCTGCCCTCTGCAACCGCCACCGCCGAACCGGAGCTGGAACCGCCGGAGATGTAGGCAGGATTGAACGCGTTGCGCACTTCACCGTACGGAGAACGTGTCCCCACCAGCCCGGTGGCGAACTGATCAAGATTGGTCTTGCCCATCACGATCGCGCCGGCGTCCAGCAGCCTCTGCACACCGGGCGCAGTGCTGGCGGGCTGATAACCGAAACCCGGGCAGCCCGCCGTCGTGGTCCAGCCCGCGACATCGACATTGTCTTTGACCGCAAACGGCACACCGTACAGCGGCAACCCCGAAATATCCCCGCCCGCAGCCTCCAGCTTCACCGCCAGATCGGTAAGCTGTCGTGCCAACTGACTGTCCGTGGCCACACTGATCCAGACCGGATTGTCACTGGTGCGCAGTTTTTCGACCAACGCCCCCAGCAACGCCTGCGGTGTGCTGCGGCCTTCTGCGTAGGCCGCCAGCCAGTCCCTTATCGTCCACCCGTACACGGTTATGAGCACCTTCTTGTACACAAGTTTGAGTGCTAGAAGTGCAAGGGGTGTGCCAGCCTACGGATGTGACGACAAAGACAGGATAACTTGCTGAAATATTTCGGGGTTCTGGAGTGGCGTACCGGACAGGACGCACCGACCTGGCCGGTGCGGCACGCAGGCGGTGCCTTCTGACGAAGCAGGCCGCACCAGGTTGGCGCGGCCTGCTTCAGATTGAACAAAGACGGTGCGCGACCTCCGTCTCATTCTTCTTCGTGCAGAATCACCTCTTCCGCAGGCAGCACAACCGGCCCCGGGTCCATGGTTTTCTGCGCAGCCACTTCATCAGGCTCACCGACCAGGACGATTGCCGACAATACCCGGGCCGTCTCACGCCCGTCGACTTTCACCCGGCAATGCAGATGCAGGTAGTAACGCCCCGCCGGCATGGCGTCCAGCGATACGGGAATCTCGTAGTATTCCCCCGCCGCAAGGTCAAAATGCATGACAGGCATGTCGTTCATGAGCAGCCCCCGACCTGGCGTGAGCGTGACAGTCATCTCACCCGCGTCATAGCCGCTGTCGAGACGAAGGCTCAGGGTTTCTGCGCCAGCGCCGGACAACCTGTACAACGGCCCGTCGCTTAGCGATACCGCCGCGCCACCTTTACCTACACTGCGTTCGACGGTTGTTTTCGCCAGATCCTGATGTCGATGCCCGGCATCGCAGGCCGGCAGCAGCAGTACGGCGAACAGCGCAGATAGCGCGGCAAAACGTGACATATATCCTCTCCCGCTCAACATTTCTCTGGCTACTGCATCAGGCTGACGGCAAAACAATGCTCCAGTGGCAAGGGTTCGCCCCAGTAGGCCATTGATGCGTCATACACGTTCAGCACATACTCGCCTGCCGGCAGGCCTACCGTCAGTTGCTCCACATCGCCTTCGCTTCCCTCTCCCGAAAACACCATCCGGCCTGCGTGATACACCACCACATCCGGATCCGTCACCCGCGCAGACCCGTCGACTTTCTCGACCAACAGGGTGTAAGCCGCAGACTGCGGGACGCTCAAGTACAGGAACGCTTCTGCACCAAGACCGTTATAGGTACCAAACCGGGACGTGATGCACACTTCCGCCGGCTCACCATTCGCTATCAACGGCTTGTACAGTGGCAGCGCTCCGGGATAGTCACCGTTATTGGTTTCTCCGGCACCCAGATGGCCGCGCCCATGCACGTTGTTTTCGGTCAGCAGGAGATCCAGCATCGCGCCCCACTGCGGAAACAGGACCATTTGTGACTCGGCATAGGAAAACAGTGTGGCAAGTCCTGCGCTCTCCCGGAATTCGTCACTGAACAGGGGCTGCAGCACAGGTGACAAGGCCCCACTGTTCTCGTGAAAACGGTATACAACGCTGCCGACTGAACCCTCGCTGTACCAACCAATACTTTCCTGTTCAACAGCGCGCACATCGTTGCGAAACCCCCACGCCTGTGCCCCGCCACTGCTGTCATGGTAAATCGGGTCCGCCAGCGCGATACCTGCCAGCGCGTTGGCCAGCCCTTCAGAGAATGCGACCCGTGGATCCAGCCGGTCAGCACGCGTGTGCGCACCACCCAGCGAATCATCCCGTGACAGGGCCGACTGCAGGAAATGGGTCCACTCGTGGAGCACGACATGGCGGTCATACTCATCCGTATCCACGTCTTCCGAGCCCAGCAGGTAAATCAGATGTGTGTCGGTTTCCGGAACGTACTGGTAGAAACTGGTCCCGATTTCCACCAGCGACAGCTCTCCCCCGGCGGGCACATTATCGATGCTCCAACGCACCTCCAGATAAGGCAGCGCCGGAATGTCGCCCGCAGAGGCCAGATGCCGAACGCCTTGATGAAAGGTATCGAGAATCGCAAACGGCGCCGCCGCGCGAACCGAGGCATAGGAGGCACCATCCCACCCCGATGCTGCATGCAGATTCCGTTGCGTCGGCCTGCGCCCTGTGCTGACCAGGCTTCCGTCCAGCACATACAGCCGGTTATCCCGCACATTGTCTGTCACACGCACATGCCATGCCGGTGCCTCCGTCAGCATCATTTCGGATGCGACACGCACCTTTACCATGCTGTCTGCTGGCGCCATGAACTGATAGTGGCCGGTTTCGTCACTCAGTGTGGTTGCCAGGATCTCTCCTCTCGCATCCAGGAGCTCAACCCGCACATGGCGCACAGGTCGCCGCTCGATACGTTCATAATCCAGGCCGTTATCCGCCTCTTTCTCTGGCACAAAATCGAAAGTAATAAAGCCGTGCAACTGCACAGACTCCACCACCGGAACAGAAACACCCCCTGAGCCACCCCCGCATGCGGAGAGCAGACAGACAAACAGCAGAGCGACACGACCTGAGCACATAGTGAATGAGCGTTATTGTGTGATTTTTTTGGCTTTATGAGCCCCCTGAAAGGCATGAGGCACTAAATATCAAGAGGACGCAAGGACCTGCGCAAGCTAAAGGGTGCACTCCGTGACAGGGCTTTTTTTGGGCTTGCGCGCTCAGGTCGTTGTGGTGCGGACTTGGTGCCTGTGTAACCATCCCCTAAAATCGGTGCATGCGTAATTAGAGTTCTCCGACCTACAATGAGGCAAACGGAGAACGACATGAAGAAATCACGGTACAGCGAGTCACAGATCGTCAAGATTCTGAAGGAGGTCGAGGGCGGTCGCCTGGTCAAGGAAGTGTGTCGGGAGTACGGCATCTCCGATGCGACCTACTACAACTGGAAATCCAAGTACGGCGGAATGGAAGCCTCTGATGTGAAGCGCCTCAAGGAGCTTGAAGAGGAAAACCGCCGACTGAAGCAGATGTACGCCGAGCTGAGTCTGGATCACAAACTGCTGAAGGATGTGATCGAAAAAAAGCTGTAAAGCCAGCCGTTCGACGAGAACTGGTGAATTACCTGAAGCAGGCGCATGGTGTCAGCATCCGCAGAGCCTGCCGAATTGCTGGCATCAGCGACTCTGTGTACCGGTATCGGCCGGATACCTCCCGGGATGAACCGGTGATTGCTGCGCTTCAGAGCGCGACTGAACGCTATCCCGCCTATGGTTTCAGCAAACTGTTCAAGGTGCTGCGACGCTGGGGACACGGGTGGAATCACAAGCGGGTACATCGGCTGTATTGTGCGCTCAACCTGAACAAACGACGACGGGGCAAAAAACGACTCCCGACACGAAATCCGGAGCCATTAAGCGTACCAGCGACCGTCAATAGATGTTGGTCCATGGATTTCATGAGCGACAGTCTGTTCTGTGGTCGCCGCTTCCGTACCTTCAACGTAGTGGACGACCTCAACCGCGAGGTACTGGCTATTGAGGTTGATCTGAACCTACCAGCTCCGAGGGTCATACGGGTTCTGGAACGCATCATCGCTTGGCGAGGCTACCCGGCCAAACTACGCATGGATAACGGCCCGGAATTCATCTCGATCGCCTTGGCAGACTGGGCCGAGCAACACGGCATTGCGTTGGAATTTATCAAACCCGGGACACCCACTCAGAACTCGTATGTTGAGCGTTTCAATCGAACTTATCGGGACGAGATCCTGAACATGTATGTCTTCCGGAACCTCACCGAGGTGAGAGAACTGACCGAGTCATGGATGACAGAATACAACGATGAGCGCCCACACGATTCACTGGAAGATCTGACACCATGGGAATACCTGGCGAAACACAAACGGGCGGAGAACTCTAATCAACGGTGCAACTGAAACAGGGATGTTTACACCTGGAAGGCTCTACTTGGGTTGCAGGCGCTGCGAGGTAGGGAGAGGAGTTCATCGTGTCCTGCTCACACATGGGGGCGGAGCCACACGTCTTTCGCCGCCTCGCGGCGAGTGTGGCGTAGCGCCGCCGGGCTATGCCCGGTGGCCGGACCCGCGCAGCGGGCCCCACGGATAAAAAGCGGGGCACTCCATGTGAGAGAAGACGCCCTGCCCAACGTGCGATAGAGAGTTCGTGCACTCAGATCGTTATGGGAGTGAGCGTGGGCATGGTCGGTCCTACTTGATCAACGCGGTGCGTTGACCCCTTCGGGGCGCCTGCGGCGTCCACCGGCCTGCAGGCCGGTGTCACATGGCAGCGCGTTGCGCTGCGAGGTAGGGAGAGGAGTTCATCGTGTCCTAAAAATGAAAAACCCCCGACGCGAAGCGGCGGGGGTCTTTCATTTTTAGGAGCCTGACGATGGCCTGCTCACACATGGGGGCGAAGCCACACGTCTTTCGCCGCCTCGCGGCGAGTGTGGTGTAGCGCCGCCGGGCTATGCCCGGTGGCCGGACCCGCGCAGCGGGCCCCACCTATAAAGAGCAGGTTTCCCCATGTGAGAGCGCACATAAGTAAAACGCCCTGCCAGGATTCCCTGACAGGGCGTTTTAGTTTAGGAGCCTGACGATGTCCTACTCTCACATGGGGAAACCCCACACTACCATCGGCGATGCGTCGTTTCACTTCTGAGTTCGGTATGGGATCAGGTGGTTCCAACGCTCTAAAGTCGTCAGGCAAACTGGTTTGGTTTCTTGCTCTGTGGCGAGGCCACAGTACTGGCTGCAAGATCCCAAAGGCGTCTGCCTTGTTACATCCCGCATTTGCGGGCGGCATCAAGACATGCTGGATAGGAAGTCGAAGTAATGATGCAAGGTCTGAATACACTTGCGTCTTTCGTCGTGTCTCTGACACGTCCTGCCATTGTACCCGGATCGCGCTGCATGGCGCTGACCGCTTTGGGTTATATGGTCAAGCCGCACGGGCAATTAGTACTGGTTAGCTGCACGCCTTACAGCGCTTCCACACCCAGCCTATCAACGTGGTGGTCTTCCACGGCCCTTCAGGGGAATCAAGTTCCCAGGGAGACCTTATCTTGAGGGGGGCTTCCCGCTTAGATGCTTTCAGCGGTTATCCCGTCCGCACATAGCTACCCGGCAATGCCACTGGCGTGACAACCGGAACACCAGAGGTGCGTCCACTCCGGTCCTCTCGTACTAGGAGCAGCTCCTCTCAAGTCTCCAACGCCCACGGCAGATAGGGACCGAACTGTCTCACGACGTTCTAAACCCAGCTCGCGTACCTCTTTAAATGGCGAACAGCCATACCCTTGGGACCGGCTTCAGCCCCAGGATGAGATGAGCCGACATCGAGGTGCCAAACACCGCCGTCGATATGAACTCTTGGGCGGTATCAGCCTGTTATCCCCGGAGTACCTTTTATCCGTTGAGCGATGGCCCTTCCATACAGAACCACCGGATCACTAAGACCTACTTTCGTACCTGCTCGACTTGTGGGTCTCGCAGTCAAGCACCCTTGTGCCTTTGCACTCAGCGCACGATGTCCGACCGTGCTGAGGGTACCTTTGTGCTCCTCCGTTACTCTTTGGGAGGAGACCGCCCCAGTCAAACTACCCACCACACATTGTCCCTGATCCGGATAACGGACCGAGGTTAGAACCCCAAACATGCCAGGCTGGTATTTCAAGGTTGACTCCACCGGAACTGGCGTCCCGGCTTCAATGTCTCCCAGCTATCCTACACAAGCAGGCTCAGAGTCCAATGCGAAGCTATAGTAAAGGTTCACGGGGTCTTTCCGTCTAGCCGCGGGTACACAGCATCTTCACTGCGATTTCGATTTCACTGAGTCTCGGGTGGAGACAGCGCCCCCATCATTACGCCATTCGTGCAGGTCGGAACTTACCCGACAAGGAATTTCGCTACCTTAGGACCGTTATAGTTACGGCCGCCGTTTACCGGGGCTTCGATCAAGAGCTTCTCCGAAGATAACCCCATCAATTAACCTTCCGGCACCGGGCAGGCGTCACACCCTATACGTCCACTTTCGTGTTTGCAGAGTGCTGTGTTTTTAATAAACAGTTGCAGGGGCCTTTTCACTGCGGCCGACAGACGCTTACGGGGCAAGCCCTTCACATCCACCGGCGTACCTTCTCCCGAAGTTACGGTACAATTTTGCCTAGTTCCTTCACCCGAGTTCTCTCAAGCGCCTTAGAATACTCATCCCAACCACCTGTGTCGGTTTAGGGTACGGTTCCTCGTAACCTGAAGCTTAGAAGTTTTTCCTGGAAGCATGGTATCAACCACTTCTCGGGCACAAAGGCCCAATAGTCTCAGCTCTCAGCCTTAGGATCCCGGATTTGCCTAAGATCCCAGCCTACTGCCTTTCCCCGGGACAACCAACGCCCGGTAGGCCTAACCTTCTCCGTCCCTCCATCGCAGTTACGAGAAGTACGGGAATATTAACCCGTTTCCCATCAGCTACGCTCTTCAGCCTCGCCTTAGGGGCCGACTCACCCTGCGCCGATTAGCGTTGCGCAGGAAACCTTGGTCTTTCGGCGTGGAGGTTTTTCACCCCCATTGTCGTTACTCACGTCAGCATTCGCACTTCTGATACCTCCAGCATGCTTCTCAACACACCTTCAACGGCTTACAGAACGCTCCCCTACCACGCACACTAAGTGTGCATCCGCAGCTTCGGTATCCAGTTTGAGCCCCGTTACATCTTCCGCGCAGGCCGACTCGACCAGTGAGCTGTTACGCTTTCTTTAAAGGGTGGCTGCTTCTAAGCCAACCTCCTGGCTGTCTAAGCCTTCCCACATCGTTTCCCACTTAACTGGATTTAGGGACCTTAGCTGGCGGTCTGGGTTGTTGCCCTCTTCACGACGAACGTTAGCACCCGCCGTGTGTCTCCCGGATAGTACTCACTGGTATTCGGAGTTTGCATCGGGTTGGTAAGCCGGGATGGCCCCCTAGCCGAAACAGTGCTCTACCCCCAGTGGTATTCGTCCGAGGCGCTACCTAAATAGCTTTCGGGGAGAACCAGCTATCTCCGAGCTTGATTAGCCTTTCACTCCGACCCACAGCTCATCCGAATCTTTTTCAACAGATCCCGGTTCGGTCCTCCAGTGCGTGTTACCGCACCTTCAACCTGGCCATGGGTAGATCGCCCGGTTTCGGGTCTAATCCCAGCAACTAGCGCCCTATTAAGACTCGGTTTCCCTACGGCTCCCCTATTCGGTTAACCTCGCTACTGAAATTAAGTCGCTGACCCATTATACAAAAGGTACGCCGTCACCCACCGAAATGGGCTCCGACTGCTTGTACGTACACGGTTTCAGGTTCTATTTCACTCCCCTCTCCGGGGTTCTTTTCGCCTTTCCCTCACGGTACTGGTTCACTATCGGTCAGCCAGGAGTATTTAGCCTTGGAGGATGGTCCCCCCATATTCAGTCAAGATAACACGTGTCCCGACCTACTCGTTTTCACTTCCCACCACCTTTCGCATACGGGGCTTTCACCCACTATGGCCGGCCTTTCCAGAACCGTTCCGCTAAATGATGAGAAGCTTAAGGGCTAGTCCCCTTTCGCTCGCCGCTACTAAGGGAATCTCGGTTGATTTCTGTTCCTACGGGTACTTAGATGTTTCAGTTCCCCGCGTTCGCCTCTAAGGACCTATGGATTCAGTCCTAAGATACCTGCCTTACAGCAGGTGGGTTGCCCCATTCGGAAATTCCCGGATCAAAGGTTGTTTGCTACCTCCCCGAGACTTATCGCAAGCTACAACGTCCTTCATCGCCTCTGGCTGCCAAGGCATCCACCGTGTACGCTTCGTCACTTGACCATATAACCCAAAACAGTCATCTCGCCCAAACTTCAAGCAGACAACCACCAGGTTACACAGCAGCAACATGTCAGTTTCGCCGAAAGACGCAAGTATCGTATTCAAGACACTCACATCTTTACTTTGACTCGACTTCTCTATCCAAATTTTTAAAGAGCTTGCACCAGACTCGTCATCATGGCGCTTTTCTTACCGGCCTAAAAAAGCCAGAAGCAAATGTCTTTGATACAGCCCAAGGCACTTGGTTCTGACTTTGCTTGCCAAACTTTTCAGTTTGCCAGTACGTAACCAGCCTGCATTTGGTGGAGCCAAGCGGGATCGAACCGCTGACCTCCTGCGTGCAAGGCAGGCGCTCTCCCAGCTGAGCTATGGCCCCATATTTGCAGCATCCAGACTCACTACTGGATCGGCTTCCGAACTGGCTGCCGCAGCAGTAAATCTGGTGGGTCTGGGTGGATTTGAACCACCGACCTCACCCTTATCAGGGGTGCGCTCTAACCAACTGAGCTACAGACCCTAAACTCTCGGCCTGCACTCTTTTTAACCAGACAGACAAACGTGTGGGTCCCTGAACTGTGTTCAGGTTTAGTCGTTAAGGAGGTGATCCAGCCGCAGGTTCCCCTACGGCTACCTTGTTACGACTTCACCCCAGTCATGAACCACACCGTGGTAAGCGCCCTCCCGAAGGTTAGGCTACCTACTTCTGGTGCAATCCACTCCCATGGTGTGACGGGCGGTGTGTACAAGGCCCGGGAACGTATTCACCGCAGCATTCTGATCTGCGATTACTAGCGATTCCGACTTCATGCAGTCGAGTTGCAGACTGCAATCCGGACTACGACCGGTTTTAAGGGATTTGCTCCGCCTCGCGACTTCGCTGCCCTCTGTACCGGCCATTGTAGCACGTGTGTAGCCCTACTCGTAAGGGCCATGATGACTTGACGTCGTCCCCACCTTCCTCCGGTTTGTCACCGGCAGTCTCCCTAGAGTTCCCGGCATAACCCGCTGGCAACTAGGGACAAGGGTTGCGCTCGTTACGGGACTTAACCCAACATCTCACGACACGAGCTGACGACAGCCATGCAGCACCTGTCACTCGGCTCCCGAAGGCACCAAGGCATCTCTGCCAAGTTCCGAGGATGTCAAGAGTAGGTAAGGTTCTTCGCGTTGCATCGAATTAAACCACATGCTCCACCGCTTGTGCGGGCCCCCGTCAATTCATTTGAGTTTTAACCTTGCGGCCGTACTCCCCAGGCGGTCTACTTATCGCGTTAGCTGCGCCACCAACAATACAAGATCGCCGACGGCTAGTAGACATCGTTTACGGCGTGGACTACCAGGGTATCTAATCCTGTTTGCTCCCCACGCTTTCGCACCTCAGCGTCAGTGTCAGTCCAGGAGGCCGCCTTCGCCACTGGTGTTCCTTCCGATCTCTACGCATTTCACCGCTACACCGGAAATTCCACCTCCCTCTACTGCACTCTAGCTAGCCAGTATCGGATGCAGTTCCAAGGTTGAGCCCTGGGCTTTCACATCCGACTTAACTAACCGCCTACGCGCGCTTTACGCCCAGTAATTCCGATTAACGCTCGCACCTTTCGTATTACCGCGGCTGCTGGCACGAAATTAGCCGGTGCTTCTTCTGTAGGTAACGTCAAGTACTCCAGGGTATTAACCCGAAGCCTTCCTCCCTACTGAAAGTGCTTTACAACCCTAGGGCCTTCTTCACACACGCGGCATGGCTGGATCAGGGTTGCCCCCATTGTCCAAGATTCCCCACTGCTGCCTCCCGTAGGAGTTCGGGCCGTGTCTCAGTCCCGATGTGACTGGTCATCCTCTCAGACCAGTTACGGATCGTCGCCTTGGTAGGCCTTTACCCTACCAACTAGCTAATCCGACGCGGGCTCATCCATCTGCGCAAGGTCCGAAGATCCCCTGCTTTCCCCCGTAGGGATTATGCGGTATTAGCTTGGGTTTCCCCAAGTTATCCCCCACAAATGGGTAGATTCCCACGCGTTACTCACCCGTCCGCCGCTCGCCGGCAAAGTAGCAAGCTACTCCCCGCTGCCGCTCGACTTGCATGTGTTAGGCCTGCCGCCAGCGTTCAATCTGAGCCATGATCAAACTCTTCAGTTAAGAAAAGCGTTTAAAGTGCCTACGCACTTAATACATGCTCAGCTAGTTCGCAAATTACACTCATTTGAGCTTGACTTGCTCTGTAGCCGAATTCTTTAAACCCGACACAGAACAGGTCCCACACGTTTGTCTGCCTGATTGTTAAAGAGCGCTTCGCTTCGAGGCAGGGCCTCGTCGAGAGAGCGGCCATTCTACTGATCGGCCGCTCCCTGTCAAACACTTTCTACAGCTTTTTTCAGGGATTTCAGGACAGGCGAAATACTGACCAGCACTGACTGGCGCAGCCCCGCCTCAGACCACCATCACACGGGCAATCTTCTTCTTACCGGCCTGGACCACATACGCCCGCCCACGCCGAAGCACCAGCCCCGGATCAGCCTGGACACCGTCCACATAGACTGCGCCGCGGGCCAGCACATCCTTGGCCGCCTTGCCGTTCTGCACCAGCCCGGCATCCCGCAGGGCATCCAGCAGCCGCAACCCCTCGTCTCCGGCACCGATCTCCATTTCCGGCAGGTTCTCCGGAATGTCGCCCAGAGCGATCTGGTTGCCGGCGGAGCGCGGCGCGGCGGCGGCGGCGGCGGCATCGTGGAAACGGGTGATCAGCTCGTCTGCCAGCATCTTCTTCGCCTCCTGCGGGGTGCCGGCTGCTTCGGCCTGCGCCTTCATTGCCGCCACCTCCTCCAGACTCCGCAGGCTGAGGAGCTCGAAGTAGCGCCAGACCAGTTGGTCCGGTACCGACAGCAATTTGCGGTACATCTCCCCAGGAGCGTCCGTCACGCCAATATAGTTACCCAGAGACTTGGACATCTTCTGCACGCCATCCAGCCCCTCCAGGATCGGCACCGTGATGCAGACCTGCGGCGCCTGGCCATAGTGCTTCTGCAGGGTACGCCCCATCAGCAGGTTGAATTTCTGGTCGGTACCACCGAATTCGACATCTGCCTCCAGCGCCACCGAGTCGTAGCCCTGGATCAGCGGGTACAGAAACTCGTGGATGGCAATGGGCTGGCCGGATTTGTAGCGCTTGTCGAAGTCATCACGCTCGAGCATCCGCGCCACGGTGTACTGCCCCGCCAGGCGGATCATGCCGGAAACCCCCAACTGGTCCATCCATTCGGAGTTGAACCGCACTTCGGTCCTGGCCGGGTCGAGGATCTTGAACACCTGCTCTTTATAGGTCTCGGCGTTGGCCTGCACCTGCTCGCGAGTCAGGGGTGGCCGGGTGGCGCTCTTGCCGCTTGGGTCGCCGATCATGCCGGTGAAGTCCCCGATCAGGAATACCACCTGATGCCCCAGATCCTGAAACTGACGCAACTTGTTGATCAGCACGGTATGGCCAAAGTGCAGGTCCGGCGCGGTGGGGTCAAAGCCGGCCTTGATCCGCAGCGGCCGCCCCGTTTCCAGCTTGCGCCGCAAATCCTCTTCAAGGATGATCTCCTCGGTGCCACGGCGAATGATCGCCAGTGTCTGTTCCAGATCCAGATCGGCCATGCCTACCTCTATACAATGCAGCCGGTTCGTTTACGCAGGCTCTTCGCCTGCCCTGCGGGCCGTCACGGCCCGCGGCACCCTTAAATGATGGAGCGACCTGCTGGTCGCAGAGCCACCCACGGACGCACCTCTGCAGACCTCCCGGAATCGGGCGGGCCGGCAGCTGGGTGTTACCGGAAATACGAGAATGTTGCCCCTAGGCCCGGCAGGGCCTGCAACATCTGGTAAAACGGGCGGCCATTGTAGCACTTGAATGCCCCGGCGAAAGGCGGTTATCTTCTGACCTGAAGATTCCCTGTTCCTCGATTTTTCCGGGGGTTACGTCAACAAGCTAATAAACCGCTGAATATGGGATCCGCTATGACCCGGTTCGTGCAGCTGGCACGTTGTTTCCCCCGGGGCCACCTGCTGGCCTGTTTTGCGCTGATCGCCCTGCTGGGAGCCGCCTCCCTGCTGCCCGAGTCAGACGCCGACACCCCGGACGTTGCCACCCGACCGCTGGCCCTGCCGGCACCAGAACCCCGCGTTGCCGAGAATGCCTCCGACACGTCGACCGTGCCCCCGGCCCCACCGGCCCGCGAGTGGCGAGAGCTGACTGTCAGCAATGGCGACACCCTGTCTGGTCTGCTGCAATCCCAGGGCGTTTCGTCCGGCGATGTGCATCGATTGGTCACCGCTGATGACCGCCTGAAAGCACTGACCCGCATTCGCCCCGGCGATGTGCTGCGCATCGCACTGGACGACCAGGGCAAGCTCGACGCACTGGAGTATAAAGTCAGCCTGATAGAGTCACTGCAGGCAGAACATACCGCTGACGGCTGGCAGGTCACCGAACAGGTGCGCGAGTATGAGCGCCAGATGCGCTATGCCGAAGCCACCATCACGGATTCGCTGTTTCTGTCTGCCCAGCGGGCAGGCATGACCGACAACCTGATCATGCAACTGGTGAATATCTACGCCTGGGATATCGATTTCGTGCTGGATATTCGTCAGGGCGACAGCTTCCGCGTGCTGTTCGAGGAACTGTATCTGGATGGCGAGAAAGTCGGCGTGGGCAATATCACCATGGCTGAATTCCGCAATCGTGATCGTGATCTGGTCGCGTTTCGCTACGAGACGGAAGAAGGAGACATCGATTTCCTCGATCTGAACGGCAATTCTCTGCGCCGCGCCTTCATCCGCACGCCGGTGGAGTTCGCTCGCATCAGTTCACGCTTCAACCCGAACCGCCGGCATCCGATCCTGAACACGCTGCGCGCCCACCGCGGCGTGGACTACGCGGCCCCCACCGGCACACCGATTCGTGCCTCCGGCGATGGGCGCGTGGAATTTGTGGGCGTCAAAGGCGGCTACGGCAATACCGTGGTGATCAAGCACGGCCAGCAGTACAGCACGCTCTACGCGCACATGAGCCGCTTCGCCAGCGGCATGCGCAACGGCACCCGGGTGCGTCAGGGGCAGACCATTGGCTATGTGGGCAAAAGCGGCCTGGCCACCGGCCCGCACCTGCACTATGAGTTTCTGGTCAACGGGGTGCACCGCGATCCGCTTACCGTGCAATTGCCCAAGGCACGGGGCGTGAAGGACGCTGAGCGCCAGCAATTCCTGGTCTACGCCAACCGCTTGCGCAACCAGATGGCCCTGCACGCCGAGGCATTCACACTTGCCCAGAACTTCCATTGACGGCCATTTTATCGGCCTGATGTCCGGCACCAGCGCGGATGCCATTGACGCCGTGCTGGTGCGGGTCGACCGCCACCACTGCCATCTCGAGGCCCGCCACAGCCTGCCTCTGGACGACGCCCTGCACGACACCATTCTGGCACTGAACGACAGCGGCGCGGATGAAATCGACCGCGCTGGCGCGCTGCATGTCCAGCTCGGCGAACGCTTCGCCGACGCCGCCCTCACGCTGCTTGAACACAGCGGCCTGCGCGCCCGCGACATTGTCGCCATTGGCAGTCACGGGCAGACTCTGCGCCACCGCCCTGCCACCGGTTTCAGCCTGCAGGTCGGCAGCGCAGACGTGATCGCCAGCCGCACCGGTATCACCACGATCAGTGATTTTCGCAATCGCGATATTGCGCTTGGCGGGCAAGGCGCTCCGCTGGTGCCCCGCTTTCATCAGGCCATGCTGGCCCAGGGCGGGGAACGGCGCGTCGTACTGAATCTCGGCGGCATGGCCAACGTAACGCTGCTGGACGGCGAGCAACTGGTCGCCGGGTTCGATACCGGGCCTGGCAATGTGCTGCTGGATGCCTGGTGCCGGCAACATACTGGCGCCCGCTTTGACCACGA
Source organism: Isoalcanivorax pacificus W11-5 (assembly GCF_000299335.2). NCBI lineage: Bacteria > Pseudomonadati > Pseudomonadota > Gammaproteobacteria > Oceanospirillales > Alcanivoracaceae > Isoalcanivorax > Isoalcanivorax pacificus. The sequence goes on along the minus strand of NZ_CP004387.1, from coordinate 565,102 downwards.
TGGCGCATGGAGCAGACAGGGGCAGTGTCTGCCGGCGCTACTCGAACGCCTGCTGGGCGAACCGTATCTTCAGCGGCCACACCCGAAAAGCACCGGACGCGAGCTGTTCCGGATGGACTGGCTGGCCCGTCAGTTGCAGGGCCATGAAGCTCCGGAAGATGTCCAGGCGACTCTGGCACAGTTCACCGCCCGCACCGTTGCCGATGCCATCAACCCCTTTTCACCCGCCACCGTGCTGGTATGCGGCGGGGGAGTCTTCAACACGCACCTGCTGTCTCTACTGACCCGGCTGTTGCCGGGCACGCGTATCACCAGCACCGGCGAGGCCGGCATTGATCCGATGGCCGTGGAGGCCTGCGCGTTTGCCTGGCTGGCCTGGGCGCACCTGAACCGCGTGCCGGGCAATGCACCGCAAGTCACCGGCGCTCGCCGGGACGCTGTACTCGGCGCCTGTTACCCAGCCTGAAGGCCACCATGACGGATCAACCCGATTTTCTCTCTGACAGCAGCCAGCTCCTTGAAGCCATCAACCAGATCATGCCCTACGGCAAATACACCGGCCGCCGGCTGCTGGAACTGCCCGAACCGTACCTGGTCTGGTACCACGGCGAAGGCTTCCCTAACAGCAAGCTGGGCCGGCAACTGGCACTGATCTACGAGATCAAGCTCAACGGCCTGGAGAGCATGCTCAGGCCGCTGCTGAAAGACAGCCAGATCTAGAAACGCTAGGGCGTCACCACGATCTTGCCACTGGAACGGCGCTCGAAGAGGGCAGCAAACGCCTCGCCTGCCTGCGCCATCGGATAAACATGGTCCGGTGCAGTCTTGAGCTTGCCCGCCAGCGTCCATTCCACCAACTGACTGATCACCGGGGGCACCACTGCCGGATTGCCCATCACCTCGCCGCCCCAGTTCACGCCGATGATCGCGCAACGCTTCAACAGCGGCAGGTTCAGCGGAATCCTGGCGATGCCGGTGACAAACCCCACCACCAGATAACGTCCCCCCGGGGCCAGCAGCCGCAGCGCCGGCTCGGCCAGATCACCGCCCACCGGGTCGTACACCACATCCACGCCCTGCCCGCCCGCTGCCGCCTTCGCTTCCTTGCGCCATGTTTCCTGGGTGTAGTCGATCACCACGTCCGCACCCGCCTTCAGGCATCGCTGGCGCTTTTCCTCGGTGGATGCACAGGCGATCACTCTCGCGCCCATGGCCTTGCCGAGTTCGATGGCGGTTGATCCGGTGGTCCCGGAAGCGCCCAGCACCAGCAGCGTTTCACCGGCTTTCAGGTGCCCGCATTCGCGCAGGCCGTACAAGCCGGTGGCGTAGGCGATGAAGAAATTGGCTGCATCCAGCAACGGCACTTCTTTGGGCAGCGGCACACAGGACTGCGCTGGCAGCGTCACTTTTTCGGCCATGCCACCCAGCAGTGCAAACGCGGCCACGTGATCACCCGGCGCGACGTGCGTCACGCCTTCGCCCACCTCCACCACCACGCCGGCAATGGCGCTGCCCGGGACGAAGGGCAGCGGCGGCTTGATCTGGTACTCACCCTTCACCAGCAGGCCATCGAAGTAACCGACGCCGACGCCGGCCATCTCCAGCATGACTTCGCCCTTGCCGGGTGTGCGTTCGGGAATATCAGAGACTTTCAGGGCGGAAGGGTCGGAAAAGGCTTCCACTTGCAGCGCACGCATAGCCACCTCGTTGTTGTGATGTCTGCGCTGAAGGGTAGCAGCCCGGTGGAGGGGTGCAATGACACAAAGCACCGGGCGCAGGTCAGATCGAGAAGGAGGAGCCGCAGCCGCAGGTGGAGGTCGCGTTGGGATTCTGGACAACGAAACGGGCCCCCATCAGGCCCTGGTCATAATCCACTTCGGAGCCGGTCAGGTACTGGATGCTCATGGCATCCACCAGCAACGTCACGTCACCGTTTTCGACCACGGTGTCGTCTTCCTTCATCTGTTCGTCGAAGGTAAAGCCATAGGAGAACCCCGAGCATCCGCCGCCGGTGATATACACCCGCAGCTTCAGCGCCGGGTTACCTTCCTCATCACGCAGTTCCCGCACCTTGGCGGCCGCGCGGTCAGTGAATGTCATTGCAGCAATATCGGTCATTGGGCCATTAACAGCAGTTCGTCACGGCACAAATGGTCAGATACCCGACCAATATAGTCAAGTATTGGCCTCACTGGCCCCTGCGGGCGCGGCCTCCGCCTTCTTCTCCGGCGCCGGCAGATGCTTGCGCTCGCCCTGGCGCACCAGCTTGCCGTTGACCTGGGCGCCCACCACCATCTCAATCAGGTTGTAGTAGACGTTGCCCTCGATCACGGCCTTTTCAGCCAGTTCCAGGTTACCACTGGCGTGTACATCGCCTTCCACGCGGCCGTTGATGATGATATCCGGCACACGGATTTCACCCTTCACCGTGCCGGACTCCCCGATCACCAGCTTGCCGCCGTCACCGGAGACACTGATGTTCCCTTCGACCTTGCCCTGGATATGCAAACCGCCGGAAAAGGCGATATCCCCGCGGATTTCGGCACTGGGCGCCACCAGCGTGTGGTTGCGGTAGTCTTCGCGTACTGTCTTTTTATCCCGCCCGAGCACTGTCTTTCTCCTGTCACTGCCAGCCAAATTGTTGTTCCACTCGCTGCCCGCCGCGGCCACCGGCCACGGCTTCCACCGTGATGGTGCCCGGCACGATCTCAGGCGGCAGCTCCAGGCGGCCGGAGAGCTCCTGGAAGTAGCGGAACCGGAAACTGGTGTTGTTGGCGTCCGTGCTGATGAGCTCGGCGCCCGGTATCGAAACCGGGCTGCCGGCGCGCTGACCGTCCAGGGTCAGGTTGATATCCCCCGCGATGAAATTGCGGTTATCGCCGATCTGGGTCAACACCAGACGATACTGGTAAACCCCCTCCGTCTCCGTGCGGGTGACGTCGAAGCGCTCGATGCGCAGCCCCTGTTCCCCTTCAGTGGGCGACATCACGTTCTTGTAGAACGCCACCGCTTCTTCCAGCTCGGCAATCTGGTCCCGCAGGCCACGCAATTCCTGGCGCACCTGCTCCTGAGCCTGGTAGGACACCTCACTGTTGGTGCGGTGCAGGGCCAGTTCGTCGCGCGCTTCACGCAGGCTGGCCTCCAGGCTGTTGATCTTCATCCGCTGGCGCTGCTGATCGATGCTCGCGCCCCAGCCGTCGTTGCCGGCGCTGAAGTAGCCGCCCACAAATGCCAGCATCACGGCAAGCGCGGTCACCAACACCCAGCTGATACGCTGCCGGCGTTGCCGGCGCAGGTCCACCGGCATCAGGGTCAGTTCGCTGACGGCCTTGCGTTTTTTCATGCTCACGGTAGCAGCGCCGCCCCTTCCAGCCCGGCGCGCTCCGGCAGCCCGAGCATGATGTTCATATTCTGCACCGCCTGGCCGGAAGCGCCTTTGACGAGGTTATCAATCACGGACAAAACCACGATCACATCGCGGTCGAGCGGCCGGTGCAGAGCAATCCGGCAGTAATTGGCACCCTTTGTATAGCGTGTCTGGGGATGGCTGCCAGCCGGCATCACGTCCACGAACGGCTCATCCGCGTAACGCTCTTCGAACAGCGCCTGGATATTCTTCAGCGACAACGTCGGATCACGCAGCGGGGCATACAGCGTGGCGTGGATACCCCGGATCATCGGCAGCAGGTGCGGCACAAACGTCAGCGACACCGGGTCGTTGGCGATATCCGCGAGGCCCTGCTCAATTTCCGGCAGGTGCCGGTGCCCGGAGGCGCCGTAGGCGCTGAAGTTATCACTGGCTTCCGCCATCAGCATCGGGATCTTTGCCTGCCGCCCGGCACCACTGACGCCGGAGGCGGCGTTGGCGATCAACTGGTTCGGGTCGATCAGGCTGTCTTCCAGCAGCGGCAGGAAGCCAAGCTGGATGGCGGTCGGGTAACAGCCTGGGCAGGCAACAAGCTGCGCCTGCCGGATCTGCTCCCGGTTGCGCTCCGGCAGGCCGTAAACGGCCTGTGCCAGCAGGTCCGGCGCGGTGTGGGTCTCGCCGTACCAGTGCGCCCAGACATCCGCGTCACGCAAGCGGAAATCCGCAGACAGGTCGATCACCCGCACACCCGCCGCCATCAACTCGGGCATCATGCGCATGGCCACATTGTGCGGGGTGGCGAAGAACACCACGTCGCACTCCGCCAGCCGCGCCACATCCGGCACGGTGAACTTCAGGTCAAGGTGGCCACGCAGGCTCGGGAACATGTCCGCCACGGCGGTGCCGTCCTCGCTGCGCGAGGTAATGCAGGCGATCTCCACCTCCGGATGGTTGACCAGCAGGCGCAACAACTCCGCCCCGGTGTAGCCGGTGCCGCCGACGATACCCGCCCGGAATCTCTTCGCCGTACTGCTCATAACCTGTGCTCCGATGATGGATCGTGAAACCCGGCATGATAGAAAGGCATTACCTTACCAGCAACCCGCCGCTGGCGCTGTTATGATGCGCGCCGGGTCAGCGCCAAACGGGAGTTCGCATGCTCTGGGTCAAAGCCTTCCATCTTATTGCCGTAATTACCTGGTTCGCCGGGCTGTTCTACCTGCCGCGTCTGTTCGTCTATCACGCCATGGCGGAAGACAGCGCCAGCCGGGAACGGTTCAAGATCATGGAGCGCAAGCTCTACCGGGGCATCATGACGCCGTCGATGCTTGCCACGCTGGGGCTGGGCATCTGGCTGCTGTACCTGAACCCGGCCTGGCTGAAAATGGGCTGGATGCATGCCAAGCTCACCCTGGTGGTGCTGCTGGTAGGCTACCACCACGTATGCCTGGCCTATATGAAGAAATTTGCCGCCGACGCCAATACAAAGAGCCATGTGTTCTATCGCTGGTTCAATGAAGTGCCGGTGCTGTTCCTGATCGCTATTATCATTCTGGTGGTGGTGAAGCCCTTCTGACCACCCCTTGGTTCCGTAGGGTGGGTAGAGCCAAAGGCGAAACCCACCGAGACCATGTCGCACACTGCTCGCACAAAACCAGCGGAACTACCTACCTCCGAAGCAGGGCAGTTTCGATGATTTTGCGGAAGTGATTAACAAGCATGGACATGGTGGGTTTCGCCTTTGGCTCTACCCACCCTACCGCCCAAGCCCGGAGAACGCTGTGAAACCGAACATTCTTGTGATTGCCGGGCACGACCCGTCTGGGGGCGCCGGGATCCACGCCGACATTGAGGCGATCCACAGCCTGGGCGGCTTCGCCGCCACGCTGATTACCGGGCTGACGATCCAGAACAGCCAGAACGTGCTCGGCTTCGAACTGGTGTCCGAGACGCTGCTGGCCCGCCAGGCTGACGCGCTGCTCGCCGACATGACGTTCTCTGCCGTCAAGATCGGCATGACCGGCAGCCCCGGCGTGATCCGCTTTATCGCCAGCGTGCTGGACCGCCTGCCCGGCGTCCCGGTGGTACTCGACCCGGTGCTGGCCGCCGAAGCCGGCGGCAGCCTCTCCGGCGACACCGTGCCCGAAGCCATGCTGCGCGAACTGATGCCGCGCGCGGCCCTGACCACCCCCAACCTGCCGGAGGCCCAGCGACTTGCCGGCACGGCGGATATCGATGCCTGCGGCCAGCGGCTGCTGGAGGCCGGCTGCCCGGCGGTCCTGATCACCGGCACCCACGACGATACGCCCGAGGTCCGCAACCACCTGTTCACGGCGGACGGCCGCCAGCACTGGGCCTGGCCGCGCCTGGACGGCAGCTTCCACGGCTCCGGCTGCACCCTGGCCAGCGCCTGCGCCACCCTGATAGGCCTGGGCCAGCCGCTGCCCGAGGCGCTGGAAAACGCACAACGCTATGTCCACGCGAGCCTGCGCCGTGCCTGGCAAGCCGGCAAAGGCCAACTGATCCCCGACCGCAGACCATGACCCCGCAACGCGGCCTGTACGCCATCACCGACCCGCACCTGTTGCCGGGCGACCGGCTGCTGCCGGCCTGTGCCGAGGCGCTGGCCGGTGGTGCACGCCTGCTGCAATACCGCGACAAACCCGCCGACGCCGCCACCCGGTTGACACGGGCTCGGGCGCTGCGTGCGCTGACCCGCGATCACGGCGCACTGCTGATCATCAACGACGATCCGCAACTGGCCGCCGACTGCGGCGCCGATGGTGTGCATATCGGCCAGGGTGATGGCGGCATCGCTCGCGCCCGTGCCCTGCTGGGCGCCGATGCCATTGTCGGGGTCACCTGCCACGCCAGCCTTGATATGGCCCGTCAGGCCCAGGCGGACGGAGCCGACTACGTAGCCTTTGGCCGCTTTTTCCCTTCCCGTACCAAGCCACAGGCGCCGCCGGCGGACCTTGCCGTGCTGCGCGCCGCCCGCGCAGCACTGACCCTGCCGCGGGTGGCGATCGGCGGCGTGAACGCGGATAATGCGCCGGCATTGATTGATGCCGGCGCCGATATTCTGGCGGTCATCCACGCGCTGTTCGGCACCACCGATATACGTGCTGCAGCGCGCCAGCTCGCCGAGCTGTTCTGACTGCCCGCTCTGTTTTCTCAACCATTCCAGACCCGCGCGACGCCGGCCTGCCAGCAAGAGGTTACCCATGCCCCGCAGACATTCCGAAGACCTGTTCCGCGACGCCCGTCAGTACATTCCCGGTGGCGTGAATTCCCCGGTCCGCGCCTTCAACGGCGTCGGCGGCACCCCGGTGTTCTTCCACCGTGCCGAAGGCGCCTACCTGTTCGATGAAGACGACAACCGCTACATCGATTACATCGGCTCCTGGGGCCCGATGATCCTGGGCCACGGTGACCCGGAGGTGCTGGCGAAGGTCCACGCTGCCATCGACGCCGGCATGAGCTTCGGCGCCCCGACCGCCATCGAAGTGGCGATGGCACAGAAAGTCTGCGAGCTGGTGCCGTCCATTGAACAGGTGCGCATGGTCAGTTCCGGCACCGAGGCCACCATGAGCGCCATCCGTCTGGCGCGCGGCTTCACCGGCCGCGACCTGATCGTGAAATTCGAGGGCTGCTACCACGGCCATGTCGACAGCCTGCTGGTCAAGGCCGGCTCCGGTGCCCTGACGCTGGGCGTGCCCAGTTCACCGGGCGTGCCGAAGGCCGTCACCGAACACACCCTGACACTGGACTACAACGATCTGTCCAGTGTGGAAGCCTGCTTTCAGGAACACGGCGAGCGCATCGCCTGCGTGATCGTCGAGCCGGTGGCCGGCAACATGAACTGCGTGCCGCCGGTGAACGGCTTCCTGGAAGGGTTGCGGAAATTCTGCGATGACTACGGCAGCCTGCTGATATTCGATGAAGTGATGACCGGCTTCCGTGTGGCACTGGGCGGCGCCCAGGCGCTGTATGGCGTCAAGCCGGACATGACCACCCTTGGCAAAATCATCGGCGGCGGCATGCCGGTGGGCGCCTTCGGCGGCCGCCGCGACATCATGCAGCATCTGGCGCCGGCCGGGCCGGTGTATCAGGCCGGCACACTGTCCGGTAACCCGGTGGCCATGGCCGCCGGCCTCGCCACCCTGGAGAAGATCAGCCAGCCGGATTTCCATGCCACGCTGGAAGCCCGTGCCGCACGCCTGATGGACGGCCTGTCCACCCTGGCCCGCGAACAGGGCGTGGCGATGACCACCAATCAGGTGGGCGCGATGTTCGGCTTTTTCTTTACCGAGCAGACCCGCATCACGCGCTTTGATGAAGTGATGCAGTGCGATCAGGAGCGCTTCAAACGGTTCTTCCACGGCATGCTGGAGCGGGGCGTGTATCTGGCGCCGTCAGCGTTTGAAGCCGGTTTCATTTCCAGTGCGCACGGTGAGGCGGATATCGACTTTACGCTGGCGCAGGCGCGTGAGGTGCTGGCCGCTGGTTGACCTGCAAACTGGGGCCGCCCATACGCCCCCCCCCTCTCCGTTAAGAAGCCCGGCGTATCAGACACAGCGCCTGCCCTCACAGGCCGCTTTCAGGCGGAGAGCGGGCATCAACGATGATGTATATGCTATTGACATATGGAGGACGCCACACCAACAATGTATATGCTCAAAACATATACAAGCTCTTGCAGAGGCCAAACCATGGAACGCGTGCGTATCTTCAAGAACAATCAAAGTCGGGCCATTCGATTGCCCAAGGCACTGGACTTTTCACTGGATGTCCAGGAGGTGGACATTATTCGCGTCGGCAATACGCGCATCATCGTACCGGCCGGACAGGGCTGGGCTACGTGGTTCGACCGGGATGCCCGTGTCACGGATGATTTCATGGCCGAGCGGGAACAGCCGGATGATCAGGAACGGGATGCGCTGGAATGATCCGGTATATGCTGGATACCAACATCGTGATCTACACCCTGAACAACCGTCCTCGCCACGTTCGGGGCCGCTTCATTGCTCACGATGGCCAAATGTGCGTGTCTTCCGTGACGATGATGGAACTCTATTTCGGCGCGGAAAAGTCCAATAACCCTGGCCGCAATATCGCAGAAATCGAACAGTTTGCCGCCCGCCTGGATGTTTTTGACTACGACACCGAAGCGGCCGCGCATACCGGCCAGATCCGCAACGAGCTGAGACTCTCAGGAAAAAACATAGGCCCGTACGACCAGATGATTGCTGGCCACGCCCGTTCCGCCGGGCTCATCGTCATCACCAATAACGTCAGTGAATTCAGCCGCGTATCAGGATTGCGAGTCGAAAACTGGGCCTGATGGCGTCCTTCGGCCACTGCCCGGCGGCTAACTCTCCTACAGCAAACAGGATCAGGTATTGATCGATATGATTTCATTTTGACATCACTGCTTTGGCTATCAATTCCCGCCCAAAAGCCACCGCTCTCTCACCCCGACACACTTCCATCAATGAAGCCCGGCCTCATTCGAAGAAGCTTTTCTGAAATGTTGCCTTTCTCCAGATTTATCCATGTAAGCAACGTGTGGGGCACGCCTCAGGGCGCAAACACGCCCTGCGACACAATCTGTCGCACCACACCGTTATAAATGCGGCAACGCAATGGCCCACCGTGTCATTTTGCGGCTAGAATCGTGACCGGCATCCCAAATCGGGGGAGGAGGGAGCCGGATTTCCTAAAAAAACATGGACAGTAAACGATGTCTGATCCCAAGGATCCGCTTGCCCGGTTGTTAGTGCTTTATTCATTGATCCCGCATTATCCGCAGCGCGTCGCCACCTCGACACTGCACGAGAAATTGCGCGAGCGCGGGTTCAATATCAGCGAACGCACTCTGCAACGGGACCTCGCTGGCAAGCTGTCACCCCATTTCCCGATAGGTTGCGACGACGAGACACCGCCCTACCGCTGGTATCGCATGCCAGGCAGCCCCAAAGACGACCCGCTGATCGCCGAGAACCCGCCCGGCGCGCTGGCATTGTATCTGGTGGAACAGTACCTGACCGGGTTGCTGCCGCAGACCGTATTGGATCAGATGGCGCCACGGTTTCAGGAGGCGAAGCGTTATCTTGAGTCGCTCGGCACCAACAGCCTGGCGCACTGGGCCAAGCGTGTTCGTGCATTGCCACCCGGCAAGACGCTCATTCCCGCCCCGCTGAAGCCGGGCGTCTGGGAGAATGTTTCCATCGCGTTGATGGAGCAGAAAAAGCTGGCGGTGGATTACACCAGCCGGAGCAAAGGGGAGCAGAAAACGCTGACCCTGAATCCATTGGGGTTGGTCAGCCGGCACAGTATCACCTATCTGGTTGCGACCGTAGAGGGTTATAGCGATCTGCGGCACTTTGCTTTGCACCGGATTGGTCAGTGTGATGTGTTGGATGCGTCGTGCGGGGAAACTGCGGGCTTTGATATTGATGCCTATATTGAGTCCGGTGTATTTGGTTGGCACCAGGGTAACGCTGAAACCACAGAGTTGGTGGCGGATGTTAGCCCGCAAGTGGCGTGGCTGCTGAGTGAGACGCCGCTGTCTGGCGATCAGCGACTTGAGGCACAGCCTGATACGGACTGGCAGCGACTGTGTGCGACTGTGCCGAAGGATCAGGAGACGTTGTGGTGGATATTTGGGTTGAACTGTCAGATTAAAGTGCATAAACCAAAGGAGTGGGCTGAGGATCTGAAGTCTAAATCCACAGGAATGGTGATGCTTTACTAATGCGATATACAAGACATCGCGCCTCATCTTTGAATACCAGCAAGCAACGGCCTTTACTAAGTAGGGTTAGCATTCTAAATCATAGGCACCCAGCGCGTCTCCCACAACAGTGCATCCCCTATCACCATATCATCGACAGCTTGCTTCTCTCTCTACCGAAAAAACAGTTATACCTGCACTTATCCAGAATCCAAACGAAAAATAACAGGACGATTATCCATGTTCAACCCTAAAGAATTCACCACCCCGACCGCCAAACCGCTTCCCGTTGTTCTGCTTCTGGATGTCAGCTCCAGTATGTCCGGAGATAAAATCGAGAACCTTAACAAAGCCGTCGAGGATATGCTGGATACCTTTGCGCAGGAAGAAAAGATGGAGACTGAGATTCTTGTTTCCGTCATCACTTTCGGCAACCAAGTGGAACTGCATGTTCCCTACACCAAGGCTTCTCAGGTGCAGTGGCAAGGTCTGCAGGCTAACGGCATGACCCCGATGGGAACCGCCCTCAAGATGGCCAAGGCCATGATTGAGGACAAGGAGACCACTCCGTCCCGTGCCTACCGGCCGACGATCGTTCTTGTTTCAGACGGGCAGCCTAATGACAGCTGGGAAAGGCCGCTGGAGGACTTTATTTCCGAAGGACGCTCTTCCAAATGTGACCGCATGGCAATGGCTATCGGACGTGATGCGGATGAGACGGTTCTGAAGCGTTTTATCGAGGGCACGCCCCATGACCTTTTCTATGCGGAAAACGCCGGGCAGCTGCATGAGTTTTTCCAGCGAGTGACCATGTCGGTGACCATGCGTACTCAGTCCAAGAACCCCAACGTGGTACCGGCCCCGTCGGAGATCAAACTGGACGGTGGCAGTGTCAAGTCGGCCACAGCCGGGAATACAACCGCTCCGTCCGACGATGAAGGTTACTGGTAAACAAAAATTTGGAGGTAAATCATGCCACAGGCAATTGGCGACCCTGATGAACTTGACCGTTTCGCGCAGTCTCTGACGCAGTTCATCGACACGTTGAATGGAGCGGTTAACGTTTTGAATCATAGCTTTGGTGCCCTTGGGGATACCTGGCAGGATGAAAAGCGAGCGAGTTTTGAAGAGGACTATAACGCGCTGGTGCAGCAGCTGTCTCATTTTGAGGCGAACGCATCGGAACAGGTCCCTTATCTTCACGCTCTGGCTTCACGTTTAAGAGATTATTTACAGAGTTAAGGTGGGGAATGGCGTACGTATCCGTTGGACAAGTTGAGAATCTCGAGGAGGCAATTGCCGGACTTCAGTCGGCCTATGACTCCATGGAGAGCGCCTGTCAGGCCCAGATTGCTGCGGCTGAAGCCAAGTTGGCCGAAGCACAGCAGGAGGCCGACAACAGCGCTCAACTGCTGGATGCTGCGATGGAAGCTGAAATGGAGGCCGGGCAGCAGCTGCAACAGGCTAATGAGCAGCTTGCTTCAGCCAATGAGCAGTTGAGTTCCGCTTGTTCATCTCTTTCCGCCTGCGAAGCGAGTGGCAACTATGATGAGGACGGCAACTATGAACCGCCCAACTGTTCATCTGAAGAGGCCGATGTAGCCGCCGCAGAATCTTCGGTCGCCGAAGCGGAATCTGTTGTTGCGGCTTCTGAGGAAGCTTTGGAAGCGGCAAAAGACCATCGCATGCAGATGGAGCAGCGAAATGAAATGGCCCGGCAGTGTCTTGATATGGCAACGCAGCTGGCGGAAACAGTTCAAACGGAGTGTGCAGCCCGGCTTGCCAGTGCTGCGGCTCACCTTGAAACAGGAAAAGCCCGACTGGAAAGCGCCAAGGCAGCTCTCAACGCCTACCTCGATACGCACCCGCAAGCAGCAGAATTTTATTCATGGTTGAAATGGACTCCGGACCCCAATAAACCGGTTACGCCAAAAGAGCTGCATTCACGGCTGAATCTATCCGTTGAACAGCAGCGCTACTATTTTGAATATCTCGCCGATCGTGACCCGGCATTCAGAGCCAAGATTGCCGACTACAGAAGCCAGCTCGAAGCCGCCAACGGTCCTGCTGAAAGGCATGCGGTTCAGCTTAAGATCCGCCGAAATCTGAGCGGCTATTGTGGCGAAAAAATTGTGGAACAGGCGCTGAGTCCCCTCGGACATAAAGCGGACACGCAGGCCCGGACCACATTTGAGGACGGCAGATTCACCAAAACCGACCTGATCATCGAAGATCTCAAAGTGCCGGTTATTCTCGGTCGTGGTGAAGGTATGAGTGCTCCGGCCGGAGGCTCCATCGCCATTGAAGTGAAATGCGGCCGGGCTTCGTATCTCTATTCTCAGAAAGACCACATGGTATTCCAGTCCGGTGGACATCAGGAAGCCAATGCGTCGATGACGGTATGTTCACGCGACATCAAGGATTTAACTCCAGAACAGGAAGAAGAGCTGCGTGAAGCCCTTCGGAGTGCCGGATCGCCATTAATAGGCATGCTCCCGACAAAAGACGAGATCGACAAAGCCTGCTGGGACATGGTGACCGGTTCTAATGCAAATAACGGAGTAACTCATGAAAATTAAAATTGCTCTGATACCAAGTGAACACACCAGCAAGGCCCAGGATCTTTCCTCAAAGCTCCAGAACGCGATGGAGGCAGGTGAGATGAGTTCTGTTGACCAGCTCACAGAAGAACTGATCTCGCTAACAGGTAGCGAGTATTCCCTGTCCTTGTCGGAAGAATACTGGCATAAGCTGATTGAAAAGGTCAGATGCTCTGATGACGATTTCAAGTCCGACTACATTATGGCCAAGCCGCAACTCGAAACGGTTATTGCAGCCGATGTGGCTGAATCGTTTGCGGACGTTACAGGTGTTGTTGAGCAGGCATTAAAGACTGATAGTGTCGTCCTCCAGCTACCGTTTGAAGAGGAGGATACCAATGTTTGATGATCTTTTTAATGTGACTTCACAGCAGATGGGCAAATTTTCCGATACAGTCAGAGACGAGTTTGGCCAGTCTATTGTCTCAGACGTTTTCGAGCCCATTTTGCAGGACATCTCCGGCCTTCAGCAAATGGGAGAATTGTTTCAGACCCGAGCCGCCGAGATTGATCAGCTAACAGGTGAACTGCAATCGATAGGAAGCATGGCTCATGAGTAAGAGTCGGAATAACAGGGAGTCCATGCTTAAACGTCTGTTCGATGCAGTTGGTGCATTGAATCATGCCGTTGCTCAAAGGGCTCAAAAGGTTGACCGCATTGAGAAAGACTACCCGGGCGAAAAACTCAAAACGGAAGCTTACAACACCAGAAAACAGCGGCTTGCCACTGTCAATCAGGAGTTTGAGAAGGAATGGGTTTCGGCCCTGAAACATCTTGATGAACTATGCAAAAAGGTCCGCCAGCGCCAGCCGCATCTGAATGATTTAACAGTCGAAAATATCAACACGGGCACGCGTTTCCCTGACGCCCTGGCATTCGGGCGCATGTATCTTACCTATCAGAACTGGAAAGGTTATATCCCACGGCTGATCCCTTTCCCTTTTAAGAAATCGCTCTGGCTGCCTGACCAGACTACAGGACACCGGTTAATTCACCAGCTGATGCTTCGGCTGATGCACTGCATGCCGGTCGGCAATGTTGAAATTACCGCTGCAGATCCGCTGAGACTGGGCACGTCTCTGGACCCGTTCCTTTCTCTGTTGAAAGTAAAACGGCTCTTTCCCCAGCAGCGATTGCTGACCCGGTCGGACGAACTGGAAAATGCCCTGGCCCGGTTAACGGACTATGTTGAGGATCTGCTTCAGAATAAATTCAAGGGAGAGATCAAGAGCTGGTCTGCCTACAACGAGGCAAACAGCAGCAATCCCATACCATATAAACTGTTGCTCATTTTCGGAGTGCCGGAACAGTTGACGGACAAAAGCCTCTGGTACCTTGGCCGCCTTCTGGAACATGGACCTGCCTGCGGCGTGCTTCCGGTGTTGACCATTGATGAAAGTCGGTTGGAGGACCGCAAGTTTACGGGGCTGCGCACCGCGATAGACAAATATTCCAAGAGAATGGATTCCATTGTTCCGGCAGAGATACTGACCAAGCATGTCTCTGAAATCAGTGTTGTGGAGGAACAGGAGTTCTGGCCCGGACGTTCTGAGCTGACCGACTTTCTGGCATCCATATCGGACCGATATGAACAGAGCGCGAAATTCAGCAAGAGTCTGACTGACCTCTGGTGCAATTCGGACTACTGGGGTCACGACGCTGTTCAGGGTGTACAGGTGCCGATCGGCTGGACTTCGGAAGGCGAGATCGTTCCTTTCTCTATCGGCGGGGTGAATACAGAGCACCATGTTCTTCTGGCGGGGCGTTCAGGCTCCGGAAAATCAAATTTACTCCATGTTCTGATTCATAGCCTCTGCCACACCTATTCACCCTCGGAGTTGAATATCTACCTGCTGGATTACAAGCAGGGTACGGAATTCAGTGTTTATGCTTCCCCTCCGCTTCCTCAGGCAAAACTGGTGGCAACAGAGAGTGACCCTGAATACGGGGTAACTGTTCTGGCGCATTTGACCGAGGAGCTTGAAAAACGGGCTCAGGAGTTCAAAAGCCGGTCTGTCCGCGATTTTTATGAATACAGGGAATCTTCAGCAGCCGAGCTCCCGCGTGTCCTGCTGATTATCGATGAGTTTCAGATCCTGTTTTCTGAGGGGCGGCAAGTGGCCGAACCCGCAGAGAAAATGTTGAACCAGCTGCTGAGGCAAGGACGGGCCTACGGCATACATGTGCTGCTGGCCACCCAGACACTGAAAGGAATCCAGTCTCTTTCAATGGGCCAGCTGATAAGCCAGATCGGCTGCCGGATTGCCCTTGCCTGCAGCGAGGAAGATTCCGCGATGATTCTTGGCAATAGCAACTGGGAGGCTTCCAAATTGAGCAGCCCTCCGGAGGGGATCATTAACAATTCCAACGGGGCAAAATCGGCAAATCAACGGTTTCTGATTCCATTTGCCGATCGTGGGCTGTGCAAGGATCACATTAACAAGATTACTCAGATCGCAGACCAGCGTGGTTACTGCGGCTCAACAAGAATATTCAACGGTTCGCGTCTGCCGGAAATGCCTGCTGCTGATTGGTTCAACTCAAAAAGCCATGAGGCGGTGCAACTGCACCTTGGTGAGCGTTTGAGTTTTGAAGCTGAGCCGCTCTCACTGACACTGGTTAACCGACCGTCATCGAATTTACTGATATCCGGCTATAACGATGCAATCCACGACGGTCTGCTCGCCTCCATCCTTCAAAGCTTGGATGCTCAGAATGGCATCGATGAAATCATCTACTTTAACGGGCGCTCCATTGTATCGGCTGGTGCTTCAAAATATCTCGATGGCTCCGGGAAAAGACCCGTTTCAAAACACGAGTGTGTTACCTCGCTAAACCTTACCGACATCCCCGACGAATTACACAAATCCAAAAGAATCCTGATCATAGACGGCCTGGATTCTACAAAGGAATTCCACTCCGGACCGGCGAGCTTTCGACCGGTGAAGAAAGATGAGCCGCCCTCACCACAAGAGAGCATAAAGAAAATCCTGGAGGATGGCCCCCTGCATGGGACATTTGTGATCGCCTTTGCGGATAACTGGAAGCGCTGCAATTCATCATGCAAAGACCTTCTGAGCTTCTTTGAAATGCGCATCGGATTCTGCATGAATGAAGACGATGCGGGCTCATTTGTCAGTGGAGCAATTGGAAAATTTAAAGGACTCGATACAGACAACCGCGCCGTCTTTGCCGATCGCTTGAAGAATCAGGTCAGTTGGTTCCGTCCGTACGTAAATGGTGAAAAATTATGAATAAATATTTAATGACATGGTACGGAATAACTGATTTCAGGGCCTCAATTGGACTGGAACAGACAACCGGACCCGTTCTGGGAGCTTTGCTGGCGGAAGACTACACCGATGTGGTCATCCTTGGCTTTACGCACCCGGATAAAACCGCAAACAGAAAAGATGGGTTTCAACAAAAAATAGAAAACACTGATGGTTCTGACCCTGCTGCTGCGAGAGAGATTATTGATTTGTTCTCGAACTCAGTTGAGGCACACAACCACTTTACTCAATGGCTGGAAAAGCAGCTTCGGGATGCCGGTAAAAAGGTCAATGTACATTTTCACCCCGTGGGCCTGAAGCATCTCAATGACACAGAAGGCATATATGAGGCTGCGACTCAATCTTTGAATACGGTCGCAGCATCTGAAGGTGAAAAACTGGTTACGCTCTACCTTAGCCCGGGCACTCCCGTTATGGCTTTTGTTTGGGCTTTTGCGGCCCTGAGGCATCCGACTCTCAAAAAACGCCTTATAGCATCTTCTCAACCCGGAAGACCTCCGGAAAGAATCGCACTGCCGAACGAGTGGCTAGAATGGCACGGAAGACAGGTTCGAACAACTGATGCGGAACCTGATCAGTATGATGCCATTTTTCACCTGTTCGGCGAACAACGGGTGCCGAACCTGCTTGGCGTGATCCAGTTTTCAAGCAGGAAACACATCTTTGTGAATTCCGCACAGTTCCCTGCCGATGTCATGAAACAGTTTCTTGGAGAAGCTGAGTACGGTGAAATTGCGGTGGACCCATATGACCCTGAAAATGTCCGAACCACGATTCTGGATCTGATCGCGAAAATGCCTGCCGATGCGAAGATCGGCTTCAACTTAACGGGCGGAACCAAGTTGATGTATGCGGGGGCTCTTGCCGCCTGTCGCAAGGTGAATGCGACGCCATTCTATTTTAACAGCCGGAACAATCAGGTGGTTTATCTCAATGACTTTAAGACCGTTGAGACAAAACTGATTCCATCGGTAGAGACCTTTATCCAGCTCAACGGCAATAATCTGTTTATTTCGAAGGCTGGCCATTGGGCTGATATACCCGACATTGAATCTCCTGACCGGAAAAATCTGACCAATGAGCTCTGGCAGGCGCGTTCCAAAATTTCACGGCTCTATAGAGAGCTGTCTCGTTATAACGACAGCTTTCAGCCATTTGAACTGCATAATGGCGACATCTACGCAAAGCTCTCCAAGGATAAAAGTGCGAAGATAAGTGTCGGCACCAAACACTTTGAGTTCAAAGACTGGCCGGATTTTGCTCAATATCTTTCAGGTGGATGGTTTGAAGAATACACCTTCATGAAGCTTCAACCCCTTGTTGATGTCGGCCTGATCAAGGATATGCGCATTGGCCTTGAGGTCTCATTCAAAGAAGACGTTGCCGACAAGAGTTCATCAAGCTTTAGCGCACAACTGAGCAGCCTGTTTGGGGATACTTATCAGGAGCTTGATATTACTTTCACGGATGGGCGACGTCTCTATGTCATCGAATGCAAGGCGGGCAATGTGAACAGTGAGCATGTCATGAAGCTCCAGAATATTGTCCGTTATTTTGGCGGAATTGAAGGCCGAGCCGTTCTGGCCTCATGTTTCTACCCGAAAAACAAAGTCGTAAGAAAGAAGATTGACGACTCGAAAAACCTCCAGTTGGTATCGGGTAACAATCTGTTCAGGCAGCTGGAAGAAATGATTCAACCTGGAGGGCGTCATCGATGAAAGTACCCCTCTATATCATTGTTGATGTTTCCGGCAGTATGAATGAGATGGGCAAAATCCATCTTCAGCGGAATTTGTGCCGTTATGCGGCTCAGCTGCGGCTCATAGATCAGGAAAAATACTCAGGCTCTGACATCCGCTTTTATCAATGGGCACAGAATGTTTCCGATGTCGCTTTGCAAAGCGACGGGGATATTCCTGCCTTAAATGCTGAGGGCTCCTCGAACCTGTGTGATCTCTCTGATTTCCTCTCCCAGCATCTGAATGATGCCGGAAGCGCGAGGACTCTCATCCTGTCTGACGGAAATTTCCCCAATTCAGACATCGTAAGCTTTCAGAACCAACTGGGCACATTCAGCGACCTGATCATCCGGACAGTTGCCGTCGGCGCTGATGCTGACCTGTTTAAGTTGAAGAAAATTTCCACAAATAACACTGTTTACCTTTCGGAGAACATAGCTTCAGCGATTGACAGCACAATCTTTGGTTCTGATGAGCCGTTGACCGCGCCAGTATCCACAGCCCGGATTCTGGAATCCGCACCGGCTGAAACAGAAGAACCAGAGGAGGATTGGGATGCTTGATCAACTCTGGAATAGCTGGGGTGCCTCAGTAATCGGCCCCCTACATGTTAAAGCCGGGATTCCCAATCAGGATTCTTGGATGGCTCGCCGGTATAAATGGGGAAATGTCGTTGTTGTATCGGACGGACTGGGCAGTAAGGCACATTCAGATCACGGTTCAAAAGCCGCCTGTCTGGCTGTGTTTGAGGCAGCCAAGAGCTACCAGAATACCCCTGATGCCAATATCGTTGATATTTTAAGGCTGATCCATGCCAACTGGCTCGTGAAAATAGCTCCGTACTCTTCAACAGATTGTTCGGCCACATGCCTTTTCGCCATCCAGATCGAAGGGATTATTACTCTTGGCCGCCTTGGTGACGGAATGATTGCCGCCCTTGGAGAAACTGGCGAAAACCACCTTATTCTCAGTGATAACAAACAGGCTTCCTTCTCAAACTACACAAACAGCCTTCAACAGGAGTTTAAGCCAGATCAGTGGGAAACCGCGACGATTGAAAGCACGGCATGCAATGCAGTTGTGCTATGCACGGATGGCATATCCGATGACCTGTTACCTGAAAAGCAGATGACCTTTGCACAGGAACTCTACTCCACTTATGCAGACCTGGAGTCGGAGGAAATAAAGAGGGATCTTAAACGTTGGCTCAATGAATGGCCGGTTCCGGGACACTCCGATGACAAGACGATTGCTTGTCTGTTTAAGAAAGGAGGTTCCCAATGAGTCAAAGATTCAACGAGTATGTGGATGAATATCAGAATGTATACATTCAGGACAAGGTGCTCGGTCAAGGAGGCCAAGGGGTCGTTTTCCGTACCAAGGACCCTGATCTGGCGATCAAGCTTGTTACAGATGAAAGCGGAACTCCGGTCACCGATGAGGAGTCGGTGGAACGGTATTCAAAGCGCTTTAAGCGCGTCCGGCTCCTGCCTCTGCCAGAGAACCTGAATATATCCGTACCGGCAGCTCTGCTTCAAAACAATGCCGGTTATGTGATGCAGCTTTTGAGTGAAATGGTTCCGTTCAGTCATTTCTGGCTCGATGGCAAGTCCGCAGAAAATATTGGTCCAGACGATATCCCGGCATGGCTTTCGGCAATGCCGGAGAACGAAGCTAAAAAGATTGTTCATTATTATAGAACCGGTGGGCTCAGACGCAGGCTTCATGCGCTCTACAAATGCGCATCATTGCTGGCACGCCTTCACGGTAATGGCATGGTCTATGGTGATATCTCTCCCAACAATATCTTTATTTCAGAGGGGCTTGATGATTCATCTGTCTGGCTTATTGATGCCGACAATATTCGATTTGAAATTACCGCAGGCGGAAGTGTTGTTTACACACCCAAATGCGGTGCCCCCGAGCTGGTGCAGGGCAAAGACGGTGGAAGACCTTCAAGCGATTGTCATGCGTTCGCGGTCGTGGCTTTCTACTTGCTTTCGCTGATTCACCCTTTTGTCGGAAAAAAGGTGGATGGAACGGATGAAGGCGACTGGGCTGATGAGGAAAATGATGGCGAGGATGTTGAAGATAAAGCCTATGCCGGACTGTTCCCTTGGGTTGATGACCAAGATGATGATTCCAACTCTTCCGACAGCGGTCTGCCCAGATCCCTTCTCCTGACAGAGAAACTGATTACTTTATTTGAGGGCACATTCGGCTTGGGCAGGACATCCCCTTTGCTGCGACCGACCATCTATCACTGGCCTGAGGCTCTCGCTCAGGCGGCGGATATAACCGTCACATGCCCGGGCTGCTCCATGAACTATTACTACGACTTCATTCACCCGGAAACAGAGGGTCACAATTGCCCTTACTGTAAAACACAAAGGCCGCAGGTGCTCATTCTTGAGTCTTATCGATGGAATGGGCCAGACAAACCCTTAAACTCGCCATCCTGGCAGTATGTACGTGAGATCGCTCAGGGCTCCGAACTGACGATACCGAGGCGAGTTTTTGATGAGTTTGCAATGCTTGATTCGGATACAGCAGAGGTGCTCATCTCTTCAACCGCCAAAGGAATTCTGATTAAAAAATCAGACCATTGCAAAGCCGAATTATCCGTTGCTGCTGCCAGTCACCTGCAAAGTGGTTTTCAAAAGCTTTATTCACAGATGAAAATAGACCAGGTAACGCCGGATGTTCAATTTTGGATGTTTGTACATTTGAATAGTCCTCGGTTGGTCAAATGCATGATCAGCGGAGGTGGCAAATGAGACTGAAAGATATAAATGCTGACATCACCTTTGAATTATGGATGAAACCTGAGCTGGCCGGAGAGACGCCCCAAATGGGTGTTGGATATATCGCACCCAATAATGTCAGACAGGCATACAGATTAAGAATCAATGGCCAGCAGTGGAACGTGCTGATTCGTGATCCCTCGGCCGGAAAAGATCTGAATTTTCATCTGAAAAGAGGCTGTGCGCATCTTGCCGAGGTATTGCAGGTTGCAAAGGACGGTAGTGCGCTTGTAAAAATTGTCTTTTTCAATGGCGAAATCGTTGAAATTGGCGACGTGGAGATCGGCATTGATGAGCGCATAGAATCAACGGCTAAAAGAAATGGCATTCGCTTTAATGGAGCTGAAGAGCTGGGGAGCGTATTAAACGATAAATGCAAAATCAGCGTTGGCGGTGAAGATTTCTTTCTACTTATGAGTGGTCCATCCGCCAAGGCTGACTTTGAAGCGGATAGTCCCGAGGATGAAGACTCGCCTGAGTCGGGGGGCGTTGTGCAGGAGAAATACCGGGAATTCTCTATATATGGTGAGAGGGTTCGCATCCCGGTTGAAAGGCGCAATGTCGATAAATCAAAGGACATCTATTTTGCGACTAAAGCGGTCTTTAAGGATAACCAGAAGAGTGAAGGATCATTGCGTCTGGCAAGGGGTGCTGTCCAGTTTTCTGACTACACCAAGACAGGTCGCATTCGTGCTTTAGCCGCAGGAGCGATGAGTCAGCTTACCAAGGAGACCGGGAGCTACCTGAAACAGTGGGACGAGTACGGTGCAATTGAAGGTGAAATGCTGCTGGCAAGGGCCAAAGCCGTTGGCAGAATAGACTATCATGGCACTGAACAGACAACAAAAGGTGTTAAGTTCTTTGTGTCGTCTATTCCGGACCAACTTACCGAAGGTGATGAGATAGAGATCACCTCCGAGGAGCCTTTATACCTCAAGAATCCTGATCTTACATGGGAAGCCTACAGCAAGGCTCTGGAAGAAGAATTCGCAACCAAAAAGGATCATAAAAAGAACGATGCTGAAATGCCAGCTTCTGTTTATGCCCCGATCCTTAAAATTTCAAGAACCAGCATTGAATTGGATCTGCCGTCAATTCCGTCTGGTCAGATGTTTTTGATTCTGTCCATCAATGGCGACAAGATTCAGATTGAAAGACGAATGCGGGCACGTTCAGCCATTCTGGAAGGACGCTGTGCTAATCCGCTTCTCGGTCTACTGATAGAAGAAGGAGGAACCCTTCCGGAGATACAGCGCGTCACCAAACTGAAGCCTTTAACGTCCTTCGTAAAAGAGAAGATTTTTAAGCATCCACCCACAGACAGGCAGGTGGAAGCCATCGAAGTCGCATTAAACACCCCGGACATCGCTCTTATTCATGGGCCGCCGGGTACAGGAAAAACAACTGTAGTTACAGCAATTCTTGAAAGGCTCAATGAGGAATATGACAAAACCAAGTCTATAAGAGGTCAGATACTTGTCTCCGGTTTTCAGCATGATGCCGTTGAGAATATCGTTGCCAGGCTGAGTGTTAATGCACTTCCGGCAGTTAAGTTCGGCAGAAGGTCCGGTGACTCGGAATTTACGGAAGATGCCGTCACTGAAAAAATTAACAAATGGTGCTCCAATGTCGCCGAGAATATTCGAAACAAAAATCCTCAAATTGCTCAGACTGAGGATCAGGTAAGACTCGCAGAGCTGTTTGTCGCATATTCATTGTGTCCTTCGAAGAACAACACAGTCAGTTTAATGAAACGTATTCTGGATTTGCCCAGAGACGTGATTTCTGAGGATATCACCAGTGAGGCTGAAGAAATCATCAATTCCCTGCAAACGGAACTGAAGCCGAATGATCCTTCCACCTTGCGGCTCGTTCGAGCCCTTCGTGTCAGTGAAGCAGCCTTTGAAGACGACGGTGCCGCAAGAGCTGTCGATTTGCTGGATAAGATCGAAGACGAACCTGCCAATTTAGATTTAAGCGTTCTTGAAAAAGCGGCCCGTTGGCGCAGCGGTAAGCCGCTGAGTTTTCTTCCAGAGCTTAGAGAACTGAAAGAAGCGCTGCTCTATAGATATCTGCCTTCTCCCGATTTCAGAACTGAAAAACCAAGAGAAGATGTTTTGAGATTGGTGGCAGCGGTATCTCAGCTTCTGGAGAAAAAACTCAATTCAACCAATAAACGGGATGCAATTCTGGCTGAGTTTTTACATGAGCTTGAAGACAATCCTGATGGCGTTCGTGAGGCCATAGAGGACTACAACTTTGTGTATGCTGCAACCACTCAACAGGCGGTCGGGAAAGATATCATCCGCTCAAAGAATAAAAACGTCCGATATGATCAGCGAACAGAAATGGTCAAGTACGATACGGTGATCATAGATGAGGCAGCGAGAACCAGCCCGCGAGATCTGCTTATTCCGATGTCTCAGGCGGAAAAAAGAATAATCCTTGTCGGGGACCACAGGCAGTTGCCTCATTTGATTGATGAAGAGGTCGCGAGAGCTTTGGAAGGTGACGATTCATCCGGCCCGCCGGTTGATGTCGATTTTGTGAAGAAAAGTATGTTTGAGTATCTGTTCAACCGCCTGAAAAAACTGGAGGAGAAGGATGACATCAAGCGAACAGTGACGCTGGATGCTCAGTACCGAACACACCCGCTGTTGGGAGATTTTGCCAGCAATAATTTCTATCAGAAATATAACGAGGGTTACCGGTCTCCATTATCTGAGAGCCACTTTGAGCAACGCCTTCAGGGCATAGAAAACAAAGCCGCTATCTGGATTGATGTTCCTAACAGTCAAGGGAAGGAAGCTGTCTTGCCCAGCCGAAGCAGGCAGAGAGTATCTGAAGCCAAGGTTATAGCAGAGCACGTGAACAAGTGGATTGGCTCTGAAGAAGGTTCCGAGCTGAGTTTTGG
Source organism: Isoalcanivorax pacificus W11-5 (assembly GCF_000299335.2). Lineage (NCBI taxonomy): Bacteria > Pseudomonadati > Pseudomonadota > Gammaproteobacteria > Oceanospirillales > Alcanivoracaceae > Isoalcanivorax > Isoalcanivorax pacificus. The sequence continues at coordinate 541,648 of NZ_CP004387.1, read as the reverse complement.
TGTAATCAGTTTTTATAAGGCGCAGGTATTTGCTGTTTATGAAGCCCTGCAAAAATTCGGAATCACGGAACGGGCACAGGATGGTGCATGGCAGAGATGTCAGGAATACCGCTTTCTTGAAAATGGTGAAGAGCGGCTCCGCATCGGCACTGTTGATGCCTTTCAGGGGATGGAATTCGATATTGTGTTTCTTTCCATGGTGAGGTCTCAGGATATGAACACCTTGCCGCCTCATATACGCAACGAGGAGGATTACAAAAAGAAGCAGCAAAAACTATTCGGCCATCTCATGTCGGAAAACCGCCTATGTGTGAGCATGAGTCGCCAGAAGAAGGTCTTAGCCATTGTGGGAGACGGCGTTCTTGCAAACAGCCAGATAGCTGTGGATGCAGTTCCGGCTCTGAAAAACTTTTATGATTTGTGCCATGAAAAGGGGGTGATCCTATGAGTGCGCCCTCTACAAAAAAATCAGCAAAAGACCATCGTCCTAAAGTAATCAGTTTCCGCACAGGATTGGATGGATTGAACATCGCCGCCAGACAAAGTGTTCTATGGCCATGTCACGCCTTCAACATCTCTATTCCGCAAAAGAAAAAGAGCGGCCTCAATGTGTTTGAAGAAACTGTCTTGAAAATAACCGAGATAGAATCCGGCGACACGGAAAATATTGCGCTGCTCACTTGTCTGGAAAATGAACTGGTGGCCTTCATTCAGAATCGCCTCAACCAGCTAGGCCTTTTAAATGACCGCTATGAGTTGTCTGAGCATGGACAGGAGCTTCTGAACGAGTGGCAGAATAAATCAGACGGAAATCTGGAATACACCGTGGCCACAGTGTTTGTAGATCTGCTGTCCGGGAAGCTTCTTCCCTATGTCAGCACGGAGCAGCTGAGCTATAAAAAAATCTCAAGTATTGGTGACAACGGATTTATTGATTTTCTAATCAATCCAACCAATGAGAAGTCGAGGGTCAGTGCAAGACAGATACGACCATCAAAAGACTCTTTCTGGAAAGCAGTTCCTGATTCCAACGATATCATCAGAGCCATCAGGGAGTTTAAGAAGAAATATAAGCGGCATGCCCTGTTGAACCAAGGTGTCGATCAGTACCCGCCTCCGGTGCCAATGGCTGAAGCCATATCCTTACATGAGAATCCGGAACTGGTTTACTTGCATTGCAATGTCCTTATCCAGATAGGCAATTCTGACCTTTTGGTGACGGATGGATGCGGCTTTGGCTTCTCTGAAAGCTTTGCCAATTACCTTACTTCTCAGGACTGGAAGTGGGTCATAGATTTGAAGAATAAAGGCGTTATCGACCGACTGAGTTCCGACCAAAGCAATGAAGAGGCTGAGGATGAATCTTCAGCGACGGACGGATTGAAGAAATATCCACGGATAGCACGCCCACTTCGACGCGCACAAGAGTATCTGTCAGACGCTGAAAAAATTGAGGTTGATTCATCCAATGATGAGCAGGAATTCGCCCGTTTGACCGGCTTGGCGGTAGTCGCCTTGTATGAAGCCATAGAATGGGCGCTGCGATTTGTTGTATCTGATAACCCTGTGACTCACTGGGAGCGCTTGTTCTCGTCACAATCCTACCGGGAAAATGACAAGATACTGCGCTCGTTTGCCACCAAGATTGGGTTTGATGTTTCGGACAGTGTGAAGGCCCTTCTTCAAGTGAAATCCGGCAAAATCAGAGCCGTTGACCGTGGTGTTTCCGAGATGCAGCCGCTACTGGCTCTGGCAATAGCCGGGGCGATAAATGATCCCAACCATCCGCTGAATCATCTGGCCATTGAAGACTCTGGATGTCTCTCCTTTATAAATGCGCTGAAAGAAGTCAGGGACCCGGTATCCCATGGAAGCTCAACCGATGTTGAACTTTCACCGGAAACCCTTGAGGGCTATCGCGATAGAACCACTCGGCTCATCCAGTCGCTAATACCGGATATAACCGAAGATGCCTATACAGCCAAAACAAAGCAGGAAAGAGATATTGATCAGGTCAGATTGAAGGCCAGGATCGAACTGGACAAGTCATTGGGGCTTGGATTTGTTCAAGCTGTTTCCCCGTCGTTACGGGAAGAGTTGGTCAAAGTAACGATCTTAAGCCAGAGGACGAATCTGGATAACGAGCAGCTTCAGCGCTACATAAATTTGTTGGCGTCCATTATGCAGCTGTCGTTGTTTGAAGTCGCCAAGGACCGGAGATCATCAGTCAAAAATCGAACAAACCTGAGGGATGATGCGATTGAAAAAATCGTTCAATCCGGGTTTTATCCTGCGCCTGATGCCATCCCCGAACAAATCAGCACCGTAAATACCAAACGACTCTATCGTGCTGTTCAGGGCTCAAGCACAACTCTGGGAGCTCACCTTCTTGCGGTTTTCCTATTGGGATCAGAAAGTGAACTGATCGATATGCAAAAATCAGATTCAAAATTCGTTGATTTTGTTGCCAATTTGATCCAACTGCGTGGACACGGCAATAAACAGCAATCTGACTTTTCACGGGACGACATGGAGTCGTTGAAAAACAATGTATTCAAAGCAATCAAGATAATAACGGAGGTCTTCTAATGGGCAACAAGAACAAGCAGAGCGCCCAGTCTTCTGCCGATAATGAACAGGCAGATCAGGCCGATAAAACAATGAATGTCACAGAGGCTGGCCTCCTGAATAAACAGCAGGAACTGAAGGAATTGGAAGACTCTCTGACTCAAAAAGAAACGGTTATTGCCCAAAGGGAACAGGCGTTAAAGGCCGCTAAAGACGCGACAGCCAAAAAAGAAGCGGAGCTGAATGACAAACGCGTTCATCTTGAAGAGATGGAGCTTCAGGCAAAAAACGGCTTTCCGCAACTCTTTGAGGAAAAGTTCGCAGCATTCAAAAAACAATTGGAACAGCGGGAAGCTAAGTGCGTGGGCGAGCTGGAATCTCTTGAAAGCGAAAAGGAAAAATTGCGACAGAGAGAGATGGCGGTACAAAAGGCTGAAATCCAAAGGGACAATGGGTATGCAGATGCCCGGGCAAAGCTTGATGACGAGCTCTTCAATCTTCGGAAAGAACAGGAAAAGGAGCTGGAGTCAAAACGGGCAAACGCTCTGACTGCCATTGAAAAAGAACTTTCGGAGGAGAGGACATCCAGAATAGCAAGCTTGGAGAAAGAGATAGCTGATAGACTGAAAGTTCATGAGGCGGCGATTCAACAGGAAAAGGATGAGCTCGAACAAAAAAGAAAGGCTCTCCTGAAGGATCAGGCTGAGCTTGATGAACTCAAGGATGAGCTTGAGTATCAAAAGCAGCGCCTTCAATCCAGCAAAAACCGCCTTGAGGAACGAGAAGCTAATTTGAACGTTGAGGTGGATGCCAAGGTTGTTGAACGGAAGCAATCTTTCGAGAATGAGAAGTCTGCGCTTAATGATGAAATTGCACGTTTGAGAGAATCTATCAAAACGAGCAGTGCTCTAATTTCAAACTTTGAAGAATTGAAGCATAAGCTCGGTGATGAAGACCCAGCCGATGTTTTACTGAAACTGAAAACCTATGAAGAGGAAATTAAAAAGCTGCGCGATGACCTTGCCACACGCCCAACACAGGAGATGCGGGAAGCTTTTGATCGCTTGAAGTCCGAACAGAGCGAACTGCAGCTGGCCTGTGAGCGACTCTCTGAAGAAAATGAGGCTCTCAGAAGTTCAGCACGCGCACAGTCGGATCTTGAAATGCAGGTAGCGGAACTGACCGATAAAAACAAATCTCTGCTGAGGCGGTTTGAATCAGTGGATGCCGACAATAACCGATTGATGGAGGAACTTAAACGTTTACAGTCCTCGTACGAACGGGCACAGGACCGTGAGGCAAGGATTCGGGACATTGAAACTCCATACATTCAAAAGGAACTGCCCCGTGCGGTGGATAAAGTTGAAGAGCTTCAATGGCTGGACGGGATCAGTAAATCCTGCATCGATTATGGGCTGAGATTCCCACGGCGAATTTTACACGCATTCCACACCGCTCTAAAAACTTCAGAGTGGTCTCCTATGACTGTTCTGGCAGGCGTAAGCGGAACCGGAAAGTCCGAGCTGCCAAGGCTATATTCACATTTTGGCGGCATAAACTTTTTGAGTCTGTCCGTGCAACCGAACTGGGACAGTCAGGAATCCATGCTTGGTTTCTTCAACTCTATCGATAACAAGTTTGATGCCCAGCCTGTTCTGCGTTTATTGGCACAAAGTCAAAAGGCTCAAGCTGAAGGATATCCTCTCGGCCTTGAAGATGTCATGAGTCTGATTTTGATGGATGAAATGAACCTTGCCCATGTCGAACTCTATTTTGCGGAATTCTTGAGCAAGCTTGAGCTGCGGCGCGGTCGCAAAGGCAATGAGGTGCCGAGCCTTGAAGTTAAGCTGGGCGCAGGTATCCAACACTATGATCTGCCCCTGGGGAGAAATGTGCTCTGGGCTGGAACAATGAATCAGGACGAGACAACCAAATCCCTCTCAGACAAGGTCCTTGATCGAGGGATTGTAATCAACTTCCCCCGGCCGACCACCCTTGAAAGACGCCGTCAGCTGAAACCGTTGGGCGATCAAGCTCCTCTGCTGTCTCGTAAACTGTGGGAGAGTTGGTGGTGCAGAGAAAGTAAATTCAACGACGATCAGATTTTGCCATTCAAGGGGTTCATCGAAGACATGAACACCTCGCTGTCCAAGGTTGGCAGAGCTCTGGGGCACAGGGTGTGGCAATCCATCGAATACTACATGTCCAATTATCCTGATGTGCTGGAAGCTCAGAGAAACAACGATGACGCAAGCTTGGTCAAAGCGATGAAAGTCGCATTTGAAGACCAGCTTGTTCAGAAGGTCATGCCTAAGTTGCGCGGCATTGAAACCCGAGGTAAATCCAAATCGGACTGCCTTGATAAAATTCGAACTCAGCTGGTGAATGACGACTATACAATAATCGATGACTTTGATTTGGCTTGTGAGTTTGGTTACGGGCAGTTCATCTGGAACAGCGCCAATTACTTAAAAGATGATGAGGCTGTGAACGGTCAGGAAAATGCGGAGAACTGATAGATGGCGGAACCGCAGAAATATAAGCTAACAGCCAGACAGAAGCGCATGCTGTCCGATTACCATCAACGTCAACATGCGACTGCCCAGACTGTTGAACCATCCATCGGTGCTATTGATTCTGTCGAGTCTATTTACAAGGCGTTAAACGGTCAGGATGAGATAAAGGCCAAGGCTCTTTTGATGCTGATGCTGCGCAGCTGGCTGACGGAAGTATCGAGCTTCGACCCTGTTTCCGGGCCTGCCCTACATACCGGCATTGTCGACTTTTTGGATGCTGTGGCGAAATCGTTGCAGGATGCGTCACCTGAGGGTGAGATAAAAGACCGTATCTATCGAATTGTGTCGCATACGAAGGAAGCTGTTCTGGCAATCATGGAGCATACTCGGGATAAGATATTACGAGAGCATGCCATGCTGCCAATACATGCGGCAAGAGAGGTTGACAGCAACAGTGTTCAATGGCTCAGCCGTCAGCCGGGAAGAACACTCCGCGAGAAGCTTTCCGGTAAACCTTATATGAAGGCTGTCAGGCGGAGATCCAGTGTTGATGCGGCAGAAAACCGACTATTAAGAGCTTTTCTATTCCGGCTGGAGCAGATTCTGATTGAAAGACAGTATGCTTTGTCTGCAGCGACAGAAGAGACCTGTGAGGAACTGCTTGTTTCCCTCCAGCGCTGGCTTAGAACTGAAGATGCCGCTGAAATTGGCAATTGGGGCAATCTTCCGCCCAACAACACGCTTCTTCAGGATAAGCGTTATCGAAAAGTCTGGGATGGTTGGCTCTGGCTCCAAACCATAGACGAGCAGATCACAGGGGACAGCAAAAGAGTCCATAGCGATATCCTCAGCGTTATTTATTGGAATACCCTTTCCTTGCTTAACGATAGTGGTCGTTTTCGAACAGTTCAGCAGCCGGTCGGTCTCGACTATGATAATTTTTCTATAGCTCCAGAATTGCCCGTTCGGGGATATTTGTTTCCTGCGTTCGACTCAAATATCAATGGGAAGATAAAGTTCATAAAGCCCGATAAGTCATTCGGGTTTATCACCTCTGATGATGGAAGAGACCTGTATTTCAAACCAGACAATCTATCCCGAAAATTAGACATCAATTCACTATCCGCTGGAGATGAAGTTTCTTTTGTTATCGGCAGTAACCGACAGGGCAAATGTGCTGACGACATAACCCTTCCAGCAGGAATCATCCCTGTCGATTTCAATTTGACGGGTGATAAATGGAAGATACAAGTCGGTGAGGATAAGTATTTATTACAGATCGTTTCCGGGAATCTTGTTATTGAGCAAGCTCAGGGCGCAAAAAAGAAATTAAAAATAGAGCCAACAACTCTCAAAGAGATACCGAAGACGATACTGTCATTAGTCTCGGATGCCCCGTTTGAATATTCTGCGCCGACAAATAATCAAAGTGGTCCAATACGGATGGATAGCTCTGTTGTTGACCTGTGTTCTATCCGTCCGACCTTCACGAATAATACAGGCTCTCAGGCGCACCTGCCGTTCAGGTTGCTTCAGCAGCACTGGCCTTTAAATATTAATGGAGGGGTGGTAATAGACTGCGGTTACGCAAAATCAATCGCCCTGCATTCCGATATTGAAACGGTCAGCATGAGGAGCCTCTTTTCACATAGCTCAACACTGCCCGATGCCACCAAAAGCAGTGCATCGATGTTTTTTACTAAAAAGTTGAGTGACTATATCAAGGCAGACAAGCTGACCTATCTTGTCCCTGATTGGGGCAATGACTTCGATCTGGAGGGAATAAGAAAAAGCGTCAATTTTTATTTTGATGAATCGACACCGCTTCCCAAAAGCATAGCTGCTATCTTTGCATGGCAATCATCGAAGAAATTTGTACAGGACAGAGTCCGAGAGAATGATTTTGTGCTGGTGGTTGATTCATTTGACGGCGGCATTTCAATAACCCCAGTTCAGGCAATATACCAAAAAGAGCTGGACGAAATATTGCCTGAGACACAAGGAATGAGCTGGGAAAGACATCCTACGGTTATTGTGCCAAACAGAGGCATTCATGCTGCCATGGCCCGCAATCTTGACCGTAATGGCTGCCAGACTTCTGAAGAACTCCTCCATTTGTTCGGCTTCGATGGTTTAGCTAGTGATTCAGGGGAAGTATCCTTTGTGAAAGATGACCACTGGTATCACTTACCAGGTTCTATTCGGGAGGCTCTGACTCAGGATTTAGATCTCAACATATTATCAAACTACTCTATCAGTGACTGCCTGAACTCTACAAACAGGGATTGTCGTGGAGTTGGTGTCTTTATCCTGCCTCTTGAGGATACAATCAGGAAACCTGATGTGCGAATGGATTACAAGTGGCTGGGGTCTGCATGGTCACCAATTAAAGGCTGCCAGACTTTAAACAGATGGCAGGAGGAAGTTGATGACATTGCCCTTTGGCGTGATCATCTTCCAGAGCTGTCGATCCGAATTGTACGTGATGGGCACTTTGAAAATTTCTATTTGGTAAAAGATGCGACAGTAACACCGCAACGTGGCAGAACTGTGAATATACCAGTAGAAGAGTCATTTACTCTTCCAGCCGGACAAACGCATTACAGTTTTCCTCTGCAGCAGGGAGAAGGCAATAAAGAGCTGCAGTTTGTTGCATACCTGAAATCGCCAGCATTCCCTTTGAAGAAGGCCACGGCCTGCAAGCTGAAGATGACCTACACCTATGGAGCGGATGATCCATACGAATTGAAATTCATTCCGTTGGATTCAGCGGAAGCAGGTTTTAAATCTATTCGGGTTGAATGGCGCTCAGCATCAGAGGGTGAGGCAGCCGATCTTGAGAATTTGCCGGTTCCAGATTTTCCAGCCCGTAGAAGCTGGTCCGATTTTCAGCAATTCCCGAAAGAAGACGGCAAAAGCTTCTCTGACCTTCTGGACTGGTGTTGCTCCAAAATTGCAGGCTTGAATGATCTGATCTCGTTCGATTATGAACAGGAATTTAAATCTATCCTGAATAAAAGAAAAGTCGGCTATTTGGAATGGGGAACCACTGACCGTACCGGGAAATACTATTGCCGAGTCAATGTTGATGGAGAGAGTGTGTTTTGCCACAGTTCTCAATTTATTGACGCTGTTGATGAAAATTCCCTATATGAAGGATGCCCGGTTTATCTGGATGTTTTTGCTAATGAAAAAGGTCCTTCCGGGTCAAATATATCATTTTCAGAGAGCTTACCCTCGCGGCTCCAGGAGAAGGCACAGGATACCATCAATCGGAAGCTTTCCAGAACCATGGAGTATGCTGAAAAAGGAATCTTCAGCCTCCGATTTCCAGCATTAACCATCTGGAATCATGGCCACTCCCTTTCAGAGTCAGATGTGCCTGACCATTTTAGAAACGCGATATTCGAAGGTACTCAAAAAATCATATCAATAATTGAGTCAGAAAATATGCCGGACACCCTTAAAGAGGAGCTTTTCTTCTTTCTGTGTTGTCTACATAAGGATGCCCCCGGGATTGTTGGTTCCCGGCTCCTTGATGCTGTGAAGGATAAAAAGCTTTTGCGGAGGTACCACAAGAATATTGCTTTCGCCATCGGTAATGCCGAACTGCCATACCAACAAGAGCTGTTGGAGAATGTCATCGACCCCATTGATAATGAGGGCCTGACCAGATCCATTACCATGGAGGTTTTGTCGATAGCCCTTTGGCGTTCTAAAACGCTGATCAACAAATTGACTGAAGAGGAGCTCGGGGCTTTAACCAGGAACTTATATGGTTGTCTCGAGTTTGACTTCCATAAGATTGTTGCTGACGGCGAAAGCTATCAGATAGCAACCCTTTGTAAGCATTTGGAACTTCTTCTTGCGCTCCTTCGAAGCCGGGGGATTGAGGGTGGAAATTTCAGAATGATTTTAGCCCCCGACAAGGATGTGACCAAAAAGTATGTGACCTTGGTAGACAAGGTTTCAAGGATAGTGATCGATAAAGATATTGAACTTAAATCCCGAATCAGCCTACAAATTGATAAACCGGAAATGTTCCGCAATACACCGGATCTGCTATACGCATTGCGGATGTACCTCACCGGTGACTCGGGAGCGAACACAATCTCGATTTCAGGGGTAAGTCATGGACATTGAGGCACATATTGAAAAAACTTCCTCGTCGATATTTTACCCATGATCAATTTGAGATTGAACGAATCCGAGATGAGGCTTTTTCGCTCAACTAGACATCATGAATAAGTATGGCAGGGAGGTTCCTTGCTCTGAGGCGTTTTCCCAGGCCAGGCCACATTGGGTCTTGGTCAGCTGGCGGAACTGGTGATGCACAGCTGATAGTAGCGACAGCATGACGGCTCGGAAACTGAATGTAGCTAAGCCTTCTACAGCACCTCCGACACCATCTGACGCCCCCACCACCAATACTCCCCTCCCACGAAGCCGCCAACAGCACAACCCAAATCACGACGGATATTGACCAACCTCCACCCTGAAAAGCTGTTTCCGGCATTTATCACCAGCTCGGCACCATAAAAAGAGGCAAGGATGATCTATCACAAACCCACCATCACCCACGGCATTTTTTTTGTAATCCTCTCCATCATATTGTCCGCCTGCGGCGGCGGAGGCAGCAGCGGAGGAGGCACACCGCCCCCTCCGGTCATCGACAACACCGCCCCCACCGCCAACGCTGGCACCACGCAACATGTCAAATCCGGCGACACGGTCACGCTGGACGGCAGCGCCAGCCAGGACGCAGACGGTGACACGCTCACTTACCAGTGGCGCATGGTCTCCGCCCCGTCCATCAGTTGGCCAACGATTGAAAACGACACCACCGTCCGCCCCAGCTTTGTGGCCCATGCAGCAGGTGTGTATGTGGTGGAACTGGTCGTCAGCGATGGCGAACTGGAAAGCGCTGCCGACACCATCAGCGTTCATGCGGAGCTCGCCAACAGTGCGCCGGTCGCCAGGGCCGGCGAGGATCAGTTCGTCAAGGTCGGCACCACTGTGACGCTGGATGGCAGCAGCAGCCGGGATGCGGACGGGGATCTGCTGGTTTATCACTGGGAAATCATTGAGCAGCCTTCGGGCAGCCTCGCGGCACTTTCCAATGCTGCCACGGTGCGCCCCACTTTTCTGGCGGAGGCAGAAGGGGTGTACATCATTCGTCTGGTGGTCAGTGATGGTGAGCTGGACAGTGCGCCCGTCACCATTATGGTGTTGGCCGAGGTGGATAATGTACGCCCCACTGCCGTAGCCGGTGCAGACCAAAACGTGATCGCAGGCGACACGGTTCTGCTGGATGGCAGCGCCAGCCATGATCCGAACGGCGACCTCATCACTTACCGCTGGCGCTTTGTGTCTGTGCCAGCCGGCAGTGCCGCCGCATTTTTCGACGACGCCGCCGTAGCGCCGACTTTTGTGGCCGATCAGGAAGGCACTTATGTGATTGAACTGATTGTCAGCGATGGCGAACTGGACAGTGAGGGAGATCGTGTCACGGTCTCTGCGACGCGCGCCAATGCCGCCCCCGTCGCTGACGCTGGCAGCGACATGAACGTCGCCACCGGCACGCTCGTCATGCTCGATGGCACCTTGAGCTCGGACGCCAATGGTGACGCACTATTGTTCGCCTGGCGCTTTGTCTCCCGCCCGGATGGCAGCGCTGCTGTGTTGGCGGACAGCACCACCGCCTGGCCTGCCTTTACCGCCGATCTGGACGGCACCTATGTGCTGGAACTGGTGGTCAACGACGGTTTGCTGGACAGCCAGCCCACCCGCATCACTGTCACCGCCGAAACGGCCAACAGCGCCCCCGTGGCGGATGCCGGCCACTCCCAGACGCTCTATCTCGGTGACACGACACAACTGGATAGCAGCGGCAGCTACGATCCCGACATGGACCTGCTCACTTATGCCTGGACCTTGCAAAGCCGTCCGGCGGGTAGTGTGGCCGCTCTGGACGATGATCAGGCCGCCAGCCCCGGCTTCACGCCTGATGTGGCCGGTGATTACGTGTTCAGCCTGGCTGTCTCCGATGGCGAGCGCAGCAGTGATCCGGCCAGTGTGGTGGTGACGGCGATACAGCCTGTCCTGACGCTTGAACGGTATACCCCTGCCAGTCCGTTCGACCCGGCAGAATGGTGGCCGGTCAATCTGCCTCATGCTGCCAGCAGCAGCCTCAGCAAGACCGTCACGGGCAGCCACAGCGGAACGGAGCGGCTGGCAGAGTATCGCCTGACGGCGCACGGGCAGGATTTCACCATTGCGACGCTTCAGGCAGCGCCCGCCGGCGATTCCCTTGCACCGCGTTTTGCGGGGCTGGCATCGGGGCAGGTGATCGAGGCCGGCGAGAGTGTCACGTTTGGGCTGGACGTCACTTATGTGACCGTCACCAATCGGCAGGTTTCTTTCACCTTCACCGTGGCTGAAACGGGCGCCACATTCCAGTCCACCTACACGCTGACGTTGAGATAGCCCCACGGCGAGAGGAAGTACACCATGTACTTCCTCTGCCAGGATATGGACGGTGTTTTTTCAAGCCGCCTTGCTGCACAGGTCCGCAACGGGGAACACCTTGTTGTGGCGCTGCGCTGGCCGCCCGGCCACTGCTGAGGTGGATGCCCTCACTCCGCCGCCAGCAGCGTGACGACCGGGAAGCAGGGGTCGCCCCACAGGGTGCGCGGGTTATCCATCATCAGCAGTATGATCACCGGCACCAGCCTGCCCATCAGGTTGGTGCACTCTTCCAGTTGCCGGCGATTGACCTGGCCATTCCAGGTCGCGCCACCGTGCATGATCTGGTTGCGCAGGACATAAATACGCTGCAGCACGATATCCAGCAGCGTGGCCGTATTGCCTTTCGCCAGCGCCCTGTTGGCAGCGTGCTTACCGGCAGTAAAACGCGCCTGCCATTCACTTTCGGATAGCTCACCCCGCTGGCATTCCCAGAAGCTGCGAAATACCCAGGGGGTATCCAGCAATGTGCGTATCGGCCCTGAGAAATCCTTCCAGAGCAGTTGCTCCAGTTGTTTTTCACTGTCCAGACCACACAGCTTCTTCACGAACTGGCGGAACATGGCTTGCTCGGATGACCGATGCCGTTCATCCAGTTCCTGGGCGTACGCCGCGTTGAAGGCAATCCAGAGAAACAGAAACCGTGCATCCACATCCTCGGCCTGCTCGGCGCGATGCAGCCAGCTCAGTGCGCGATGCACCCGTACGCGCAGGTTTTCATGGTGTGTATCGCGCACACCCCGGTGGCGCGCCTTGAGTTCCGTGTAGGTCAACATGCAATCACTCCCTTTCCTAGCGATTGTTTTTACCGGCTTGTCTGTTGCACGGCAAATTTCTCTCACCTGCGACGCAATCTGTCGCGCGGGTCGCCAATACTGTTTGCGTGGCGGGGACAGGGATGCATAAGGCAGGGAATGCCCCTCCCCCGGATGCAACCCCGCCACACCACCACTCGGCAGGAGCAGCACATGGTGAAGAATGTATTGGCAGCCATCGGTTTCTGGGTTGTGTCACGGCACGCCTACACTCATTACCGGGATTACCAGGCACTCAAGGCCCGCGCGGAACCGCGCGATCCCGCGCACGAGGAGGCATGACATGCCCATTCGCCCGCGCCCCTTTACTTATCGTTGCGCCGACTGTGGCTGGTGTACCACGGTGGCGCCGGTCTCCGATGCGTTAAGACCGCATGAGATCTACAACTACTGCCCCAATTGCAAGAACCCCGCGTTGCAACGGGGTACGCCTTCTCGGATGCAGGCCATCATGGCCGAACTACGGCGTGATCTCGGGTATCCTCGCTCTCGCCTATAGCCGTGCTGAAACACTTTCCAGGCTTGATCAGGGTGCCACAGGTGCTTTATCAACAAACATTAAGCCCTGCCGCTGCCCCCGCCCACAACATACTGATCGGCACGGCCATCAATTGCTCATCGAAGTGCACCACACGCTCTCCGGTATAGAACTAAATGCCTCGCCTGAATTGCCGGGGAGTGGTGTCGCGCAGATGGCGCAAGTCTTTAAGGTCTTTGGAGGTAATGGTGGAGGCGGCTTTCACTTCGATACCCACCAGTTCGCTGCGACGGTTCTCCAGCACAAAATCCACTTCCATGCCGGTGAACGCCCGATAGTGCATCAGTTGCGTGCGCATCGCGGCCCAACCCTGGTGCTTGGCCAGTTCCGCGTGCACGAAGGCTTCCACCAGCGCACCGGGCAGCAGGGCAGCTTCACCCTGCCCCTGCAAATGCGCCATCAAAGCGTGATCGGAAAGAAACAGTTTGGGGGATTTTTGCAGCCGCTTGCCAAGGTTCGATGCCCAGGCCGGCACCCACCGCACCAGAAACAGGGTTTCCAGCAAAGTCAGGTAGCGCCTCAAGGTCGTCTGCGTAATGCCGGAGGTCCGCGACAGTTCGGCGCCGTTCAATAAACCTCCGCTGCGGACGGCAAGCAGTTGCATCAGGCGCGGCGGCTCTCAGCGCAAGGGGTGCAATATTACGAGAGCACATGGTGGAATATCCGCCACGTTGTGGCGGATATTCCACCGTATTCTGCTCAGTGTTCCACCGAAGCTCTAACCCGGTGGAACCTGGCCCGACGCCGGCCTCCTATACACCCACACGCCCTGCTTGTCTGGCGACGCGCTACCGAGGCGCACGGAGACACCGCATCCACCATGGGGTGGCCGTCCGGCAACATGGCTTCTGCCTCGATTTCAATCAGCCATTCCGGCAACGACAGGCCTGCAACGATGACCCAGGACGACAGTGGCGGCGCCATCGGGAATCACTGCCGCAATGCACAGGCTGTTGAAAACAGCCTGTGCTGACAGCTCAATCAAGCCGTCAGAAAATAAAGCGACCTATATGCATTTTTTAAGTACATAGGTCGCCTTCCTTTCCGTGCAGCCTTCAGAGCAACCGCTCTCGCAGCCGCCGCTCGTTCCAGCCCTTGATCACCTCTTCACCCCCCAGCACGAAGGTCGGCACGCCTGTGCCGCCCACGCGCTCCCATTCAGCGCGATACGGGCTGCGGCCCTCGACATTGCGTTCGGTGTAGGGAATGTTGTGCTCGGCAAAGAATTTGCGCGCGCGGGCGCAGTAGCCGCAACTGCGGGTGGCGTACATCACGACGGCGGGGCGTTCACGCGGCGCGCCGGGTAGCGCACCGCGAATGATGCCCGCCTCGACCAGCTGCGTCTTGCCGGCGCTGTACAGCGTCGGGCCGTATTGCCAGGCGGCCAGCACGGCAATGACCAGCATGAGCAATCGCATTCCTGTTCCCCCCGATAGATGTCCCCAAATGGCCTTTCTCGGCCCCGATTCAGCCATGTGGCCTGGCAAAATGAGCCTCTTCCGGCACTGGTGCAGCCGGGCGCGTTTACTTTTGCACTACCTTTCATAGTGATAACGACAGGAAATGATTATTAGCTGCTTATTATCAACGGCATAGACCAGGCGATTCGTATCATCAATACGCCGGGACCAAAACCCCGTCAGATTTTCTTTCAGCGGCTCAGGCTTCCCCAACCCCTCAAAAGGGGATCGCTGGGCATCCTGAACAAGCTTATTGATGCGCTTCAGGGTTTTCTTGTCTTGTGTTTGCCAATACAGATAATCCGACCAGGCTGCGCGGGTCCATGAGAGAACCTCAATCATCCGTCAGCCCATGTTGCTCCAGTTTGCCTGTCCGGTACTGCCTGATGGACTCTGAAAGATGCGCCGCATTGGCCGGGCTTTTGAGCAGATGGACCGTTTCCATAAGACCATTGAACTGATCCAGGGACATCACCACCGCGTCTTCCGCATCCCTGCGGGTGATAATCGTGTAGTCAGCATCGCCAACCACTTGATCCAGAACGCTTTTTAGCTTGTTTCTGGCATCAGAAAAGCTGATGACTCGCATGATCCGGGCACCTATACATGTACAGAAAACAGCACAAGAATAACATGTACAAAAAGCTGTGCAAGTCGCGTATTGCAGTAATCCTTTTGAGGACGCCTTGGGCGAGCGGATGTCGCAGGGACGCCGCAAACACCGGCCCCTCCCTACCGGCTGCTGACCGCCTCGCCGCGAAGCCGGTCCGCCTCGGCGCGTGCCGCCGCGCTGCCCTCGGCATTGCCCTGGCGCTGACGCGCTGTCGCCAGCAACTCCCACAGCCCCGCACGCCATTCGGGGTTTTCCGGCGCTTCGCGGAGGGCACGCAGGGCCAGCCCTTCGGCGTCGCGCGGTTTGTCTTCGGCCAGGCGCAGGTCGGCCAGTTCGCGGTAGAGCACGGTCGCCTCATTGGTGCCTGCCATGCCCAGGGCGCGTTCCAGATAACGTCCTGCGGCGCCGGTGTCGCCCCGGCTACGCGCGCTGCGGGCAGATTCCAGCAGGCTGTGCGCGGGCGAACTGTCGGGGATCGCCACCGGGGCGTAATCTTTTTGTGGCGCCAACGGCGTGACGGCGCAGGCGCCCAGCGCCAGCAAGCCGGCCACGGTGATCAATCGAAGATACGACGGAACCATCCTTTGATACCTCCCTGTGAAACGTCTTCGCCGCAATCGCTGGCGGCCTCGGGGATCGAGGTGGTCAGCATCGGGTATCGCAGGGCGCCGTCGCAACCTTCGGCACTGCGACGCTGCCCGTCGGCATCCATCCAGACCCATTCCACACCCGGCGGCACATCCTCGCGCAGGCTGCGCTGTGGCAGGGCCGCCATCAGCGCGCCCCAGACCGGCAGTGCGGCGCTGCTGCCGGCCACACCGGCCGGCTGATTATCGTCGCGCCCCACCCAGACCACTGCCAGGTGATTGCCGCTGAAGCCGGCAAACCAGGCATCACGGTAACCGTCGCTGGTGCCGGTCTTGCCGGCCACCACGATATCCGGCGGCAGCACGCCGAGCATGCTCTGTCCGGTGCCGGCACGCATCACCTGGATCATGGCCCACTGGGTCAGGAAGGCCGGGCCCTGGTCGATCACCGGGTCGGCAGACACCGGGTAGCGGGCCAGGGGCTCGCCGGCAAGATCGAGCACGTCGGTGATGCTGCGCAGTGGCGTACGGAACCCACCCGTCGCCAGCGGCTGGTACATCACCGCCACTTCAAACGGTGACAACGGATGGCTGCCGAGGATGATGCTCGGGTAGGCCGGGATATTGCCCTGCACGCCGAGGCGCTTGAGCGTCAGGATCAGCGGTTGCAGCCCCACGTCCATGCCCAGTTTCGCCATCGCCTGATTGCGCGACTGCGCCAGGGCCTGCACCAGTGGAATGGGCCCACGGGATTGCTTGTCAAAGTTCTGCGGTGCCCAGACATCGCCATGGGCGAGTGGCACCTCGATCGGCTCGTCCTCCACCAGCGTCGCCAGCGAGTAGCGTTTCGGCTGTTCCAGCGCGGTCAGCAGCACCGCCGGCTTGGCCAGCGAGCCGATCGGCCGCACTGCATCCAACGCCCGGTTGAAGCCGGTGCTGCGCGGTACGCGGTCGCCGACTACCGCCAGCACGTCGCCCTGGTCCGGCGCGGTGATCACCACCGCGCCGTTCAGCTTGTTGGCCGCCTTCGGATCACGCTGTTCCAATACCCGTGCCAGCGCGTCTTCCGCCGCCAGCTGCGCCAGGACATCCAGCGTGGCATGAATGTGCAGCCCCTCGCTGGAGAGCACGGCCGGCGGGTAATCCCGGGCCAACTGACGGCGCACCAGGTCGACGAAGGCCGGGAAGGCATACAGCGCAGCGCCGCCACGGGGCACCACTTCCAGCGGGCGGGCACTGTAGGCTTGGTATTCGCTGTCGGTGAGCAGGCCCTGTTCGTGCGACACCTGCAACACGACATTGCGCCGCGCCAGCGCCCGCTCCGGGCGGCGGCGCGGGTCATACAGGCTCGGGCCCTTGAGCATGCCCACCAGCAGGGCGAAGTGGTGAGGCTCCAGCTCTTCCAGGGGCCGGCCAAAATAGAACTGGGCCGCCAGCCCCATGCCATGGATGGCGCGCGAGCCGTCCTGGCCCAGGTAGACCTCGTTCAGGTAGGTCTCGATGATCTGCGGTTTTTCGTAATGCAGCTCCAGCAGCACGGCCATCGGCATTTCCAGCAGCTTGCGCGACAGCGTGCGGTCGCGGGTGAGCCAGAAATTCTTCACCAGTTGCTGGGTCAGGGTGCTGCCGCCCTGGCTCAGGCCGCCGGAGCGCAGATTGGCCACCATGGCGCGGGCCAGGCCACGGAACGACAGGCCGTGGTGTTCGTAGAACTGCCGGTCCTCGGTCGCCAGCAGCATGTCGTGCAGCATCGGCGGCGTGTCGGCCAGCCGCACCAGAATGCGGTCTTCACTGTGGCCCGGATGGATGCTGCCGATCTGCATCGGCTCCAGCCGCGCCACCGGCAACCGGGCGCCGTCACTGCGGGTGAGGGCGCTGATCCGGCCATCGGCCAGCCGCAGGCGGATCTGCCGCGCCGGCTCGCCGCCGTCGCTGTCACGGAAGCTGCGGGTGTGGATCAGATAGGTGCCGCCACTGCGGGAATAGGAACCCGGCGTCGGGGCACCGGATTGCTCACGGTAGCGCAGCAGGGACAGCAGCTGGTCCACATGACGCTG
This sequence comes from Isoalcanivorax pacificus W11-5, assembly GCF_000299335.2. NCBI lineage: Bacteria > Pseudomonadati > Pseudomonadota > Gammaproteobacteria > Oceanospirillales > Alcanivoracaceae > Isoalcanivorax > Isoalcanivorax pacificus. The sequence continues at coordinate 523,969 of NZ_CP004387.1, read as the reverse complement.
GCTGAGCACCCGTCCGGCATACAGCTCCACCGGACGCGCATACACTCGCGCCGGCAACTGCCACTGATGGCTGTCGAAGCGGCTGCGTACACGGGCATCCAGCCAGGCGAGGCCGGCCAGCATCACGACCAGCGCGACCACGGCCAGCTTCAGGATCAGGCTCTTGGAAATGAACGAACGGCGGGCTTTTTTTGGCATGCGCGGAGTATAGATGAATTCAATGGGCGGTTTGGCAACAGACATCACCAACCGCATAATGGTTCGCTTTCGGCCTGGAGCAGTCCCAGATGACACGGCAATACGACGTTTACGCCATCGGCAACGCGCTGGTGGACACCGAGATCGAAGTCAGCGATGCCTTCCTCGCGCAAATGGAGATCGGCAAGGGCATGATGTCGCTGGTGGACCGGGAGCGTCAGGTCGCACTGATCCAGGCCCTGCGCGACGAAGCCGAGCCCCACAAGCAGACCTGCGGCGGTTCCGCCGCCAACACCACCATCGCCGCCCGCTACTTCGGCAGCAATTGCTACTACACCTGCAAGGTGGCCGATGACGACACCGGCGCCCTGTTCGTACGCGACCTGCTCGCCGCCGGCGTCGACACCAATATGAATGGCACGCGCGAAGCCGGCATGAGCGGCACCTGCCTGGTGATGATCACCCCCGACGCCGAACGCACCATGAACACCTTTCTCGGTATATCGGAAACCGTCGGCGAAGCTGAAATCGACGAGGCCGCGCTGCTCGCCTCCCGTTATGTCTACATCGAAGGCTATCTGGTCACCTCCCCCAGCGCCCGCGCCGCCAGCATCCGCCTGCGCGAAATGGCCCGCCAGCACGGCATCCAGGTGGCGATGACCTTTTCTGATCCGGCCATGGTGCGCTTCTTCCGCGACGGTCTGCTGGAGATGATCGGCGACGGCGTCGACCTGCTGTTCTGCAACGAAGACGAAGCGATGGAATTCACCGGCACCGACAGCCCCGAAGCCGCCCTGGATGCCCTGAAGCAGTACGCCAGACAGATAGCCATGACCCGTGGTGCCGACGGCGCAGTGGCGTTCGACGGCACCGACACCCACTGGATCGACGGTGTACGGGTCAAGCCCGTGGACACCAACGGTGCCGGCGACATGTTCGCCGGCGCGTTCCTGTACGGCATCACCCACGACCTGGACTTTCCCACCGCCGGCCGGCTGGCCTGCACCGCAGCGGCCCGGGTGGTCAGCGACTTCGGCCCGCGCCTGGCACCCGCCGAGCATGCCGAGGTGCGCCGGGACGTGCTGGGGTATTGAACATGAGCGAGCAGCAACGCCTGTGCCCGCTGGCGGATATTCCCGAAGGGGAAGCGCGCGGGTTCGAGTTCGGCCGCAAATCCGTGGTGGCGGTGGTCCGTGACGGGCAACTGCGCACCTATCTGAACTGGTGTCCCCACCTGGGCATTGATCTGAACTTCATGCCGGACGAGTTCCTCGACATGGATCGCCAGTTCCTGATGTGCGCCAACCACGGCGCCCTGTTCGAGATCGAGACCGGCGAATGCCTGTCCGGCCCCTGCCAGGGGGAATCCCTCGTGCCGGTACCGCACGAGATCCGTGACGGCGACATCTGGGTCACCCTGGTCGAACCGCCTCTCTGACCGCCCTCAAGAACAGCCCCGGCCTGCCGATCAAGGTAATACCGATCAGGCATCGCCGAGGGCTGCCATGGACCAGACACTTCACACTCCCGCCGCACTGGGCGCCCGCATCCGGCAGGCGCGCAAGGCCCTGCGGCTGACCCAGACCGAGCTGGCGGAAATCGCCGGCACCGGCCAGCGCTTCATCTCCGAGCTGGAACGTGGCAAGGCCAGCGCCCGGCTGGGGCTGACCATGCATGTGCTGCAGTTGCTCGGCATCGACCTGCAGGCCCGGATGCGGGGTGGCCAGGCATGAGTGACATGCTGCGGGTACGGCACGGCGCGCACACTGTCGGCACCCTGCATGACGACGGGGGACGCTTCAGTTTCTGCTACGACGACACCTGGCGCGCCGGGGGCTGGCCGATTTCCTGTGCGTTGCCGCTGGACACCGCCGGCGACGACGGCCATGCCTTTTTTGCGCAATTATCAACAGAGCCCGGTGCCTCATTGGCCCATCTCGCCGCACAGGGCCACGACCTTTTTGGTGCCCTCACCTGCCACACCACCGCGCCCGCCGAACACCCGCTGACCAGCAATGCGCTGGCCAGCACCCACTCAGTGCGCCTGACGGCACACCCGCACCGCTTTCTCACCGGCGGTGACACACCGGCCACGCACTGGCTGACCTGCACACATGGCGACCAGCCCGTTCGCGCCGCCTACGCGCACGACCTGGCGCGCCAACTGGGCCTGCCGGTGACCGATTCGCAATTGCTGCGCACGGACACCGGCTGGGCACTGCTGAGCCGCCGCACGGACTGCGACGACAACGGCGCACGCCTGCACGCCGAAACGCTGCGGCAGGCACTGGGCCTGTCACCGCATCAGCCCGACACCACGCTCGGCGCCGTCGCCGACCTGCTGCGCCGCCACACCCTGCAACCGGTCATTGATCTGTGTGCGCTGGTGCAGTGGCAAATCTTCAATGCACTGATCGGTAACGATCACAACGCGCTTGAGCACCTGGCCCTGCGCCGTGCCGACGATGGCTGGCGGCTGGCGCCGTTCGCCCACTTCACGGCCACGCCCGGCACCACGCACCTGCCGCTGCCCGTGGGCAGCAACCATGACCCGCATCAGCTCGGCGGCCCCGACTGGCAGGCACTGGCCCACGACACCGGCGTGAACAAAAAACTGGTGCGCCGCCTGTTGCGCGAACAGGCCTCGCACCTGCTCGACCAGCTCGACAGCTGGCACCTGGCCTTCAACCAGCAGCACGATACCGCTGCCGAGACCCAGCCGGTGCGCGAGTTGCTGCGCCGCCAATACCGCAAGGCATTGCGCGACTGGCTGCGATAGTTCCCGTGGCCTGTCCACACTCTTGATCCACATCAACAGGCTTTTTCCCCACGCTGCTACCTTGCAATCGCCTCATTCTGCAAGGACTCCCGCATGCCCGTTTCCACCGCGCCCCCGGCCTACCACTACCGAGCGATTCGCCAGTTCACCATCATGACGGTGGTGTGGGGCATTGTCGGCATGCTGGTCGGTGTCTGGATTGCCGCCCAGCTTGCCTGGCCGGCCCTGAACCTTGACATCCCCTGGCTGAGCTTCGGCCGCCTGCGGCCACTGCACACCAACGCCGTGATCTTTGCCTTCGGCGGTTGCGCCCTGATCGGCACATCCTTTTATGTGGTGCAGCGCACCTGCCACACCACGCTGGCGTTTCCGCGCCTGGCCGGTTTCGTGTTCTGGGGTTATCAACTGGTCATCGTGCTGGCGGCCATCACGCTGCCGCTGGGGTTCACCAGTGCCAAGGAATACGCCGAGCTGGAGTGGCCCATCGACATCCTGCTGGCGGTGGTCTGGGTAGCCTATGCCATCGTCTATTTCGGCACCATCGCCCGGCGCAGGACCAGCCATATCTATGTCGCCAACTGGTTTTACGGCGCCTTCATCATTGCCGTGGCGCTGCTGCACATCGTCAACAGCGCGGCCATTCCGGTGTCGCTGACCAAATCCTATTCGCTCTATTCCGGTGCCATCGATGCCATGGTGCAGTGGTGGTACGGGCACAATGCGGTGGGCTTTTTCCTGACCGCCGGCTTTCTCGGCATGATGTATTACTACGTGCCGATCCAGGCGCAGCGGCCCATTTATTCCTACCGCCTTTCCATTGTGCATTTCTGGGCACTGATCGGCGTTTACATGTGGGCCGGACCGCATCACCTGCACTACTCCTCGCTGCCCGACTGGGTGCAGTCAGTGGGCATGGTGTTCTCCATCGTGCTGCTGGCGCCGAGCTGGGGCGGCATGATCAACGGCGTCATGACCCTCTCCGGTGCCTGGGACAAGTTGCGCACTGATCCGATCATCCGTTTTCTCATCGTTGCCCTGTCGTTCTACGGCATGAGCACCTTTGAAGGGCCGATGATGTCGATCAAGACCGTCAACGCGCTGAGTCACAACACAGACTGGACCATCGGCCATGTGCACTCCGGCGCCCTGGGCTGGGTGGCGATGATTTCCATGGGTGCGCTGTACGTGATGGTGCCGCGCATTTTCAACCGCAGGCAGATGTATTCGATCCGCTGGATCAACCTGCACTTCTGGCTGTCGACCATCGGCACCGTGCTCTACATCGCTGCCATGTGGGTGTCCGGCATCATGCAGGGGCTGATGTGGCGGGCCGTCAACAATGACGGCACGCTCACCTACAACTTCATCCAGGAACTGGCCGAGCGGCAGCCGTTTTATCTGGTGCGGCTGCTCGGCGGCCTGCTGTTCTTTGTCGGCATGCTGCTGATGGCGCTGAACGTTTACCGCACCCTGCGCGAGACCCGCACCGATACCGGTGCCGACAACCAGATGGCCGGGGAGTGACACCATGTCGAGCAAACACGCAGTCATCGAAAAAAATATCGGCCTGATGATCGTGCTGATCCTGGTGGTGGTGAGCTTCGGCGGGCTGGCGGAAATCGTGCCGCTGTTCTGGCAGAAGAGCACCACGGAACCACTTGCCACGTTGCGGCCCTATAACGCGCTGGAAATGGCCGGGCGCGACATCTATATCCGCGAGGGTTGCCATGTATGCCATACACAAATGGTGCGTCCTCTGCGTGCGGAAACCGAGCGCTATGGTGCTTACAGTGTCGCCAGCGAAGATGTCTGGGAGCACCCGTTCCTGTGGGGTTCCAAGCGCACCGGGCCGGACCTGGCCCGCGTTGGCCTGCGCCCGATCACCGAACAATGGCATCGCGAACATCTGCGCGACCCGCGTCATGTGGTGCCGGAATCGAACATGCCCGCCTATCCCTGGCTGCAACGCAATCGCGTCGACTGGCGCACCATGCCGGCCACACTGCGTACCTTCAAGGATATCTTCGGCGTGCCCTATTCCGACGACGACCTGAACGAACAGCTTGAGAAGATCGACGGCGAATGGGCCAACGCCACCGAGGAGGATGCGCTGGTCGCCTACCTGATGTCGCTCGGTCGTGAGCGCACCGAACAGCGCGAGGAGCCTGCCCGATGAGTTACCACGCCGTACTGACCCTGGTGTTCTTTGGCGCCTTCCTGACCATGGCCTGCTGGGTCTACCGCCCGGGCCGCAAACAGCATTACCAGTCACTGGCACAACAGGCCGTCGACGATGACGCGGCACGGGGAGCGCAACGATGAGCACGTTCTGGAGCCTGTATGTCATCGCCATCGTGGTCTTCAATCTGGTCGGCTGTGCGGTCCTGCTACTGGCCAATTCACGGCTGAGCGCGGAAGAAGCCCGCCGCGATACCACCGGCCACGTTTTCGACGGCATTGAAGAACGCAACCAGCCGTTGCCACGCTGGTGGCTGTTCCTGTTCGTCGGCACGCTGCTGTTTTCCGCTGCCTATCTGGTGTTGTACCCGGGGCTCGGCAATTTCGCCGGCACACTGAGCTGGACCAGCGAAGGCCAGTGGCAGCAGGAGGTGGACCTCGCCACCAGCGAGAGCGAGCCATTGTTCCGCGAATACGCGAAAGTGCCGATGGAAGAACTGATCCGCTATCCGGAGGCGCTCGCCGTCGGCGGGCGCCTGTTCGCCAACCACTGCGCCATCTGCCATGGCTCCGATGCACGCGGCGCGCGCGGCTACCCGAACCTGACCGACAACGACTGGCTCTATGGCGGCAGCCCGGTGGCGATCAAGGAAAGCATCGCCAAGGGCCGGCGCGGGACCATGCCCCCGATGATGGCGCTAATCGGCAACACCGACCGCGACGTGCGAGACATGGCGATCTATGTGCAGAGCCTCAGCAACCCCGCCATGCGCGACAACACGGGTTACGCCGATGCCATCAGCCGCGCCCGGCCGAAGTTCGCCATGTGCGCCGCCTGCCATGGCAATGATGCAACCGGCAATCCGCTGTTCGGCGCGCCCAACCTGACCGATCGTATCTGGCTGCACAGCCCGCGCCTGGCGGACATCGAAACCCTGATCCGCGAAGGCCGCAACAGCCACATGCCTGCACACGACCACATCCTGTCGCCAGAACAGATTCATGTCCTGGCCAGTTACGTCTACAGCCTGTCGCAGCCGGCCTCGCCGGAGGAGTAACGCATGACGCAGCGGGAGCGCATTCCCGTGCAGCAAGTGCCGGCCGCCACCGGCACCGCCCTGTACGCCCGGCGTGAACCGATTCAGGTGCGCCATGTCACTGGCCTGTACCAGAGGCTGCGCGATATCGGCATGGGTGGCAGCCTCGGGCTGTACTTTCTACTGCCCTGGGTGCAGTACGACGGTCGCCAGGCGGTGCTGTTCGACCTGCCCCAGCGCCGCTTCGATATTTTCGGGCTGTCCTTCTGGCCGCAGGATTTTCTGTTCCTGGCCTGGGCACTGATGCTGGCCGCCTTCGCGCTGTTCTTTTTCACCGTGCTGGCCGGCCGTGTCTACTGCGGCTACGTGTGCCCGCAGACCACCTGGACACGATTGTTTTCCGCCATCGAACGCTGGAGCGAAGGTGACCGCCACCAGCGCCAGAAACTGGCCGCCGCCCCCTGGTCGCTGAACAAACTGTGGCGGCGTGCTGCCAAGCACAGCGGCTGGCTGGCCGTGGCGGTCGCCACCGGCCTCACCTTCGTCGGTTATTTCACGCCCGTGCGCGAACTGGTGCCGGCGTTCTTCGCCGGGCACGTCGGTGGCTGGGCGCTGTTCTGGATCGGCTTTTTCACCATTGCCACCTACGGCAACGCCGGCTTCATGCGCGAGCAGGTGTGCCTGTACATGTGCCCTTACGCGCGTTTCCAGAGCGTGATGTTCGATGCCGACACGCTGATCGTTTCCTATGACGCTGGGCGCGGCGAACCGCGACGGCGCGGCGTACGCAAAGACAACGGCACCACATCCGCCGGCGACTGCATCGACTGCAACCTGTGTGTGCAGGTCTGCCCGACCGGCATCGATATCCGCGATGGCCTGCAATACGCCTGCATCACCTGCGCTGCCTGCATTGATGCCTGTGACGACGTGATGCAGCGCGTCAGCAGGCCGACCGGGCTGATCCGCTACACCACCGGGCACGCGCTGGCCGGTGCACGGCAGACTCTGCTGCGCCCGCGCCTGATCGGCTACGGCATCGTGCTCGTTGTGCTGTCAGTGCTGTTCGTGTGGCAACTGGTTGATCGCGTCCCGCTGCAACTGGATGTACTGCGCGACCGTCATCAACTCTATCGCGTCACCAGCGACGGTTTTGTCGAAAACAGTTATCGCCTGGAAGTGCTCAACAAGAGCCAGACCCCGCAACGCTATCGCCTGACACTGGAAGGCCCGGACGTGCTGACAATGATCGCCGCGCCAATCGAATTTGCCATGCCCGGCGGCACACATCGCGCCTTGCCAGTGACCGTGCGCTTTGACCCGTATCAGGACCCGCCCGCCAGCCACAGCATCTGGTTCCGCGTGCAGTCTCTGGACGACCCGACCCTGGAGGTCCGGCATGAATCCCGTTTCATTACGCCGCAGTGAGGCACGGCCAGTCGAGGCACGGCCAGTCGAGGCGCCCTGGTATCGCCATCCTCTGGTCTGGCTGGTAATCCTGTTACCCGCCAGTTCCGTAGTCGCGGGCCTGTCGACCCTGGCGGTGGCGCTGAAAAACGCCGACGACACCGTCGCCGACAACTGGTACCGCGAGGGGCGCACCATCAACCGCACCATGGCCGACGAACAACAGGCGCGCCGGCTTGGCCTGAGCGTGGCGCTGGATTTCAGCACACTGCCCCACGCCACACTGCACAGCGACATTGCCCTGCCCTGGCCTCAGACGCTGAAGGTCTCGCTGCGCCATCCGACCGTGGCCGCCCGCGATCAGCAGATCACCCTGCACCATCAGGGCCAGGGCGAATATCTGGGCCAACAGGCACTGACACCGGAATCAGACATGATCGTCACCGTCACACCCGCCGACGGCTTCTGGCGCCTGCAACAGCGCGCACGGCTGGATGACCACCGTACGCTGATCCACAGTGCACCGGAGCAGCCATGACCATGGCCTGCTGGCATTGCGGCGCCGACATCCTGTCCGGCGCCCCGTTTCGCGCCCGCACTCCGGAGGGCGAGCGCGACACCTGTTGTGCCGGCTGCACCGCTGCCGTCGAAATGATTCACCAGATGGGCCTGGAAGATTACTACCGGCTGCGCACCGACACCGCGCCCCTGGCGGGCAGCGAAGACCAGGCACGCACGCTGGCGCTGTTCAGCCTGCCGGCACTGGTCGCGCCGCACATCGAACCCGCCGGTGACGACACCCGGCGACTGCGACTGCAACTTGGCGGTCTGCACTGCGCGGCCTGCTGCTGGCTGATCGAAAAAGTATTGCTGGCGATACCCGGCGTGCAGGACGCACGGGTCAATCTCGCCACGATGCAACTCACACTGACCTTTGCCGCCGACACCGCCCACCTTCCCCGCCAGGCTGCCGAACGGCTGCTCAATCTGGGTTATCAGGTGTCGCTGCCCGGCGACCCGCACCGCGACCGGCAGCTTGCACGCGAACACCGGCAGATGCTCGGCCGGCTGATCCTCGCCGGCGTCGGCGCCATGCAGGCGATGATGTACGCCGCCGTGCTGTACCTGGATGTTTTCGATGGCAGCGACGCGGTGTTCCAGACCCTGTTTCGCACCACCAGCCTGCTGATTGCCACGCCGGTGGTGTTCTATGCCGGCTGGCCGTTTTTCCAGGGTGCCTGGCGCGGCCTGCGCCACGGCCAGCTCACCATGGACCTGCCGGTAGCGCTGGCGCTGGCACTGGCCTGGGGCGGCTCGGTGGTGAACATGGCACTCGGTGGCAGCCATGTGTATTTCGAATCCGCCGCCATGTTCGTGTTCTTCCTGCTCATCAGCCGCACGCTGGAACAGCGCCAGCAGCACCGCATCCAGCGCGCCTGGCAGCAACTGCAGGACACCCTGCCGCGCGTCGTGCAGCGGCTGGAGAATGATCAGCGCGTGTGGATCAGCGTGCGCGAAGTCCAGCCCGGTGACCTGCTGTGGCTGGCCCAGGGTGACACCGTGCCCGTGGACGGCACCGTGCATGCCGGCCAGGGCGACATCTCCGAAGCCGCGCTCACGGGCGAAGCACGGCCCCTGACACGCCACCAAGGCGACACACTCAGCGCCGGCGCCAACGTCCTGGAAGGCCAGTTTTCCCTGCGCGCCACCGGCACCGCCGACACCAGCCTGGTGGCGCGCATTGCTGAACAGGTGGCGCGCGCCGCCGGTGAGCGGGTGACCGTCGTGCGCGACTGGCAGCGTGTCGCCCCCCTGTTTATTTCCGGCACGCTGATCCTGGCGGCGGCCACGCTGATGCTGCACTGGTCCAGCGGGCCCGCCATCGCCTTTGAACACATGCTCGCGCTGCTGGTGATCACCTGCCCCTGCGCTCTGGCGCTCGCGGTGCCGATGACCGTCTCCGCCACGCTGGCCGCCGGCCTGCGCGAAGGCATCCTGATCGCCTCGCCAACACAGTTGCTGGCCGTAAACAACGTACGCGGCGTGCTGTTCGATAAAACCGGCACGCTGACGCAGGGCCGTTTCCAGTTGCACGAATACCGGGATGTCGCCGTCAGTGCGCAACCGGAAACCCTCACCGAGCGGCTGGCCATCGCCGCCGCGCTCGAACGCCGGCACCCGCACCCGCTCGCCCGCGCCTTCGATACCCTGGCGGCAGACAATGCCATGACCGAGCTGCGCGTCACCCGCGACGGCGCCGAAGGCCGCCGGCTGGGGCACCACTGGCGCATCAGCGGCGACCCGGCGCGCGCGCGCAGCGACAGCACCTGCCTGCTGCTGAGCCGGGACGGCGCGCCGAGCCTGCGTCTGTGGCTGTGCGACACCGCGCGCCCGGAAGCCCCCCGCGTGCTGGCCGCATTGCGCGCACGCGGGCTGCGCCTGCGGCTGGCCAGTGGCGACGCCCAGGCCAGCGTCGATGCCCTGGCACAACAGCTTGGCCTGCCCGAGGCGCGCGGCCAGCTCAGCCCGGACGACAAGGCCCGCTGGCTGCACCAGCTCAGTCTCGACGAAGGCCCGCAGATGATGGTCGGCGACGGCATCAACGACGCCCCCGCCCTGCTGCACGCCGCCGTCGCCGTGGCACCCGCCAATGCCACCAGCCTGGCTCGCCACGCCGCCGGCCTGTACCTGCTCGGCGACAGTCTGGATGAACTGCCGGCCCTGCCGGCTCTGGCGGCGCACAGCCGCCGGCTGATCCTGCAGAACCTCGGCTGGGCGCTGGGGTACAACCTGATCGCCGTACCGCTGGCGATGGCAGGCCTGGTGGCGCCCTGGGCTGCTGCCCTGGGCATGGCCGGCTCGTCACTGCTGGTGACCCTCAACGCCAACCGGATGAACCGATGGAAAGTATCTTCCTGCTGATTCCCGTGGGCCTGCTGTTTCTGGGCCTGGCGCTGTGGCTGCTGTTCCGTGCCCTGAGCGATGGCCAGTTCGATGATCTCGACCGCCCCGCCTGGCAAGTCGTGTTCGATGACCGCGACGAACAGCGCCGCCACAAGGACCCACAGCCATGACCGCAACACTGCTCGCCACGCTCTCCGCCACCGCCCTGCTGGCCCTCGCCGGCGGCCTGCACTGCGCTGCCATGTGCGGCGGGCTGGCCGCCACCTTCACTTTTGCCATTCCCGACACACAGCGGCGCGGCGCGCGCCTGTGGTACTGGCAGGGCCTGCTCGGCGCCGGCCGGGTGCTGACCTACAGCCTGCTCGGCGCCCTGGCCGGCGCTCTGGGCGGTTCCCTGCTGGCACGGCTCGGCGGCGGCAGCCACCTGCATTGGCCGGCGTTGTTGTCCGGTGTACTGATGATCCTGCTGGCCGCGCACCTGCTCGGCCTGAGCGCACCGATGCGGGCGCTGGAACGCATCGGTGCCAGAGTGTGGCGGCGGCTGTCGCCGCTGACGCGGCCACTGCTGCCACTGGATCACCCCCTGAAGGCACTGGCGCTTGGTGCCTTGTGGGGTTTCCTGCCCTGCGGCCTGCTGTATTCCGCCCTGCTGCTGGCCGCCGCGACCGGCAGCGCCCCCGGCGGCGCCCTGGCCATGGCGGTATTCGGGCTGGTGACCCTGGCCCCGGTGGCCAGTACCGGCGTGTTCGCCGGCCAGATCAGCCGCCTCAGGCAGAAGCCGGTGAAACACCTCGCTGCGGCCATGAGCCTTGGCGTGGCGATGCTGTTCTTCTGGCAGGGCCTTGCCGCACCGCACACTGCCCCACCCGCGCTGCCGGGCATGGAACACCACCATCATTGAAGGCCTATCAGGTATCATCGGCGCCTCGCTTTCTGCCCCGCAGGTGACACCATGGATCAGCCCGTTTCCCACCCGTTCGATGCCCTCTCACCGGACGTGCTGCTGGATGCGGTGGAAAGCCTCGGCTACGTCACCGATGGCCGCCTGCTGGCCCTGAACAGCTATGAAAACCGCGTCTGGCAGGTCGGGCTGGAGGACCAGACCCCGATCATCGCCAAGTTCTACCGCCCGCAGCGCTGGAGCGAGGCGCAGATTCTTGAAGAACACGCCTTCAGCTTCGAGCTGGTGGAACACGAGATGCCCGTGGTGGCGCCGCTGCGCAACGAGGCCGGCGACAGCCTGTTCCGGCATGGCGATTTCCGGTTTGCGCTGTATCCGCGCAAGGGCGGCCACGCGCCAGAGCTGGCCAATCCTGACCATCTGCTGATCCTCGGCCGCTTTCTCGGCCGGCTGCACAACATCGGCGCCATCCGCCCGTTCGAACACCGCCCGACGCTGACCAGCCAGGAATTCGGCCACGAGGCCGTGGCGTACGTGAGCGAGCATTTCGTGCCGAGCGACCTGAAGACCTCGTTCGATTCCCTCGCCCGCGACCTGCTGCAGGCCGTTGATGCGGTCATTGCCAGCGTCGGGCCGGTGCAGCGGCTGCGCGTGCACGGCGACTGCCATGTCGGCAATGTGCTCTGGCGAGACAATGCCCCGCATTTCATCGACCTGGACGACGCCCGCATGGCGCCGGCGGTGCAGGATATCTGGATGCTGCTCTCCGGCGAGCGCGACCAGCAGGCCCGGCAACTGGCGGAAATCCTCGAAGGCTATGAAGAATTCCGCGACTTCCAGAACATCGAACTGCGCCTGATCGACGCCCTGCGCACCCTGCGCATGCTGCATTTCAGCGCCTGGATCGCGCGCCGCTGGGACGACCCGGCGTTCCCGAAAGCCTTTCCCTGGTTCGACAGCCCACGCTACTGGGGCGAGCAGATCCTGACGCTGCGCAACCAGATGGCGGAACTGAACGAGCATCCCTTGCCGCGTCTGTAGCGGCATCATCGCCTCCGCCAAAGGGCAATCTTGGCGTTTTTGCATCAAATTTATGTTGAGATATTTTGCTCTCTGCGCAAAATAGACCCTGCGGCACGGCGTCACCCGGGACATGCTTCTGACGATAACAACAACCACCCGGACGTGATGATCAGGGAAGCCGGCCGCCGGCAATGAACTGTCAGGGAGTCAAAACCATGCATGCACCACCGTTTCGGCGAAACGAGCTTGGTCTGGTACAGACCACCCGTCCGGTCACGCCGGATGAACTGATCCATTACGCGGGCGACCTGCTGTGCGCTGACCTGCGCCAGCGCCGCAGCCTGAAAGACCCGGTCGAAGCGCGGGAATTCCTGCGCTTGCGCGTCGCCAACCAGACCCGCGAGGTGTTCGGTGTGGCGTTCCTCGACAACCGGCACCGATTACTGCACTTCGAGATCATGTTCCAGGGCACCATCAGTTCCACCACCGTGCACCCGCGCGAAATTGCCCGGCGTGCGCTGGAGTTGAATGCAGCGGCAGTGATCCTCACCCACAACCATCCCTCCAACGATCCAGAGCCCAGCATGATGGACTACGAGATCACCCGACGTATCAGCGACACCCTCGCCCTGGTGGATGTGCGCATCGTCGATCATCTGGTCATGTGCCGCGACAGCTCGGTCAGCCTGTCCGACCGGGGCTGGCGCGACGACGGCCTGCACAAACCGCCACGCTGAGCTTTTCTTTCCGCAAAAATGGCGTTTTCGCCATAACCGCTCTTGCGCATCACCCGGCCAGGTTCCTCTCCAGTCCCCAGTGGCCGGCGTGATGCGCCCTTCCGCCACCCTTTGCGTTCCGGGGCAGGTCAGGCTTGACAGGTTCTTTTTAGGAACTGACTATCAGGACACTCGCCACAAGACCGGGGAACTCCATGACAGACTCCGCACGCGAAGCCATTCTGGTGGTCGGTGCCGGTGACGCTACCGGCGCCGCCATCGCCCGCCGCTTTGCCCGCGAAGGCTACATCGCCTGCGTGGCCCGGCGCAGCGCCGACAAGCTCACCCCGCTGGTGAACCGCATCGAGGCAGACGGCGGCCAAGCGCGGGCGTTCGCCTGCGATGCGCGCCGCGAAGAAGACATCCAGGCCCTGTTCGCGACCATCGAACAGGATGTCGGCCCACTGGCGGCCGTGATCTTCAATATCGGCGCCAACGTCTGGTTCCCGATCACCGAAACCACCGAGCGGGTCTACCGCAAGGTCTGGGAAATGGCCGCGCTGGCCGGCTTCCTCACCGGCCGCGAAGCAGCGCGGGTGATGCTGCCACGGCAACGCGGCACCATTATTTTTACCGGCGCCACCGCCTCCCTGCGCGGGCGCGCCCATTTCGCCGCCTTTTCCGGCGCCAAGTTCGCATTGCGCGCGCTGGCCCAGAGCATGGCGCGCGAACTCGGCCCGCAGGGCATCCATGTGGCGCACCCGATCATCGACGGCGCCATCGACACCGCCTTCATCCGCGACACCTTTCCCGACCTGTACAACAAGAAAGCGCAGGACGGCATCCTCAACCCCGAGCATATCGCCGACACCTACTGGCAGATTCACTGCCAGCCTCGTGATTGCTGGGTACACGAACTCGACCTGCGACCCTGGCAGGAAACTTTCTGATACGGAGCCTCAGGCATGAGCAAACAGGTGGAATTCTTCTTTGATTTCGGCAGCCCCACCGCCTATCTGGCCTGGACGCAGCTCCCGCGCATTGCCCGGGAGGCCGGCGCGGAGATTGTCTGGCGGCCGGCCCTGCTCGGCGGCATCTTCAAGGCCACCGGCAATCAGTCGCCGGTGATGATCCCGGCCAAGGGCCGTTACATGACACAGGACCTGGCGCGCTTTGCGCGGCGCTATGGCGTGCCGCTGGCGTTCAATCCGAATTTCCCGATCAACACGCTGCCCTTGATGCGTGGTGCCGCAGGCTATCTCGGCACGCCGGAGTTCGAGACGTATATGAAAGCCGTTTACGAGGCCATGTGGGTGACGCAGAAAAACATGGGCCAGCCCGAAGTGATCGCCAGCGTGCTGGCAGAAGCCGGGCTGGATGTGGCGGATTTCCAGCAGCGCATCGGGGATGAACAGTTCAAGGCACGGCTCAGGGACTTTACCGACGACGCGGTGGCGCGCGGCGCGTTTGGCGCGCCGACGTTTTTTGTCGAAGGGGAAATGTTCTTCGGGCAGGACCGCCTCGACTTTGTCGCCGAGGCGCTGCGCTAGGGAACCTCTGAATAACTCCCCGGTGGTTCTGGCTTTCCGGGCGGCACCTGATCAAGGCGCGACTTCGAAGGCATAGCGGGCTACGTCGAGAAGTCGCAACGCGGAGCAGGTGCCGCCCGGACAGCCCCGCAGGGCGGGCGCTACAGCACGCATTAGCCGCGTTGCGTCGCTTGGCAAGGGCGATGCCATTGCCGGCGCGCCGCGCCTTGCTACTGCATGCTGTAGCGCCCGCAGAACCACCGGGGAGTTATTCAGAGGTTCCCTAGGCCCGCCGCGCAGTCTCCTCGATCAACTGCGCAATACGCGGCAGCAGCGACTCCGGCATGTCATGGCCCATGTTCGGGATCATGACCAGTTTCGCCCCCGGAATGTGTCGTGCCGAGGCACGACCGCCGGCGGGGCGGATCAGCGGATCGACACTGCCGTGGATCACCGTCACAGGGCAGCGAATCTTCTTCACATAGCGGGTCAGGTCGCCGGTGGCCAGGATCGCCATGAACTGCTGGCGGATACCGCGCGGGTGCAGGCCCCGCTCCCAGCTCTCGCCGAACATCTGCTCCATCAGCGCATCGCCCTGCGGCAGCCGGCCGCCGATGGTACGCATCATCTGCCGCCCGAACTCGATGTACTGCTCACGGTTTTCGATACGCACGCGCGGCGCCACCAGCCCTTTCAGCGCGGCCGGTTTCGGCGGCGGCAGCCAGCGGCTGTTGGTGCCGGACATGATCGAGGTCAGGCTGAGCACCCGCTCCGGCCGCGTGGCCGCCATCAGCTGGCCGATCATGCCGCCCATGGACGCGCCGATCAGGTGTGCCCTGTCGATACCCAGGGCATCCAGCAGGGCGCAGGTGTCGTCCACCATATCGTGCAACGTGTACGGCACGGTCAGTTTCAGGCCCAGCATGGAGCGGGCAATAGCCGCCAGCGGTGAATGCCGGATCGGCGCGCGCAGGTGCGTGGACAGGCCGACATCCCGGTTATCGAACCGGATCACCCGGAAGCCCTGCGCCGCAAGCTGGTCCAATAGTGGCGCCGGCCAGAACACCATCTGGGCCGACAGCCCCATGATGAACAGCAGCGGCGTACCGTCGACCGGCCCGCGCTCGTCATAAAAGAGTTCGATACCCTGCGGCGTAGTGATGCGGCCGCTGCGTGGAGGGGTGGCCAACTGGGCCACGGCAGTTTCTGCAGTCGTCATGGGCGAAAACAGTATGAGAATGCACTCATCGCGGCAAGACGGACCAGCACGATTGGCCCAACTGGCCGCCGTGCATTGCTCACTCGATCGAACCGGGGCAGCATGACGCCCAACTCCCAATGCACGGATACCGGATGAACCAGACCCGCCGCGAACCACCCCTGTGGCCCGCCGTCACCAGCGTGACGCTGCTTTCACTGCTGGTGCTGGCGGCACTGGGCAGTGCATGGACACTGCACTTTTCACCGCGACTGGATCGCGGCCTGCTGATCGCCATGCTGTATGGCGCCAGCAGCCTGTTGTGCTTTCTGCTCTACGCCCGCGACAAACATGCCGCCCGCCAGGGCGGCTGGCGCACACCGGAAAAACACCTGCAACTGCTCGCCCTGCTCGGCGGCTGGCCCGGTGCCCTGCTGGCGCAAAAACTGCTGCGGCACAAATCGCGCAAGGCCTCCTTCCAGCGCCTGTTCTGGGGCATGGTGGCCCTGAACCTGCTTGGCGCGCTGTTACTGCTTTTTCCTGAAGGCCGCGCAGTCGTGGTTTCCCTGCTGCGCTCGCTATAATGCCCCCCATGCGCCTTGATTATTTTCTCGCCCACGCCACCGGCCTCAGCCGCAAACAGGTGAAACAGCTCATCAGCAGCGGCGCCGTGACCGTCGAAGGCATCGCCCGGCCAAAATCCGGCCACCTGCTGCGAGGCGAATCCGTGCGCCTGCACGGCGAGCTCGTGCGCCTGCCCGGCGAGCGATATCTGATGCTGCACAAACCCGCCGGCGTGGTCTGCTCCACGGATGATCCACAGCATGCCTCCGTCCTCACGCTGCTGCCGCCGGATCAACGTCGCGACCTGCGCATCGTCGGCCGCCTGGATATCGACACCACCGGCCTGCTGCTGCTCACCACCGACGGCCAGTGGTCACACCGCATTACCTCGCCGCGCACCCATTGCCCGAAGCGCTATCGTGCCACGCTCGCGGCGCCGCTGAACGAACACGCACTGCAGCAACTGCGCGACGGTGTCGTACTGCACGACGACCCGACACCGACACGCCCTGCACTGGCCGAAATGATCGACGACACCGTTTTGCTGCTCACCCTCACCGAAGGGCGCTACCACCAGGTCAAGCGCATGCTGGCAGCGGTGGGCAATCGTGTCGTTGCACTGCATCGGGAAGCAATCGGGCCACTGACACTGGAGGCCGATCTGTCACCGGCGATGTTCCGCGCGCTCACGGACAGCGAAGTGGCAGCACTTGCGTAAAGCACACCCTGTTTTCTTTGAGTTGAAAATACGTTCCTCACATGTCGACGCTCTGCCCTTCACTTTTTTCTGTCGCCTTTGCACAACCGTATAGATAAAAGTTCACTTGGTAAAAAGTGTAAATTTGCACTTTCCCCCTATGACCGACACGTCATGCCGCATAGTAGAGTGACACTCAGTGCATGCTGCAGGCCGCATCGGCAGTGACCGATTAGTCCGCGCAAATTACGCGGAGATTTTTCAGCAATGGACGCTGACATACGGTTTCAGAAAGGTACAATTGCCGCGTTTCACCAGCACTGCTCGGGCCAGGGTGGAACACTCGCCGCATGCCTCCGCCACAACGGATTTCTGCCCCGTTGTACGCGGACCAGCACGTCACAGTACGGCATCACGACTCTGCGGAGTTCGGGCCACGCTGCCACGGAAGAAGACCGGTACAGGATGTCCCCTGTATTTCGCATTGCGTCAGAAAACCCACATCGCGGGCTCTCCCGCTCTCGGAAGCTATCAGGACAATACCGATGACAAGAATTTTCTCGCTACCCACGGTTACAGCGATCTCCGCCGCCATCGCCACCGCGCTCAGCGCACCGGCCATGGCCGGTGGCCTGTCGCTCAACGAACAAAGCGCCAGCGGCATGGGTACCGCCTACGCCGGCCGCGCGTCTTCCGCGCTGGATGCCAGCACCGTGTTTGGCAACCCGGCCGGCATGTCGCGGCTCACGGCGCAGGCCAGCGGCGGTTTCGCCTTTATTGACGCCAATATCGACATTAAGGATGCGAGTGGCGCCGCGACAGGCACCAACAAGGGCGACATGGTCCCGTTCAAGACCATTCCGTTCGGTTACTACGTCAACCCGCTGAATGATGACTGGCACTTCGGTATCGGACTTTACGCGCCGTTCGGTGGCGATGCCGACTACGAAAGTACTTTCCAGGGCCGCTACAAGGGCACCACCACCCAAATTCAGGTGGTGACCGTGCAACCGACGCTGAGCTACCGCATCAATGATCGCGTCTCCGTCGGCGCGGGCCCGACCATCAGCCGCATCGATGGCACGCTCGGCTTCAACCTCGATACCACCCTGCTCGGCGGCGGTGATGCGGAAGTGGAAAGTTCCGGCCACGACTACGGCGTCGGCTACAACATCGGCGTTATCGCCGACGTGACCGACAACACCACGGTTGGCCTGACCTATCGCTCCAAAACCGATTTCGAGCTGCGCGGCGAAACCAAGGCGCGGGATCTGCCCCCGGCAGGTGCTGGCCTGGGTCTGATCAACGGCGACTATCGCGGAAAGCTGGATTTCACGGCACCGGAAACGGCTGAATTTTCTGTCACCCATCGCCTGACAGATCAGTGGACCCTGCACGGTGGTGCCGTGTGGACCCGCTGGGATCGCCTGGACCGCATCGTGATCAACAACAGTGGCGCTGTGGGCGCGCTGGAGCAGTTGAATGAAGAAGTGCAGTGGCGCAACACCTGGGCTTATGCAGTGGGTGCCGCCTACCAGGTCAATCCGAACTGGGTACTGCGCGCCGGTGTCGCACTGGATGAAGCGCCGGCCACCAACGAGTTCCGCAGCGTGCGCACGCCGTACGGTAACCGCAAGGTGGTATCGCTGGGCGCAGGCTGGTCGCCGACACGGCACCTGACCGTCGATGTGGCCTACGCCTACCTGCGCGAGAGCGAGGCGGACGTCAATCAGCCGACGGAAAACCTGCGGCCTGGCTATGCGGCCACTTATGAAACGGAAGCACACGGCGTCTCTGCCCAGTTCACCTACAAATACTGAGCTGTCGCCAAAAAAAACGCGGGCTTCGTGCCCGCGTTTTTTATGCCCCGACAATCTGCCGTTTTACTTCTTCTCGATCGCCATACTGTCAACGTTCTGGAACCCGCGCGGCAGCTTCGCGCCACGGCGACCACGCTCCCCGAAGTAATGCTCCAGATCAGATGATTTCAGGTTAAGGTGACGGCGGCCGGCATGGATGGTCAGCGTATCTTCCGGCGACAGCACCTGGACCGCCTGCACAAACTCCACCCGGTCCTGTACCCGCGCCGAGGGAATCGACATCATCTTGTTGCCTTTGCCACGCGGCATTTCCGGCAACTCTTTTGCCGGGAACACCAGCAGCCGCCCTTCGTTGGACAGCACGGCGATCAGCGCCTGTTCCATGTCAGTCACCGCCTGCGGATGCAGGACACGGCTGCCTTTCGGCACGGTCAGCACGGTCTTGCCACCCTTTTTGTTTGCCTGCAGGTCCCCCAGACGGGCGATAAAGCCGTACCCTGCATCCGTCGCCAGCAGCCAGGCTTCCTTGTCCTGCCCCATCAGGGCGGCAACGAAGTGTGCGCCGCTGGGCGGGCTAAGGCGGCCGGACAGAGGCTCCCCCTGCCCCCGCGCAGAGGGCAGCGTGTGGGACGGCAGTGAATAACTGCGCCCGGTGCTGTCGAGGAAACAGGCAGGCTGGTTGGATTTGCCCAGCGCGGCGGACAGGAAGCTGTCCCCGGTCTTGTAGCTCAGCGAGGTCGGGTCCACGTCATGGCCCTTGGCGGCACGCACCCAGCCTTTTTCCGACAGCACGACGGTGATGGCGTCTGCCGTCATCAGTTCGGTTTCATCCAGCGCCCTGGCTTCTTCGCGCCGCACCAGCGGTGAACGGCGGTCGTCGCCAAATTTCTCGGCGTCTTCTTTCAGTTCCCTGGCCACCAGGTTCTTCATCTTCGCCATGGAACCCAGGGTTTCGTTCAGCCAGTCACGCTCTTTCGACAGCTCGTCCTGCTCGCCACGGATCTTCATTTCCTCAAGCTTGGCAAGATGACGCAGCTTCAACTCGAGAATGGCTTCAGCCTGACGGTCACTGATGCCGAAGCGCTCCATCAGTACCGGCTTGGGCTCGTCTTCAAAGCGGATGATGCGGATCACTTCGTCGATATTCAGGAACGCCACCAGCAGGCCTTCGAGAATATGCAGCCGGTCCTCGACCTTTTCCAGCCGGAATTGCAGGCGACGGCGCACGGTGATCATGCGGAACTGGAGCCATTCGTTGAGAATGGTATCCAGCGACTTCACCCGTGGGCGGCCGTCGATGCCGATCATGTTCAGGTTGACGCGGTAGTTCTTTTCCAGATCGGTGGTGGCAAACAAGTGGCCCATCAGTTGCTCGACATCGATCCGGTTCGAGCGCGGCGTAATGATCAGGCGGGTCGGGTTCTCGTGATCCGACTCATCGCGCAGGTCGCTCACCATCGGCAGCTTTTTCTTCTGCATCTGGTCGGCGATCTGCTCCAGCACCTTGGCGCCGGACACCTGGTACGGCAGCGCGGTGATAACGATGTCGCCTTCCTCGCGCTCCCATACAGCACGCTGTTTGATGCTGCCTTTCCCTTCCGCATACATGCGGATGATGTCGTTGCGCGGGGTAATGATTTCCGCCTCGGTGGGGAAATCCGGCCCCTGGATGAATTCCATCAGGTCATCCAGCGAGGCGCCCGGGTCTTTCAGCAGATGAATACAGGCGCTGGTCACTTCGCGCAGGTTGTGCGGCGGAATATCCGTGCTCATGCCCACCGCGATGCCGGTGGTGCCGTTAAGCAGCACGTTCGGCAAACGCGCCGGCAGCAGCTTCGGCTCATCCAGCGTACCGTCGAAGTTCGGCACCCATTCCACCGTGCCCTGGCCCAGCTCGGACAGCAGCACCTCGGCATAGGGCGCCAGCCGGGATTCGGTATAGCGCATGGCCGCGAAGGATTTCGGATCGTCCGGCGAGCCCCAGTTGCCCTGGCCATCCACCAGCGGATAGCGGTAGCTGAACGGCTGCGCCATCAGCACCATGGCTTCGTAGCAGGCCGAGTCGCCGTGCGGGTGGTATTTACCCAGTACATCACCGACGGTACGCGCGGACTTCTTGTACTTGGCGGTGTTCTTCAGCCCCAGCTCGCTCATCGCATAGACGATGCGGCGCTGCACCGGCTTCAGGCCATCGCCGATGTGCGGGAGCGCGCGGTCGAGAATCACGTACATGGAATAATCCAGGTACGCCTTCTCGGTATAGTCGCGCATGGAAATCTTTTCGAAATCGTCAGCCATCTTGGTCACTCTCAGACGCCTTCACGGCATCACTTTTCGGCAGTTTCTTTAAAGCGTCGGACGTCGGACGTCGGACGTCCGACGCTTTTTCAAATCTCGGCCAGATTACCCTTGGTTTCCAGCCAATCCTTGCGGTCGCCCGCGCGTTTCTTCGACAGCAGCATGTCCATGATCTGGTGTGTGTCGTCATCGCCCGTGATCGACAGTTGCACCAGCCGGCGGGTATCCGGGGCCATGGTGGTCTCGCGCAGTTGCAGCGGGTTCATTTCACCCAGGCCCTTGAAGCGGGTAACCTGCACCTTGCCTTTCTTTTTCTCCGCCGCGATGCGGTCCAGAATGCCCTGCTTCTCTTCGTTATCGAGCGCGTAGTAGACGTCCTTGCCGATATCGATCCGGAACAGCGGCGGCATCGCCACGAACACATGCCCTTCGCGCACCAGTGACGGGAAATGCTGCACGAACAGCGCGCACAGCAGCGTCGCGATATGCAGGCCATCGGAGTCCGCATCCGCGAGGATGCAGACCTTGCCGTACCGCAGGCCGGACAGATCATCCAGACCCGGCTCGATGCCCAGCGCCACAGCAATGTCGTGGATTTCCTGCGAGCCCAGCACTTCGGTGGACTCCACTTCCCAGGAATTCAGGATCTTGCCGCGCAACGGCATGATCGCCTGGAACTCACGGCTGCGCGCCTGCTTGGCGGAGCCGCCGGCAGAATCCCCTTCCACCAGGAAGATTTCCGTCCGCGCCGGATCATCGCTGGC
The DNA here is from genome assembly GCF_000299335.2 of Isoalcanivorax pacificus W11-5. NCBI lineage: Bacteria > Pseudomonadati > Pseudomonadota > Gammaproteobacteria > Oceanospirillales > Alcanivoracaceae > Isoalcanivorax > Isoalcanivorax pacificus. The sequence goes on along the minus strand of NZ_CP004387.1, from coordinate 501,956 downwards.
GCAGTCCGCCAGCTTGCCGGGCAATGCCGGGCCGCTGGTGATTTTCTTGCGCGCGACTTTCTTCGCCGCGCGCAGCCGTTTCTGTGCGTTATTGATACACAGCTCGGCCAGCTGACCGGCTTCGTCCGTGTGCTGGTTCAGCCACAGACTGAAGGCATCCTTGACCACACCGGAGACGAACGCTGCCGTGGCACGTGAACTCAGGCGTTCCTTGGTCTGGCCGGCGAACTGAGGGTCCTGCATCTTGACGCTGAGCACGTAGCTGGCACGGTCCCAGATATCTTCCGGAGAAAGCTTCACGCCACGCGGCAACAGGTTGCGGAATTCGCAGTATTCGCGCATGGCGTCCAGCAGCCCGGCGCGCAGGCCGTTAACGTGCGTGCCGCCCTGCGCGGTGGGAATCAGGTTCACATAGGATTCAGTGACCAGCTCGCCACCTTCCGGCATCCACACCACGGCCCAGTCCACCACTTCGGTGTTGCCGTGCATGGCGCCGGTGAAGGGTGCCGACGGGATTTTCTCCCAGCCCCGCGTCGCATCGTCCAGGTATTCCACCAGGCCGTCGGCGTATTGCCAGGTTTCTGTCTCGCCGCTGTTTTCATCTTCCAGGATGACTTCCAGGCCGGGACACAAGACCGCCTTGGCGCGCAACAGGTGGCGCAGCCGTGGCACGGAAATTTTGGGCGAGTCGAAGTACTTTTCGTCCGGCCAGAAACGCAGTTGCGTGCCGGTGTTGCGCTTGCCGACAGTGTCGATCACTTCCAGGTCGGAGGTCTTGTGGCCGTCGGCGAAGGTCATGCGGTGTACCTGGCCATCGCGGCGCACCTGCACTTCCAGTTTTTTCGACAGCGCGTTCACCACCGACACACCCACACCGTGCAGGCCGCCGGAGAACTGGTAGTTGTTGTTGGAGAACTTGCCACCGGAGTGCAGCGTGGTGAGGATCACCTCGATGCCGGGCATCTTCATCTGCGGATGCATGTCCACCGGCATGCCGCGGCCATCATCCTCGACTGACACCGAGCCATCCTTGTACAGCACGACGCGCACGCGGCGCGCATGGCCGGCCAGTGCTTCGTCAACACTGTTGTCGATCACTTCCTGGGCAAGGTGGTTCGGGCGGGAGGTATCGGTGTACATGCCCGGGCGCTTGCGCACCGGGTCGAGGCCGCTGAGGACCTCGATATTCTCGGCAGTGTAGTTATTGCTCATTGCTGTCCTTCGTGAAACTGTCCTTCGTGACGAGGCGAGGCCACGCCACTCACAGGCTGATGCCGCAGAAACGCAACACTAGCGGAATAAAGGCATCGAAGTCATCAAAGCCGTGGCTGCCACCCAGGCCACGGTACAGGTGGCAGTCGGCATACAGCTCCCAGGCATCGCGCCAGTCCAGGGTATCGTCGCCGGTCTGCAACAGCACCAGCAGTTGTTCAGGCCGGGCGATATCCCCGGCATCGTAATGGCGCAGCTGGCTGACCCATTCGGCGTCGAAGTGATAACGCTCGCCAGTATGGTAGTGCGCCACCTCACCCACATGCGCCTGCAGCAGATCCCACGGCCGCACGGCCGGGTTGATGAGCACTGCGCGCAGGTCGTGGTGCGCCGCCAGCCAGGTGGCATAGAAGCCGCCCAGGGAGGAGCCCAGCAACGCCACCGGGCCGGCTCCGGCCAGCGTACTCTCCAGTACAGCCATGGCCCGGCGCGGCTCCGGCGGCAACGCCGGCACATGCAGCCGCGCCGCCGCGCCGCGCTCACTGAACCAGCGCACCAGCTGTTGCGCCTTCCAGGAATCCGGCGAGCTGTTGAAGCCGTGGATATACACCAGTGAGGTCTGATCGGAAGTCATCATGCCCAGGCCAGTCAGGGAATCGACCGATGGTACCACGCCCCCGGGGCGGGCCGCAGGACGGGTAGAGCGAATGCGGAACCCGGCCTGCGCGGTGCGCCTCAGTACCCCTTGACGGAAAGATCCACCTCGAACTCGACCCCTTCCACGCGCGAGACCGCCGTCTCAATGCGCCCGTCGGCGTGCAGGTCGAACCATCGGTAACCCGGCGCGGTATCATCCACGGCGAAATCATCGCTGCCCGGCTTGAACTGCACGCAGGTGGAAGGCACCGCAAACAGCTTCACCCCGTGGCGCTCGCCGCTGAACTCCTGATGCACATGCCCCCAGATCACGGCACGCACGTTCGGATGGCGGTCGATGACCTCGAAGAACCGCCCTGCACTGGCCACCACCTGGGTATCCAGCCAGGCACAGCCCATCGGCACCGGATGGTGGTGCAGGCAGATCATGACATGCTCGGTACGCGCCCCGGCCAGCGCCCGCTCCAGGAAGGCGAGGTCGTCTTCATACAGTTCGCCCGGCACTTCGCCAGGGATGGTGGAATCCAGCAGCACGAAGGTCCAGGCCCCGAACTCGGCCACGCAGGGGCTGACCTGGGAGCGATCCGCCTGCAGCGCGGCAAGCATGGGCGCGGGTTTGTCGTGATTGCCTTCCAGCCAGTAGGTTGGCGTGTTGAAGCCGGCCAGGGCGCGCTGCAGACGCTCGTAGGACGCCTGCGAGGCGTCCTGGGACAGGTCGCCGGTCGCCAGTATCAGATCGATACGGGGCTGCTCGGCGCGAATGAGTTCAAGCACCCGGTCCAGGCTGAATTGCGTTTCCAGCCCGAGCAACTTCCCTGATTCCTCCGCGAACAGGTGGCAGTCGGATAACTGCACCACGCGCAGAGGATGATGATAGGCCAACTGGCTCAAGTCCCCGCTCCCTCCCGGCGTTTTCGTTCTGGCAATGTCACTGCTGGCTGCGTGTGCCTGTTGTTCTCCGGCGCAGTGAAACCCGCGCCAGTCGCACGCTCCCCCCCGGAAGCGTCGCAGGACGACCAGTAGGCTGCGTGGTCGCAGCCCGAAGCATCACTTATAAACCAAAGACCGCGCTGATTTCTAGCGAAGGGCGCACACTGCCATGAAGTGAATTGGCGCACGCAGAAACTGCGTGCCCGCGCGCATTTTCACGCACCGGAAGGTTGTCCCGCCCAGGCGCTGCGGGCCACGCCGCCATGTTCCACCAGATGACGCAGCCATTCGGCCAGGAAGCGGTTCCATTGCAGCTTTTCGTCGCGCTGGTGCATGTCGGTGTTGGGATAGTCGTGGCGGGCCTGTACACGGCGGTAGGGACGTGCGGCGGTGACCTCGGCGCTGCGTGCATCGTGGTACAGGCGCACGGTCAGGGCCGGGCCCGGCAACAGGCTGTGCAGGGTTTCCTGCTCCAGCTCCAGCATGGTGGTGTAGCGGCAGCGCTCCAGCACGCGCAGCACCAGCCGCCTGGAGGCCTGGTTGCCGTGCGGCAGCGACAGATGCGCCTGGTCGTCATCGCCCAGCAGGCGCATCAGACGCATCAACTGGCCATAGTTGGCTTCGCACTGGGTCATCATCTCGCGCAGGTCGACGCGGTATCGCTGTCGCTGCGCCAGGTCGTCCCGGTCACCACGGTCGACTGGGGGTCTGACCGTGCTCACACTGTTCTCCGCATGGGCAGGGGCTCCGTTCGGGTCAGCGGGCATACTGCCCCCGCAGCCGCTGATGATGCAACATCAGCCAGTGCAGCGCGACCAGGCACGGGGCGTTGTCGAGCTGGCCGGCATCGATCAGCGCGGGGACCTCCGCCATCGGCACGGTGAGCACGCGGATATCCTCGCCTTCGTCCGGCTGGCCGTGAACGCCACCGGCCCCGCTCAGGTCTGTCACCGCAAAGAACAGGCTCAGCCGTTCGTTGCTGCCGCCGGGGCTGGCCAGGTAGCCCGGCAACCTGATCAGCTCACCCAGGCTGATGCCCGCCTCTTCCTGCGCCTCGCGGCGCACCAGATCCTCCAGCGATTCATCGTCCTTGTCCTTGATGCCGGCAATCAGTTCCAGGCACCAGGGCGAGTCACGAAAGTCCAGCGCGCCGACGCGGAACTGTTCCACCAGCAGGATTTCATCGCGCACCGGATCCCACGGCAAGACCGCCACCGCTTCGGTACGCACAAACAGTTCGCGGGTCAGTTCACGGCTCCAGCCGCCATTGAATAACCGATGGCGCAGACGCAGACGATCCAGACGGAAAAAGCCCTCGTAAGGGCTTTCCCGTTCAATGATGTCGACGTCGCTTCGGCTGAACGACGGGCGCTGCGTCACGATTTGGCCTCATGGTAGAGCTGCGACCCCGTCTCGCGGAATTCTGCTGCTTTCTGCTGCATGCCGGCCTCGCTGTCCTGTGCCGCCGCCGTCTCTTGCGCAGCGGCATAGTCCCGCACTTCCTGGGTGATTTTCATGGAGCAGAACTTCGGCCCGCACATGGAACAGAAGTGTGCCACCTTGTGCGCCTGCTTCGGCATGGTTTCATCATGGAAGGCCCGTGCACGGTCCGGATCCAGTGACAGGTTGAACTGGTCTTCCCAACGGAACTCGAAGCGCGCCTTCGACAAGGCGTTGTCGCGCAATTGCGCGCCCGGGTGCCCCTTGGCCAGGTCGGACGCATGGGCGGCAATCTTGTAGGCGATAATGCCTTCTTTCACGTCGTCACGGTTGGGCAGGCCCAGGTGTTCTTTCGGCGTGACATAGCAGAGCATGGCGGTGCCGTACCAGCCGATCATGGCCGCGCCGATGGCGCTGGAGAGATGATCGTAGCCCGGGGAAATATCGGTGATCAGCGGCCCCAGGGTGTAGAACGGCGCTTCATCGCACCATTTGAGCTGCTCTTCCATGTTCGCCTTGATCATGTGCATCGGCACATGGCCCGGGCCTTCGATCATCACCTGCACGTCGTGTTTCCAGGCAATCTTGGTCAGTTCCCCGAGCGTGCGCAGTTCGCTGAACTGCGCTTCGTCGTTGGCGTCAGCAATACAGCCGGGGCGCAGGCCATCGCCGAGACTGAAGGTCACATCGTAGGCCTTCATGATCTCGCAGATGTCTTCGAAATGGGTGTAGAGAAAATTCTCTTTATGGTGCGCCAGGCACCATTTGGCCAGGATTGAGCCACCGCGGGACACGATGCCGGTAATCCGCTTCGCCGTCATCGGCACATAGCGCAACAGCACACCGGCGTGGATGGTGAAATAGTCCACGCCCTGCTCGGCCTGCTCGATCAGGGTGTCTCGGAAGATTTCCCAAGTCAGGTCCTCGGCCACGCCACCCACTTTCTCCAGCGCCTGATAGATCGGCACGGTGCCGATCGGCACCGGCGAGTTGCGCAGGATCCATTCGCGGGTTTCATGAATGTTGGCGCCAGTGGACAGATCCATCACCGTGTCACCGCCCCAGCGGGTGGCCCACGTCAGCTTCGCCACTTCTTCCTCAATGGAGGACGTCACTGCCGAGTTGCCGATATTGGCGTTGATCTTGGTCAGGAAATTACGGCCGATGATCATCGGCTCGATTTCCGGATGGTTGATGTTGGCCGGGATCACCGCGCGGCCACGGGCGACTTCGTCGCGCACGAATTCCGGCGTGATCTCAGCCGGAATGGCGGCGCCGAACGACTGGCCCGGATGCTGCTCCACCGGCAGCCCGGCGGCACGGGCGGCGGCCAGGTTCTGGTTTTCACGCAGGGCAATGAATTCCATTTCCGGCGTAATGATGCCGCGACGGGCATAGTGCATCTGCGATACGTTGGCACCGGCGCGGGCCTTCTGTGGCGTACGGGCGTGCGGAAAACGCAGCCCGGCAGTGGCGATATCGCGCTCACGACGGCGACCGTATTCCGAACTCAGCCCCCCCAACTGCTCCGTGTCGCCCCGCTCGGCAATCCAGGCCGCACGCAGCGGCGGCAGCCCCTGGCGGATATCAATCTTCGCCTCTGCGTCCGTATAGGGGCCGGAGGTGTCGTACACCGCCAGCGGCGGGTTCGGTTCCCGGCTGCCATCGGCCAGCAGCGTCGGGTGCTGGCTGATCTCCCGCATCGGCACGCGCAGGTCCGGGCGGCTGCCGGTGACGTAGATCTTGCGCGAGCCGGAAATCGGCTGGCAGGCCTCTTCGATGGCATGGGAGGAAGCGCTGAGGTAATCGTCCGGCACGGGAGGTCTCCAGTAGTATTCAGCCAGGCCACCGCAGGCAGCCAGGCATCAGGATCGGAATCAGGGCGGGAATCAGCGCCGGCCTCGGCGAGCCCCGGACGCCTGAAAACGCCACTATACGTCAGCGCTACAAAGGCACTCAACCTGACGCAACCCATTGAAACACCTGTACTGCAAGGGCGTCACACCCCATACGGGCAGCACGGCTTGCACAGCCGGCCAGGAAATGACCTGATGGTCCGTCATAACGCAGTAAGGGACACGCCGAAATAATGCAAAAGACCGTGACTTACCAGTACCATTGAGCCTCCGCGAATAACGGGAACCACCATCATGCGCACCAAACGTATCACTTATGCCGCAGCAGCTCTGCTACTGGCGGCAACCGGCGTTGCCCAGGCGGCCACCCTGGCCGATGTCCTTGAATCCGCCTGGCAAGCTGACTCCCAGTGGAGCGGTGCTCTGCGCACCTGGGAAGCCGAACAGGAGAATGTCGTACAGGGCCGTGCCGGCCTGCTGCCAAGCGTCAATGCCAGCTACAGCTGGCTGGACAACGACGTGGAGGTCACCTCCAGCCCCGGCGGCGAAACCGATTTCGAAACACAGACGCTGACCCTCAGCCTGGTTCAGCCGCTGTTCCGGCCGGGTGCCTGGTACGCCTACAAGCAGGCCGACGCCGCCACTTCGGTTGCCGCCGCCAACTTCCAGCAGGCGCGCCAGGATTTCCTGCAACGGGTCGCCACGCAATATTTCGGCGTGCTGCAGAGCTGGGAAAACCTGGTCTCGATTCGCGCAGAAGAGCGCGCCATCGGCCGTCAGCTTGAGCAGACCCGCGAGCGTTTCGACGTGGGCCTGGTGGCCATCACCGACGTGCACGAAGCCGAAGCCGCTTTCGACCTGACCAAGGTTGAGCGCATTCTGGCCGAAGCCGATTTCGATATCGCCCGCGACCGCCTGGAAGCCCTCACCGGCCGCACCTGGGAAAGCCTGGCCGCGCTGCAGGAAGAACTGCCGCTGACCGGCCCGGAACCGGCCAACCCGCAGCAGTGGGTAGAACTGGCCCGGCAGCAGAACCCGACGATCCTGGCCGCGCTGTACCAGAGCGAATCCTCACGCCATTTCGCCAGCCAGCAGGCCTGGGCGCATGGCCCGACGGTGGACCTGGTTGCCCAGCACCAGCGCTACAAGAACGACGCCAGTGGCCCGACCAGCACACTGAACCTGCCGGACACCCGTACCAACGCCTACGGCATTGAAGTGAACCTGCCGCTGTTCCAGGGCGGTGGCGTTAACAGCCGTCGCAAGCAGGCCGCGCTGCAACACGAAGCCAGCCAGGACCTGTACCAGCAGACCTGGCGCGATGTCGGCCAGCAGACGCTAGGCACCTACCGGGTGGTCAGCGCCAACGCCCTGCGCATTCGCGCCCGCGCCCAGGCGATCCGCTCTGCGGATTCCGCCCTGGAAGCGACCCAGGCCGGCTATGAAGTGGGCACCCGGAACATCGTCGACGTGCTGAACGCACAACGCACGCTGTTCGCCGCGCGCCGCGACTATGCCAATGCCCGTTATGAATACATCCTCGACAGCCTCGGCCTGAAAGCCCTGGCCGGCGTGCTGACCGAAGATGATCTGGTGCAGGTGAACAACTGGCTGGCACCGGCCGACCTGGTGGAACTGGACCTGGTATCGGCGGGCACTGACGACGCACTCGACGAATAAGTACTACAGCCATAAAACAAAGGGGCGCCGTGTGCGCCCCTTTTGTTTTATGCGATGAACGAACGCGGCGGGAAGCCCACCCGCCCATTCTCCGGCATGTTTCAGTGTTGCCCCGGCCACACCTCGCCAAGCCGCGCCAGCACCCGTTCCAGCGCACCACCATGGGCCGCCACCACCGCGCGTGCTGCCTCGCCCTGCTGTGCGCGTTTTACGCTGTCATCCAGCAGCAGCAACACCGCCTCTGCCAGTGACGACGCATCCACCACCGTCACCAGCGCGGCCTGCTCTTCCAGCAGTTCCGCCACACGCTCAAAGTTAAATCGGTGCGGCCCACTGATCACGGGCCGCCCCCAGGCGGCGGGCTCCAGCAGATTATGGCCACCCAATGGCACCAGCGAACCGCCCACAAAGGCCACATCGCTGGCGCCGAACAACATCAGCAATTCGCCCATGGTGTCGCCAAGATAGACCGCAGCATCGGCCGTCACCCGTTCACCACTGCTGCGCCGCACCAGCGGCATGCCCGCGCGAACGACCTGTTCCGCCACCTCGTTGAAACGCTCCGGATGGCGCGGCACCAGCACCAGCAACGCGTCCGGCTGCGCGGCACGCACCGTCGCGTGCGCGGCCAGCACCTGTTCTTCTTCGCCCGGATGCGTGCTGGCAGCAATCCATACCGGCCGTGCACCGCATCCTGCACGCAACACGGCAGCGTTTTCGCGCAGCGTGTCATCCAGCACCAGATCGAATTTCACGCTACCGGTGACATGCACCCGTTCGGGCGGCGCGCCGAGTTGCCGGAAGCGATCCGCCTCGGCGTCGGTCTGTACCATCAGTCCCGCGAAACGCTGCAGCATCGGGCGCACCAGCGCACTGAATTTCTGGTAGCCGCGAAAGCTGCGCGCGGACAACCGACCATTCACCAGCCACACCGGCACTGCGCGGCGCGCCGCCGTCGCGATCATGTTCGGCCACAGTTCGGTTTCGAGAATCAGCACCAGCGCCGGGTTGAAGACACGAAAAAAGCGCGCCATGGCGTCCGGCGTATCCCAGGGACAGTAGACGTGCAGCACGCGGTCGCCGAACAATTTGCGCACCTGCTCCGAGCCGGTCGGCGTGGTGGTGGTGACCAACAGCGGCGTGTCCGGATAACGTGCCAGCAGTTCACGGATCATCGGCGCGGCGGCCAGGGTTTCGCCCACGGACACGGCGTGAATCCAGACCGTGTGGCCCGGCTGGCGCGGCAGCCCCAACGCCAGCCGTTCGCGCCAGCGGCCCCGATAGGCCGGTGCACGGCGGCCGCGCCACCACAGGCGGATGAACAGCGCCGGCATCAGGGCGTACCAGAGTCCACTGTAAAGCGTGCGCATGAGGTCGATCCGTCTCCGGCGTGTCGGCAAGGCCGCTATGCTACCATAGCGCCCGCAACCCACGGCCCGCCGCACGGGCCGGATGTTCAGCCGGTGAGACAGGAAAGGATCACTCTGCATGACCGACGCCCCGCAGCACACCAGCACCCCCGTGGACATCGCCATTTTCGGTGGCGGCATCGCCGGTCTGTGGCTGGCCAATCTGCTGACTCAACGCGGCTACTCCTGTGTGCTGCTGGAACGCGACACGCTCGGCGGCCAGCAGACGCTGCTCAGCCAGGGCATCCTGCACGGCGGCCTGAAGTACGCCCTTGGCGGCGCGCTCTCACACGAATCCGAAGCCATCGCCGGCATGCCGGACCGCTGGCGCGCATCGCTGGCCGGCGAAGGTGACCTGGACCTGCGTGGCGTCAGGGTGCTTTCCGATACACAGCATCTGTGGTCCGCCGGATCACTGGCCTCGCGCTTCACCACGTTTTTTGCCAGCCGCATGCTGCGCGGCCGCATCCAGAAACTGAAATTCAATCAGTACCCGTCTGCGCTGCACGACAAGGCGTTTCGCGGCAATGTCTATCGGCTGGACGACCTGGTGCTGGATACCGAGAGCCTGGTGCGCGAACTGGCCGCCCCCATCCAGGACCGCTGCCTGCACATTGACCCGGAAAGCACCACACTGCACTGGTGCGCCGACGGCCTGGCGCGTATTGACCTGCCCGGCCTCTCGCTGACTCCGACCCGCACTCTCCTCGCTGCAGGCAACGGCAACGCGGCGCTGCTGGCCGAAGCAGGCGAGCATGATCTGGCCACCGATATCCGCGCGCAGGCCCGGCCGCTGCAGATGGTGCTGGTGCAGCACCGCATGCCGCACCGTTTGTACGCCCACTGCATCGGCGCCAGCAACAAGCCGCGCCTGACCGTAACCACCCATGAGCAACCGGACGGCGCCCTGGTCTGGTACCTCGGCGGCGATCTGGCCGAGCGCGGCGTGGAGATGACGGAAGACGCCCTGATCCGCGCCGCGCGCGCCGAGCTGGCCGACCTGTTTCCCTGGCTGGATTTCAGCGACGCCGAACTGGCCACCGTGCGCATCGACCGCGCCGAGCCGCACCAGACAGCGCTGGTAAAACCGGACAACGCCTACGCAGAAGCGCGCGGCCGCCTGCTCGTCACCTGGCCCACCAAACTTACCCTGACCCCTGATCTGGGGGACCGGGTTCTGGCACTGCTGGCCCGCGACCAGGCCACACCGGCACATCCCCAGCCGACACTGCCGGCGTCGCTGCCGCGCGCGCAACCCGGCAGGCCCGTCTGGTACCGCCTGTTCGGACACGAAGCATGAGCGATTTCCTGCGCCCGCTGGGCGACACCGGCATCACTGTCTCGGCACTTGGCCTGGGCACCGTCAAACTGGGCCGCGACCAGGGTGTGAAATATCCGCACGGCTTCACTATCCCCGACGACGCGGCCACACGCGCCCTGCTGGACGAGGCCCGTGACCTGGGCATCAATCTGATCGACACTGCGCCAGCCTATGGCACCAGCGAGGCACGGCTGGGACAGCTGCTCTCGCAACGACAGGACTGGGTGATCGTGTCCAAGGTGGGCGAGGAATTCGACAACGGCCAGAGCCACTTCGATTTTTCCCCCGAGCATGTGCGTGCCAGCGTAGAGCGCAGCCTCACGCGACTGCGTACGGACTATATTGATGTGGTACTGGTGCACTCCGACGGCAACGACCTGGCCATCATCGAACAGGCCGGCACGCTGGAGATGCTCGCTGAACTGAAAAGGAAAGGGCTGATCCGCGCCACCGGCATGTCGACCAAGACCGTCGAGGGCGGGCTGGCCACACTGGCCCGCGCGGACATTGCCATGGTCACCTATCAGCTGGGCTATGACGAAGAACTGCCGGTGATTGAACACGCGGCAGCGCACAACAAGGGCATCCTGATCAAGAAAGCGTTCGCCAGCGGGCACCTGTCACACGCGATCACTGACCCGGTGCAGGCCAGCCTGAATCATATCCTCGGCACACCGGGCGTGAGCAGCATCATCGCGGGCACCATCAACCCGGTGCACCTGCGGGAGAATGTGGCCAAGGCACGTATAGCGCTGGGTGCCCACTGAAAGCACGGTGTTTTGTTTTAAGCGTCAGACGTCCGACGTCTGACGTCTGACGCTTAAAAACAAGGCCCCAAAAACCGCAGCGCCGCAGCGCGCTTTCACTGGTCCCTTTCCCGAATACGTTCGACAATCTTGGTCGTGCTGACATCGTCGATAAAATCCAGCACGCGCACCTCACCGCCGTAGCCGGTGACGATATCGGCGCCCACCACCTGATCGACGCTGTAATCCCCGCCTTTCACCAGCACGTCCGGGTGCAGCGCCTGCAGCAGTGGTTCGGGGGTGTCGGTGTGAAACGGCACGACCCAGTCCACCGCTTCCAGCGCCGCCAGCACGGCCATGCGCCGCTCCAGCGGATTGATCGGGCGCCCCGGGCCTTTCAGGCGGCGAATGGAGTCGTCGCCGTTGACCGCTACAATCAGGCGGTCTCCCTGGCGGCGCGCCGTGTCCAGATAGCCCACATGCCCGGCATGAATAATGTCGAAGCAACCATTGGTGAACACGATGCGCTCGCCCTGGGCGCGTGCATCCTCAATCGCCACCTTGAGCTGTTCCGGCGTCATCACACCACGGCCGATCCCGCCTTCCTGGTGCACGGTGCGTCGCAATTCCGGTGCGCTGACCACTGCCGTGCCCAGCTTGCCGACCACAATGCCCGCCGCAATATTGGACAACGCAACGGCATCTTCCAGTGGGCTGCCGGCGGCAAGCGCCACTGCCAGGACAGAAATCACGGTATCGCCGGCACCGGTCACATCGAACACTTCCCGCGCCCGCGCCGGTAGATGCAGCGCCGACTGGTCGCGACGCAGCAGCGTCATGCCTTTTTCGCTGCGCGTCACCAGCAACGCGTCCAGCGACAGGCTCTCCATCAGTTGCTGGCCCTTGCTGACCAGCTCCTCCTCGAAACGCACCACGCCCGCCACGGCCTCGAATTCCGCCAGGTTTGGCGTCAGCAGCGTTGCGCCACGATAACGGGAGAAATCGGTGCCTTTCGGGTCCACCAGCACCGGCACACCGGCGTCGCGCGCCGCCTGGATCAGCGCCTGGCAATCGCGCAGGGCGCCTTTCTGGTAATCGGACAGGATCAGGGCGCCGCAGCCACGCAAGCCACTGCTCACCTGGGCGGTGAACGGTGCGGCATCCAGGTCATGGAAAGGCTCTTCAAAGTCCAGCCGCAGCAGCTGCTGCTGGCGGCTGATCACGCGCAGCTTGGTAATCGTTGGCTGCCCCGGCGCGGTCTGGAAATCACAGCGGATGCCCGCCGCCGCCAGTCGCTCACGCAGAATCGCTTCCGCCTCGTCCCCGCCGGTCACCCCCACCAGCGCAGCGTCGGCGCCCAGGGCAGCAATATTCAGCGCCACGTTGGCCGCGCCGCCAGGACGGTCCTCCATTTCAGTGACCCGCACCACCGGCACCGGCGCCTCGGGCGAGATACGGCTCGTCGGGCCGTGCCAGTAACGGTCGAGCATCACGTCGCCCGCGACCAGCACACGGGCATTGGCAAATACGGGAATCTGCAAACTCTGCATAAAGGGTCCTGCAAGCAGGGCGGCCCACCGGCCGCCGGATGGCGCGCAGTTTACCACAGGGCCGCTGGCAGGCACCGGATGGGGCCAGTAAACTGACGCGCTTTAAACGCCGGAGCCCGATCCGTGGGAAAACGTCGCAAACGCACCGCCCCGCTATATCACCCGGTCTGGTGGCCGACCTGGGTGCTGGTAGGGCTGGTCTGGTTACTGGGGCAATTGCCCTGGGGCCTGCTGCTGGCGCTTGGGCGCGGCCTGGGCTGGCTGGCCTGGCGGCTGCGCACGGAACGGCGCCGGGTGGTAGAGACCAACCTGGCACTCTGCTTCCCCGACATGCCCGAGGCAGAGCGCGCCGCCCTGACCCGTGCCACCCTGCTCTCCACCGGTGAAGCCATGACCGAAATTGCCGGCGCCTATACCAGCCTGCATTTCAATGCCCGCGCCCGGCTTGAACTGCAGGGCTTCGAGCACGTCGAAGCCGCCCGGGCCAGCGGACGGGGCATCCTGCTCGTGGGCATGCACTTCAATACCATCGATATCGGCGCGCGCCTGCTCGGCGAGGGCGCCGGTGTGCGCTTCAGCGTGGTCTACCGTCCGAATGACAACGCCGTGCTCGACTGGCTGATCCGCCACGGTCGCAGCCAGTACACCGAACATTATTTCGACCGCTCCGACATGCGCGGCGTAGTCCGTCACCTGCGTAACGGCGGCATGTGCTGGTATGCCCCCGATCAGGATTACGGCACCCAGCAGGCCGTGTTCGCCACTTTCTTCGGCGTACCCGCCTCCACCATTACCGGCACCGCACGGATCGCCCGCATGAGCCGGGCGACAGTGATCCCGATCAGTCACTACCGGCTGCCCGGCGGCCACTACCGGATCACGTTTGATCCTCCCCTGGCAGACTTTCCGTCGGGGGATGATGTGGCGGATGCGACCAGGGTGAACCAGGCGGTGGAAACCGCCGTGCTGCGGGCTCCGGAGCAGTATTTGTGGGTGCATCGGCGGTTCAAGCATCAGGCGGATGGGCGTAGAATATATCGCTCCCGTCGCAAAACGCCTTTTAAGCAATAACATCAAGGACGACTTCAATGTTCGCAAAAAGCGTGCAGCCTGCTCGCTGCCAAGGCTTTCTTTTGATTGGCGTCTGCATATATTTCGGGCTGCTGCCTTTCCTGAACAGTTCCGGCAAAGCAATTGCCCTGTTTGAGACTCTGTGCCTTCTGCCCCTGGTAGCATGGCTCTTTATTGCGAGAAAGACCGCTTTCATCCAGTTCCTGATTTCTCCGTTAACCCTGTGCTTCACCCTCTACGTTCTCTATAGCGCAATCAGCCAAATGTGGGGCCCTGACCTTATTCATTACGACACCCGCGAGTTCATCAGGTTCAGCATTTATTCTTTTATAGGCTTCCTTGCTATCGCCGCGGTCATTGGCGAAGCCAGTGAAGAGCAGTTAAAAAAAGCGGCAGTGTTTGTCATAGGCATCTCCACACTGGCGGCTCTTTGGGCTTTATCAGACCGCTATATCGTTTTTGCCTACCCACTGACCGCGAGATTGCATTTCACGGGTCGGATAGAAAGCGCCATTCATGGGCTGTATTTCTTTGCGCCGGCCACTCTGCTCAGCATCATACTGATTGTTCGCAGAGCCAGTTTGCTGCCCATACTACCGCTGGCCATTTTCGCCCTCTGCTTTTTCATGTCGCAAAGCAGAGGCCCCATGCTGGCACTGTTCGTCGCCGCTGCCCTGATCGTATCCCTTCATACATTCAGAAACGGCCTCAGCAAGCCACTGCTGTTCACCACTGCCTGCCTGGCTTTGCTTGTCGCCGTGAGCGCCATTATCTGGGGAGGCAACCGGGGCACTTCGCTACGCCCCGAGCTCTGGGCTCTTGCCTTCGAAGGATTCCTGCGCCATCCGATTATTGGAAATGGCAACGACATGATGAATGTCCTGATCCCCAACAGGGGCCTGGGGCTGCACGCCCATAACATATGGATGTCCCATCTGTATTGGGGCGGCCTGCTCGGCGTGATGCTGTTCGCCTTGCCACAAATCATGGCCATTCGCAATCTGCTCAAGGCACGCCACCACATTCTGAATGAATTGACGCTGGCACTCTTTATATACAGCCTGATCGCGCTCCTGACTTACGGTAATGTGGTAGTAGCCCCGCCTGGGGGTATATGGTTTGCATTTATAGTGCCCATGGGTATGGCTGGCGGGGTGCTCTACAAAGCAATTGCCGCCCGGGCAGCGGCACGCTGCGACAGCAACCATAAAACCGCAGGGAAGAGTGACTTGTGAGCGCACACCGCATTCCTAAACTGGCGCATTACATATGGATAGGCAACGCACCAATGCCAGCGCTGGTGCGACGTTGCATCGCCTCATTCGAGCGACATTTGCCTGACTACCAGCTTGTACTCTGGGGCAACGAGCAATGCGAAAGCATCATCTCTCAGTACCCCTTTGCCAGGCAGGCGTTTGACGCCGGCATCTATGCGTTTGCCAGCGATGTTGTCCGACTTCATATCCTCAAGGATCAGGGCGGCATCTATCTCGATAGCGATCTGGAACTTTTTGGCACGCTGACGCCCTTTCTGAAACACAGCTTTTTTTCCGGATTTCAGGACCCTTCGAATGTTGCCACAGCCATTATGGGTTCGGAAAAAAATGGAGAGATTGTCTCGACACTGCTTGAACAGTATGCCACACGGCATTTTTTGAACACGAAGGGCGACCCGGATCTCACCACAATTACCCGACACCTGACGTCACTGCTTGTCCGGAAAGGGTTATGCCTTGAAGATCGCGACCAGGTATTCTCGGATAACGTGGGCATTTACCGCAGAGAGGTATTTTGCCCTTACCACCCCAGGCACGGCGGCACCCAGACTCAGAACACTGTCTCCATACACCATTACAATGGAAGCTGGACCAAACACCGGAAAAGCCTGAAGCAGCGCCAGAGGAAGGGCCGGCAAACGCGCCGGATGGCTTTTCTGTTGATCAGCCTCGTGGCCCTGCTGGCCATCGCATGGCTGCTCATGGGCACCTCCGGCAACTAGAGACGAACACCAGGCGCTTCATCTCCAACGCCTCCCCGGCAGGCTTCCACTCGGGGGCAATCCCCCTTATTACAATTCGGACGAACCGGACAATGCCGAAAGCCGCCGTGCAGACGCCAGGACACCATGTGCAGACAGAGCTTTGTTTCACTTCTGCTGGGACTGGCACACCGTCAGCAGTATGCCTCACAAGCGGCAGCACCCCGCCCCTCCCGTTGCCCCGTGCTCTCACGGCTTGAACTGCATGGTTTCGAACATGTCGAGGCGGCCCGCGCCGCCGGGCGCGGGGCGTCCTGCTGGTCGACATGCACTTCAATACCATTGGCATCGGCACCCGCCTGCTCAGCGAAGGCGCCTGCTTCAGTGTAGTCTACCGTCCGAATGACAGCACCGTGCTTGAGCTGATCCGCTACCTGCGTAACGGGGACATGTGCTGGTACACACTGGACCAGGACTACGGCACCCAGCAGGCCGTGTTCGCCCCCTTCTTCGGCGTACCCGCTTTCACCGTTACAACCACCACACGGATCGCTCGCATAAGCCGAGCGACAATAACCCCGATCAGTCACTATCGCTTGCTAGGTGGTCGTTACCGGATCACGTTCGATCCGCCTCTGGCGGACTTTCTGTCGGGAGATGACCCGGCTGATGCGACGCGCGGCAATCAGGCTGTGGGAACTGCGGTGTTGCTGGCGCCGGAGCAGTATTTGTGGATGCATCAGCGGTTCAAGCATCAGGCAGATGGAAGCATGCCCTATCCTTCCGAAAGCTGATGAGAACTCCTCAATATAATGCACAGAATTGAAGCCACCACAGTCGTTGCTCGCGACCAAAACAACACTTTACTTCAATTCCAAATAACGCCTCATGGACGCCTGGATATCCAGAACTTCTTTTAGGTTTACAGAAACCGGTTTGACATATAGCGAATACTCGATCTTCTCTCTCAACTCCTCATAGTTACCTGGCTTAAAAAAACAATGCGTATCGCCCTCCAATAATTCAGCAAGCCCTCCTACTCCTGTACAAATTACCGGCACACCAATACAAGCAGCCTCAAGAACAGCCAGACCGAACCCTTCACTCCACGAGGCACTCACAAATAACTTCGCCTTGGCCACTATAGGAAGGGGGTTACGCAAGTAGCCCAAAAACAACACTCTCTCTTGAACACCTAGAGAGTGAGCCAAATCGACAAGGAACGCATTCTCACCTCCCCCCCCAACAATGACCAGTTTCAAGTCCGTATCTCTTATGCCAGAAAAAGCCTTGATCAGAACATCAAAACCCTTAACCCCCTCCAGCCGCCCCACGGAAACAATATACCTTCCCTCAATCACATCCGCAGCCTCGGAAGCACGAACCCGCAATGCATCAACATCTATGCCGTTATGAATTACTTCTATCGCCTTTTTCTTTTCACCGAAAATATTATGAAAATCTTTTCTAACGGACTCCGAAACAGCCACCATTCTAGCTCTTTTAAAAAAAGCATCGGCGATCACCTTCTGCACCAGCCTCACCACATAGTTACCCCCCGAGAGCATCTTTCCTGGCATCTCATGGAGCACCGATATTGCTGACACCGATGGCATACCGCCAACCTTGATTATTGTTTTAAACCCATGAAGTATCACAACATCACCAGAAGAATATCCAACATCTTCCAAACAGCAACTCAAAATATCCATATTCTTTTTAACAAGAAAAACATTTCCCATATTCCTAATAAAAGGCCTAAATATGGCATAAAGAACCCTAAACAATATTGAAGCTTTTGAGTCCTTCATCGACAGAGAAACCACACGGCACCCCGGATTCAGATCCCCCGTACCGTGCAAAGCAATAATGCAAGGCTTAAACCCCATGGAATTAAGCGCTTTTGCTTGATCCATAATGACAGTGGCCAACCCGCCCACTGCAAAACTATTAGTAACCAAAAAAACTTTTTCCATCATCTCAACCGTTTATCAATCAAAGAAATCGCGCCGACTAGAGCACTAAGTTTTCACCACACTTCCAACATATTACAGATCCAGCATCCTCGGGAGATACAAACCAGACCATTTTCACGCCTCAACCGCGCAATTCGATTCAAGGAGTTGTTACATTACGACGAAGAAATACTGTATTATCCTTTCGGAATACCATTTTATTCATGACTTTAATGTGACAGATTGATGCCGTATCCTATCCATTTCACCCACTTAGACACATCCGATCGAGGAACAATCCTGCTCGACAAGTTGGAAGCGCTCTTGGGCGACCGCGCTGGCTGGAAGGTGGTAAAGGACAACGCGCGCAACCTGATCTGCTATCACCCGGCGGACCGCCTTTATTTCAAGAGTTTCGACCACAGCAGCGCCGGCGAAACACTGAAGCGCGCCCTGCGCGGCAGCCGCGCCCGCCGCACCCTGCTCGGCACCCGCCTGCTGCAGGAAGCCGGCTGCCTGGCGCCCGATGTGGTCGCCTGCGGCACCTTGCTGCACCAGGATTTCGTGGTCATGGAGGACCTGGACGGGCCGCAATTGCTGAACGCACTGCACAGCTATCTGCAGGAGCCCGAACGGCGCGCCTGGCGTCGGCAGCTGTATCGGGCACTGGGGCAGACCATCGGCACCCTGCACGCGGCACGTATTGCCCACGGTGACCTGCGGCCAAACAACGTCATTATCCATCCCGGCAAGGACGGTTACCGGCTGGGGCTGATCGACAATGAACGCACCCGTCGGCCGGTGCGATTCCGGCGCGAGCAATTGCGCAATCTCAAGCAGATCATGCTGCTGGACGAGCGCTATATCACTGCCGCCGAGCGCCGCACGTTCTTTGCCGCCTACTTCAGCCGTTTTCCGCAGGGACATCGGTTGCAGCGCAGTCGTGCGGCCCGGCGCGCCATACAGCGTACGGTTATCGATGAAGTGCGGGCGCATTTCAGCCGGCGCGCGCCGGTCAGCGGGACGCCGATCCCGGCAGAAGGCTGGCAGGCGCTGGCCGGGCTCCAGCCAGCGTCATGATGCGTCGACCACCCGCTGTATATCCGCCAGCACCACATCACTGATCCCCGCCCCTTCGCCATAGCCAGCCCAGAATGCCTGCATGCCGGCGTCATCCAGCACCAGGCCACTGCGACGGTTGCGGAACCAGGCCCGCTGTAATGAACGTGTCGCGCGGCGGGCACGCCAGCCGGCACGCCCCAGCGGTTTTTCCCGGTCCAACAGCACCAGTTGTCCTGCGTCATCCACCAGCACATCCTTGGCACGCAGCGCGTCATACCCGCCGACCTGATGCAGGGCGCCAGCCAGGGCACCGTAGGCATGCGCCAGCAACAGGCGCGCGGAGGCATCGGCGTGGTTGAGGCGATGTTCCAGGCTGTCCGCATCCAGCGCGGCGCTGAGCAGCACACCGGCCACGGGCCGTCCCCAGCGCCAGGCCGTGCCTGCCGCCAGCACCTCGATCACGGCAAAACCATGCGTTTTCAGCTGCTGCAGATTGCGGGCTTCCAGTTCCGGCAGGGAACACCAATACCCCCCGCGCAGGAAGCGGGCCATCAGCCGCGCAAGAGGTTCCGCTGGCGCCTGTTTTCGGAAGAACAGCTGGCCTTCCTGATGCAGGCGTATCACCTGCACCGCCCCCGGCTTGCCGGAAATGACGTCGCCTGGCGCCTGCAGCAGCCGCGCCACCTGTTCGTCCCCGAGCGCCCCCGGCACGCTCAGGCGCCAGTTCATGGCAGCTCTCCGCGCAGGATGTCATCCAGGCGCTGGCGCATGCGTACCGGGTGCTGGTCATTCCAGTGCTTGATGCGCCCCGGCACCAGATAGCGTTCGTGCAGCCAGGCAACGAAATGCCGTACCAGCCCGGGATCAAACGGCGCCTGCCCCGGTGCGCTGACCACTTCGCGCAGTTGCGCCACGTTGTCGGCATGGGAGACCAGGCCGTCGATGTTGTAGAAGGCGTTGCCGAGCGTCAGTACCGGACGGCCGAGCAGCAACGCTTCGATGCCCACGGTGGAGTTGATGGTGATTACCAACGCGGCGTGTTCGATCAATGCCTGTGTGTCGTTGGCATTGGCAAACAGGATGCGCGGATGACGGTCATGCAGCGCCCGGTAGTCACGTTTCGAGGTCGGGTGTTCTTTCACCACGAACACATGATCCGGCGGCAGCGCCTCGACACTTTGCAGCAGGGCGTCATAGAGCGCTTCCATGTCGCGCAGCCAGGGGGAGTGGATCAGTATCTGGGTGTCGTCGTAGACCTGGAACGGCACGAACACATAGTGCGCTGGCAACGTGATGGGGTCGCCCACCGGTTTGCGCGGCGGGCGCCGCACCAGCTTGTCGGTGACAGGCTCGCCACTCGGCTGGTAGGCCCGGTAAAACGCCGGATCGCGAGGCACCTCGCTGTCGAAGTTCACACCGCGTGCGTCCAGTGCCATGGTGTCGGGCAGGCAGCCCAGCTCAAGGAACATCGTCTGGATGCCCTGCTCCTTGATCCAGGCGGTGACCACACGCTGTTTGTAGTGCGCGCCATTGAGCATGAACAGCGCGTCCGGCCGCGCCTGACGCACATCGCGCATGGCGCCGGCCAGGCAGAACGCCGCACGCAGCATCAGGCCGAAGCGGAACAGCACCCCGCCGCTGCCCGCATTGACGCGCCCCTTGTCGACGCGAAAGCGCAACCAGCTGGCCCACTGCGCGCGCCGTTGCCACAGCCAGCGCAGCGCAGGCGCCAACGGCGCACGGCCCGGATGCTTGGCCTGCAGGATCACGCCCTCGACGGCCATCGCCCCGGCCAGCCGGGTGAAGTAGGCGGCCTGGTTGCGGCTCATGGCCAGGAACAGGATGCGGGGCGTATCAGGGGCTGCCATGCTTTGGTCCTCAAGCGTGGCTGTCACAGGGACGAGCCGTATTTCTGTCGATGCCGGGTGGCCAGCTTGTTGTAGGACGGCGTGATCGCACGCCAGACCCGCGCCGCCTCGACACCACGCTGGCGAGCGTAGTCCGCCACCAGCCTGTCGATGGCCGCTTCAGGCACACCGAATTCCCGCGCACTGATCAGGAAACGCGCCAGGTCACGGCCGTAACCCGGCCAGCGCGCGACACGCGGGCGCGACATGCCATCCAGATCGGTCAGCACCAGTTGCCCGCCGGCCCCCAGCATCAGGTTCGGCCATTTCATGTCGCCATGCACGAAGCCGCCGCCGTGCAGCCGCGCGAACAGCATCGCCGCCTGCGCGAATACCGCCGCCACGCCACCCAGGCTCTGCCACTGGTCCGTTTCCCAGGCTTCGCGCAGATTGCGCGCCGGTATCAGCGCCTGGCATACGAACCAGGAACGGGCGCCGCCAGCGTCGCGCTGGGTGACGGCCGCTGCCGGGACCGGCACCGGTACGTCCAGCTCGGCCAGCATCAGGGACAGCCGCAGCATGCGCACGCCGCGATGCATGCCGCACAATGCCAGCAAGCGATGCAGCTGTCCGCGCGGGGTGTACTGCTTGACGAACCAGAGCCGGCCATCGCGGTCACGCAGCAGGCGTGCATCCACTTTGCCGGAGTGCTTGAGGTGCTTATCGGCATCGGCGAACCACTGGCCAGGCGCCTGCCCGGCCAGCAGGGCCTGGACCGGCGCCTGCTGCAACAGGTGGATGCGTACGCCGGGCGACACATCACGCGCGGCGGGCAAGGTCACAGCCACGGCGGTGGCTCCCGTTTCATGTCTTTGCGATAGAGTTTTTCGGCACGTTGTTTGACCGCCAGCCAGAAGGCCCGGTCGCGGCCAAGGGCGGTCTTCAGCGGCACGCCGGCATAGGCGCGCAGGCAACGCAGCCAGTCACGGCGCGACAGGCCAATGTCCATTGCCGAATAAGCCAGCCCGGCGACGTCCTTGACCTGCCAGCGGCGCGGCACACGGTCGCGTATCTGCGCGCGGTGCAGGTCGATCAGGTGGCAACGCACGTCGCTGTCGATCGTGGCCTGCGCCAGCGTGTCCGGGTACAGCAGGAAATGGCACAGATAGCAGTCGCGATGATTGATGCCGGCTTCGTGCATGGTGCGCACCATGCCGGTGACCACGCGCATCAGGCGGCGGCGCTCGTGCAATGCCGGCGGCCGGGTTGGCCAGTCGCGGCAATAGTCTTCCAGGCTGACGCTGTCAGCCAGATCATCGGTGATCAGGAAGCTTTCCCTGCGCGCAGGGTTGATGCCCCGCTCACCGAACGCCGCCGGCGTCAGGGTGTCCACGCCCAGCGCCGCCAGACGCAGCGAGGCTTCGTATTCGTTGCGGGCACCCAGCACTGGCGCGCGCGCCTGGAGCAGATTCTTGAGCACCTCGCCCCAGCCGATGCCGGCATGGTACTTCAGAAAATAGCGGCGCCCGCCGAGACTGAAGCGCAGTGTGCGGCGGCCTTCCTTGTGGCGAAAGGTCTCACCGGTCAGCGCGGCGGCTTCCGCAAACGCGTCTTTGCCGGCCCAGGCCTGTTGAAAGTCCTCGCGCAGATACAGCGCCATCAGCTCCGTTCCTCCAGCAGGTCGACCACGGTGTCCGGCAGGCGATACAGATCCTGCTCCCGGCCGTAGCGTACACCCGCCGCCGACCAGCTCCCCGGCACGGTGGCGAGCATGCGCGCGAACGCCGCGTTCAGCGCGGACTGTTCGAACGGCGAGGCGATCACTTCGCCCGCGCCCGCCTCCAGCACGTAGCGGGCATAGCCGCAGGTGTCGGTGGTCAATACCGGCAGGCCGGCCACCGTGGCTTCCAGCAGCACCATGCCGGCGGACTCCCGGTACGCAGGGTGCAGCAGCAGGTCTGCGGCCTGCAGCAACGCGGACACATCGTCGCGGGCGCCTTCGGCACGCACGCGACCACGGATACGCTCGCGATCGGCGGCCGGCAATGCTGCCAGGTACGGTGCGGGATCATCGTTGCCCACGATCAGAAGCCGGGTTCGCGCCAAAGTGTCGTCCGGCAGGCTGGCCAGCGCCGCGAGTGCCCGGTCCAGGCCCTTGACGCGGAAACCGGAGCCCAGAAACAGCACGCCTTGTTCGTCATCGCGCAGGCCCAGCGCGGCGCGGGTCAGCGCCCGTATCCGGTCAGCGTTATCGGGGCGGCGGCGGTCCGGTTCAATGCCCGGTGGCAGCACGGTGAAGCGCTCCGCCGGCAAGTCATAGTGCTGCTGGTATTGCTGGCGCTGGTGATCGTTGAGGAACAGGAAGAAGGCGTCCCGCACCACCTGCTGCTCCAGCGACAGAAAGGTGCGATAGCGCGGCAGCCAGCGAACCAGCGCGGGCTTGCCGGCCAGATGCTCGGCAAAGCAACTGTCTGCGGCGAAGTAGACATCCAGCCCCGGCAGCCGGTTGAAGCCGAGCACGACATCGGCCGGCTCATGCGCCAGGGCGTCGGTGAGCGCCCGCGCGAAGCTGGCCATGCGGGCGTGGTTGCCAGCGCCTTTGACAGGCAGCTGGCGCACCACCAGGCCCGGCAGGGTGTCACCGTCCCAGTCAGTGACATAACAGGTCACCTGGTGCCCGCGCGCCAGTGCCGCCCGGGCGATGCGCAGGCAATCACGCTGCAGGCCGCCGTAGGGGAAGTAGTGATAGAGACAGAACGCGAACTTCATCCTGCGGCCTCCACGCTGGCATCCAGCAATGCCAGCCAGACGGTTTCCGGCGGCAGGCTGCTGAAACAGGGCGGCGTCACGTCCTGGCCCAGCTCGCCGCGATAGGTGCAGCGCTCCTGCACACAGGGCGCGCAGGGAAACCGTGCGGACAGTGAGCGGGCCCGCAGGCCGAGCACGCCGGTCAGGGCGGGATCGGTCGGGCCATACAGCCCCACCCCGGTCATGCCGGCAGCGGCCGCCAGATGCGCCAGGCCCGTGTCCACGGCGACAAAGGCATCCCAGCGCAGAAAGGCATCGGTCAGCGCGGACAGCGACATGGCCGGCAGCACCTCGCAACCGGCCAGACCCTCAGCAATGCGTTCGGCACGTTCGCGCTCGACATCGTTGCCCCAGGGCAAATGCACCTGATGCCCGGCACGGCAGGCACGCTCGGCCAGCAGGCGCCAGAAATCTTCCGGATAGTGTTTGGTCGGCCAGGTGGTGCCGTGGCAGAACACGATCTCCGCCGGCTGTGTCAGCGGGCACGGTGCAGCCGGACGTGGCAGGCCGTAATCCGGCGCGCTCGTCGGCAGGTCATAGCCAAGCGCCCTGGCAAACAGTTCGCGCACACGGGCAATGGCGTGCTGCCCGCGCGCCACAGGCAACGGGTGGTCCAGCACCCGCGCAGAGAGGCCCTCACGGGCAGAATTCCGGTCCAGGCCAAAGCGCGGTGGCTGCGCAAGCCGGGTTACGAAGGCGCTTTTCACCAGCCCCTGCGCATCGATCACCGCGTCATAGCCGGGTGCGCTCACCTGTTCGCGGAACGCGCGCCATTCCCCCGTGCGGCGGGCACGCCAGGGATGCTTGCGCCAGCGGCGCAGGGCGCAGGGGATGACCTTGTCCACGGCGGGGTGCCGCGCGGCAATATCGGCGAAGGCTTCTTCCACCACCCAGTCAAAGCGGATACCCGGCAGCGCGCGTGCCGCGTCGGTCAGTGCCGGCAGAGTGTGGATGACGTCGCCCATGGACGAGGTCTTGATCAGCAGCACGCGCGTCATGGCGTCGCCTTATGCCCGCACACGGCCCAGCGCCGCGATCACCTGATCCGGGCCGAGCTGGCGCAGGCAGTTGAGGTGCCCCAGCGGGCACTCGCGTTTGAAACAGGGACTGCAGTCCAGCCCCAGCCGCACCGTTTCCACCTGGCCGTGCAGTGGCGGGGTGAAATCCGGCGAGGTGGAGCCGTACACCGCCACCAGCGGCCGGTGCAACGCGGCGGCGATGTGCATCAGCCCCGAGTCGTTGCTGATCACGGCGTTGGCCAGCGCCAGCAGGTCCACCGCTTCCGGCAGCGCGGTTTCGCCCGCCAGTAGATGCAGGCGCCAGCGAAGTTTTTCCGGGATGGCGTCACGGATCAGCTCGGCCACTTCGCGGTCTTTCGGCGAACCGAAAATCCACACCTGCCAGCCCTGTTCGAGCTGGTGGCGCGCCACCTCGGCGTAATACTGCTCCGGCCAGCGCTTGGACGGGCCGAACTCGGCCCCCGGACACAGCGCAAGAATCGGCAGCGCCTGGTTCAGCCCCATGTTCTGCAGGGTGCGGTCCGCGTTGCTGGTATCCACCCGCAGGTGCGGCGGTGCGATATCCGCCAGCGCCGGCACCGGCGCCCCGGCCGGATGCGCCAGCGCGACAAAGCGCTGCACCATCAGCGGGTAACGCTGCTTGTCCAGGGTGCGCACATCATTGAGCAGGCCGTAGCGCATCTCACCGCGCCAGCCGGTGCGCACCGGGATGCGCGCCCAGAACGGCAACAGGGCGGACTTGAAGGAGTTCGGCAGCACGATGGCCTGGTCGTATTCGCCGGCCAGGCCGCGCCCGAGTTCGCGCCGCTCACGCAGGCGCAGGTCGCCGTGCCCGAAGGGCAGGCTCAGTGCCTGACGCACTTCCGGCATGCGCGCCAGCAGCGCCCGGCACCAGTCCGGCGCGAGCACGTCGATCAGGCAATCGGGATGCTGCGCACGCAGCGCGGAGAACAGGGTCTGCGCCATCACCATGTCACCAACCCAGGACGGGCCGATAACGAGGATGCGGCGGGGGGCTTCTGACATCGGGTGCTCCGTCGGGCCGCTCCCCGGCGTCAGCAGGCGCCGGGGAGCGGGAGCATCATTTGGCCAGTGTCAGCCACTCGGCGTACTGCGGCACCTTGCCGCGTACCAGATCGAAATAGATCGCCTGCAGCTTCTCGGTCACCGGGCCACGACGACCTTCGCCGATGATACGGCCATCCAGTTCACGGATCGGGGTGATCTCGGCGGCGGTGCCGGTGAAGAAGGCCTCGTCGGCGATGTACACCTCGTCGCGGGTGATGCGTTTTTCACGGACTTCATAGCCCTGGTCAGCCGCCAGCGTGAACAGCGTCTTGCGGGTGATGCCGTCCAGGCAGGAGGTCAGGTCCGGGGTATAGATCACACCGTCGCGAACAATGAAGATGTTCTCGCCGCTGCCCTCGGCCACATAGCCTTCCGGGTCCAGCAGCAGCGCTTCGTCGGCACCGCCGGACAGGGCTTCGCTCAGCGACAGCATCGAGTTGATGTAATTGCCGTTCGCCTTCGCCTTGCACATGGCGATATTGACGTGGTGGCGCGTATAGGAGCTGGTGCGCACCTTGATGCCCAGCTCCAGTGCTTCCGGCGACATGTAGGCCGGCCATTCCCAGGCCGCCACGACCAGATGCACCTGCAGGTTCGAGGCGCGCAGGCCCATGCCTTCGCTGCCGTAGAACGCCATCGGGCGCAGGTAGGCGTGCGGCAGCTTGTTCTCCCGCACCACATCAACCTGGGCCTGGTTCACCTGCTCTTTGGTGAACGGGATTTTCATCTGCATGATATGCGCGCTGCGGAACAGACGATCGGTGTGTTCCTGCAACCGGAAAATGGCCGGGCCGTCTGCCGTTTCGTAGGCGCGCACGCCCTCGAACACGCCCATGCCATAGTGCAGGGTGTGTGTCAGCACATGTACCCTGGCTTCGCGCCAGGGCACCATTTCACCGTCCAGCCAGATAAAACCATCACGATCAGCCATCGACATGGCGTTTGTTCTCCCAAGGAAAAATTGAGACCCAGAACCGTCGCCCGGCAAGGGAGCCGGTCACTCTGTTTGTGCACCACCCTGTGCAGCACCCTGAAACCACTTGCTCCAGATAGCCCGCACGCCTTCGCGCAGCTCGGCGTAGCCGGCGGCGTCCACTTCCGATTTCTCGTTGCGAAGTGCCAATCGATGAGCCGCGGAACGGTAGGCGAGATACGCCTCCCGCAGAAGGCCGGCATCTTGGGCCGGCATCAGTTCCAGTACTGCCAGTGTTTCCAGTAGCCGCACATTATCGGTGAACCGGGTCAGTTCGCCATGCTGTGAAGCCCATCTCAGGACCCCGTATTGCACCATAAATTCGATATCAACGATACCACCCGGGTCCTGCTTGAGACTGAACTGGCCGCTCTTGGCGCTGCTGCCGAGGTGCTCGACCATGCGCTCGCGCATGGCCAGCACATCCGTGCGCAAGGCGGCCTCATTACGGCCCCGGCAGAGGATATCGTGGCGAATGGCGGCGAAGCGCTGCCCGGCCCGCTGGCAACCGGCCACCACCCGGGCACGCACCAGCGCCTGATGCTCCCAGGTCCAGGCCTTTTCGCGCTGGTATTTCTCGAACGCCACCATGGAGCTGACCAGCAGGCCGGCGGCCCCGGACGGCCGCAGCCGCGCGTCCACCTCGTACAGCTGGCCGCTCATGGTGCGCGTGGTAAGGATATGGATGATGCGCTGGCCCAGGCGGGCGAAGAACTGTTCGTTGCTGACCGGCTTGTCGCCGTCGGTCATGCCGTCGGCGGCCGCGTCATGCAGGAACACCAGATCCAGATCGGAGTTGTAGCCCAGCTCGATGCCGCCAAGCTTGCCGTAACCGACGATGATGAAATCCGGTGTGCACGGCTGGCCGTCATCCCGGTGCGGGCGCCCATGCCGTTCCACCAGTGGCGTCCAGGCCAGTTGCACTACCTGGTGCAGGATCGCCTCGGCCAGCCAGGTCAGGTAGTCACTGACGCGCATCAGCGGCAGCACCTCGGTCACTTCCGAGGCGGCCACGCGCAACAGGTGCGCCTGCTTGAAATGCCGCAGCACTTCCATCTGCTGTTCGAGATCGTCTTCCGCCACGCGCAGCAGTTGCTGGCGCAGCTCGTCGTCCAGTTCGCTGCGCTGGGGCGGCGAATACAGGGTGCGGGCGTCGAGCAGTTCGTCCAGCAGCACCGGGTGGCGGGTCAGCTGCTCGGCGATCCACGGGCTGGCCCCGGACAGCTTCACCAGTTGCGTCAGCGCGTGCGGGTTTTCCACCAGCAAGGCGATGTATGCGGAGCGGCGCAGCACGGCTTCCAGAAATGCCAGCACGCGCTGGGTGGTAATCGGGCCGCCCTGTTGATAGCCGAGGTTTTCCAGCAGGCGCGGCATCAGCCGGTCGAGGCGCTCGCGGGCGATGCGCTGCATGTTGGCGACGGCACGGCTTTCACGGAAGGCATCAAGCTGCGCCAGAATCGGTGCCGGCTCGTCAATGCCCAGCCCGCCCAGCAGGCCGGCAGCGGTTTCCTCGTCCACCAGGCCGAGCCAGACATCCAGCAGCTCGCGGTCGGCGCCTTCGACCTCCTGATGGTCCGTTTCCGGGTCGGCGATCACCTGGCTGAAATGGAAACGCACCCGGTCACGATGCCGGGACAACGCCCGTTCGCAACTGCGACGATCCCGGTACCCCATCGCCAGCGCCAGCCGCAGCCAGTCATCGTCGCTTTCCGGCAGCCGCTGGGTCTGCCGATCGGCCACGGCCTGCAGGCGGTGCTCCATATTGCGCAGGAACAGATACGCCTCGCGCAACTCTTCCGCCACATCATCCGGCAGCAGCTCCTGCTCCACCAGTTGCGGCAGCACGCGCAGCAGATTCGAGACACGCAGCGCCGGCAACTGGCCGCCGCGAATCAGCTGGAACGCCTGCACGATAAATTCCACTTCACGGATACCGCCGGGGCCAAGTTTCACATCGGCCTGGATACCCTTGCGGCGCACTTCGCGCTCGATCAGCGCCTTCATTTCGCGCAGTGATTCGAACGCGCCGTAATCGATGTAACGGCGGTACACGAACGGCTTCAGGCGCTTGACCATACGCTCACCGGCGGCAAGGTCACCCGCCACCGGGCGGATCTTGATCAGCGCGTACCGCTCCCATTCGCGGCCCTGCTCCTCGTAATACCCTTCCATGGCATCGAAGCCCACCGCCAGCGCACCGGCGCCGCCCCAGGGGCGCAGCCGCATGTCGACGCGGAACACAAAGCCGTCGGCGGTATTCTGGTCCAGCGCCTTGATCAGCTGCTGGCCGAGCCGCACGAAAAACTGGTGGTAGGACATCTCACGACGATGGCCTTCAATTTCGCCTTCATGTTCGTAGGCAAAGATCAGGTCGATATCCGAGGACAGGTTCAGTTCGCGCGCACCCAGCTTGCCCATGGCGAACACCACCATGCGCACCGGCGTGCCGCCGGGGCTCAACGGCGTCCCTTCGCGTTCGCACAGCGCGACGTAGAGTTTTTCCAGCGCGGCATTGATCAGCGTGTCCGCCAGCAACGACAGGTCGGCCACGGTGCTGTGGTAATCCCCCAGCCCGCTGAGGTCGCGCCAGATGATGCGCACCATGTGCCGGTGGCGCAGCTGCCGCAGGGCGGCGAACAGCGCCGCGTCATCGGCGGCGTCACGCAATGCGGCAGCCACTTCCTCGCGCAGGCTGCTGGCGTCCAGCCGCTGCGCCAGGTTGCCCGAATGCACCAGCCATTCCGCCAGCATGGGGGTGCGGATCATGCGCTCGGCCACATAGTCCGAGCCGGCCCAGACCTTCGGCAGCGTGGCGGCCAGCGACGGCGGCAACTCGCCGCCGGCTTCGACAAAACGCGTCCAGTGCCGGCGCAGGGCGTCGGCCAGGGTCTCTGGCAGGGATGTGAAATCGGGGATTGTCATGCGGCGCTATTGTCTGCGGGTGCGGCGCGGAATGCCAGAGGGCGTGCCTCGGGCTACGCGCTGCGAGCGGGATCAGCCGAGCAGGACATCCTGCATGGGCGTGACGCGCAGGACTTCCTCGACGGTGGTGAGGCCCAGGGCGACTTTGCGGGCGCCGCTGATGCGCAGGGGCTTCATGCCGCTCTTGAGCGCTTCGCGGGTGATGGTTTCCAGGTCGCCGCCACGGCTGATCACGCCCTTGAGGCTGCTGGTCAGCGGCATCGTCTCGTACACGCCCATGCGGCCCAGGTAGCCGGTGCCACGGCATTCCAGGCAGCCCACCGGGCGGTACACCTGCGCCGGCATCTTCAGCTTGAACGGCCGGCACAGCTCTTCCCAGGCGGCCGGTTCCACCGGCATGGCCTCTTTGCAGTGCGGGCACAGGGTGCGCACCAGCCGCTGCGCCATGACGCCGTTGACGGTGGCGGTGACCAGATACGGCGGCACACCCAGGTCGATCAGGCGGGTCACGGAGCTGGGCGCATCGTTGGTGTGCAGCGTGGAGAGCACCAGATGGCCGGTCAGCGCCGCCTGGATCGCCATGTCGGCGGTGGGCAGGTCGCGGATCTCGCCAATCATGATGATGTCCGGGTCCTGCCGCAGCAGCGCCTTCACGCCCTGGGCGAAGCCGACATCGATATTGGCCTGCACCTGCATCTGGTTGAAACTCGGCTCCACCATCTCGATCGGGTCCTCGATGGTGCAGACGTTCACCTCCGGCGTGGACAGTTGCTTGAGGGTGGAATACAGGGTGGTGGTCTTGCCCGAGCCGGTGGGGCCGGTGACAAACACGATGCCGTTGTTGTTGCCGGTCATGCGCTGCCAGATCTCGTAGTCCTCTTTCGAGAACCCGAGCTGGTCGAAGCTGCGCACCAGCACGTCCGGGTCGAAGATCCGCATCACCATCTTTTCGCCGAAGGCGGTGGGCAGGGTGGAAATACGCAGTTCCACTTCGGCGCCGTCCGGCGTCTTGGTCTTCAGGCGGCCGTCCTGCGGCTTGCGCTTCTCGGCCACGTTCAGGCGGGTGAGGATCTTCAAGCGGCTGGTGACGGCGGCCATGATCGCCGCCGGCAATTCGTACACGTCATGCAGCACGCCATCGATGCGGAAGCGCATGCGCCCGGTATCGCGGCGCGGCTCCAGGTGAATGTCGCTGGCGCGCTGGGCGAAGGCGTATTGCAGTATCCAGTCGACGATATTGACGATGTGCTGGTCGTCGGCGTCCGGCGTGCCGCCCTGCCCCAGTTCCAGCAGCTGCTCGAAGTTGGTCACCGTGCCCAGGTTCTGGCCGCTGACGTCGCGGGCGCCGGCAATCGAGCGGGACAGGTTGTAGAACTCGATGCGGTAGCGGCGCAGTTGTTCGGGGTTGGCGAACACCACTTCCAGTTCACGCTCGCGCAGCACCTGGGCCAGATGCTCTTCCCAGGCCCGCTGGAACGGCTGGTCGCAGGCCACGGTGACGCGATCGCGGCCCACTTCCACGGCGAGGATGCCGTGCCGCTCGGCAAAGGCGTAGGACATCAGCGCGGTGATCGGGTCCACTTTCGCCTTCAGCGGGTCGATGTGGAACACCGGCAAACCGGCCCGATCCGCCAGCCAGTGGCTCAGCCAGTCGATGTCCAGCACCCGCCCTTTTTGCTGCTGGTCCTCCAGCCGGTACTTGGCAACGATCTGCAGCGGGTGCCAGTTGAGTTCTTTCTTTTCGCGCGGGGTGGTGGAGATGACGTTGTAGTCGCCCTGGGTGACATGCCCGGCCTCGAGCAGTTCGCGCATGACCCAGCGCACATCGATTTCCAGGCCGGCCAGGGCCTGCGGGCTGCGAACATTGGCTGTCACGGGCGTTCTCTCCTCCGATGATCCCTGCTGTCGCCCCAGACGGACTGCGACATTCTTCTTATCCGGCAACTGTACCCGGCCTCAGGCTGCCCGTCATCGCCCCCGCAGGGAGTGATGTCACAAAGGTGAAATATCCGGTGGCTGCCCCTATACTCGCGCCCGCACCCCTCCCTATGTGACGGAGAGCCACATCATGTCCCTGGGCAGCTCTATAGCCGGCCTGTTCGGCCGTTCACCCATCAAGCCTCTACAGAAACACTACGAGACCGTGCAGCAGTGCGTGAGCGAGCTGGATGCCTTCTTTCAGGCCGCCATCGACAACGACTGGGAGCGCGGCAATGCATTGCAGCAACAGATCACCCGGCTGGAAAACGAAGCCGACGAGATGAAGAAGCAGTTCCGGCTCAACCTGCCGAACAGCCTGTTCCTGCCGATGCCGCGTACCGACCTGCTGGAGCTGATCAGCATCCAGGACCGGGTCGCCAACAAGGCCAAGGACATCGCCGGCCTGATGCTCGGCCGCCGCATGACCCTGCCCGCCCCGCTGGCCCCGCAGATGCTGGCCTACGTACAGCGCGCCATCGACACCTCCGCGCAGGCCCTGAAGGCCATCAACGAGCTGGACGAGCTGCTGGAAACCGGCTTCGGCGGCCCGGAAGTGCGCATGATCGAGGACATGATCGAAGAGCTGGACAACCTCGAGCGTGAGACCGACCGCCAGCAGATCGAGATCCGCGCCATTCTCTATGGCCTGGAAAAAGACTGGCCGCCGGTGGATGTGATCTTCCTCTACAAGATCATTGAGTGGGTCGGCGACCTGGCCGACCGCGCGCATAAAGTCGGTGGCCAGTTGCACCGCCTCGTGGCCAGTTAGGAGCGTCGTGCAGCATGGATATCATCATCGCCAACAGCACCACCATTCTCGTCCTGGCCTGCGCCTTCGGCTTTCTGATGGCCTGGGGCATCGGCGCCAACGACGTCGCCAACGCCATGGGCACCTCGGTCGGCAGCCGTGCGCTGACCGTGAAGCAGGCGATCATCATCGCGATCATCTTTGAAGCCGCCGGCGCCTACCTGGCCGGGGGTGAAGTGACCCAGACCATCCGCTCCGGCATCGTCGACAGCGAGGTCATGGCGGACACCCCCCACCTGCTGGTGTACGGCATGATGGCCTCGTTGCTGGCCGCCGGCATCTGGCTGGTAGTGGCGTCCGCCTTCGGCTGGCCGGTGTCCACCACGCATTCGATCGTCGGTGCCATCGTCGGCTTCGCGGCGGTCGGCATCGGCATGGACGTGGTGCACTGGGACAAGATGGGCAACATCGTCGCCAGCTGGGTGATCTCGCCGCTGTTTGCCGGGGTCATTTCCTACGCCCTGTTCCGCAGCGTGCAGAAGCTGATCCTCAACACCGATGACCCGTATGCCCAGGCCAAGCGCTATGTGCCGGTCTACATGTTCATGACCGGCTTCATGGTCGCCATGGTGACGTTCACCAAGGGGCTCAAGCACGTCGGGCTGCACATGAGCACGCCGGCCAGCGTGCTGTCGGCGGTCATTGCCGGCCTGGTAGTGGCCGCGGTCGGTGCGACCCTGCTGTCCCGCATCAAGCCCGATGCGCAGGCGGCAAAACAGTTCCGCTTCGCCAATGTGGAGAAGCTGTTCGCGGTACTGATGATCTTCACCGCCTGTGCCATGGCCTTTGCCCACGGCTCCAATGACGTGGCCAACGCGGTCGGCCCGCTGGCCGCGATCTACTCGGTCGTGTCCACTGGCGGTGATGTGGCGGCCCAGGCGGCGGTGCCAAACTGGGTGCTGTTGCTCGGCGCGGTGGGGATCGTGTTCGGCCTGGCCATCCTCGGCGCCCGGGTCATGAGCACGGTCGGCAGCAAGATCACCGAGCTGACCCCGAGCCGTGGCTTCGCCGCCGAACTGGGCGCGGCCTCCACCGTGGTGATCGCCTCCGGTATCGGCCTGCCGATCTCCACCACCCACACGCTGGTGGGGGCGGTGCTCGGGGTCGGCATGGCGCGCGGCATCAGCGCACTGAACCTGCGCGTGATCAGCACCATCTTCACCTCCTGGATCGTGACCCTGCCGGCCGGCGCCGGCCTGTCGATCCTGTTCTTCTACATGCTTACCGGCATCTTTGGCTGATTTGAGTGGCGCGTCGGACGTCTGACGTCGGACGTCTGACGCGAAAAGCTCAAGCCCCCCTGGCGCCCGGCGCCGCATTACAGCCCCGGCCCCGCTGATCTATACTTGCCTGTCGCACACTCAACGCAGCAGGTTCTATCCCATGGATCAGCCCGCCCGGGACGCCACGCAGGACTACGTCGCCTGGTTCCGCAATTCCTCGCCCTATATCAATGCGCACCGGGGCCGCACCTTCGTGGTGATGATTTCCGGTGAGGCGGTGCAGGAGCCGGGGTTCCACCACATCATCCATGACCTGGCGCTGCTCAACAGCCTGGGCATCCGGCTGATCCTGGTGCACGGCGCCCGCCCGCAGATCAGCGCGCGACTGTCGGCGCAGAACATCTATACCCGCTTCGAGCGTCACACCCGCATCACCGATGCCGCTGCGCTGGAGGCCGCGCTGGACGCAGTCGGCGCCGTGCGGCTGCGTATCGAGGGGCTGTTCTCCATGGGGCTGGCCAACTCGCCGATGCACAACGCGAGCATCCAGGTGGTGTCCGGCAACTTCGTCATCGCCAAGCCGGTCGGCGTGCGCGACGGTTTCGACTACCAGCACACCGGCGAGGTACGCCGGGTGCAGGTGGACGCCATCCGCCGCCAGCTGGATGACGGCAACATTGTGCTGCTCTCGCCCATCGGCTGCTCGCCCACCGGCGAGTTGTTCAACATGAACTCCGAGGAAGTGGCCTCGACCACCGCCATCGCCATGAAGGCCGACAAGATCATCTACCTCGGCGAAGACACCGGCGTGGTGGATGCCGATGGCCGGCTGGTGCGCGAAATCTCGCCGCAGGAGGCCGGGCAACTGCTGGCCCGCGAGATCATCCAGAACCCGACCACCGAGCGGCAACTCACCGCCGCCTGCCACGCCGCCAGCAACGGCGTGGCGCGCGCGCACCTGGTCAATTTCCGCGAGGACGGTGCACTGCTGCGCGAGCTGTTCACCCGCGACGGCTGCGGCACGCTGGTGACCCGGGAAAACTACGAGAACGTGCGCGGCGCCTATATCGAAGACGTCGGTGGCATCCTCGAACTGATCGAGCCCCTGGAAGCCGCCGGGGCCCTGGTGCGCCGCTCGCGCGAGCGGCTGGAAGCCGAGATCAAGCGCTTTACCATCACCGAGCGCGATGGCATGGTGATCGGGTGCGCGGCCCTGTATCCGTTCAACGACGGCCAGTCCGGCGAGATCGCCTGCGTTGCCGTGCACCCGGACTACCGCAACGCCGACCGCGGCCGCAAGCTGCTGGAGCATCTCGAGAAGCGCGCCCGCAGCCAGGGCATCCACACGCTGTATGTGCTGTCCACCCTGACCGCGCACTGGTTCCAGGAACAGGGCTTCGCGCCGATTCCGGTGGACGAACTGCCGGGCGAGCGCAAGAGCCTGTACAACTACCAGCGCAACTCGAAAGTATTTCGCAAACAGCTTTGACGTCGCGGCCCTGCCGCCACGACACCGACCTGAGCAAACTGAACCACTGACACTGAGAACCGACATGCCAGACTATCGCTCCAAGACATCCACCCACGGCCGCAACATGGCCGGCGCACGCGCGCTGTGGCGCGCCACCGGCATGAAGGACGGCGACTTCGGCAAACCGATCATCGCCATCGCCAACTCCTTCACCCAGTTCGTGCCCGGCCACGTGCACCTGAAGGACATGGGCCAGCTGGTCGCCCGCGAAGTGGAGCGGGCCGGCGGCGTGGCAAAAGAATTCAACACCATCGCCGTGGACGACGGCATCGCCATGGGCCACGACGGCATGCTGTATTCGCTGCCCAGCCGCGACATCATCGCCGACTCGGTGGAGTACATGGTCAACGCCCACTGCGCCGATGCGCTGGTGTGCATCTCCAACTGCGACAAGATCACCCCGGGCATGCTGATGGCCGCCATGCGGCTGAACATTCCGGTGGTGTTCGTTTCCGGCGGTCCGATGGAAGCCGGCAAGACCAAGCTGAGCGACACCAAACTCGATCTGGTCGACGCCATGGTGATCGCCGCCGATGACAGCGTGGACGACGAGACCGTGGCCGAATACGAGCGCAGCGCCTGCCCCACCTGCGGCTCCTGTTCCGGCATGTTCACCGCCAACTCGATGAACTGCCTGACCGAAGCGCTGGGCCTGTCCCTGCCGGGCAACGGTTCACTGCTGGCTACCCACGCCGACCGCGAGCAACTGTTCCTGGAAGCCGGCCGCACCGTGGTGAAACTGGCCGAGCGTTATTACCGCGACAACGACGAGCGCGCCCTGCCGCGCAACATCGCCACGTTTGAGGCGTTTGAGAACGCCATGTCCCTGGACATCGCCATGGGCGGTTCCACCAACACCGTGCTGCATTTGCTGGCGGCGGCCATGGAAGGCAGCGTGGACTTCACCATGAGCGACATTGATCGCCTGTCGCGCAAAGTGCCCTGCCTGTCGAAAGTGGCGCCGGCGACACAGAAATATCATATGGAAGACG
The DNA here is from genome assembly GCF_000299335.2 of Isoalcanivorax pacificus W11-5. Lineage (NCBI taxonomy): Bacteria > Pseudomonadati > Pseudomonadota > Gammaproteobacteria > Oceanospirillales > Alcanivoracaceae > Isoalcanivorax > Isoalcanivorax pacificus. The sequence continues at coordinate 465,918 of NZ_CP004387.1, read as the reverse complement.
TACACCGCGCCGGCGGCGTGATGGGCATTCTCGGCGAACTGGATCGTGCCGGCCTGCTGCACCGGGACATCCCCACCGTGCACTCGCCCACCATGGGCGAGGCGCTGGAACGCTTCGACATCATGCGCACCAGCGACGAAGCGGTGAAAAAAATGTTCACCGCTGGCCCGGCGGGCATCCCGACGCAGACCGCGTTCAGCCAGGACACCCGCTGGCCGTCACTGGACACCGACCGTGCCGAAGGCTGCATCCGTGACCTGGAACATGCCTACAGCCGGGACGGCGGCCTGGCCGTGCTGTACGGCAACATCGCCGAGCGCGGCTGCATCGTGAAAACCGCCGGCGTGGACGACTCCATTCTGGTGTTCACCGGCCGTGCGCGCGTGTTCGAAAGCCAGGACTCCGCCGTGAAAGCAATTCTGGCCGACCAGATCGTCGCCGGCGATGTGGTGGTGATCCGCTACGAAGGCCCGAAAGGCGGCCCGGGCATGCAGGAAATGCTCTACCCGACCAGCTACCTGAAATCGAAAGGCCTGGGCAAAGCCTGTGCGCTGCTTACCGATGGCCGTTTTTCCGGCGGCACCAGCGGCCTGTCCATCGGCCACGCGTCACCGGAAGCCGCCGAGGGCGGCGCCATTGCACTGGTGCAGGAAGGCGACACGATTCATATCGACATTCCGCAGCGCACCATCGAACTGCAGGTCAGCACCGAAGAACTGGCGCACCGCCGCGCACAGATGGAAGCCCGTGGCGGCCTGGCCTGGAAGCCGAAGGAAATGCGCACCCGGCGCGTCTCCACTGCACTGAAAGCCTACGCGGCGCTGACCACCAGCGCCGACCGTGGCGCGGTACGCGATCTCTCTCAGATCGGCGCTGACTGACATGAAAGCAATCCTCATGCCCTGGCTGGCAGCCTTGCTCACCAGCCAGGGCCTGCGGGATCTGAACCGCCGCCGCGCCGAGTTGCGCCGGCGTCTCACCCGCCAGCCGCATATCATGGATGTCTGGCTGCGCGTCGACGATCCGTACTCCTGGCTGTTGATACAGGTGTTGCCCGCCTTCGCCGCGCATTTCGGCGTGCAGGTGCGGCCTCATGTGATGCTGTATCTGGATGCGCAGATGACCCCGCATCCGGAACTGCTCGGCCCGCTCGCCGCCCGGGACGCACAGACGTTGGCGGCGCTGCATGGACTGGTATTTCCCGACGCCCTTGCCCTGCCCGATCATGAGCGCAGCCTGCTCGCCAGCGCCATCCTGCTGCGCCACGAACAGGACCCGGCGTTCTTCAGTATTGCTGCGGAAGTCTTCAGCGCTCTCTGGCATGGCCACGACCTGACGCCGCTGGTCCAGGCCCATGCCCCGCTGCCGCTGGACCAGACCCGGCTGGCAATGGAAGCACGCCGCGACAGCTACCTGCGAGAGGGCCATTATCTGTCCGCCATGCTGCGCTACGGCGGCGAATGGTACTGGGGCATCGACCGGCTCGATCACCTCGCCGAGCGCTTGCAGGGGCTCGGACTGGGCGAGCGCAGCGCCTGGCCCACGCCCTATGGCCGTGCCAAATATCTGTCGCTGCCGACGCCGGCATCCGACGCCAGCGGCCGCACGCTGACGCTGTTCTACTCCTTCCGCAGCCCGTATTCCTGGGTGGCGCTGTCACGCGTGTTCGCACTCACCGATCACTACCGCCTGACGCTGGATATCCGCCCGGTGTTGCCGATGGTGATGCGTGGCCTCGCGGTGCCCAGCGCGAAACGTTTTTATATTCTGCGCGACGCCGCCCGCGAAGCTGCACTGCACAAGGTCCCGTTCGGCCGCGTGTGCGACCCGGTCGGCACCGGCGTGGAACGCTGCATGGCACTGTGGCCGTTTGCCGAAAAAGAAGGCCGCCTGCGCGAGTGGCTGGCCGCTGCTGGCGAAGGCATCTGGAGCCAGGGCATCAACGCCGCCAGCGACAATGGCCTGCATGCGTTGTGCGTGGCCGCCGGGCTGGACTGGCACCGCGCGAAACGCTGGCTCAACGACGACGGCTGGCGCGAACGCGCCGAGGCCAATCGGGCCGAAATGCTCGCCGCCGGCAGTTGGGGCGTGCCAACCTTGCGCATTGATGGCACCCTCTGCTGGGGCCAGGATCGCTTCGCCTTGCTGGAGCAGGCCCTTCAGGAAAACGGGGCACCCACGTCCTCGCCTGAATATCACAACAACGCCTGATCACACGGAGAGATTCGATCATGACCACTGCCTATTGGTGCATGCTTGTCGCCATTTTCCTGCCCTATGTGTTTACCGGACTGGCCAAGTTCCGCGGTGACTTCGGCCCGAAACAGAATCACAACCCGCGCGAATTCCTGGAAGGGCTGCAAGGTTCGCGCAAGCGCGCGCACTGGGCGCAGCAGAACAGTTTTGAAGTGACGCCGGCGTTTCTCGCCGCCGTGCTGGTGGCACAGATGGTCGGCACCCTCCCGCAAGCCACGCTGGACTGCCTGGCCATCGCCTGGGTAGCCAGCCGCCTGCTGTTCGGCATCTGCTATATCGCCGACTGGGCCACGCTGCGTTCACTGGTGTGGTTCGCCGGCATGGGCCTGATCGCCGCGATGTTCATCATGAGTGCCTGATGCCCGACACCTTTCGCATCATCGTCACCGGCAAGGGGCAGTACCTCGCCAACGCCGGAGACACCCTGCTCGAAGCCGGCCAGCGCGCCGGCTTCGGCTTTCCCAGCGCCTGCCGCAATGGCAATTGCCTGCGCTGCCAGGGCACCCTGCTGCACGGCAGCCTGACCCAGCGCATCGGTAACCTGGCAAGCAATACCCGCACGGTGTATGCGGGCGATGCCGACGCGGCGCGGGTGCTATACTGCGTCGCCCACGCCCTTGAGGACTGCGAGATCACCGTGCCCGACATCACCGCTCCGGGAGAGCTGCCGGTTTCCGACGTCAGTTGCCAGATCACCGCCATTGATACCCTGAACCACGACGTCAGCCGTGTCATGCTGCGCCTGCCGGCCGGCCGCAAACTGCGCTGGCACGCCGGGCAGTATCTGATGCTGGCCCTGCCCGCCGGCGACAGTGCCTTTTCCATTGCCAACGCCCCCGGCGGCCGCGACATCGAACTGCATGTGCGCCATAACGCCGAAAACCCGCCGTCGCTGGACGTGATCGAGGCACTGCGCCAGGACAGCCTGGTGCGCGCACGGCTGCCGTTCGGCGAACGCTTTATTGGCGAGACACTGCCGGACAGGCCGGTCTGGTTCATCTGCGGCTCCACCGGCTTCGCACCGGCCAAGGCAATGATCGAGCACCTGCTGGCCAGCGGTTTTCAACACCCCATCCATCTGTACTGGGGCGCCCGCACCGAAGCCGATCTCTATCTGCCTGCCCTGCCATTGCAATGGGCCGCCGCGCACAATCTGCGCTATGTGCCGGTACTGTCAGAAAGCGCTGACACCGCCTACCGCAGCGGACTGGTACACGAAGCCGTGCTGGCCGACCTGGGCGACCCGGCCGCAGCGGAATTTCATATTGGCGGTTCACCGCCGATGGCCTGGGCGGTGTTCGATGCGCTGGCCGGGGCCGGTGTACCCGCCGACAACATGCATTCCGACGTGTTCGACTACGCCCCGCGCGGCTGACGGTTCACGCCGGCTTGCCGCAGCAGGGATAATCATCGCCAGCCCTTGTTCACCGGAGACACAGCCCCATGGCCTATCGCGGCAGTGCCGACCTGCTTACCGGCGACAGCGGACGCATCGGCGTCCTGATCACCAATCTCGGCACACCGGACGCGCCGACCACGCCGGCATTGCGCCGCTACCTGCGCGAGTTCCTGTCCGACCCGCGGGTGGTGGAAGTGCCACGACTGATCTGGTGGCTGGTGCTGAATCTGGTGATCCTGGTGATTCGCCCACCGCGTTCCGCAAAAGCCTACGCCAGCGTCTGGACCGAGCGTGGCTCGCCGCTGATGTTTCATACCGAAGACCAGTGCAGCGCGTTACGCGAGGCGTTACACGCCCGCTTCGGCAATGAGCTGGTGGTGGAGTTCGCCATGCGCTATGGCACGCCCTCGATCAGCAGCACGCTCGACACCATGCAGCGCGCGGGCGTCACGCAGCTGATCGTGCTGCCGCTGTATCCCCAGTATTCCGGCTCCACCGGTGGCTCGACGCTGGATGCGGTCAACGCCGACCTGTGCCGCCGGCGCTGGGTGCCGAGCCTGCATTTCATCAGCGACTATCACGATTTTGATCCGTATATCGAGGCGATGGCGGAGCGCATACGCACCCACTGGGCCGAGCATGGCCGTGCAGATCGCCTGCTGCTGTCCTACCACGGTATCCCCAAACGCTACGTCACCCAGGGCGACCCGTATCAGCAACAGTGCCTGGCCACCTCTGCCAAACTGAGGGCCGCACTGGGGCTCGCGGAGGAGGAGTGCCTGACCACCTTTCAGTCCCGTTTCGGCCGCGAGGAATGGCTCAAGCCGTACACCGACCACACCCTGAAAGCCCTGCCGGGTGAGGGCGTGCGTTCGGTGCAGGTATTCTGCCCCGGCTTTTCGGCGGATTGCCTGGAGACGATCGAGGAAATCGGTGAGGAAAACCGTGAGTACTTCATGGAAAGCGGTGGCGAGCGTTATGAGTATATTGCGGCGTTGAATGCTACGTCGGCGCATATTGAGGCGCTGGCGGATTTGGTGGGGCCAGTGGTTGCGGGGTGGGTCGGACGTTGGACGTCGGACGTCGGACGCTGAAAACCGGAACGTCCGACCTCCACGACTCGTCGTGTGTTTCTTCTTTTGCGTCCGACGTCAGACGTCCGACGTCCGACCACGCTCCGGCAGCGGCAAACTCGGCAACTGCTGCCGCTGCACGCCAAGTTGCCGGTGCAACATGTCACGCGCACGCGGCTCATCGCCCAGCGCATCGTACAGGCGCGCCAGTTCTGCCATCGCCGTGCCGCTGCCGCTCTGCGCAGCGGTTTCAAAGAAACTGCGCGCCTTGCCCCACAGTTTTGCTTTCAGCGCCACCCGCCCGGCGGTAAGCAGCAACACCTGATTGCCGGGACGCTCCTGCAGCCAGCGCTCCAGCCGTGTCAGCAACTGTTCCGGTGGTACGTCATTGATGGCCTCCAGCACCGCCGGCAGGCCGTCGTCCCAGCGCTTGTCCAACTCGCCGGTGACGATTTTCAGTGCGCCGGCGCCGTCTTCCAGTTGTGCCAGATAACCCGCGTACTGCGCGCGCAGCTGGGGTTCATGGCGCAGCTCGGCGGGCATTTTCTTCCATAGCCTGTGCAGGGACTCCCGACGCTGCGCAGCGTCGGTAAAGCCGGGCTGTGTGGCGGCCTGACGCATGCGCGCATGCCAGGCGCGGCGTTCGCGCAGATCGAGGTTGGCGTCCAGGCTCAACCGGCGCAGCGTCGGGATCAGTTCGCAGACCGCCGCCCAGTCGCCCGCGCGGCTATACGCTTCGGCCAGCAGTTGCAGCAGCACCGGGCTGTCGCCATGGCGTGGTCGTTCGGCGTCGAGCAGTTCGCGGGCACGGGTCGGGTTGTTGTCGGTCAGTGCAAAGCGCGCCGCCAGCAGCGCGGCCGGCAAACGGCCACGGGGAAAGTCCGAGGCATTGCGCAGCCAGTAACGCTCGGCATCGCCATCGCCCCGCTGGCGCGCCGCCACGGCGGCGGCCAGCAGCGCCGGCAACGGCCAGTCGGTCTGGTTCGCGGCGGCACGCAACTGTTCTTCGGCCTCGCGCCAGTGACCGGCAGCCAGCGCCAGCAAGCCATTCTGCAAACGCAGCGATCCGGCGCGGCGACGGCGCCAGTGGCTCCAGCTCGCCGGGGTCAGCAGTTGCCACAGGGGCCCTGCCAGCACGGTCAGCAGTACCAGCGCAAAGGCGCCGGCCAGCAACACCAGCACCAGAAACGCCAGTGAAGTTTCCAGCTCTGTGCGGCCCCGCACGATCAGCACATAACCCGGCTCACGCAGCAGGAAGTTGCCCAGCCATAACGCCAGGGCCAGCGCAGCGGCAAAAATGACGAACAGGACCAGCAGCCGCCGCTTCATTGTTGCGCCTCCCCGGCACGCGCCTGTTTCAGGGCCGCCAGTCCGTCACCGATATCGGGCAGTGCGCGTGTGACCGGTACGGCGCGCAGTTCGGCCAGCGCCTCACGGAAAGCGATTACTGCCGGATCACTGTCCGCAAACCACTCGGCCAGCAGCGTATCGGCGCGCTCCAGTGCCGCGTCGTACAGGGGAGCACGGCCCTGCATCAGTGCCAGCCGTGCTTCCTGCAGCACGCTTTCCAGATTCAGGCGCAGCAACTGCCGGCTGTCTGCCTCCAGCGGCAACGGCACTGCGCCCTGGTGGCGGCGCACCTGCACCGGCAGGCGTGACAGCAGGCGTTCCCAGAATGACGGCGGCGTGGCAGACGGCGCGACAGGTTGCGCCTGTTCGGCTGCCGGTACGGCAGTGCGCTCACGGCGCGGCAATACCAGCTCCGGCACCTGTTGCTGCAGGCCGTCCAGCCGCAGCATCACCGCCACCAGATCAACATGGTCGGCAGCGGCCAGTTTCTCGATATCCGCTGCCAGCGCAGCGCGCAGGCGGACCGTCTCCGGCGCCTCACTGCGTGCCAGCACCTCGTCGGCGGCGCGCAACAGCCGGCGGGCCGCCTCCGGGTCGCCGGTCAGCAACAGTTGCTGCTCGGCCAGGCTGGCCAGGGAAATCGCTTCGTTGATCAGCCAGTGCTGTTCACCTGATACCGGCGCGGCCTGCTCGCGGGCCGCCAGCTCGGCCTCCATCTGTGCCATGCGCTCCGTGGCAGCGCGGTGCTCGGCCGCCATGTCGCCGGCCAGTTGCTCGTGGCCGTGCTGCAGCGCGGCCACCGCTGCACGCCAGTCGCCCTGGTGGCGCTGCAGCCCCTGCCACCACTGCCAGGCAAAGAAGGCGCAGGCCAGGATCAACAGAAGCAGCAGCAATGGTCCCAGCCAGCCGCGCTTGCGGCGCTGTGGCGTGCGCGGTGGTGGTCGTTTCGGCGGCACTGCCTGGGGCGCGGGCGTATCGCCCTTGGCCGGGGCAGCCGGTGCCACAGGGGGCGTGTCTGAGGGAGGGGTGGGAGGTGTTACCGGTTTTTCATCAGGTGTTGTGTCAGACATGCCACCATATCCTCGTCGTGCGGGCTCGCCGCCACTGTCAGGTTTCCGTACCCCGCCGCGCGGATAGCGGCGCCGATGCGTGCGCTGCCCGCCACCAGCAACATCTGTTGTGGCGGACGGTGCTGCTGCAAACAGTGCCAGCTTTCCACGCTGGTCACCAGTGCCACATCCACTGGCGGTGCCGGCCACTGAAACGCCGGATTGCAGACGCGGCGATACAGCGCCACTTGGTCCACCCGTGCGCCACGGGTCGCCAGTGTCTCGGCGAACAGGGGGCGGCCACCTTCACCGCGCAGTACCAGCACCTGTTTTTCATCCAGGGACTGCAGCGCGGGCAGCGCCAGCACGGCTTCGGAATTGAAACCGCTCTGCGGCACTTCGGCAGGCAGACCGGCGTCGATCAATACGGCGGCGGTGGCTTCACCGACCGCGATCCAGTGCACCCCGACGGGCCACTGCGGCCAGTAATCGGCCAGCGCCTCGACCGCCCGCCGCACAGCGTTGGTGCTGACCAGGAATACCGCGTGATACTGATCCAGGTTCATCAGGTAGCCGCGCTCACGCGCGTCCAGCACGCGCGGCTCGATGCACAGGGTGCTCTGGTGCAGCGGAATAAACCCGGCCCCGGCGAGCAACGCCATCACCGGGGCTTCCTGCCCGGCCGGCCGGGTCACCAGCACGCGCAGGCTCATCAGGCGCGCCCGTAGATCTCGCCGAGAATACGGTCGGCGCCCTGCGCCAGCAGCGCATCGGCGACACGGATGCCGAGGGCCTCGGCGTCGGTGCGCGGGCCCCGGGCCTCGGCGCGCAGCACCTCGCTGCCGTCTTCGCTGGCCACCAGGCCGCGCAACCAGACCGTGTCGCCCTGCAGTTCGGCATAGCCGCCGATCGGCACCTGGCAGCCGCCTTCCAGGCGCCGGTTCATGGCCCGCTCGGCCACGACCCGGTCCCAGGTATCGACATCGTTCAGCGGCGCCAGCAGGGCGGCCACCGCGTCGTCGTCAGCACGGCATTCAATCCCGACCGCGCCCTGGCCTACCGCCGGCAGGCTCACCTCCGGCGGCAGTTCGCAGCGAATGCGCGCGTCCAGTGCCAGCCGCTTGAGGCCTGCGGCGGCCAGCAGAATGGCGTCGAATTCCCCTGCGTCGAGCTTGCCCAGGCGCGTCTGTACATTGCCGCGCAGGCTGGTCACCGACAGGTCCGGCCGCTGCGCCCGCAGCTGTGCCTGGCGGCGCAGGCTCGACGTGCCGACGCGGGCGCCCTGCGGCAGTGCTGCCAGGCCGGTGTACTGCGGCGAGACAAACGCGTCGCGGGGATCGTGCCGTTCACAGATCACCGGCAGCGCAAAGCCTTCCGGCAGCACCATCGGCACATCTTTCATCGAGTGCACCGCGATATCGGCACGGCCGTCGCGCATCGCCTCTTCCAGTTCCTTCACGAACAGGCCCTTGCCGCCGATCTTCGCCAGCGGGGTATCCAGGATCTTGTCGCCCTGGGTCTTGATCCGCACCAGCTCCACGCGCAACCCGTGATGCAACGCTTCCAGGCGTTGCTGCACAAATTCCGCCTGCCAGATGGCCAACGGGCTGGAACGGGTCGCGATGCGTATCAGGGTGCTGCTCATGGTTTCTCCTGTGTCATTCACCCGGCCCTGTCGGGCCATCGGGAGGCCGAAGTGTAGCCGAAACAGGCGCCCGGTGCGGCATGCAGCGACTTCCGTCGCACACCGGATGGACCGGCCAGTCGCACAAAATTACACCTGCCGACCTATGGACTTGTTGGGTTCAAGGTCTAAACTGCGCGCTTTCACGGGCCATCCATCACCCTGACCCGTGCCTGCGGCTGTCTTCGCCCGCGGGGGACCCTGCCACGACGCCCCGTGGTGGCAGGCCGGGAAATCCCGACGGATTTCCGCACTCTCCACCGACCATCCGGAGGTATGCATGGGGGCAGCAAAAATCCTGGTTATCGGCGGCGGCGCCGGTGGCCTGCCACTGGTCACCTTTCTGGGCCGCAAACTGGGCAAGCATCATCTCGCCGACATCACCCTGGTGGACAGCAGCAGCATCCACGTATGGAAACCGCGCTACCACGAGGTCGCCACCGGTGCCATTGATGCCGATCTGGATGCGGTGGACTACCGCGCCCATGCGCGCCTGAACCACTACCGTTTCGAGCCCGGCACCCTGACCCAGGTCGACGCCGCCGGACAGACCGTGACGCTGGCGCCCGTACATGACCAGCAGGGCGAAGAAGTCCTGCCCGAACGCAAGCTGGCCTACGATTACCTCGTGCTTGCCGTGGGCAGCCAGAGCAACGACTTCAATACGCCCGGCGTGCGCGAGCACGCACTGTTTCTCGACAGCCGGCAGCAGGCAGATCGCTTTCGCGAGCGCTTCCTCAACGCCTGCCTGCATGCCAATCACGTCAATGCACCGCTGTCGGTGGCCATTGTCGGCGGCGGCGCCACCGGTGTGGAGCTGGCAGCGGAAATCCACCATGCCATTTCCATGCTCAAGCTGTATGGCCACGAGCACCTGGACCGCAAGCAACTGAATGTGCATCTGATCGAAGCCGCGCCGCGCATCCTGCCGGTGCTGACCGAGCGGGTCTCCGCCACGGCACACGCACGGCTGGAAGCGCTTGGCGTGCAAGTGCATGTGAACACGCTGGTGGAACGCGCAGAGCCAAACACCTTTGTGGTCAAAAACGGCGACGACATCACCGCCGACCTGCTGGTCTGGGCGGCGGGGGTAAAAGCCCCGGATGTCCTCGGCGGTATCGACGGCCTGGAGCGCAATCGCATCAACCAGATCGTGGTCGAGCCGACGTTGCAGGCGAAGGGACAGCCGCGCATTTTCGTCATCGGTGACTGTGCCGCCTGCCTGCTGCCCGGCAGCGAGAAACCGATTCCGCCCCGTGCGCAATCGGCCCAGCAGATGGCCCAGCACATGGCGAAGAATTTCGAGCGTCTGCTGCAATATGACAAGCCACTGCAACCCTTTACCTACAAGGACCGTGGCTCGCTGGTGTCGCTGAGCCAGTACAACTCGGTGGGCATGCTGATGGGCAACCTCAAGGGCGGCAATTTCTTCGTCGAGGGCTGGCTCGCACGCATGATGTACATCAGCCTGTATCGCCTGCACCAGGCCGCGCTGTATGGCTGGCCGCGCACGCTGATGTTGCTGGTCGCCGGCCGCTTCAACCGGCTGGTGCGTCCACGCCTGAAACTGCACTGACGGCACGCACGCTGCGCCACACGCCACCGGCTGGCGTGTGGCGAATCAACAGAATTTTGCACCGCCACCCCTTCTCTCACCCTTCGCGAAACATTTTCTTACAGGCCCGAAACCCGCGGCTCATGCGGGATGCAGCCGCATCGCGTGACCCAGTTCCGGGCTCGCGCCGGAACTTCTGTCTTCAAGCCGGTCGGAATTGCACAGGAACGGCATGCACGAGCACTGCATAAAGTTTCCATGACTATCAGCCACTGAAGGAGAAGCATGATGCAAATCCGACTGAAACCCCTCGTTATCGCCGTTGCCGCCATGGGCCTGGGCAGCATGGCGTTCGCCGACAACGCCGGCACACCGCAATCGCCGGCTCCGGCGCCGGGTGCGGCTCAGAATCAGGCGCCGGCAGCGGCTGCCGAAGTCAGTGATGAAGAGCTGGAGAAATTCGCGGGCGCCCACAAAAAAGTGGAGGAAATCCGCGAGAAATATGTCAGCGAGGCCCAGCAGGCCGATGACCCGGAAAAGGTCGCTGAAGTGCAGATGAACATGCAACAGGAAATGGTGGAAGCCGTGCAGGATGAAGACCTGGACGTGGGCACCTACAACCGTATCGCGCAAATGCTGCCGTATGACGACAACCTGCGGCAGCGCGTGGAAGGCATGCTCTGAACAGTCTGGTCCGTCTGTTCAGGCAGTAACCGGGCGCCTTCGGGCGCCCTTTTTTATGCTCAGAAAACAAGCCGGCTGTTTTCTTTACCGCACCCGTGCCGACAGCGCCTCCGGCTGCACGAACCTCCCAGTCACTGGCAACCGGATTTCCACCTGCAGCCCACCATCCGGGTGATTCACCAGACGCACCTGCCCATGGTGCATGTCCACGATACGTTTCACGATCGCCAGCCCCAGACCGGAACCGGTCACGGTGCGCGCTTTCTCGCCTCGCGAAAAAGGCTGCAACAATGTCGGGATATCTTCATCCCGTACACCCTGCCCATGATCGCGCACCGTCAGCACCACGTCCTGGCCTGACAGTTGCGTGGAGACTTCCACCGGCGGCTCGCCATATTTCATGGCGTTGGTCATCAGGTTGGTCAGCAGGCGCTTGAACGTCAGCCGCTTGAGCATCAGGCGCGGTACATGACGCAGGTCAATATCCAGATCAAGGTGATCAAACTTGGCGCAGACATCTTCCACCAGCACATTGATGTTTTCGTAACTGGCCACTTCATCCGCGCCGTCGCGGATAAAACCGATGAACTGTTCGAGGATCGCGTCCATGTCCTCGATGTCGCCAATGATGCCTTCGGAAAGTTCTTCATCCGCAATAAACTCCGCCGACAGCCGCAGGCGCGTCAGCGGCGTACGCAGGTCGTGCGACACGCCCGCCAACAACAGTGCGCGATCACGCTGCGCCTGCGCCAGCTCGCGTGTCATGCGGTTGAAGGCGCGGTTCACCGCATTGATTTCTTCCGGCCCGTTGCGATCATTCAGCGGCGGCACCGGATCACCCCGGCCCACCACGGCAGCCACCTGTTCCAGTCGTTTCAGGGGCCGGTTCAGACCGCGCGCGATCAGCAGGCCCGCGATCACCGCGAACAACGGCACGGTCACACCCCAGCCCACCAGCAGGTAACGGTCGTAATCACGGAAAAAGGTCATCGGCACGCGCAGCCACTGCCCCTGAAACGAGGGTGTATTGATCCACAGCACCGGACGACGGCTGTCCTCAAAACGGATATTTACCGGCTCACCAAACAGTTCCTCGATCTCCAACCGGAAACTGTTCACCACCGGCCGGCTGATCAATGGCACCTGGCTGTCCTCGGCGGACGGCGGCGTGGCCATCATGATGCCGCTCACCTCGCCCAGCCGGGCAGCGGCTTCTGCGTCGCGGGTTTCTTCGTATACCGACAGCTCTGCCTGCAACAGCGTCAGGCGCGAATATTCCCGGATACCCGGCAGGTAGGCATTGCGCGCAAAGAACCACAGCGTCAGCACCTGAGTCAGGAAAATCACCAGACCGACCACCACCGCTGAGCGGGCAAAGGCGGTTCTGGGAAGCAGGTTGATGCGCATGCAGTACATTCCTGTCGAGGGACGTGCGGACGAGCTGCACTCATACTAACCGAAAGCCCCCGGCCGCGCTTTCCTGCGCCGCCCCCTTGTTTCAGGGTGCCGCTTGCCCTGTTCCGGTTTTTACACTGCCTGTCTTTCCTCTCACGACAGGACGTTCATCATGACTGCATTCGCTTACCGGCTGCCCTGGTGCGCCGCCCTTCTCGCCACCACGCTGCTCAGTGCCTGCGGTGGCGACGGCGGCAGCCGCCAGAACCCCAATGGCCTGCACGGCACCGCCGCCGTGGGCGCCGGCATCGCCAGTGGCACCGTCTCTGCCCGGTGCGCCGACGGCACCGGCTTTACCGATACCGTTACCACCGCGGCCAACGGCACCTGGCGCGGTAGCCTGGCCAGCGCTGCCGCGCTGCCGTGCGCATTGCGTGTGGAAGGCGGCACGCCCGTGGTCACGCTCTACAGCCTGGCCACCCGGGCCGGCAATGTGAACATTACGCCACTGACCGACCTGGCGCTGGCGTTGCAGATCAATGCGCTGTCCGGCCAGGCGCTGCCGGACTGGTTCGCCGACCCGGCCACTGGCGATGCCGGCCTGGACACGCTGGCTCCGCAGCTGGCCAGCGCGGCCACGGCGCTGCGCACCGCGCTGGTCAACGCGGGCTACACCCCGCCGGGCAGCTGGCCCAACGGCAGCACGGCGCCCTTTACGGCGCCCTTCACCGCCAACCCGGCCAGCGACCCGTATGACCAGTTGCTGGAACAGCTCGGCGACGGCAGCCAGGGGAGCGGCCTGGACAGCCATGAGGCGTTGCGCGCCAGTTTCACCAGCGGCGCCAGCCTGCCGCAAGCGCCAGCGAGCGGCGGCACAGGCAGCGGCACCTCCGCAGCCACGGTGAACGCCGCGCTGACCGGCACCTACTCGCTGGTGTTCTATGCGGGCGGCGGCGAAGGCTGCGGCAACGCCTGTGATTTCGTCGACGAACAGGCCGTGAGCGTGGTGGTCGGCGAGGACAACACACTGAGCATTGAGGGCACGGTACTCGGCAATCCTTACCACCGTCTTTTTGGCGGCACCCCGCACCTGCCAGAAATCATCTGGCGCGATGGCGACGTGGAGTACGCGCTGAGCAGCAACGACACCGGCACTTTCAATGAAATCAACGTCGGCGATGCCTCACGCCCGCAGGGCCCGTTCGGCGTGCCGGTGTTCCTCGGCCAGTTGCGCGCCGAACAGGCGGACACGCCCGCTGCCGAAAAGCTCGGCCCGCTGAACGGTGTCTATTCGTCGACGCTGGTGGAAAAATCACCGACTTTCAGCGGCAACAGCGCCCTGACACCTGGCAGCAGTGTCTTTGTGGAGATTGATGCACAGGGCGTTGTCACCGTGGACGGCTATCAGTTCGACCCGGCAGACCCCAGCTACCGTTTTAACGATTACACCACCAACCCGAGCCGTCCCGAATTTGCCTACCACCTGAGCAGAGAGGAAAGCGCCTCGCAGACACTGAGCTTTGATGTGATTGTCAGCCCGGACATGCTGATACCCGTGGCGTGGCGCCTGACACGCACGACACAGCTTGGCGAGGGTGTCTTTTCCAGCAGCACGATAGAACTGGAGGAACGCCCCTTGCCGGACGAAGAGACAGCACTCCTGAGCGAACTCAAGGCACTGGGCGACATTACGCTGACGGTGATCGAGGATGACACCAGCTACAACAGCGGCTACGCGCTGTGCGATGTGCTGCGCCTGAGTGTCAGCGACGACGGCGCCGTCAACAGCTGGCGCTATGCACTGGTGAAGGCGAGCAACGGCACCACGCTGTCATCGGAATTTTACCGCCGAAGCTACGGTCGTTATGTTGAAGAAAGCGGGGGCCGTCGCATCGGCTTCCTGCGCAACCACCTTCTGCTGCGTGAGGACAATCAGGTGGAAGTGCAAGCCCGCTTCCTCGGCAACCTGAAAGACCGCGCCAGCAGCGACCCGGCGGAAATCAGCGCCGCCGGTTGCGCCAGCAACTGACGCCTGCTCTGCCCGGCCGCCATGCGGCCGGGCAGAATCCGGCCAGACCTTGATGCACGTCAGTGCATGCCCTGTTGCCCCGGTTACTCTCGGTACGGACCAGGACAACAAGATGACCCGCCATGCGCCGAGATCCTATCGTGCTGTTCGACAACGGCCAGCACCGCTGCCTGTGCTTTGACAATCTGGTCAGCGGCGATGGCGTGCAGTCGAACCAGTTCCTGATTCTCGACCAGGACGAGTCGATGCTGCTCGACCCCGGCGGCGATCTCACCTATACGCCGCTGTCGCTCGCGCTTTCACGGCACATGAAGGTAGAGACACTGACCTATGTGTTCGCCTCGCACCAGGACCCGGACATCATCGCCTCACTGGACAAATGGCTGCTGCATACCCGCGCCCGCGTCATCTGTTCAAAACTCTGGGCACGCTTTCTGCCCCATCTCACCGCGCACTACCTGAGTATTCTGCGCGACATCAACACCTATGAACGGATTATCGCGCTGCCGGATGCTGGCGATCGCATCCGGCTCGGCGACAGCATGCTGTACGCCGTGCCAGCGCATTTCCTGCACTCCGTGGGTAATTTCCAGTTGTATGATCCGGTCAGCCGCATCCTGTTTTCCGGCGATATGGGCGCCTCACTGGTGGACGACGCCAGCCCGGTCACGGATTTCCAGGCCCATATTCCCCACATGCTCGGCTTCCACCGTCGCTATATGGCCAGCCAGCAGGTGACACGCCTGTGGGCAAACATGGTGCGCGAAATGGATGTGGCGATGATCGTGCCTCAGCACGGCCGCCCGCTGGCCGGCCGTGAAATGATCACGGCGTTTCTCGACTGGATCAGCGCCTTGCCCTGCGGGCTGGACCTGATGACGCAACGCGATTTCCAACTCCCCGCCTGACCCTGCCCCCCTGTTTCAGGAGGTAGACAGCCCCGCCAGAATCAACCAGGGTTCACCAGTCCGAGGTTGACGGCCTTGAGCGTCGCTTCCGCCCGGCTGTTGACCTGTAGCTTGCTGTAGATACCTTTCATGTAGCTGGCTGCGGTGTGGTGGGAAATCCCCAGTTTTTCCGCCGCATGGCGGACACTCAGCCCTTTGGCAATCAGCGTCAGCAGATCCTGCTCCCGTTGTGTGAGCGGCGCCTCCATCGGGCTCGGCGCGGGCTGGAAATGCTGCAGCACACGGCGGGCAATGGAGGAGGACAGCGGTGGACGTCCCGCAAGAATGCCGGACAGCTGGCTGGCAAATTCCTCCTCGGTGTCGTCCTTGAGCAGATAGCCGCTGGCGCCGGCACGCAGGGCACCGAACAGATGTTCGGCGTCGTCGAAAATGGTGGTGACGATGCACTGGGCTTTCGGGTTGGCCTGACGGAACGGCGCGATCAGTGACATGCCGTCGCCGTCGGGCAACCCCAGGTCCAGCAACACCAGGTCATAGCGGTGGGCCGCGATGGCCTGGCGCGCGCCGGCCAGATTGCCGGCCTCGTCGATGCGTTCCGGGTGCAACAGCGGCTGCACCTGCTCACGCAGCCACAGGGCCACGTCGGGCAGGTCTTCCACAATCAGAATGTGTTTGATCGCTGGCATCGATACGCTCCGGCGTTGATTCACGGCGTGAAGACAGCCGGGGTGCAAGCATCAGGATGCTGGCAAACCGGATGACACGAACCGCCCATTATTAGACGGCGGCGACTGGCCAGATCAACCCCTGGAAACGGGGGAGGGGCACAGGCCACACTACACCGCGGGGAATGGAACGGAGACGGGGAACGCAGCATGTGGTCACTGAAAACAAAAATTGCCGCCGGCCTGGTGCTGGTGGTGGCGTACGGCTTGCTGGCCATCGGCGTGGCGCTGTCGCTACCGGGCAGCAATGTGGTGTTCGCTACCGACGGCGATCAACTCGTCGCATCGCTGCCCGGTCACCGTACCGTGACGGTGAGTGCTTTCAGCGACGGCCAGCGGGACGTTCCGGCGACAGCACGGCTGGTGGTGGAAGAGCCGGACGTACTGCCGGACTATGCGGCTCTCAACACACTTTTCGCCACGCACCAGTGGCTGGCCGCCTCATTGGCCCAGGGCACGCTGCAACTGCGCGACACGCAGGGCGCACTGCATCCGCTTACGCCGCAGCCCCGGCACCTGACCGCGCTGCCGGGGCTGTTCTGGCTGCAACTGGTGTGCGGCCTCGCCGGCATGATGATCTGCCTGCTGGTGTGGGTGCCGGCCCAGCGCGACATCGCCCTGCATTCCTTTGCCCTGACCGGGCTCAGCTATGTGCTGTTCTCGTCCGCCGCCGCGATCTACAGCACGCGCGACCTGTTCATTCCCGGCCAATTGTTCATGTGGCTGTCCGGCCTCAACCATGTGGGCGCGCTGCTGTTCTCCGCCTCGCTGGGTGCCTTCCTGTGGAACTATCCGCGCAGGGCGCCAGCCTCCGCCTGGACGTTCGCGTTCTATGCGGCCTTTGCCGTGGCCATTGTCATCGACCAGGGGCAATGGGTCGCCACACCGGTGGCCGGTTTTCATCTTTGGGTGATGGGGATTTTCCTGCTCGGGCTGCTGGGCGCCGCCTGGCAAGGCTGGCAAACACGTGGTCACGCCAGCCACCGCGCGGCACTGCGCTGGGTGGTGCTGTCGATCGTGGCCGGCACCACCTTTTTCGCCGGCGGCATGATTCTGCCGGCCATTCTGCAGGTGGCATTGCCCGCCTCCCAGGGCCTGCTGTTCACCACCTTCCTGCTGATGTATGCCGGCATGGCGCTGGGGGTCGTCCGGCACCGCCTGTTCGATCTGGAGCGCTGGTGGTTCTCGCTGTGGGCCTGGCTGCTGGGCGGGCTGCTGGTGATGCTCACGGATCTGCTGCTGGCGATGCTGTTGTCACTGTCCGGCCCGATTACGCTGACATTGTCGATGGCGCTGGTGGGCTGGTTTTACTTTCCCGTGCGCCAGTATGTATGGGGCAAGCTGTTCCTGCGCAATCAGCCGGGCCTTGAGACATGGCTGTCCCGCGCATTGCCGGCCATGCTGACTGCCCAGCAGGCACAGCAGGACCAGTCCGGCGTGGAACAAGCGCTCAGCGCAGTGTTTCGCCCTCTGGTGCAGGAGCGATTACCCGTCCGCGCGGCCCGATGCAGCGTCCAGGACAACGGCGAGAGCCTGCACGTGCCCGACCCGGTCGGGCCACAAACCTATCTGCTCAGGCACGCCCACGAAGGCGAGCGGCTGTTCACCCGGCACGATGTGGAGATCGCCAGCCTGGTGCTGTCACTGCATGAACTGGTGAGCCAGACACGCACCGCACGGGCCGAAGGTGCCAGTGAAGAACGCAGCCGTATTCGCCGCGACATTCATGATGACCTGGGCGCCAAACTGCTGCATCTGCTGCACCACTGCGCCGACGACACCAAACCACTGGTGCGCGAGGCCATCCGCGACCTGCGCGATCTGCTGAGAAACATGGAAGGACATTCGCTGTCGCTGGAAGCAGCTGCCTCGCAATGGCACGAGGAAACGGCCCGGCGCTGTGCGGATCACACCGTGACCCTGCAGTGGCAGGAAGATCTCGCCCCTACCATGCTGACCGCCAGCCAGTTCAGCGAAATGACGCGTATTCTGCGGGAAGCAGTCAGCAATGCACTGAAGCATTCGGCCACCACCACGTTGAATGTGACACTGCATTGCGATGGCGAGCAGGTGTCGCTGCAGGTCGAGAATGACGGCCTGCCGGCCTCGTCGGAGTGCGGGCCAAGTCGCGGCCTGGACATCATGACCACCCGGGCCATGAAACTCGGCGGCCACTGCACCCATGGCGCCATCGAGGCTGGCTGGCGCGTGCAGATGCAGATTCCGCTGCTGACGCAAGGCGGAACCTGACGCCCCCGGCGGCAATACAAAGCGCCGGCCCTGCCGGCGCTTTGTCATCGCGCAAGCCTTACTGCTGCGTCGGGTTTGTCATCTCGAACAACTCGCCGCCAATGAAGCTTCTCATTTTGGTGACGGTCGGGTTCTCGATCTCGCTGATCCAGATTTCAAAGGCATTGCCGATACCCACCTCGGAGGTCGAGTCCAGGTAAATGATGAAACCCTCGCCCTCCGGGTTGGGAGTCACAAAGTCATCCAGGCCACCCCAGGCGTAGGTCTGCGGCAGCTCACCGCCGCAAAGCTGGGTCTCCCCTTCGGCCGTGACCTCCCCCGTCGCCGTAATGGTCACGCTGTTGGTGACCGCCGTTGGCGCACCGAACGGACCGTTGCAGTACACCGCAACCTCTTTGGACCAGGTGCCTGCCAGCCCCGCGAGCACGTCCGGCAGTGCTTCCCCATACGCCACGATGTTGTTACGGAACTCGATATCGATCTCGCCGCCGGCACTGCCTTCGATCATGCCGTCCGGCTGTGCAAACACCGTCATGTACTCTGAGGTACTGGTACCGTGGTTGATGAACAACTGCCCGATGAAGGGCATCAGCTGCCCGGTCAGCGCCCCCTGGATACCGCGATCGAAAATGGTGCTGCCATCGCCGCCGGTCAAAGTCATGGACCAGTCGCTTTCCGTGCCGCTGATCGTCAGCGTGCCTTCGCCATAGAGGTTGCCCTGCCCGGACGGCACGCGATAAATGGCCACCGGCCAGCTGCCACTGACGGCAGCCAGGAATTCGGCATTGGTCGAGCTGCCGGAGTAAATGCCAAAGTCCGCCAGCCCCACTGCGCCCGTTTCAACCGGTGTTTCACCGCCTTCATTGCCGCCGCTCACATCCGTCGGCAGGGAAGCCGGCGTGGTCACAAAACCGGCCAGCACGTTGTCATAGGTATCGCCCGCGTCGACGATCGCCGCCTGCAAATCTTCCAGCAACCTGTCCAGTGTGTCCTGCGCCGGTGTCGCGCTGGGCGTAAAGGCTTCGGTAAACGGCGCCAGGCTGCCCGATGGCCAGGTGGAGGGCAGCGTATAGTCCGCGGCGACCAGGGTGTCACGCAGTGTCTCGAGCGCGTCGCCCAGCGCGGCACTGACTTCCGTCCAGTTGCCCGGGGCGGCGAACCAGTCGCCGATGCTGCTGTTGCCTGCCCCGGTATTGATCGCCAGCGCCAGCGCGAGATCGGTCAGCGGCGTCAGGTTGACCGTCGCATTGCCGGCGGAGGACGCGAAAGAATGCAGCGCCGCAATACCGGCCGGCAGGTCGCCCCCTGTCGCGCGGAGGATGCAGGGGAAATTCTCGTCCGGCACCGTGATCGTATAGCTGCCGTTGGCGTTGCTGACCACGCCCGCGACACTGTCACCGGACTGACAGGTGAGGCTCACTTGCGCACCGCTGACCGGCGCGCCCACGGCCACCGCGCCGGATACCGTGGAGGTTTCCACGGGGTCTCCGTCACCGGGCGGCGGAGCACCACGGTGACTGCTGCTGTCGCCACCACAGGCGGCCAGCAGCAACCCCAGGCTGACCACCGGCATGACTCGATATAGCGGGGTCCGAATCGGCATGACTCCATCTCCAATGCAATTTGATGTGAGTCACAATGCTATGGAGCGGACAGCGGGCTCGCTCCCCATGAATGCGGGGGCCATTCCGGGCGGAGACGGATATCCGGATAAACGGCGAACGCGGACCGGCTAAAGGATCAGGCAAAAACCGATATCTGGAGACAGCGGCACTCAGTCCGGCACAAACACGTAACCCACCCCCCACACCGTCTGCACATAACGCGGTTTGGACGGATCATCTTCCAGCAGCCGGCGCAGGCGCGACACCTGCACATCGATGGAACGCTCCATGGCGCTCCACTCGCGGCCACGGGCCAGGTTCATCAGCTTGTCGCGGGTCAGCGGTTCGCGCGGGTGTTGCACCAGCGCCTTGAGCACGGCGAATTCGCCGGTGGTGAGGTTGTTCTCCTGGTCGCCGCGACGCAGGATGCGGCGCGCCAGGTCCAGCTCCCAGGGGCCGAAGGTCACGCACTGGTTATCGCGGCTTGGCGCGCCCGGCACTTCGCGCACCTGGCGGCGCAGCACGGCACGGATGCGGGCATCCAGCTCGCGCGGGTTGAACGGTTTCGGCAGGTAATCGTCGGCGCCGGCTTCCAGGCCTTCGATGCGCTCATTGTCGTCGCCCTTGGCGGTGAGCATGATGATCGGCATGGCGGTGCCGGCGGCGCGCAGCCGGCGGCAGATCGAGAGGCCGTCTTCGCCCGGCAGCATCAGGTCCAGCACCATCAGCGAATACAGCTCGCGGCCCAGCGCACGATCCATCTGCTCGGCATCGGCGACGGCCTTGATGTAGAACCCCTGTTCTTCGAGATAACGCTGCAGCAGACTGCGCAGGCGGGCGTCGTCATCGACGACGAGAATCTTGTCCTGTTGCGGCTCGGTCACGACGGCTTTTCTCCGATGCGGATCACCCTGTCGGCGCACGGCTGTTCACCCAGCCAGAGCGCGCCTCGGGCCCACGGCATCTTGTCGCCCACCGGTCGGATTTGCAACCCGGTCGGCAGCGCGAAAACGCAACAGAATGCGACTATCTGCACCGAACCGGCCAGCACGTCGGCGCCTGCCCGGGTGACCGGATTGCGCACTTTGTGCCGCAAATCATCAGGTTCCCCACTACCGGCATCCTGCTATTATGCAGCGGCGCGGAATAATAACTGACGCCGGACACCAGCCGTCCGGCCGACAGGCCAGCGGAGCGGCGAACACAAGAGGAAGGAGGCGCCATGGCGAAAATCCTGGTTGTTGACGATTCACCCACCCAACTGGCCAACATGGTCCGTATCTGTGAGGCCCAGGGCCATCAGACCGTGACCGCCACCAATGGCATGCAAGGGGTGGAACTGGCGCGCAGCGAGCGCCCGGACCTGATTCTCATGGACGTGGTCATGCCGGAACTGAACGGCTTCCAGGCCACCCGCAAGATCACCCGTGACCCGGAAACCCAGCATATTCCGGTCGTGCTGGTGACCACCAAGGATCAGGACACCGACAAGGTCTGGGGGGAACGCCAGGGGGCGGCCGGCTATATCGTCAAGCCGCCACAGGAATCCGAACTGGTGGCCAAGATCAGGGAACTGCTGGGCGCCTGACCGGCGTCCTCCCTTCATGACACGCCCCGCACGCTCAATGAGCACATGGCCCGCCGGCCATGCGGGGCCGTTGCAGCCATAGCAAAACCCTGCTGTCAATCTGTCACCCGCCGCCGTCCTCCCCTATGATTCCGGCCATCGTCGCGTGTCTGCGTTGTCCAAGCGCCCACGCCCTCATTCATCACGTCAGCGAATCCCATGTCCAGTACCCCGAACACCGCCATTCCCAGTATCGAACAGATCATCGCCAACGAGCTCGGCGTCCAGCTGCGCCAGGTCGCTTCCGCCGTCGCCCTGCTGGATGACGGCGCCACCGTGCCCTTTATCGCGCGCTACCGTAAGGAAGCCACCGACGGCCTGGACGACACCCAGCTGCGTAATCTGGAAGAGCGCCTGCGTTACCTGCGCGAGCTGGCCGAGCGCCGTGACGCGATCCTGAAAAGCATCAAAGAGCAGGACAAACTGACGCCGGAGCTGGAGGCCGCCATCCTGGCCGCCGATACCAAGACGCGCCTGGAAGACCTTTACCTGCCGTACAAGCCAAAGCGCCGCACCCGCGCCCAGATCGCCCGCGAAGCCGGTCTGGAACCGCTGGCCGATGCACTGCTGAATGATCCGACGCTGGACCCGGAGACCGAAGCCGGCAACTACCTGAACAGCGAACACAAGATCGAGACGGCCAAAGACGCCCTCGACGGCGCCAAGCAGATCCTGATGGAACGCTTCAGCGAAAACGCCGACCTGCTGACCCGCCTGCGCACCTGGCTGTGGGAGCAGGCGGAAGTGGTGTCCAGCGTCGTTGACGGCAAGGACAAAGACGGCATCAAGTTCAGCGATTATTTCGCCCATCGCGAAAAACTGTCCGGCATCCCGAGCCACCGCGCCCTGGCACTGTTCCGCGGCCGTAATGAGGGCATCCTGCACGTCAGTATGGCGCTGTCGGAAGAACAGGAAGCGGCGCAGCCGCACCCGTGCGAGGCCATGGTGGCCCAGAGCATCGACTGGCAGCACCAGGGCCGCGCCGCCGACAACTGGCTTGGCGAAACCGTGCGCTGGACCTGGAAGATCAAGCTCAACACCCACCTGGAAACCGAACTGCTCGGTCGCGTGCGCGAACTGGCCGAGGAAGAAGCCATCCAGGTCTTCGCCCGCAACCTCAACAGCCTGCTGCTGGCCCCGCCGGCCGGCGCCCGCGCCACCATGGGCCTGGACCCGGGCCTGCGCACCGGGGTGAAGGTGGTGGTGGTCGATGAAACCGGCAAACTGCTGGAGTACACCACCGTATTTCCGCACCAGCCGCGCAACCAGTGGGACCAGTCGCTCGCCACGCTGGCCGGGCTGTGCACCAAGCATCAGGTGAACCTGATCGCCATCGGCAATGGCACCGCCAGCCGTGAAACCGACAAGCTGGCCGGCGAACTGGTGAAGAAACTGGCCAGCCTGAAGATGACCAAGATCATGGTCAGCGAAGCCGGCGCGTCGGTGTATTCCGCCTCGGAACTGGCGGCACGGGAATTTCCCGACCTGGACGTGTCCTACCGTGGCGCCGTGTCCATTGCCCGCCGTCTGCAGGACCCGCTCGCCGAGCTGGTGAAGATCGATCCGAAATCCATCGGTGTGGGGCAGTACCAGCACGATGTGAGCCAGGTGAAACTGGCACGCAGCCTGGATGCTGTGGTCGAGGACTGTGTGAACGCCGTCGGCGTGGATGTGAACACGGCATCGGCCGCCTTGCTGGCGCGCATTTCCGGCCTGAACAGCACCATCGCCGGCAACATCGTCACCTACCGCGAGAAAAACGGCGCCTTCCCCAACCGCGAGGCACTGAAACAGGTACCGCGCCTGGGCGAGAAGACCTTTGAGCAGGCCGCCGGCTTCCTGCGCATCAGCACCGGCGAGCACCCGCTGGACGCCTCCAGCGTGCACCCGGAAGCCTACAGCGTGGTCGAGCGCATTGCCGCCGCGCACCAGCGCGTCCTGAAAGACCTAATCGGCGATGTCGGCTTCCTGAAAAAACTGAAAGCCGCCGACTTCACCGATGACAAGTTCGGCGTGCACACCATCAGCGATATTCTCACGGAGCTGGAAAAGCCCGGCCGCGATCCGCGCCCGGAGTTCAAGGCGGCGGAATTCATGGAAGGCGTCGAGGACATCAAGGACCTCAAGCCGGGCATGATCCTGGAAGGCGCTGTCACCAACGTGACCAACTTCGGTGCCTTCGTGGATATCGGCGTCCACCAGGACGGCCTGGTCCATGTGTCTGCGCTATCGGAGAAATTCGTCAAGGATGCTCACGAGGTCGTCAGCCCCGGTGATATCGTCAAGGTCAAAGTGCTGGAGGTGGACCTCAATCGCCGCCGCATCAGCCTGACCATGCGCCTGGACGACCGTCACGAGGAAGGCCAGCAACGCCAGGCCGGCAACGCCCCGGCGGGTGATACACGCCGCCAGCATCCACGCGCCGGCAAGGGCGGCGGTGGCGGCCAGGCAAACCGCGGTGGCGGCAAGCCGGCGGCGGGCAGCAACGGCACCTTTGCCTCGCTGTTCGCCAAGGCACAGCAGGAGCAGGATGCGAAAAAACGCAGGGGCTGATCGTTTTCTCGGCTCTTGTCCGCAGCGGGCATGCTACAGGCGTGCTCGCCCAGACCAGATGATGGACGCTATCGGATGACCGATCTGCTCACCACGCGCCTCCTGGCGCTGAACAAGGCCGATGCCGCCGGCACCCTGTCCGGCATGCGCCGGGGTATCGAAAAGGAAAGCCTGCGCATCACCCCGCAGGGCCTGCTCGCCCAGAGTCTGCATCCGGCCAGCCTGGGGTCGGCCCTGACACATCCGTATCTGACCACCGACTATTCCGAAGCGCTGCTGGAATTCATCACCCCGGCCAGTGACCGGCTGAGCGCACCACTGGAATTCCTCGATCAGTTGCACCGATATGTGTACCCGCAACTGGGCGACGAAATGCTGTGGGTCAACTCCATGCCCTGCGCCATGGGCGAGGACAAGGACATTCCGCTCGCCGAGTACGGCAGCTCCAACGTCGGCCAGATGAAGCATGTCTACCGGCGCGGCCTGGGCTACCGCTATGGCCGCCGCATGCAGACCATCGCCGGCATCCATTACAACCTCTCGTTCCCGGACACCTTCTGGCGCCTGTATCAGCAGGGTGAACAGGACACGCAGCCCCTGCAGACGTTCATCTCCGAACGCTACATGGACCTGACGCGCAACTTCCAGCGCTATTCCTGGCTGCTGATCTATCTGTTCGGAGCCTCCCCGGCGGTGTGCAGCTCCTTCCTGTCCGGTCGCGAGCATACGCTGGCGGAAATGTTCCGCGGTACGCTGGCACAACCCTTCGCCACCTCGCTGCGCATGAGCGACCTGGGCTACCAGAACAACGCCCAGTCAAGCCTGCACATCAGCTATAACAACCTCGACGAGTATGTGCGCACGCTGACCGAGGCGATCAAGACTGAAGAACCCGCCTATCGCGACATCGGCGTGCTGGTGGACGGCGAATACCGCCAGCTCAACGCCAACATCCTGCAGATCGAGAACGAGTACTACTCGTCAGTCCGCCCCAAGCGCACCATCCACAAGGGCGAGCGCCCGACCCAGGCGCTCGCGCGCCGGGGGGTCGAATATGTGGAGATGCGCGCACTGGACCTGAACCCGTTCGAACCGCTGGGCATCAACCAGACACAGCTGCGGTTTCTCGATATCTTCGCCACTTATTGCCTGCTGCGGGAGTCACCCCACCTGGAAGCGCGGGACCTGCTGGCAAGCAAGAACAATATCCAGCAGGTGGTCTACAACGGCCGCAACACCGGCATACGGCTGTGCAACTGGGGCAGCCGTGTCACGCTGCGCGAATGGGCCAGCAAGAAGCTCGACCAGATGCGGCCGATCGCCGAACTGTTCGACCACACCCACGGCGGGCATCGCTACACCGAAGCACTGGCCATGCAGCAGGAAAAGGTCGATCACCCCGAGATCACCCCTTCCGCCCGGGTGATGGAAACGCTGTCCGGGCGCGGCCAGAGCTTTTTCGAGTTCGCCATTGAACAGGCCCAGACGCACCGGGATCATTTCCTGTCGCGCCCCCTGGACGACGCCACCCGCGAGCGTTTTGCCCAGCTCGCGCAAAGCAGCCTGCAGGAACAGCGCGACTGCGAAGCCGCGCCGGAAAAGCCGTTCGCCGACTATCTCGCCGATTATTTTCGCGACTGACGACTGCCACCTGGCAGCAGTGTGACGCCATCCGGCGGCACACGCCGCCAGGTGTGGCGCAGCGCACACTCCCGTGCCAGAATCTGTGCCAGCCTTGTCAGGATGATCAGGCCGTGATGCCGGCGCACCTTACGCCGGCCACCATCGCACGGAGATGCGGAATGCGAGACACACCCGATACCCGGGATGCCTGCAAGAAAGCCTACGACCGTGGCTGCATGTGGGGCATGAGCGGTCGTGACGACAGCCAGTGCCCGTACCAGGAGGACATCCTCATGGACTGGTGGCATGCCGGCTGGCGCGAAGGCTATGAGGCTTTTCTGAAACGGCATCCGGAGCAGCAGACCGGCTGAACCGGTGCCCGCCGTACCCATCCGGGGTTGCATGCCCGCATGCGACACGGTACACCTTCCCCTTCTGTTTTTTTGCTCACCCGGTGAAGCCTCGCCATCGGTTTGATATCGCGCGATCAGCCGTGCCGCTTGATCATGCCGCTTTCCGGCATGCCGGCGCCGACCTGCGGAACCGGAGCACTCCATACGGGTCCATGAGCAGAGCCGGTCAGCATCGGCAGGGTTTGCACCAAGGGGGAAACGCAGCGCCAGCACGGGCGGCCATTTCCAAACCAGAACCGTCAGCGAAACGGACAACCGCATGTCTCAGATCACTTCACGCCTGCTGTCACCGCGCGGCATCAATCTGCTCGGCTTTCTTGCCTGTGTGGCGGCCATGGCCGCTGCCCTGTACCTGCAACACGCCGAAGACCTCGAACCGTGCCCGCTGTGCGTGTTCCAGCGCGTCGCGGTCATCGGCGCCGGGCTGTTCTTCCTGCTCGCCGCACTGCACAACCCCGGCGCCACCGGCCAGCGCCTCTACAACGTGCTGGCGGCCCTCTCCGCCATCGGCGGCGCCATTGTGGCGGGCCGTCATATCTGGCTGCAGAACCTGCCGGCCGACGAAGTGCCGGCCTGCGGCCCGGGCCTGGATTACATGATCGACGTGTTCCCGATGCAGGAGATGCTGCGCATGGTGTTCAGCGGCTCGGGCGAGTGCGCCGAGATCGACTGGACCTTCCTCGGCATTACCATCCCGCAACTGGCGATGATCACCTTCGCCGGCCTGCTGGTGCTGGCACTGTTCCAGATCCTCCGCCGTTATCGCTAATGCGCCACTAACCGCAAAGCCGCGCCAGCGCTGGCTTTGCGGGTGGCCGGGATAACAGCCCGCCTGCTTATGAAAAATCGGTCTGGATGTAACCGCCTGAGCCGGCAGCCGTTTCGACAAATCACCCCTGCGGCCAATTGCCCTGCCACGAGCGCCTGATCTAGCCTCGAACTCCCCTGACACAGACAAACGCCCACGGAGGGACGACCATGGCACGGCCATCCCCTGCGACACCCACCCTGCCCCAGTGGCAGCGCACCGAAACCCTGGTGCAAACCTGGCTCAAGGAACGCCAGCAATTGCTGGCTCTGCTGTGTGCCCTGCCGGACATGAACGACGCCAACGTCGAGGACAACCCGGCCCTGCACACGCACATCCAGAGCCTGTGCCAGACGTTGATGGACTACATCAGCGCCGGCTATTTCGAGATCTACCGTGAACTGGCCGTGGAGGCACGCAGCCTGAAACGGGACAACCCCGGCTGGCTGCAGGAGATGCTGCACCGGCTGGAGGATTCCACCGACGCCGCGCTGGCCTTCAATGAGCATTACGACCAGGCCGCGCGCCGGCAGTGCTCACTCACGGAACTGCCGGAGAAAATGGCCAGCCTGCTGGAGAAACTCGAAGAGCGCTTCATGCTGGAAGACCAGCTGATCATCAGCTTCCACCTGCAGGGCAGCCAGCCCGTCAGGCCCGTCACGCACTGAAACCGGCACAGGCGCTTCTCCCGCGGGTGCATGACGTGCCACAAACAGAAAAGGCGCCAGTATCGGCGCCTTTCAGACTGCTGACAAAGCCCTCGCCCTCGTGGTGAGGGCTTTTCTATAATCGGGGCATGCTAAAAGACCGCGCTCCGACCCAATCCACACTCGAGTTCGTCTGTATTGATGAACTTGTCCCGCCGGACCACCTGCTTCGCAAGGTGGATAAACACATCGACTTCAGCTTTATCCATGATCGGGTGAAGGCGTTGTACTGTGCTGACAACGGTCGGCCAGCACTGGATCCGACCCTGATGTTCAAGCTGCTGTTGCTGGGTTACCTGTTCGGTGTTCGCAGTGAACGTCAGTTGATCCGGGAAGTGCAGGTGAACGTCGCCTACCGGTGGTTTCTGGGGCTGACGCTAACGGACAAGGTGCCGGATGCCAGCACCCTGAGCCAGAACCGTCGGCGTCGGTTCAACGACTCGGATATCTATCAGCAGATATTTGACGAGATTGTGTTGCAGGCGATGCGCCGCAAACTGGTGTCCGGGGAGGTGTTGTACACGGATTCTACTCACCTCAAGGCCAATGCCAACAAGGGCAAGTGGACCAAGGCTCGGGTTGAACCCCTGCGGCAGGCGTATCTGGATGACCTGGATCGGGCAGTGGAGGAGGACCGGTTAGCTCACGGAAAAAAGCCCTTGCGGCCGGCGTCCAGGCCGGCAGCGGCTCGGGAGATCAAGCAGAGCACGACGGACCCTGAGAGTGGTTACATGACCCGGGACAACAAGCCCCAAGGGTTCTTCTATCTGGATCACCGTACTGTGGACAGCAAGGCCAACATCATCACCGATGTGCACGTCAGTGCGGGCAATGTACACGATGCCGTGCCCTACATGGCCCGCCTGAGACGGCAGAAAGAGCGCTTCGGGTTCGACGTCACTCATGTCGGGCTGGATGCCGGTTACCACACCACCGCGATCAGCAAGGGACTGGAGGACGAGCAGATCAAAGCCGTCTTTGGCTACCGTCGCCCCACGCACCGGAAGGGATACCTCTACAAGCGGGAATTCCACTACCAACCCGACACCGACAGCTACCGGTGCCCGCAAGGGCAGGACTTGCCCTATAAAACCACCAGCCGTACAGGCTACCGGCACTACCAGTCAGACCCGGCGATCTGCCAGGCATGTCCGCTGCTCTCCCGCTGCACCCAACACGCCAAACACATCAAGATCATCACCCGCCATGTCTGGGAAGACAGCCGGGAACGCCAGGATGCTCACCGCCTGACGGAATGGGGCAAGGCGATCTACCAACGCCGAAAAGAAACGGTGGAGCGCAGCTTCGCCGACGCCAAGGAGCTGCATCAATACCGCTATGCCCGCTACCGTGGCCGGGACAAGGTGCAGGCGCAGTGTCTGCTGACGGCGGCGGCTCAGAACATCAAGAAAATCGCCTTGCTGGCAGGGTAAGAAGCCCTCTGGCCCTCTCTCCGGCGCTATGCCAGCCTCCCTCGCTTCCGCAACGCCCTTTGGCCCTCTGAATCAAGCCATGTCGCCGACTATCCCACCCAGCGAAAATGACCTGCCGAACGTCACACATCCCAACTGCAGAAATGAAAAACCCCGGATAACCGGGGTTTGTCAGCGATCTGAAAGGCGCCAGTATCGGCGCCTTTTCTGTTTTCAGCCCGGCTTAGTTGCCCGGCTTCACTTCCAGCAGTTCCACTTCGAACACCAGCGTGGAGTTCGGGCCGATCTTCTGGCCAGCGCCCTGCTCGCCGTAGGCCAGCTCGGGCGGAATCACGATGCGCCACTTGTCGCCCACGTTCATCAGCTGCAGCGCTTCCTGCCAGCCCTGGATCACCTGGCCCAGCGGGAAGCTGGCCGGCTCGCCACGGTCAACGGAGCTGTCGAACACGGTGCCATCGACCAGGGTGCCATGATAGTGAGCCACTACCACGTCATTGAGCGTCGGCTTCTGATCGCTCTCGCCTTCGGTAAGCACTTCGTACTGCAGGCCGCTGTCGAGGGTGGTCACACCTTCTTTGGCGCCATTTTCCTCGCGGAATTTCTTGCCGGTTTCAGCGTTGTCGCTGGCCGCTTTCTCGCGTTGCGCTTCACGCTCGGCGATCTTCTGCTGCTGGTAGTCGGCAATCGCCTGATCCATCTGCTCGGATTCCAGCGGCAGGCCTTCTTTCTCGCCCAGCGCACCGGCGCGCAGGCCGGCCAGGAACACGTCCACATCCAGATCATCGGTGTTGCCGTACATCTGCTCACCGGTACGGTAACCGATGGCATAGGATGCCTTCTGCACATCAGACTCGACCTTGACGTCGCCACCCTTTTCCTGGCCACAGGCCGCCAGTGCTGACACAGCAAGCACCAATGCTAACTTTTTCATCATGCCTCCAGATTGCATTCAATTTGTTGTCGCGCCGCCCCCGAAAACGGAGCTTTCCCACGTC
Source organism: Isoalcanivorax pacificus W11-5 (assembly GCF_000299335.2). NCBI lineage: Bacteria > Pseudomonadati > Pseudomonadota > Gammaproteobacteria > Oceanospirillales > Alcanivoracaceae > Isoalcanivorax > Isoalcanivorax pacificus. The sequence goes on along the minus strand of NZ_CP004387.1, from coordinate 435,798 downwards.
GGTTGATATCGCAGGCCCACTCATCAGCAGCGTCGATATCGCGCCAGCGCCACAGTGTGCGGGCGGCTTGCGCCCGCTGCAACCGGGATTGACACGGCCCGGCAGGGTCATCACTGCGCTGACTGGCGCCCGGGCCCCAACCCGATTGCCGGAGCATACGGCCCTGAAACCGGCCTGTCATCACACCGGCGCACAGTGCCAACGGCCCGACGCAGGGCTTGCGGTGTGACAACAGCCCTGCGATATAGTGCAATAACACTTCATAACAAAACCTTGGGGGCGGCGGAGGGGTCATGCGACGCGCAGCCGACGTACGCGAGACGACTTCACCAGCCCGTGCCATCGGTGGCGGCGGGCCGCCGCGCTTTGTCGTGCTGGTCGCCAATGCCAAGGGCGGTTGTGGCAAGACCACACTGGCCACCAACCTGGCCAGTTATCTGGCCGCGCAAGGGCAGACCGTGTCGCTGCTGGACCTGGATCCACTGCAGTCCTCGGCAAGCTGGGTTCGCCGGCGCGAACAACTGGGGCGCCACGATATCCATGGCCTGAGCCTGAAACTGGATGCCTACACCACCTATGGCCGCCTCACGGAAGTCGTCAACCAGGCCCATGGCTACCTGATTATCGACTCCCCCGGCGGCCTCGACGGGCCCCTGCTGGACCATGTGCTGCGCGTGGCCCAGGTGGTGCTGGTGCCGGTACTGCCCAGCCCGATCGACATTCGTGCCGCCACCCGCTTCCTGCAGGCGGTGATGCTTTCCCCCTGCTATCGCCGCCGGCCACGGCGGCTGGCCGTGGTCGCCAATCGCACTCGCGCACGCACCAGAATGTACGAGCAGCTGCGGCAATTCCTGACCAGCCTGAAAATCCCCTATCTGGCGACCCTGCGCGACACGCAGCTTTACACACAGGCCGCCGGCGAAGGCGGCGGCATCATCGACATGCCGGTACAGCGTGCCGCTGAGGACATCCAGCATTGGCGCCGTATCGCCGAGTGGCTGGAAGTACAGCGCCATCTGCTGCGCGCGTTACCCGGCTTTCACGGCTGAGCGGCACCCAGCAACGCATCCACCGCGCGGGTCAGATTCTCGCAGCCCGCCATTTCCGGTATCACCAGCAGCAACCAGCCGTGCGCCGGCAGCGGTTGCGCTGCACGCGGCAACGGGCGCGCCGCCACACGGGTTTCCAGCGCGCTGACCAGCAAGCGTTCCGCTTCCAGCTCGGCATCCTGCAAGGCGCGTTTCCAGTCGGCCCAGTCCGCGCGCGTGCCGGCCTGGCGGCGCAACCGGCGCAGCGGCGCGATCCGCTCGCGCTCCCACTCTTCCGCGATATCACGCAGCGCGGCGGCCAGCGCCGCATCCGGCGTCACACCCCGGCCTGCCAGCCACAACGCCGCCAGCAGCAGGCACACAGGCAGGCTGTGCTGGTCCTGCAACAACAGCGCAGCGTGTTCCACGCCGGGTCGCTTCCATAATGTCAGTGCGTACTGCCAGAGCGACGGTTCTGTCATTCACCTTTCCTCCCCTGCCCGCCGGCATCATGCCACGGCCTGCATTGCTGACGACACCCGGCCTGTCTACACTGCAACCCCTTTTCGACAAACCCCTGCTGCCATGTTGCGCCTGGAACATCTCGACCTGCGGCGCGGCCCGGATGTACTGATCCGGGACGCCGACCTGACCCTGCACGGCGGCTGGAAGATCGGCCTGACCGGCCGCAATGGCTGCGGCAAGAGCTCGCTGCTGAACCTGCTGGCCGGCCAGCTGGAAGCGGATCGCGGTCACTACCAGCGCCCGGCGGACTGGCGCATCGCCACCATGGCGCAGGAAGTCCCGGCGCTGCCGCAAGCAGCAATTGAGTATGTGCTCGACGGCCATCCGCAACTGCGCACCTTCGAACAGTCACTGGCCGACGCCGAAGCCCGCGAAGACGGCGAGGCCATCGCCCGCGCCCACGCGCAACTGGAAAGCATCAACGCCTGGGCACTGCCGGCGCAGGCCGCCACCGTACTGGCCGGCCTGGGCTTTGCCGAGCCGGTCCAGCGCCAGCCGGTGGCCAGCTTCTCCGGTGGCTGGCGCATGCGCCTGAACCTGGCGCGGGTACTGCTTTCCGATGCCGATCTGTTGCTGCTCGACGAGCCAACCAACCATCTGGATCTGGATGCAGTGCTGTGGCTGCAGGACTATCTCTCGCAGTTTCGCGGCACCATGCTGCTGATCTCCCACGACCGGGATTTCCTGGATGCCGTGGTGGGTCACATCCTGCATATCGAGCAGCAGCAACTGACACTCTATACCGGCAACTACAGCGGCTTTGAACGCCTGCGCGCCGAGCATCTGGCCCGGCAGGAAAGCGAGTACCGCAAGCAGACCGCGCAGGCCGAGCACCTGAAGAAATTCATCGCCCGCTTCAAGGCCAAGGCGAGCAAGGCACGGCAGGCCCAGAGCCGGGTCAAGGCTCTGGAAAAGCTGGAACTGATCGCGCCGGCGCATATCGCCGATGGCTTCCGGTTTACCTTCCCGGAACCGGTCAAATTGCCCAACCCGATGCTGGACCTGGAACAGGTGCAGTGCGGTTATCGCGACCAGGGCGAGACAGTGATTCTCAGCGAGGTCACGCTGAACATTCGCCCGGAAAGCCGCCTCGGTCTGCTCGGCCCGAACGGCGCCGGCAAATCGACGCTGATCAAGACGCTGGCGGGCCATCTCGCGCCGCTGGGCGGCCGCTACACCATCGGTCCGGAGCTGGTGATCGGTTATTTCCACCAGCAACAGGTGGACGCACTGCCCCAGGATGACCACCCGATCTCATTGATGCAGGCCGCGCAACCGAAGTGGGAAGAAAGCCGGGTACGCAGTGAACTGGGCCGGTTCGGTTTTCATGGTGACGACGTGTTCTCACCGGTAAAGCGTTTTTCCGGTGGCGAAAAGTCGCGCCTGGCACTGGCCCTGCTGGTACAACAGAAACCGGCACTGTTGCTGCTCGACGAACCGGCCAACCACCTCGACCTGGACATGCGCGAAGCGCTGACGCTGGCGTTGCAGGCGTTCGAAGGCGCCGTGGTACTGGTGTCGCACGACCGGCACCTGCTGGAAACCACCGTGGACGAACTGGTGCTGGTCGCCGGCGGCCGCGTCACTCCCTTCGACGGCGATCTGAACGACTATGCGCGCTGGTTGCGCGAGAATCAGAAAGCGGCGCAAAAACCGGCCGTTTCAACCGCACCGAAACAGGACGCCAGGGCCAAGCGCCAGGAAGCCGCCCAGCGCCGCACCGCCCTGCGGCCGCTACGGCAGGCTGTGGAGAAACTGGAAAAGCAACTGGCCGGCTGCGAAACCAAGCTGGCCGATATTGAACAGGCCCTGGCGGATGAAACCCTGTATCAACCGGACAACAAGCAGCGCCTGACCACGCTGCTGGCAGAGCAGGGCGCCTTGCGGCAACAGCAGGAACAGATCGAGGAAAGCATGCTGCTGGCCATGGAAGAGCTGGAGCAGGCCGAGCAGGCGCTGGAGTGAGATTGACAGGGCGCCGAAGGCTTAAAGCGTCCGGTCCCTGTTACCCCGCCATCGCCACCACTTTCGCCACCAGCTTCTCGATCCCGGCCGCAGCCTCACGGATGCGGCCGGCTTCCATGTAGGCCGGCGTGGTCACGACCTTGCGTTCTTCATCCACGACACACTCATCCACCGGGCATGGCACGTGCTTGCCGCCCATGCTTTCGATGGCTGCGGCCACGTCTTCGTTACTGCCGATGGTGCAGGCCACGCCTTCACCGAACAGCTGTGCCGCCATGGTCGGTGCAATGCAGATCAGCCCCACCGGTTTGCCGGCCCGGTGCACTGCGCGCGCGAAATCACGTACCTCGGCATTGATCTGCATATCGGCGCCCTTGAAGGCGAAGTCACACAGATTTTTGGCCACCCCGAAACCGCCGGGCACGATCAACGCGTCGTAGTCACTGGCATCGGCCACTTTCAGATCGATGATCTCGCCACGCGCCAGGCGTGCGGCTTCCACCAGCACGTTGCGTTTCTCACCGGGCATCTGTTCCCCGGTGATATGGTTGATCACATGGGCCTGGGCGATATTCGGCGCCATGCACTGATAGCGGACGTCGGCACGGTCCAGCGCAAGCAGTGTCAGGGTCGTCTCGTAGATTTCAGAACCGTCGAACACGCCGCTGCCGGCGAGCAAAACTGCGATTTTCATCTTTCCTCCACGGGCGCTGCCGCCGGGGCTGTGCCGCCCGGAAACAGGCGATTGCTGCCAGCCCCGCAGGCCACCACCACCTTCATCATCTGTTCAACCTTGATATCGGGACACAGTGTTACCACACTCATGCTGACAATATAAATAAACCCGGTGGTCGGATTCGGCCCGGTCGGCACGAACACACTCACATTGCCGTCGCTGAAACGCGACGTGATCAACCCGAGCACGGACACGTCAATGTCACGGCCATACAGCCAGATGCGCGCCACCTCGCCTCGTGCAAAGGGTGAATCCTCACTGTTACCGAGTAATTGCGCGACCACTTCGCGCACCGCACGGTAGCCGGGCAGGCGCGCCATCACGCCGTCCTCAGTGCGCTGCCAGAGCCAGCCGCCCAGGCGGGTGGTGACCAGGTTGCCGAGCAGGAAGCAGAAGGTTACCAGCACCACGATACCGATCAGGTCGGCCGCGTACTGCGGCCAGCCCCAGCTGCGAATGAACAGCGTCGCCACCGGCGAGGTGATGTCGGTGACGATGCCGTAGATCCAGCGGAAGAAAAACCCGATGACCGCCAGTGGCAGCAGGATCACCAGACCGCCCACCAGCGACTTGCGGATAAAACTCATGGCGCGTCGCCCCGAACTCATGTCATGTCTCCGTCGGCAGGTGCCGTGTACGCAATGGCGTTGATAATGTACTCGTGCTCGCCCGCCGGGGAGCGCACCATCACCTCATCGTCTGCGCGCTTGCCCAGCAAAGCACGTGCCATGGGCGAATCCACACTGATCCAGCCGCGCGCGGCATCGGTTTCGTCCGGGCCGACAATACGGTAACACCGCATGCCGCCGGTCTCGGCGTCTTCCAGCGTGACCCAGGCACCAAAAAACACGCGCGTGGGATCATCCGGCAGGCGGTCGACCACCACCATGTCATCCAGCCGCCGCGACAGGAAGCGAATGCGGCTGTCGATCTCGCGCAGCATCTTCTTGCCATAAATGTACTCGGCGTTTTCCGAGCGGTCGCCCTGGGCCGCCGCTTCCTGCACCGCCTGGGTCACTTCCGGGCGACGCACTTTCCACAGGTGTTGCAGCTCATCGTTGAGCACCCGGTAACCGTCCGGGGTGATGTATTTGGATGCCGGTTTTGACGGCGGACGCCAGCGCCCCATAGATCACCTGTCAGGCAAAGACTTCATCGCTACGACGGAACGCCTTGAACTCCAGCGCATTACCGGCCGGATCATATAGCAGAAAGGTGCCCTGCTCGCCGGTCTGCCCGGCGTAGCGCACCTGTGGCGCAAGAATGAAATCCTGCCCTGCGTCGGCCAGCCGCACCGCCAGCGTTTCCCACTCGTGCCAGGCCAGAATGACCCCGAAATGGGGAACCGGCACCGGCTTGCCATCCACTTCGCTGAAACCAGCGGGTGCCGGCAGCCTGTCCACCCGATGCGCGGACAACTGATGGCCGAACAGATCGAAATCCGCCCAGTGCTCCGTGCTGCGGCCCGGTTCGGCGCCGAGCAGGTTGACATAGAACTGCCGTGCCGCACGCAGGTCGGTCACGGGAAAGGCCAGGTGAAAAGGTCGCATCATCGCAAACGCCACTGGTGGAAGCGGGCCAACAGCCGCAGTGCCCAACCGGGCGCATGGGCACGTTTCCATTCGCCCGCCACATACTTGTTGCCTTCCATGAAGGTCGGGTAGGCATGCACCGTGCCCAGTATTTTATTCAGGCCCAGGCCATGTTTCATCGCCAGGACATATTCAGCAATCATTTCTGCTGCATGGTCGCCAACAATCGTCACGCCCAGAATACGGTCCTTGCCCGGCACCGTCAGCACACTGACCCAGCCGCGCGCGCAGCCGTCCGCGATGGCACGGTCCAGTTCGGCAAATTCATAGCGCGTCAGCTCATAGGCCACGCCCTGCGCCCGCGCCTCGGTTTCGTTCAGGCCCACGCGCGCCACTTCCGGCGCACTGAAAGTCACAAAGGGAATGGCGGCATAATCCACCGCAAAACGGCGTGCGAATCCGAACAGCGCATTCACCGCCGCGTACCAGGCCTGGTGACCGGCCACGTGGGTGAACTGGTAAGGGCCGGTCACATCGCCGCAGGCCAGAATATTCGGCAAGCGGGTCTGCAAATGCGCATCGGTGTCCAGTGTGCCGTCATCGCGGCGCAGCAGGCCCAGCTCTTCCAGGCCCATGCCTTCGGTACGCGCCTCGCGCCCCACCGCCACCAGTAACGCATCGCCAGTCACCGTCACCGGGTCGCCGTCCGGCGCTGCCGCACCACAATGCAGGCGTTTTTCGCCGGCCTGCTCATCCACACGCAACACACGGTAGCCGGTCATCAGGGTAACGCCGTCGGCACGCAGGGCTGCGGCCACCGCCTCGCTGACCGCTTCGTCTTCGCGGGGCAGCAGGCGCGGCGCCGTTTCAACTACGGTGACTGCGCTGCCCAGCCGGGCGAACGCCTGCGCCAGTTCCACCCCCACGGCGCCACCGCCCATCACCAGCAACCTTGCCGGCAGCGCCTCCAGGTGCCAGAGCGTCTCCGAGGTGAGATAACCGCTGTCCGCCAGGCCGGGGATATGCGGCACGCGTGGTCGCGCACCGGTGGCGATGACGATATGCCGGGCGCTGAGCGTGCGGCCATTGATCGATACCGTCCAGGGCGAGGTCAGCCGCGCATGGCCGTGCAGGCATTCCACACCCAGGCTTTCATAGCGCTCGACGGAATCGTGCGGTGCGATGCGCTGGATCACCTCGCGCAGGCGCGCCATCACCTGCGGAAAATCCACCGCCGGCGTGCCGGCCCGGATACCGAAGTGCTCCGCCTCGCGCAGCGTCTGCACCACCGCCGCGCTGCGAATCAGCGCCTTGCTCGGCACGCAGCCGGTGTTCAGACAGTCGCCGCCCATCTCGCCGGCTTCGATCAGGGTCACGCGTGCTTTTACTGCGGCAGCGATATAGGACGTGACCAGGCCGGCCGCCCCCGCACCGATCACGATCAGGTTGCGGTCAAACTGCGCCGGCTTCTGCCAGCCCCGGTAAAGCTGACGCGCCCGCACACGATTGAGCACGGCACGCGCCAGCCACGGAAAAATCGCCAGCAAGGCAAACGCTGACAACAACCCCGGTGACAGAATGCCGCGCAGGCTGTCCAGTTGTCCCAGCTCGCGGCCGGCATTCACGTACACCAGCGTGCCGGGCAACATGCCGAGCTGGCTGACCCAGTAAAAACGCCGTGCCGGCAGGCGCGTCAGGCCCATCACGAGGTTGATGACAAAAAACGGAAACACCGGCACCAGCCGCAGGCTGAACAGGTAAAAGGCCCCATCGCGGTCGATGCCGGCATTGATCCTGCTCAGCGTGCCGGCAAAGCGCCGGCTGACCAGATCACGAAACAGCGTGCGCGATACCAGCATCGCCAGCGTGGCGCCGAGGGAGCTGGCGAATGACACCACCAGCGTGCCGGTGACCAGCCCGAACACCGCGCCACCCAGCAGCGTCAGCAACGTTGCGCCCGGCAGCGACAACGCCGCCACCAGCACATAGAGCAGAAAGTAGCCGCCAATCAGCCATACCGGATGCTCGGCATAGAGCCCGTCCACGCGCGCCTGTTGATCCTTGATGGCCGCCAATGTCAGGTACTGGCCCAGGTCCAGCGCAAACCAGGCCACCAGCGCGACCAATACCAGCACCACTACCACCGCTTTCTTCATGCAGGACTCCTTGCGCTTTTGGCCATGGTAATCGCTCGCGGCCCGGAGTGCGTTACAATGCGCCAGCTCAAGTCAACCGGAGATCAAGGTGAGCCGACCTGCCTTCAACCGGGCCCCGTGGCCCGCCACCCGCCTGCGCCGGATGCGCCGCGACGACTTTTCCCGCCGGCTGATGCGCGAGACTGTGCTGACGCCCGCCGACCTGATCAGCCCGGTGTTCGTGCTCGAAGGCAAGCAGCGCACCGAGGCGGTGGCCTCCATGCCTGGCGTCGAGCGCCTGTCCATCGACCTGCTGGTGCGCGAAGCCGAAGCCCTGGCCCGGCTGGGCATCCCGGCCATGGCGCTGTTCCCGGTCACGCCCCAGGAAGTGAAAAGCCTGGATGCCGCCGAAGCCTGGAACCCGGACGGCCTGGCCCAGCGCGCCGTGCGCGCGATCAAGCAGGCGGTGCCGGAGATGGGCGTGATCACCGACGTGGCGCTGGACCCCTTCACCACCCATGGCCAGGACGGCATCACCGACAGCAACGGCTACGTGATCAACGACGTCACCGTGTCCGCGCTGGTGAAGCAGGCGACCAGCCACGCCGAGGCCGGTGCCGACGTGGTGGCACCCAGCGACATGATGGACGGCCGGATCGGCGCCATCCGCACCAGCCTGGAACAGCACGGGCATATCCACACGCGCATCCTGGCCTACTCGGCCAAGTACGCCTCGGCCTACTATGGCCCGTTCCGCGATGCGGTGGGCTCCGCCGGCAATCTCGGCAAGGCCGACAAGCAGACCTACCAGATGGACCCGGCCAACAGCGACGAGGCCCTGCACGAAGTCGCTCTGGACCTGGCCGAAGGCGCCGACATGGTGATGATCAAGCCGGGCATGCCGTACCTGGACATCGTGCGCCGCGTGAAGGACGCTTTTGCCGTGCCGACATTCGTCTATCAGGTCAGCGGCGAGTACGCCATGCATGTGGCCGCGTTCCAGAATGGCTGGCTGGACCGGGAGAAAGTGATTCTGGAATCGCTGACCGGCATCAAGCGTGCCGGCGCCGACGGTGTACTGACCTATTTTGCCAAAGAGGCCGCCCAGCTTCTGAGCCGCTGAACGCCCGGGCCCGCCCTGCAGGGCGGGCCTTGTAATCCCCCCGTCACAAGAATGTAATTAGATAAGGAGTCTCTCCCAGCCGCACTGATCAGGATGTCCCTGCATGACCGCCTCCATCCCTGACGACGTTACGCCGAACGCCACCACTGACCTGGACAATCCGGACTACTACATCAACCGGGAACTCAGCCTGCTGCAATTCAATCTGCGCGTGCTGGAACAGGCCATGGACGAGCGCCAGCCGCTGATGGAACGGCTGAATTTCCTGCTGATCTTTTCCAGCAACATGGACGAGTTTTTCGAGATTCGTGTCGCCGGGCTGCAAAACCGCCTGCAGACCAATACCGGCCAACCCACGCTCGATGGCATGCTGCCTGGCGATATTCTCAAGCGCATCAGTGCCATCGTGCACGAGGCCGTGACGCGCCAGTATCACATTCTCAATGACATCCTGTTGCCGGCCCTGGCCAGCGAAGGTGTGCATTTCCTGCGTCGCGAGAACTGGACCAGCGAACAGGAAACCTGGGTCAAACGCTATTTCCGCGATCAGATCTATCCGGTGCTGACGCCGATCGCGCTGGACCCGGCGCACCCGTTTCCGCGTCTGGTCAACAAAAGCCTGAACTTTATCGTGTCACTGGACGGCAAGGATGCCTTCGGCCGCCAGACCGGGCTGGCCATCGTGCCAGCCCCGCGTTCATTGCCGCGCCTGATCCGCATTCCCGATGACATCTGTGACGACGGTAACGACAATTTCGTGTTTCTCTCGTCGATGATCCATGCACACGTCAGTGATCTGTTCCCCGGCATGAAGGCGACCGGCTGCTATCAGTTCCGCGTCACACGCAACGCCGACATGGAAGTGGATGAAGACGTGGATGACCTGGCGCTGGCGTTGAAAGGCGAGTTGCTGATGCGCCGCTATGGCGACGAGGTCCGGCTGGAAGTCGCGGACAACTGTCCACGCCACCTGATCGAATACCTGTTGCAGAAATTCGAGCTGGGCGAGGAAGACCTGTACGAAGTGAACGGCCCGGTGAACCTGGCGCGCATGTTCACCGACGTAAAGCGCCCGCGCCTGCGCTATACCCCCTTCACCCCGCGCGTGCCGGCCCGGATCAAGAACGCCGAAAGCATTTTTGATGTCGTGGATCAGGGCGACATTCTGCTCAACCATCCGTTCGAATCGTTCAATCCGGTAGTGAATTACCTTGCCGAAGCCGCGCGCGACCCGAAGGTACTGGCGATCAAGCAGACGCTGTACCGCACCGGCACCAACTCGGAAATCCTCGATCATCTGGAAACCGCTGCACGCAACGGCAAGGAAGTGACGGCCGTGGTGGAACTGCGCGCGCGCTTTGATGAAGAAAGCAACATCGAAGGCGCCCGCCGGCTACAGGAAGCCGGTGCCATCGTGGTGTACGGCATTGTCGGCTACAAGACTCACTCGAAGATGATGCTGATCATCCGGCGCGACGCCAACGGCAACATTCGCCGCTATGCCCACATGGGCACCGGCAATTACCACACCAAGACCACCAAACTGTATACCGACTACGGTTTGCTGACGTCAGACGAAGGCCTGTGCCAGGACGTGCACAAGATCTTTCTGGAGTTGACCGGCATGGGCAAGGCGGCGCGGCTCAAGCAACTGATGCATTCGCCGTTCACCCTGCACAGCGGGCTGCTGGAGCTGATCGATTTCGAAACGCAGGAGGCACTGGCCGGCCGCAAGGCGCGCATCATCGCCAAGGTCAATTCACTCACCGACCCGCAGATCATGCAGGCGCTCTATCGCGCCAGCCAGGCCGGCGTGCCGATTGATCTGATCGTGCGGGGCATGTGCTGCCTGCGTCCGGGCCTGCCCGGCGTGTCGGACAACATCCGTGTGCGCTCGATCATCGGCCGCTTTCTGGAACATACCCGCGTGCATTACTTCCATCATGGCGGCGAGGAACGCATTTACCTTTCCAGCGCCGACTGGATGGAGCGCAACCTGATCAACCGGGTGGAAACCTGTTTCCCGATCAACGACCCGAAATTGCGCGAGCGCATTCTGTATGAAGGGCTGGAAGTCTATCTGCAGGACAACAGCCAGGCCTGGCTGCTGCAATCGGACGGCAGCTACCTGCGGGCCCCGTTCAACGAGGGCGAACCGCTGATCACCGCCCAGCAGGTCCTGCTGGAGCGGCTCACCTGACGCCTGTCGCCGGGCTGATCATCACCTGAAGCACAACCTCAGGTGATGATCAGCTCGAAACCGCCGCCTTCGAAGAACTCCTGCTCCTGCTCCATGTCCGCCCGGGTCAGCGGGTGATCCGCCAGCCAGCCTTCCGGAAACGCCAGCGCCAGTTTTTTCGCCCCCACCGTGACACGGATATCCGGCAGCGGCTGATCACTGCGCGCATGGTGCAGCCGCGCCGACAGCCGCAGCAGCAGGCTCAGCCGCAATAACATGGCCTGGTCATCACCGGGCAGTTCCTCGAACGCAGACAGCGGAATCTTGCGCCGGTGCGCCCGCACCAGCACCGCCACCGCCTGCTGTTCCTGGCGGGAGAAGCCCGGCAGGTCGGAATTCTGCACAAGATAGGCGCCATGCTTGTGGAACTGGCTGTGCGAGACAGACAGGCCCAGTTCATGCAGCAGCGCTCCCCAGCGCAGGACATCCGCCGCCATGGTGTCGGCCAGCGTCCAGCCATCGCTGGCCTGGGCCAGGAAACTCTGGGCGGTGTCCGCCACCCGCTGCGCCTGCTGGACATCGACGTGGTGGCGGTTCATCAGCGCCTGGATCGACCGCTCGCGCACGTCTTCATGTTCCAGCCGGCCAAGCAGGTCATACAGCAGCCCTTCCCGCAGCGCGCCGTTACTGATGGTCATGCTGGTCAGGCCGAGCTGCTGGAAGATGCCCGTGAGAATGGCCACCCCGGCGGCGAAGATCGGCATGCGGTCCTCGCGCAGTCCTTTCAGGCCGGCGTCAGGCACCCTGCCCGCCCGCACCAGGCGACGGCGGATACGCTCCAGCCCGTCGGCGGAGATGGCACCGTCACTCCAGCCATTCTCCTCACACACCTGCCCGATCGCCTTGATGGTGCCGGAGGCCCCCACGGCTTCCTGCCAGCCCAGCCGGCGGTACGCCGCCTGCAACGTCAATACTTCCTGCCGGGCCGTGGTCACGGCCCGGTCAAACGACTTCTCGGCGCATTCATTATTGGGAAAGAAGCGGCGGGTAAAGCTGACACAGCCCATATGCAGGGATTCGGTCTCCAGCGCTTCGAAGCGCTCGCCGATGATCAGTTCGGTGCTGCCGCCGCCGATATCCACCACCAGCCGCCGCCCCTGCTGATCCGGCAGGGAATGGCTGACACCAAGATAGATCAGGCGTGCTTCCTCACGGCCGGCCACGATCTCGATATCGTGCCCCAGCACCGCCTCGGCATCGCGGATGAACTCCTTGGCGTTACGGGCCATACGCAGTGCGTTGGTGCCCACTACACGCACACCGATACGCGGCACGTCGCGGATCCGCTGGGCAAACCGGCCCAGGCATTCCAGCGCTCGCTCACGCGCATCCGCCGTAATGCAGTTGTGCTCGTCCAGCCCGGCACCAAGCTGGACTTTTTCGGACAGGCCTTCCTGGACCTGCAACTCGCCCTGCACCAGCCGGGCCACCACCATGTGGAAACTGTTCGACCCCAGGTCGATCGCAGCCAGATGTTCCGGATTCTGCGGCAAAAGCGTTCTCCTTCAACGTGTCCGGGGGCGTCCGCGCAGGGCGGAGCATGACATTCACACAAGACAGTCAGATGACAACCGGGATGATATCAGCCCATCGCAGGCGCTGCTGCGCCCCCGGCCCGCTCCGCCCGGGCGAGAGCCTGCCGCTATGGCCGCCATACCCTGCCGAAGGTTGAAACCTCCGGCGCCTGACCTGATATTATGCGGACCGCGAACCCCCAAACAGGAGAAATCAATGAGCGGCGAGATTATCAACACCACCGATAGCAGCTTTGAGGACGACGTTCTCAAGTCCAGCGAGCCGGTGCTGGTGGATTACTGGGCCCCCTGGTGCGGCCCGTGTAAGATGATCGCCCCGGTTCTGGAGGCCGTCGCCGTTGAGTACGCCGGGCGCCTGAAGGTGGTCAAGATCAACATCGACGACAATCCGGATACCCCGCGCAAGTATGGCGTACGTGGCATCCCGACCCTGTCGGTGTTCCGTAACGGGAACGTGGAATCGACCAAAGTAGGCGCCCTGTCCAAGTCGCAACTGACGGCTTTCCTCGACAGCACCCTCTGACAGCACGCCGCCAGCCCCGCCCAGGCGGGGCCTGGGGCGGCCATCCCCTCTCCCGCTGCGGCCGGCCCGGCAGCGGGCGCGGGTCTAGACAGCGCCCGATCACGGGTGGTACATTCCGGTCCAGCTTCGCACTTCCCTTGTCGTCCGACCCCTCGTCGGCGCAGTTTTTCCTAAAACACCTAAAACTCAGCCGGCCCAGCTGCGGCCCGCACACCACTAATCTTTCTGGAAACGTAATCAAGCCGATGAACCTGTCTGAACTGAAGCAGAAGCCCATTGGAGAGCTGCTGGAAATCGCCCGCGAAATGGGCCTGGAAAACCTCGCCCGCACCCGCAAGCAGGATGTCATTTTCTCCATTCTGAAAAAGGCCGCCAAAAATGGCTCCGACATCTACGGCGATGGTGTCCTCGAGATCCTGCAGGACGGCTTTGGCTTCCTGCGCAGCTCCGAAGGCTCCTATCTGGCGGGCCCGGATGATATCTACGTTTCCCCGAGCCAGATCCGCCGCTTTAATCTGCGCACCGGCGATACCATTTCCGGCAAGATCCGGCCACCGAAAGAAGGCGAGCGTTATTTCGCATTATTGAAAGTCAGCGAAATCAACTTTGATAAACCGGAAAACGCCAAGAACAAGATCCTGTTCGAGAACCTGACCCCCCTGTTCCCCACCGAACGGCTGGTGATGGAACTCGGCAACGGTTCCACCGAGGACATCACCTCCCGCGTGATTGATCTCGTGGCACCGATCGGCAAGGGCCAGCGCGGCCTGATCGTCGCGCCGCCCAAAGCCGGCAAGACCATGCTCCTGCAACAGATCGCCCACTCCATCGCCCGCAACAATCCCGAATCCCACATGATCGTGCTGCTGATCGACGAGCGGCCGGAAGAGGTGACGGAAATGTCGCGTACCGTGCGTGGCGAAGTGGTGGCGTCCACCTTTGACGAGCCGCCGGCACGTCACGTTCAGGTGGCCGAAATGGTGATCGAGAAAGCCAAGCGGCTGGTCGAGCACAAGCAGGACGTGATCATCCTGCTCGACTCCATTACCCGTCTGGCCCGTGCCTACAACACCGTGCAGCCCAGCTCCGGCAAGGTGCTTACCGGTGGTGTGGATGCCCACGCCCTGGAAAAACCGAAGCGCTTCTTCGGTGCCGCCCGGAACATCGAGGAAGGCGGCAGCCTGACGATCCTCGCCACCGCGCTGGTGGAAACCGGCTCGAAGATGGACGAAGTGATCTACGAGGAATTCAAGGGCACCGGCAACATGGAACTGCATCTGGACCGCAAGGTATCCGAAAAACGCGTGTTCCCGGCTATCAATATCAAGAAGTCCGGCACCCGTCGCGAAGAGCGCCTGGTGGGCGAGGACGAACTGAAAAACATGTGGGTGCTGCGCAAAGTGCTGCACCCGATGGATGAAATCGCCTCGATTGAATTCCTGATCGACCGTCTGAAACAGACCAAGACCAATAACGAATTCTTCGATGCAATGAAACGCAAATAACACCGGCGCAGAATCCGGTGGTGTAATACAGACCGGGTGTCGCGTGGCGGCACCCGGTTTTTTTATGGCCTGCATGAGAGACCGGCAATGCCCCGTACCCGCCAGGGTTTTCTGACACCGCTTACCAACCTGCTGGCAGAACCGGCCATTACCCGGGAAAGCCTGCAGGGCCTGGCCGCGCACCGACGCCTGTTGCTGTTCGCAGTCATCACCGCCGCCGCCCTGCTGATCAATCAGTATCTCGCCATCAATGGCTCACTGCGCAGTCTGGTCGACACGCTCGCCAGCCTCAGCGGCGAATCCCGCACCCTGCTCTGGCGCGATGTGCAACGCACCGGCTTTGCCGGCCTGCTGGAGCAGGCCCGCTGGGCCGGCTGGTTGCTGCTGGGTTATGTGGTCATTCCGGTGCTGGTGATTCGCTTCGTGTTGCGCGAACCACTGAAAGAGTACGGCCTGGGCTGGGGCGATACCGGCGTACACTTTCGCTATTACCTGCTGTTCGGCGGCGTCATGGCCGGCATGGCGCTGCTCGCCTCGTTCAGCGACACCTTTCTCAATACCTATCCGTTTTATCCCCTGGCTGGCCGGAGCTGGCTCGACCTGCTGCTGTGGGAACTGCTGTATGTGTTGCAGTTCTTCTGCATCGAGTTCTTTTACCGCGGGGTACTGCTGCGCGGCCTGAAACCGGTGATGGGTATTTACGCGATCCATGTCTCCAGCCTGGTGTACCTCACCATTCATTTACCGAAGCCCTTTATGGAATGCTTTGGCTCGCTGCTGTTCGGGCTGATCCTGTGCCTGCTGGCGTGGCGCTGCCGTTCAATCTGGGGCGGCGTGCTGGTGCACGTTTGCCTGGCGGTAAGCATGGATATGCTTTCACTACTGCAACGCGGCGCATTGCCCGCCACGCTGCTGCCCTGAACGAACAAGGCCCCTTTCGGGGCCTTGTTCAGTGGTGGCGGTGACCGTCTTACAGACCGATCACGCCGCCATCATCCTTCGTGATGACCACCGTGGACGAGCGCGGCCGCGCACCAGCCACACCTGACGGCCAGTGGCTGGTGAAGTTGCCCGGCTCGGACCGGTCACCCGGATGCTGGATGTTGATGAACATGGTCTTGTGATCCGGGGTCAGGACCACGCCCGTCACTTCACAATCCATCGGGCCAACCAGGAAGCGTTTGATTTCGCCGGTTTCCGGGATCGCGGCCAGCATCTGGTTGTTGCCGAAGTCGCCATCAGCGCTGCTACCGTCCTGCTGCCCACCGGACATATCGGTCTGGATCCAGAGGATGCCTGAATCGTCGTACAACAGGCCATCCGGGCTGGCGAAAAAGTTTTCTTCCGTCAGGAATGTACCCGTACCCGGCACATAGCCACGCAGGTGCAGCTTGTCACGCCCGCCGAAGACAAAAATGTCCCAGCTAAAGGTGGTGGCTGCCGGCTCGCCATCTTCATTCCAGCGAATGATATGTCCGGTGCGGTTCAGCACACGCGGATTGGCTTCATCCGCATACTGGCGGCCGCTGTTGTTTGTGAGTGTGAAGTAGACTTCGTTGGTCACCGGGTTCACTGCCCCCCATTCCGGGCGATCCATCGGCGTCGCACCGCGCATGTCGGCAGCGCTGCGCGTATTCACCAGCACATCCGCCTGCGAGGTGAACTTGATGGGGGACTCGCTCATGTCCGCCTGGAAATCCACATCGTCGAAATCCAGGGCCAGCCATTCGCCCGTGCCATCATCGTTGAAGCGCGCCACGTACAGGGTGCCGTCGTCCAGCAGATCGTCGCCGGTCATGCCTTCTTCATAGTTGGCATTGGAGACATATTTGTAGATGTATTCGTTAGTGGAGTCATCACCGGAATAGAACACCACCGGCTTACCCACCACCGCCGGCACCGGCACCACGCCTTCGTGGGCAAAGCGGCCCATGGCAGTGCGTTTTTTCGGCACGCTGTTCGGATCAAACGGGTCGAACTCCACCAGCCAGCCGAAGTTGTTCGGCTCGTTGCGGAAGTCCTCGCTGGCGTCAGCCCCTGTGGCGGCGGTCAGGAAGCGGGAGAAATTGTCATCGCTGGTGACGATGCCGCCTTCCTGCGCGTCATACCAGAAATTGCCCTGCCAGCCGGACACGCTGTAGCGCGCCAGTTCACGTGGCACCGGATCGATACTGGCATCCGGATGAAAATAACCGGCCCAGTTTTCTTCCGAGATCAGGTAAGTACCCCACGGCGTGAAACCACTGCCGCAGTTGTTCAGCGTGCCGCGTGTTCTGGTGGCGTTCGGGCTGAAGGCGGTCACCAGCAGTTCGCTGCCACGCGCCGGCCCGGTAATTTCCATCTCGGTGAAGGCGGTGATACGGCGGTTCTGGCCGTTGTTGAGCATTTCCCACTCACCATTGGCACCTTTCTGGATTTCCACCACGGACACGCCATGCGCGTTCATTTCCTTGCGCACTTCATCCAGCGGACGCGGGCGCGCCGACGGGCCAGCCGCATGGATGACTTTCTTGTCCACATACTCGTGGTTCATTACCAGCAGGCCGTGGTCGGAGCTGCCGTCAATGGGGAAGTAATGGATGCCGTCATGGTGCGAGCCCATCTGCTCAGCCTGGTCGGCACCGGTGTTGCTGCCATCCTCCATATACGCCGGCATGCTGCCGAGGATCGGTGTGCCCCAGGGCAGGAAAGCCCGCGCAGTGTAGCCTTCCGGCACCACGATGGCGTCGTCGCGACCGGCCGGGATGGCCTCGAAGCCCAGGCTCGCCTTGCGACGACGGCTGCTGCTGTCACCGCCACAGGCCGCCAGTGTGCCGCCAAGAAAACCCACTGCGGCCACACCCAGCGACCCCTGCAACATGGCACGGCGCGAAAAGCGGGCCTGGATGATGTCGGCAAAGTGACGGTTGTCAGACGGGTTGGCGCTCGGCTCGGGAATATTGCCGTCCAGCACGATGTTCGGCTGCTCGAATTTACTGTTCATGGCGTCGGGGTCCTTCAGGCTGTGTCACGTATTCGGAATGCACTACTCGGGTTGGCATGACCCTACATTTCGCAGGTGAAAGCCCGGTTATCACGACATGACCATTGCGCGACAATGACGTGACGGTCCCGTGATGCAGCAGGCCATCCGGCTACTGCTATACTCCCCGGCACACCGGACCAGGCAGGAGTTGGGATGAAATACGGCGACCTGCGCGACTTTGTCGCGCAACTGGAACAGCGCGGCGAACTCAAGCGGATCACGCTGCAGGTGGACCCGCATCTGGAGATGACGGAAATCTGCGACCGCACCCTGCGCGCCGGTGGCCCGGCGCTGCTGTTCGAGAATGTGAAAGGGTTTTCCACGCCGGTACTAGGCAACCTGTTCGGTACCGAAAAGCGCGTCGCCCTGGGCATGGGCCGCGAATCACTGGCCGAGTTGCGCGAGCTGGGCGAGTTGCTGGCCTTCCTGAAAGAACCGGAGCCACCAAAAGGCTTCCGCGATGCCCTCTCCAAACTGCCGATCCTGAAACAGGTCCTGTCGATGAACCCGAAGGTGGTCGGCTCGCCGGCCTGCCAGCAGGTCGTGGTGGAAGGCGATGAGGTCGATCTGTACCAGCTGCCGATCCAGACCTGCTGGCCCGGCGACGCCGGCCCGCTGGTGACCTGGCCGCTGGTGATCACGCGCGGGCCAAACAAGGCACGGCAGAACCTCGGCATCTATCGCCAGCAACTGATCGGTCGCAACAAGCTGATCATGCGCTGGCTGAGCCATCGCGGCGGCGCGCTGGATTTTCAGGAATGGCAGGCAGCACATCCCGGCCAGCCGTTCCCGGTCTCGGTGGCGCTGGGTGCTGACCCGGCCACCATTCTCGGTGCCGTGACGCCGGTGCCGGATTCATTGAGCGAATACGGCTTCGCCGGCCTGCTGCGCGGCAGCCGTACCGAAGTGGCCGACTGCCTCGGCAATGAGCTGCAAGTGCCGGCCAGTGCCGAGTTCGTGCTGGAAGGCTGCATCTATCCGGATGAATACGCCGATGAAGGGCCGTTCGGTGACCACACCGGCTATTACAACGAAGTGGACCGCTTCCCGGTGTTCACGGTGGAGCGCATCACGCACCGTCGCAATCCGATCTATCACAGCACCTACACCGGTCGGCCGCCGGATGAGCCGGCCGTGCTGGGTGTGGCCATGAACGAGATTTTCGTGCCGATCCTGCGCCGGCAATTCCCCGAGATCACCGACTTCTATCTGCCGCCGGAAGGCTGCTCCTACCGCATGGCGGTGGTAACCATGAAGAAGCAGTACCCTGGCCACGCCAAGCGCGTGATGATGGGCGTGTGGTCCTTCCTGCGGCAGTTCATGTACACCAAGTTCGTGATCGTCTGCGACGACGACATCAATGCCCGCGACTGGAAAGACGTGATCTGGGCCATGACCACGCGCATGGACCCGATCCGCGACACCACGCTGGTGGACAACACCCCGATCGATTACCTGGACTTCGCCTCGCCGGTGTCTGGCCTGGGTTCCAAGATCGGCTTTGATGCGACCAACAAATGGCCGGGAGAAACGAACCGCGAATGGGGCCGGCCGATCGTCATGGACAACGCCGTGAAAGAACGGGTGGATGCCATCTGGGATGAACTGGGGATTTTCCCGTCGGATACCGCGCCGGACGCCTGAGCATCCGGCGCGCGGCTGTTCAGGCTCGCCCGGTCCGAAGTTCCCGCAGCGCCTGCCGCAGAATCAGCCAGGCGCTGTGCAGAAACAGGGTCGCCATCACACCCGCCACCGCCAGGTCCGGCCAGCCGCTGCCGAGCAGCAGCACCAGCCCCGCCGCACCCAGCACCGCCACGTTGCCGATCGCGTCGTTGCGCGAGCACAGCCATACCGAGCGCACATTGGCGTCGCCGTCGCGGTAGCGCAGTAGAATCAGTGCACTGGCCACGTTGGCTGCCAGCGCCATCAGCCCGATCACGCCCATCACCTCCGCCTGTGGCTGATGCGGTGCGAACACCTGCCACACGGTGGTGCCCAGCACCCAGGCACCGATCAGCAGCAGCGAGCCGCCTTTGACCAGCGCCGCATAGCTGCGCCAGCGCAGGGGTTTGCCCAGCACCCAGAAACTCAGGCCGTAGGTGAAGCTGTCGGCAAGAAAGTCGAGCGCATCGGCCTGCAACGCCCGCGAGCCGGACAACGCACCGGCGAACATCTCGACCACAAACATGCCGGCATTGAGCGCCAGCACCCACATCAGCGCCCGGCGGTAACCGGCGCTCATGCCATCGAAGGCTTCTGCATGATCATGACTGTGGCATTGTTCAGACATGGTGTTTCCCTGGTCAGGTAGCGTGATGCCTGCCAGAATAAAACCTCCAGTCACTGTAGGTTCAAGCCCATGAGCGCCCTGAGCATCGGCCGGCTCGCCGCCGACAACGGTTGCAAGGTCCAGACCATTCGCTACTACGAAGACATCGGCCTGTTGCCGCCGCCCGCCCGCAGCGAAGGCAATCAGCGCCGCTATACCCAAGCACACACGCGCCGGCTGCGATTCATCCTGCACAGCCGCGAGTTGGGGTTCTCCATTGCCGATATCCGCCAGTTGCTGGCCATGGCCGACCAGCCGCAGCAACCCTGTACGGAGGTGGATGAGCTGGCTCGCGCGCACCTCGGCACCGTCCGCCGTCGCATCGCGCGGCTGCAGGCCATGGAGCAGGAACTGGAACGGATGCTGGGCCACTGCCCGCACGGAGAGGTACGCGAATGCCGGGTGATTGATGTGCTGGCCGACCATGCCCTGTGTGCCACCGAGCATGGGGCCGCGGTGGAGTGACCGTCAGCCGCCGGTCATGTTCATGAAGCGCACCAGTTGTTCGCCGTCATCGACGCGGAAATGATGCCGCTCCGGCTTGATCGCCATGGCCGCCACAATCGCCTCACGCAACGGTGCATCGTCCTGCGGATGCGCCCGCAGCACAGCGCGCAGATCCACGCTGTGCTCATTGCCCAGGCACAACAGCAACCGCCCTTCCGCCGTTACCCGCACGCGATTGCACAGGTGGCAGAAGTTGTGTGAATGCGGCGAGATAAAACCGATCCGGCTGCGATACCCCGGCACGCGCCAGTAGCGCGCCGGCCCGGCACTGACATCGGTGGCCGGCATCAGCGGGACATGGGCTTCCAGCGCCGCACGGATATCCTCCGAGGGCATGAACGCCAGCGCGCGGCTGTGCTCGCTGATCTCGCCGAGGGGCATCTCTTCGATAAAGGCCAGGTCCAGGCCGTGCGCCAGCGCGAAGTCCGCCAGCGCCGGGATCTCGTCCTCGTTGCGCCCGCGCAATATGACGCTGTTCAGGCGGATGCGCGCAAATCCCGCTGCTTTCGCGGCCTGAATGCCGGCCAGCACATCGGCCAGTTCCCCGGTCCGGGTCAGTGCGTGGAAACGGGCCGGATCAAGACTGTCGAGGCTGATATTCAGACGCTTCACCCCGGCATCGCGCAATGAGGCCGCGTAACGCCCGAGCCGGCTGCCGTTGGTGGTAAGCGTCAGTTCCGCAAGCCCCGGCTCACTGGCGATCCAGTGCGCCAGTTGCGGCAGATCACGCCGCACCAGCGGCTCACCACCGGTCAGGCGGATACGGCGCACCCCCAACTGGATGAACGCCCGTGCCAGCCGGTGCAGCTCTTCCAGTGTCAGCACTCTCTCGCGGGGCAAAAAGGTCATCTGCTCCGCCATGCAGTAGACACAGCGGAAGTCGCAGCGGTCGGTAACGGAGAGCCGCAGGTAGTCCACCTGGCGGCCGAAGCGGTCGGTCAGCATGGGCCGAGTCTACCCCAATTTGCCCCGCTGCGGTGGCCAGCACTCGCCCTGGCCGTTAGCATGGAGTCCTCAATTCACTGACGTACCGGAATTTTCATGCAGATCGCAGAGAACGCCGTAGTGGCGATCCACTACACCCTCACCAATGACGCGGGCGAGACCCTGGACTCCTCTCGCGAGCGCAACGAACCGCTGGCCTACCTGCACGGCCACGGCAACATCATTCCGGGTCTGGAAAACGCACTGACCGGCAAGCAGGCCGGCGATGCCCTGAAAGTCACCGTGCAGCCGGCCGAAGGCTACGGCGAGCGCCACGACGAAATGATCCAGGACGTGCCGCGCGACGCATTCCAGGGCGTGGATGATATCCAGCCGGGCATGCAGTTCCAGGCCAACACCGAGACTGGCCCGCGCCTGTTCACCATCACCGAAGTGAACGGCGACACCGTGACCGTCGACGGTAACCACCCGCTGGCCGGCGCCACCCTGCACTTCGACGTGGAAATTGCCGAAGTACGCGAAGCCAGCGCCGAAGAACTCAGCCACGGCCACGTACACGGCCCGGGCGGGCACGATCACTAAGGGCGGCTGGCGCCTCCCAACTGCTGCAGGCTGCGAGCGAAAGGCTTCAAGCTCGTAGCTCGCCGCTAACGCCGCCCCTGGGCGGCGTTGTCTTTTGACTTCTGCCTGCAATGGGCGGAGCATTGTGAACGCGAACCGTTTGCCTTTACGTTCACTTCCTGAATTGGCGTTCACTCTCCATGAAAAATCCTTTCTTCCGCTCTCTGAGCCTTTGCCTGCTCGTGCTCCTGGCTGTTTCCGCCCAGGCCGCCGGGCAAACCGCGCTGGTGCAACTGGTTGAATACATCGGTGCCGACTACATCAACGCCGTCGAAGACGGCGAGATCATCAGCGCAGAGGAATACGCTGAGATGACCGAATTCGCCGGCCTGCTGCGCGAGGGCGTGGCGGCCCTGCCGGAGGCAGAGGGCAAGGCCGCCCTGGTGACGCAATCCGATGCCCTGGCCAAGGCCATTGATGCCCGCGCAGGCAATACCGACGTGAAACAACTGGCGCAGTCCATCCGTGGCACGCTGGTCGGCACCTACGGCATCCCGGTACGCCCGGCCAGCGCGCCGGACATGGCCCACGCCCGCACGCTCTACCAGCAGCAGTGCGCCGTGTGCCACGGCGCCGACGGACACGGAGATGGCCCCGCCGGCGCCATGCTGGAACCCGCCCCTACCGATTTCCATGATCTGACGCGTTTCGAGGGCCGTTCGCTGCTGGGCCTGTACACCACCATCACCGACGGTGTGGAAGGCACCGGCATGGCGGCCTTTGGCGACGCCCTCAGCGACGAGGACCGCTGGGCGCTGACCTTCCTGGTGGGCAGCTTTGCCGTAGACAACGCCCTCGCCGCGCGCGGCAGCGAGGCACTGGAAAACCTGCCCGGCCTGGCCCGTACGCTGGACCTGGACACGCTGCTCGGCAGCGCACCGGAGGATATCCGCGACCAGCACGGCGATGCCGCGTACGCGGCATCGGCCTATCTGCGCGGCACGCCGGACGCCCTGTTTGCCAGCAACCGTTTCCTCGATCACAGCGCCGCCCAATTGCGCGGGGCGAACAGGCTCTACAGCGATGGCAACCGCGACGGCGCCCGCAGTGCCGCGCTGTCGGCGTACCTCGATGGTTTTGAAATGATTGAGCAGCAACTGGCCGCTGTGGACGGCGCGCTGATGCGCGAGGCCGAGCGTGCCTTCAT
Organism: Isoalcanivorax pacificus W11-5; assembly: GCF_000299335.2. Classification (NCBI taxonomy): domain Bacteria; kingdom Pseudomonadati; phylum Pseudomonadota; class Gammaproteobacteria; order Oceanospirillales; family Alcanivoracaceae; genus Isoalcanivorax; species Isoalcanivorax pacificus. Next base: position 412,378 of record NZ_CP004387.1, on the reverse strand, counting down.
GGCCGTGCGCGAGGCCATCGAGCGGCGGCGGCCGGCGGCCGATGTCAGTGCTGCAGTGGACACCGCACTGGCACAACTCCAGCGTGCCGCCGATGCGCTGGAGGGGGACGGTCTTTCGCCGATGGCCACCGCCACCGCCAGTTTTGTCATCCTGTTCCGCGAAGGGCTGGAGGCGCTGCTGATTGTCGCCGCGCTGCTGGCCTTTACCCGCAAGGCCAACGCACCGCGCGCCACCCATTACATCCATCTGGGCTGGATCGCCGCGCTGGCCGCCGGCGCCGTCACCTGGTACGTGGCCGCCACGCTGATTTCATTCAGCGGCACCGCGCGCGAACTGACCGAAGGCATCGCCGGCCTGCTCGCCGCAGGCATTCTGTTCTACATGGGTTTCTGGATGCACAGCCACGCCAACAGCCAGAAATGGCTCAGCTATATTCGCGAGAAAGTCGACAACGCCCTCGGCAGCGGGACCCTGTGGGCGCTGGTGCTGGTGTCGTTCGTGTCGGTGTACCGGGAAATTTTCGAGACGATCCTGTTTTATCAAGCGCTCTGGAGCCAGGTCGGCGCGGCGTCGCAAGCCTGGGTTTTCTATGGCATCGGCGCGGCCATCGCGGCGCTCGCTGTGGTGTGCGTGCTGTTCTTCCGACTCGGCATGCGGCTGCCGCTGGGGCTGTTCTTCCGCGTCACCGGCATCGTGCTGCTGGTGCTGTCGTTCGTGCTGCTGGGGCGCGGCGTGGCCGCGTTGCAGGAAGCCGGATGGCTGGGGGTGCGCTATCTGGATTTGCCCACCATTGACTGGCTGGGGATTTATCCGACAGTGCAGGGTTTAAGCGCACAACTGGCGCTGATACTGCTGGGGCTGGTGTTCTGGTGGCGCAGCCGTCGACACATCGCCGGCTGAAACGCAAAACGGGAGTGGCACGCCACTCCCGTTTTTTTATTGCGCACGGCCTGGTCAGAAGTGCAGCACGGTGCGAATGCTCTTGCCTTCGTGCAGCAGATCAAACGCCTCGTTGATCTTGTCGAACGGCATATCGTGGGTGATGAATTCGTCGATCTTGATCTCGCCGTTCATATACTGCTCCACATAGCCCGGCAACTGGCTGCGGCCCTTTACACCACCAAAGGCGGAGCCGCGCCACACGCGCCCGGTGACCAGTTGGAACGGCCGCGTGGCGATTTCCTCGCCGGCACCCGCCACACCGATGATGATCGATTCGCCCCAGCCCTTGTGGCAGCACTCCAGCGCGGAGCGCATCACGTTGACGTTGCCGATGCACTCGAACGAGTAATCCACACCGCCGTCGGTCAGGTCGACAATCACCTGCTGGATCGGATCGCTGTAATCCTTCGGATTGACGAAATCCGTGGCACCAAACTGCCGCGCCAGTTCGAACTTGTCCGGGTTCACATCAATGGCAATGATGCGCGCCGCCTTGGCCATGACCGAACCCTGGATTACCGCCAGCCCGATGGCGCCCAGGCCGAACACGGCCACCGTCGCGCCCGGCTCTACCTTGGCGGTGTTGAGCACCGCGCCAATGCCGGTGGTGACACCGCAGCCGAGCAGGCAGATCTTGTCCAGCGGCGCCTCTTTGGAGACTTTTGCCAGCGACACTTCCGGCAGCACGGTGTACTCGGAAAACGTCGAGGTGCCCATGTAGTGGTGCAGTGTTTTACCGTCGAGCGAAAACCGCGAGGTGCCGTCCGGCATCAGGCCCTGGCCCTGTGTCGCCCGCACGGCGCCGCACAGGTTGGTCTTGCCGGAGAGGCAGAATTTGCACTTGCCACACTCGGCCGTGTACAGCGGGATCACATGGTCACCCGGTTGCAGGCTGGTCACACCCGGCCCCACGGCTTCAACAATGCCCGCACCTTCGTGACCGAGCACGGACGGGAACAGGCCCTCCGGGTCCTTGCCGGACAGGGTGTAGGCATCGGTATGGCAGACACTGGTGGCGACGATGCGCACCAGCACTTCACCGGCCTTTGGGTCCTGCACATCAATCTCGGTCAGGGTCAGGGGCTTGCCGGCTTCCAGGGCAATCGCGGCGCGTGACTTCATGGAACAACTCCTTGCGGCAACAGCCGGCCGGGCCGGCAATGATGGATTCTCAAGCGCGGCAGTGTAGATTATTGCCCCTGGCCGGATAAACACACCCGACGTAACAACATCTTTGCCAAGGAGCAACAATGAAACACTGGGACCGTGTCGAGGCCTTTGTCGAGGTGGTCCGGCAGGGCGCCTTCTCCGCCGCCGCCCGCCAGCTCAAGGTGTCCGCCTCCCATATCAGCCGGCTGGTGAGCCAGCTCGAGGCGGAACTCGGCGTGCAGTTACTCTACCGCACAACGCGGCAGATCCGCCTCACCGAAGCCGGTGAGCTGTACCACCAGCATTGCCGCCACGCACTGGACGGCTTTCGCGAGGCCGAGGCGGCACTGGGCGACATGCAGGCCAGCCCGCGCGGCCTGCTCAAGCTGACCGCCTCGACCACGTTCGGCGAGCGGCATATCGCACCGCTGGTCAACCGGTTCGTACAACAGCACCCGCAACTTGATGTCCGCATGCATTTCACCAACCGGCGCGTGGCGCTGATCGACGAAGGCTACGACATCGCCATCCGCCTGGGAGAGCTCCAGGATTCGAGCCTGATCGCCCGGCGACTGTGCGACCGCCGCGAGCACGTGGTGGCCAGCCCCGCGTACCTGCATGCGCACCCGGCGCCGGCACACCCGAACGATCTGCTCCGCCACCGCTGCCTGGTCGGCTCGCTGGACAGCTGGCGCTTCCGCATCGACGGCCAGCGCCGGGAAGTCCGCGTCAGCGGCCGCTGGCAGGCCAATTCCGGCCCGGCCTTGCTGGACGCCACACTGCGCGGGCTGGGTCTGAGTCAGTTGCCGGATTATTACGTGGATGAGCACATTGCCAGCGGTGCGCTGGTGCCGGTGCTGGAGGATTTCCGATTTGCCGATACGGCGGTGTGGGCGGTGTATCCGCGCCACCGGCACCTGTCACCCAAGGTGCGGCTGTTCGTGGATTATCTGGCGGAACATCTGGCGACGGCCTGACGCTACCAGTGCCCGCGCCAGTTATGCCGGCTGTGGCGATGGCCAGCATAGAGCGCATAAACAAACTGCCCGAGCGGACGTTGCGCCACGGATTGCTGCACAGCCACCCAGTCTTGATCCGGCGGGGTCGCGGGGGCAACGATGCTGTGCCAGGGCGACCCTTCGGGCAGCAGCAGGGGCGCCAGCATGCTGGCGAGCGCAATATCGGCCAGGCTGAGCTGATCACCCAGCAGGAAATCCGGATGCCGGCGCGCCATCACATGCTGTTCCGCGTCATCCAGCAGCCCCACGATTTTCGCGGTCACGCGGGGAAGATATTTGGGATACGTCTTGTACAGTGACTTCACCCCGGCGCGAAAAACCCAGGTTGCGACGGCCCGCAACGGGCCTGTCAGCGGTGCATCCTGAAAATACAGGGTGGGCGGCACCGGCGTATTGATCAAGTAGATCATCGCATGCTGCCGGACCAGCACCCCCAGCGACTCCGCCAGACGGTTGAGGTGCAACTGTTGCGCGCGCAGCACCGGATCGGCACTGAGCAGCGGCGGCAAGTCGGGATAGGCGTCGTCCAGATACAGGGCAATGCGGGTGCTGTCTCCAACCCAGCGGCCCCCGTCATTCAGCGCCGGAATGGTCATGACCCCGGTCTTCGGCCAGAGGAACAGCCGGTTGAGCACCGGGTACAGGTTGCGGGCCTGATAATCGAGCCCTTTGTAATCAAGCAGCCAGCGGCCTTTTTCGGCGAAATGCGATTGCGGAAACTGGTAAAGCGTCCGTGCCGTTCCGGCCTTGTCTGTCATGAGATGTCGGCTCACCACAAGCGACTGCTGCTATGCAGATCGACGATCTGGAGGACACCGTTGCGATGGTCCAGCACCATGGTCATCACGTCCCGTTGCCCGCCCTCTACACCGAACAACTGCCGTTGCTCGGTTTGCGTGACGGTGATCGTTAGCGTGCCGTCCTCTGAATCCGCATACTGCGGCCTGCTGAACGTGTAAGCCTGCTCACTGGCGAAGCGCCACAGCGCAAATATCTGCTGGAGAAAACGTGCACGCGTGAGGGTAAAGCGCTGGGACGGCCCGCCCGCCTCTTCCAGGTCTATCCGGATGCGTACATCGTCGGCAAACAGGGCTTTCAATGCGTCGTGAGACCGCGTCTCCAGCGCGGCCTGGTACTCGGCCAGAAAACGCACCGCCTCCTGGCGGGCCATCGCCGCGCTGGCCGGCCAGGGCAGCAGCGAAACGCCCAGCATCACGATCATCAGCCATCCGTTATTCCCGCGCATCACTGCACTCCGCATTCTCCGGGGCATGCGCACAGCGCACCCGTTTCATCAGTTGCATCATCTGCCGGTCGTAATGGCCCGCGTCGGTGAGCGCTATGCGCGATTCCTGCAACAGCAGTTGGTAGCGTTCAGCGTCACTGTCCGGTGGCGGAAAGAAGAACAACATCTCGTTCTCTGACGCGATCACCACCTTCAAGGCCGGATCAAACAGTGCCAGAAAATACTGCCGCGCCCAGTGACCGAACCCTTCCGGGAAACGCTGGTGCCGGATCACCAGCTGGAACGTGAGTTGCGCCACCGGCATATCCACGACCACGCCATGTGCCCCGACACCGCGATACAGCTCGAGCGCCATATAAGCGATGGCCGGCGCGGCGATCACATCGACCACGCCATTGTTGAATTTGCCGGAAAAGTTGGACACATCAGACAGCACCGGCTGCGCACCGATACGCTGTGCCATCATCAACTGGGCGGCATCATGCTCAAACACCGCCAGGCGTTTCCCGGCGATCTTTTCCACGCTGTTGATGCGGCGGTCGTTGAGAAAAATATAGGCCGCACCCAGCGGCATGATCCCGGCCACTTCGTAAGGGCCCTGCCGCATTCTGGGCGCCAATTCCGGCCGGGCCAGCAAGGTAATCAAAGTCCGCAGGGCGTCGTAATCCGGCAGGCCGCCAATGGCGTCGATACTGCCCGCAAACGGATTGAACGCGCGGGCGCGGATGCCGGTCAGCAGCGCGGCATCGCACTGGTCCGCCTTGAAATCTTCCGCCGCGATGCGTTCGTCCACCAGCACCCTCGGCGTCAACGTCACGCCCTGAGTCTGGGCTGCCACCGCAAAATCACGCATCTGCCCGAACAGTTCGCCCTGTGTCCCCTGCACGCTGAAGACGCACAGCGAACGGGCCGGGCTGTCGGCCAGTGCCGCCGCGCAGGCCAGTGCGCCAAGCCATCCAGCGATCAGGGCAACGCAGATTCGGGCCGTGTAGCACATGGGGTAACCGCCATTCCGTTGGTGCCAATGATGTCTATGTGTACAATGCAAACATCAAGCTATCGCCGGATGTATGCAATGTCAACATTGGACAAGAGCGCCACACCCTCCCGCCCCGCCAAAGCGGATGGCTACCACCACGGCAACCTCGGCGTCGCGCTGGTAGAAGCCGGCATGGACCTGCTGGAACAAGGGGACAGCGCCGACTTCAGCCTCCGCGAAGCAGCACGCCGGGTGGGGGTGACGGTCAACGCCTGTTATCGGCATTACGCCAATAAGGACGCCCTGATGGCGGCCATCTCCGCAGAAGGGTTCCGCCGGTTTGCCGCAGCCCTCCGGCAGGGCGCGGAAAAAGGCGACACCCCGCGGCAGAGGCTGCTGGGCAGCGGCCTTGCCTATGTGGCCTTCGCCCGGCAACACCCGGCCCTGTTTCGTCTCATGTTCGGTGCCTTCAGTGCCACACAACGTGGCGACGAGCTCGTGGCGGCCTCCCAGCAGGCTTATGCCGTGCTGAAAACCGGTATCGCCACGGCGCTGGGGAAAGATATTGATTCACCAGAGGTCACCACCGGCGCATTGCGAGCCTGGAGCATGGCCCATGGCCTGAGTTTCCTGGTGCTGGACGGGCAATTGAATGCCCAGGCCCAGACCGTGGAGCAGATCGTTCATCAGGTGCTGGGCAGTTGGGAATAGGCCCATCCCGATGTCCGGCAGGCCCGCCCAGCCCCTGCAACCGGCTTTTTAACGAAAAGCCGATTGCGGTATCCGGGCCCCGGCCCTAGCATCACCTTTCCTGCCACCATCACTGGCCCGTCATGCAGCGCCCTGTTTCCTCTCCGCATTCCACCACCCGGCCAGGTCACTGGCTGGCGGCGCTGGTATTGCTGCTGTGCGCGACGCTGACCAACCAGTGGCCGGCGCAGTGGGGCGCGGCATTGCCCGATGCCGACGGTCCCCGCAGTGAACAGCACCACCAGAGCGCCGGCACCGCGCTGCTGCGCGCCACGCTGTCCTTCTGGCAAGCCAGCGATGAGCACGGCGGAGACGGCGGCGCAGAACCGGCCCCGCTGGCCTTTATCACCGCCCTGCTGCCCACACCACGCCCGGTTATCCGGCTGCGCCCGCAGCCCGTGGCCGCCGCCCATAACGCCCAGGCGCTGGGCAAGGGCCCGCGCCATCCGCACGCCCCACCTGTTCTGTCCTGATCCCTGCTGAATCCGGCCCGGCAGCGCCACGCAAGGCGTGTCCGGTCCGTCCGCACACCCGACAGAGACAGACGCAATGCAAACGAATTTCCGTACCCGCGCGGTGGTGTATGCCATCGTGATCCTGCTCGGCCTGCTGGCCGCACTGCCAAATGTGCTGCCCCAGCGCACACTGGAGAAATTGCCCGACTGGTATGCCGCCAGCCACCTCACCCTTGGCCTGGACCTGCGCGGTGGCTCGCACCTGCTGCTGGAAGTCGACACCGACGATCTGGTCAATGAGCGCACACTGCAACTGGGCGAAACGCTGGGCCGCCTGCTGCACGAGGAAGGCATCCGTGCCAGCCAGCCGTCACCAGTGGATACTGGCGTGCGGCTGATCATTCGCGACCCGGCGCAACTGGAGAAAGCGAAAACCCTCGCCCATCAGGCGATTCGCGACGACAGCGAGGGCCGTGCCAGCCATTTCAGTGTCAGCACCGAGCGCAACGCACTGCTGCTGACGCCTAACGCCAACCTGCGCAACGTGCTGACCGATGACGCCGTGGAGCGCAGCCTGGAAGTGGTGCGCCGGCGCATGGACGAAACCGGCGTGGTGGAACCGCTGATCACCCGCCAGGGCAATACCGGCGTGCTGGTGCAACTGCCCGGCGTGGAAGATCCCGGCCGCATCAAGCAGTTGCTCGGCCGTACCGCACGGCTGACTTTCCATCTGGTCACCGATGGCCATGACGGCACCGCCACCCTCAACGTCCCGGGCGCCGCCGGCGAAACTTACACGCTGACCCGCACACCGCTGCTGGAAGGCGGCCACCTGACTGACGCGCGCATGGCGTTTGACCAGCGCACCGGCGAGCCGGTGGTGAATTTCAAACTGAACAAGCAGGGCGCAGAACGCTTCGGCCTTATTACCCGCGACAATGTGGGTCGGCCGTTCGCGGTGGTGCTCGACGGCAAGGTGATCACCGCGCCGGTGATCCGCACACCCATTACCGGCGGTGCCGGGCAGATCAGCGGCGGCTTCACCAGCACCGAAGCCACCGACCTGGCGCTGCTGCTGCGCGCCGGCGCCCTGCCCGCGCCGCTGCATGTGGTGGAAGAGCGCACCGTCGGCCCGGAGCTGGGCGGCGATTCGATCCGCATGGGCCTCACCACCGGGCTGATCGGTGCCGCCCTGGTGCTGGCGTTCATGTTCGGGGTGTATCGCCGCTGGGGCCTGATCGCCAATACCGCGCTGGTGATCAATATCGGGCTGGTGATCGGTATCCTCGGGGCGCTCGGTGCCACCTTGACGCTGCCCGGCATCGCCGGCCTGATCCTCACCGTCGGCATGGCGGTGGATGCCAACATTCTGATCAACGAACGCATCCGCGAGGAAACCCGACGCGGCAAGAGCGCAGCCGCCGCCCTGCAGGCCGGCTTTGATCGCGCCTACAGCACCATCCTGGATTCCAACATCACCACGCTGATTGCCGTGGGCCTGCTGTTCAGCTTCGGCTCCGGCCCGGTGCGCGGCTTTGCCGTGACCATGGCCGTGGGCCTGCTGGTGTCGCTGTTCACCGCCGTGGCCTTTACCCGGCTGGTGATGGAATGGCGGGTACGCCACCTGCGGCGGCAACCGCTGGTGATTCCCGGCCTGGGCTTTATCGACCGTTTCACCGGCGGCGAGCCGATCCGTTTCATGAACGTGCGCGCCATGGGGCTGGTGCTGTCTGCGGTGCTGTCGCTGGCATCCATCGGCCTGCTGTTCAAACCCGGCCTCACCGAAGGCATTGATTTCCGCGGCGGCACCGCCGTGGAAGTGCAGACCGGCAGCAGCACCCCGATCGAATCCCTGCGCAGCACCCTGCAACAGGGCGAGGGGCTGCACGACGTCTCGATCCAGCAGTTCGGGCATGACGGTCACTTTTTAGTGCGCCTGCCAGCCGCACCGGATGCCGCCACCACCAGTGCCCAGGTGGATGAAGTGCGCGATGCCGTGCGCGCGCTGGCGCCGGATGCAACCTTCCCGCGCGTGGACGTGGTCGGCCCGAGTGTCAGCAGCCAGTTTATCGAAGGCAGTATTCTTGCCGTGCTGCTGGCCGGCGCCGGCATGTTCTTCTACCTGCGCTTCCGCTTTGAGCCCTGGTTCGCCATCGGTGCCATGGCCACGCTGGCCCTGGACCTGACCAAGACGCTGGGCTTCTTCGCCCTCACCGGCATCGAGTTCAACCTCACCGCCATCGCCGCGCTGCTGACACTGATCGGCTACTCGGTGAACGACAAGGTGGTGGTGTTCGACCGCATGCGCGAAAACCAGCGTCTGCATCCGGACATGCCGATGCGCGAGCTGATCAACCGCAGCCTGACGTCGACCCTGACGCGGACACTGTTCACCTCCATCACCACCTTCCTGGCGATCCTGCCGATGGGCCTTGCCGGCGGCGATGCGGTCGCCAGCTTCGCGCTACCCTTGCTGTTCGGCATTGTGGTGGGCACCAGTTCATCCATCTTTATCGCCGCACCGATGGTGCTGATCCTCGGCAGCCGGATGATGCGCAAGCGCGCCGAGGACGAGGCACGCAAGGCCAGCCTGCCGGCGGCGGAACGGGCGTTCATGGCGGACCCGGACCGGCCGTGATCCGGGTTGCAGCGGGGCATAAAAGCGGTAGATTATGCCCCGCCGCCATTCCCCGGAGCCCGAGATGAAAAACCTGGAACACCGCCTGGAAGCCATGATCTTCGCCAGCCGCTGGCTGCTGGCCCCGTTCTTCGTCGGCCTGATCTTCGCCATCCTGGTGTTGCTGGCCAAATTCGCCAAGGAACTGTTCTCACTGGTCACGGACGTCTTCGCGCCGACCGGGCATGACGCCGTGATTTCCATCCTGACCCTGGTGGACACGGCCCTGATCGCCAGCCTGCTGCTGATCATCATCTTCAGCGGTTACGAGAACTTCGTCTCCAAGATCGGCGTCGGCGACCACGAAGACCGCCCGGCCTGGATGGGCAAAGTCGGTTTCTCCGACCTGAAGATCAAACTGATTGGCGCCATTGTGGCGATTTCGGCGGTGGAATTGTTGAAGGCCTTTCTGACCAGCACGCAATACACCAATGAACAACTGGCGTGGAAAGTGGCCATTCACTTCACTTTCGTGATGTCCGGTGTGCTGTTCGCTGTGACCGACTGGATCGTGGAAGGGCGCAAGAGCAAGGCCGAGCAGGCGAAAAAATCAAAGACCTATAATGTGTGATAGTGGCAATATATATTGCCACGCCGCCTCCGGCGTGCAGGCAAGCTAAAAGCTGCTTTTCAGATCGGCGTCTTGATCAAGATTCCGAGCAGGCCAAGGATGGAGCTTCGATAACAAATGGAGCTTGTTGAAATGAATAGCGGCCTGAAGAAAAAATACATACTCCCAGGGATATTCACCCTGGCACTATCAGCACACACCTACGCGGACACAGCGACCGGCCCCGCCATCGTTGTCGTGCCGCCACTCCCTCCAATAAACTGCACGCTGACCATTGAATTTGATTTCAGTGTCCCACCCCCAGCTTATTCACTGCACATCTACTCAGCACTCTTCTTTGGTGCGCCAACCTGCAGTTTTGTTTCAACATCCAGCTTTCCATGGTATGGCTCTGTCTCCACCAGCGCCTGGCCAGAACCGTTCAATATATTCACGACGTTCAGCGCGGCATCCAGCAGTTGTGGAGGTTATGCAAACTACGAAGTGGACCCTTCGGCGGGAACTATTTCAATCAATGGCGCACTTCCCTGCTCCAGCGGTCCCGGGGAGATTTACGCTGATCTGACGTACTAAAGCCTGTATCACGCCCACAAAAAAGGGAGCCTTGCGTGGCTCCCTTTTTCATAGCGCGCAAAGATCAACCCGCTTTGGACAGCGCCTTTTCCACAGCCTCGACACGCCCCACGGCCGACAGCACCGCCTGCAACGCCGCCGAGGTGGTGTCATCCGCCAGCGCCGCCGCGCTGCTGAACGACTCACCAACACGTACCCGCACACAGGCCATGGCGCGCGCATCAGTGCCTTCGTTCAGGGCAAACTCGTCGAAGCCTTCCACGGCGATATCCTGCCCGGAACGGCGCTTGATTGCGGCCACCAGCGCTTCGACACCGCCACGTCCTTCACCGGCCAGCACGGTCGCGGCTCCTTTTTCGTCACCAATGCTGATGCGGGCATGCACCACATCGCTTTCACGATTGAGTTCGTAGGCGCGCAATTGCCAGCCCGCCGGTGTGTTCAGGTACTGTTCGTTGAACAGCGCATGAATCTGCGCACCGTCCACCTCGCCTTCCTGCTGCTCGGCCTGCGCCTGCACCACGCGTGAAAACTCGATCTGCAACCAGCGCGGCAGCGTGATGCCGAAGTCACGCTCAAGCACGTGCAATACACCGCCCTTGCCGGATTGCGAGTTGATCCGCACCACTTCCTCGTAACGGCGGCCAAGATCACGCGGGTCGATCGGCAGGTAGGCAATTTCCCATACATCACCGTCTTTATAAGTGCTGAGGCACTTGCGGATCGCATCCTGGTGGCTGCCCGAGAACGCTGTAAACACCAGCTCGCCGGCATACGGGTGGCGCGGGTGCGTGCTGATTTCCGTGACCGATTCCACCGTCTCTGCGATCTCGCGGATGTTGGAGAAATCCAGTTGCGGATCAATGCCCTGGCTGTACAGGTTCATCGCCATGGTGACGATGTCCATGTTGCCGGTGCGCTCACCGTTGCCCATCAAGGTGCCTTCCACGCGGTCCGCGCCGGCCATTACACCCAGCTCCGCAGCGGCCACGCCACAACCACGGTCGTTGTGGGTGTGCAGGGAAATCTGGATGTGCTCGCGGTGATGGAGGTTGTCGTTCATCCACTCGATCATGTCGGCGTAGACGTTCGGCGTGCTCACTTCCACCGTGGCCGGCAAATTGATGATCACCGGCTGGCCGTTTTGCGGCTGCCATACATTGATCACCGCGTTCACCACGTCGGCCGCCACATCAAGTTCGGTCCCAGTGAAGCTCTCCGGCGAATACTGGAATACCCACTCGGTTTCCGGCGCCTGGGCGGCATGATGCTTCACTTGCTGCGCCCCGTTCACGGCGATGTCGCGGATACCCGCCACGTCCAGCCGGAATACTTTTTCGCGCTGCACGCGGGAGGTGGAGTTGTACAGGTGCACGACGGCCCGGCGGGCGCCTTTCAGGGACTCGAAGGTGCGTGCAATCAACTCGTCACGGGACTGGGTCAGCACCTGGATGGTCACATCCTCGGGCACCATGTCCTCTTCGATCAGCTTGCGCACGAAATCGAAATCAGGCTGGGAGGCGGCCGGGAAACCCACTTCGATTTCCTTGAAACCTACTTTGACCAGCAACTGGAACAGGCGCGTCTTCTGCGCCACGGTCATCGGCTTGACTAGCGCCTGGTTACCGTCACGCAGGTCGACCGCACACCAGACCGGCGCGCGTTCGATAACCTGATCCGGCCAGCGCCGCTGCGGGCGGGCTACCGGGGTGAAGGGACGGTACTTGCGATGGTCAAACGCCATGATCTTCTTCTCCACGAAAGTGCGTTTTCAGAATCAGGAAACGGGCCGTGTGGCCCGTCCGTCGAGGTGCGTTGCACCGGATGTTCCCGCCGTGCGCTGGTGGCGCCGTGGCCGCTCCCGGGTGGGGAGGCTGTCTGACGGCCCGGTCCGGGCTTGTGGCCCCTGGGGTGCCGCCGACAGAAACCAGTCTAGGCGCGAGGCAGCGCAATGTGTTTGCTTAAATCGGGTGATTTCCGGCCTTCACGCTGATAAATTGCTCACTAACGCAATTATAAGGTGATTTATTGCCATGAGACAGGAAAGCCTGAAACTGGATCGCTTCGATCAACGCATTCTGGCTGCTTTGCAGCGCGACGGCAGCCTCAGCAACCAGCAGCTTGCCGAGGAGGTGGGGCTGTCCCCGTCCCCCTGTTCACGCCGGGTACAGAAACTGGAGGAAGCCGGCGTGATCCGTGGCCGCGCCGTGCTGCTCAACCCGAAGGCACTGGGGCTGGACCTGACCGTGCTGGTGCAGATCAGCATGGACCGCCACACGCCGGAGCGCTTCGAGCACTTCGAAACCACCGTGGCGGGCTATGAGGAGGTGCAGTGGTGCTACCTGATCACCGGCCAGTCAGCCGATTATCTGCTCAAGGTGATCGTGCCGGACATGGACCACTACCAGCAGTTCCTGCTCAACAAGATCACCCGGATCGAAGGGGTCAGCGGGGTGCATTCCAGCTTTGTGATGCGCAAGGTGGTGGATTCCACCGCCGTGCCGCTGGGCTATCTGTAACGGCGCTCAAGCATCATCCTCATCGGCCGCCGCCAGCGCAGCGGCCTTGCGCTCGGCGTCCAACTGCAACTCGCGCAGCCGCATCGTCGCCTGGAAGTTCATCATCACGATACCGATCAGCCCCACCACTGGCACCACCATGGAAAACACCAGCAGGATCAGCGCCCACACCCAGCCGCGCAGCGCGTAGGCCAGCATCACCATGAACACCACGGCGGCAAAGCCGGTGGACATCATCACCGTGAACAGATAGCGCACCGCCCCCTCCGATAACGCCAGGTGGCCGTACTGCACGGCACCGAGCACCAGGGCCAGCACCAGGCTGATCACCACCATGATCCACATCGCCTTGCGGCGCAGGCGGATGATCTGTTGCAGACGCTGGTTTTCATTCATGACGGAAGGCTCCGGAAAGGGCGGGCACGGGAGGGCGCCATGATAGCGGGGCCCGCCGGGAAATGCCGCATTCCGGATCCAGCAAATGGCAATCATTGCTTTTTATGTATAGGAATCATTATCATTCGCAAAAATATACACAACGCCCGGACCCAAACCCATGTCCCGTTACACCCCACTGCCCCTGCTCCCGGCCCTGCTTGCCCTGTCCCTGCCGGCAGGCGCGGCCGACAGCGGGCAGTTGGCGCCGATCGTGGTGACCGCTACCCGCACCGCGAAAACCCTGGATGACACCCCGATTCGCACCGAGTTGGTCAGCCGTGACGAAATCAACCGCACGCACGCGCGTAACCTGAAGGAAGCACTGCAGAACATCCCCGGCCTGCAACTGCGGGAAATCCATGGCAAATCCGGTTATGAGGTCTCCCTCCAGGGCCTCACCAGTGACCAGGTACTGGTGTTGATCGACGGCCTGCCGATCTCGGCCAGCACCAGTTCCACCGTGGATCTCAGCCAGTACTCCCTGGCCGACGTCGAGCATATCGAAGTCATCAAGGGCGCCGCCTCGGCCCAGTACGGCAGCTCGGCCATGGGGGGGGTGATCAACGTCATCACGCGCCGCCCCGCCGAAGGCTTCGGCGGGCGCGTGACGCTGGATGCCGGCAGTTACGGGCGCCAGAACCTGTCCGGCGATACGCTGGATATCGCCAGCAAACATGGCCAGCTCAATCTTCACGGCGCCCAGGGCGCCTGGCGCTATCGCCTCGGCGCGGACCGTCAGGACAGCGACGGCTTCACCACTGACCCGGACGCCTGGAGCCAGCAGGGCGATGCCGTACTGCGCGACCAGTTCAACGGCTATCTCGCCTGGCAGCCGCAGGCCGGAAAGGGCATCTGGTTCGATGGCAGCCGCTATCGTGAAGAAGCCGAACAACGCTACACCGTCATCGCACCGCCCAATCTCGTCCCCCAGCGCAAAACCGAAATCATCGATCGCGACCGCCTGACCGCCGGCGCCGACTGGCACCATGCCAACGGCCTGGGCTGGCAGGTGAAAGCGCTCAACGAACAGTACGACAGTCACTCGACGTCACGCTCGAACAATGTGCTGACCACCGACCGCACCGCTGAACTGGAAACGGATCACCTGAGCGCACAGCTTGACCTGCCCATGTGGCGCAACCAGCTCTGGCAGGTGGGTACCGATCTCCATCGCGAGGCATTGCAGCAATACGTGAACGGCGCCTCGGAGCTGGACGGTGGTGAAGTGACCCGCGACAGCCAGGAGCTGTTCGTGCAGAACGACATCCTGTTCAGCGATATGCTCGAACTGGTGCTCGGCGTGCGCTATCAGGACGATTCCGATTTCGGTGGCCACACCGCGCCGAAAGCGGCGCTGCGGCTGGATTATCTCAATGGCTACGATTGGCGCGGCACGTTGCGGGCCAGCGTCGGCCAGGGCTATCGGGTGCCGAACCTGAAAGAACGGCATTTCCGTTTTGATCACAGCAGCATCGGCTACATGGTGATCGGCAATCCGAACCTGGCACCGGAATCCTCCACCAGCTGGCAACTGGGCACCACGCTGCAGTTCCGCAATCGCATGACGGTCGATATCAACGGTTTCTACAACCGCGTCAAGGACCTGATCCAGACCGATGAAGACAACGGCACCAATGTTCGCGGCATCATGGTCTACACCTACGACAACATTTCCCGTGCCGAAACCCTGGGCATCGAAAGCAGCATCGCCCTGCAGCTGTCGCGCCGTTTTTCTACCCGGCTCGCCTACACCTGGACCGACACCGAGAACCTGGATACCGGCGAGACGCTGACACGCCGTCCCGAACACATGGCCGTGCTGTCGCTGGACCTGACCTTGCCCTCGGAGACCACTGCCATCTCCCTGCGCGGCCGCTACCAGAGCCGCGAACTGATCAGCACCGACCGCAACGCCTGGTCCCCCGAATGGACCACCGTGGACCTGACAGTAAACCAGGACGTCACGCCTTCGCTGCGCGTGTTCGCCGGCATCAACAACCTGTTCGATACCCAGCGCGATTTCAGCGACGCCGACGATTTCGGCCCGCTGGCTGGCCGCTTCGGTTACCTCGGCGTGCGCTATCAGTGGGGTGCTCAATAGGGCATTCACGCACGCCTTTTTTATCTGCACGAAAAGATGGAGTTCACTCATGAAGGGGAAACAACCCATGCTGCATAACGCAGCCCTGATCAGTAGCGGCACCTTGTTGGCACTGGTATTGACTGCCTGCGGTGGTGGTGGCGGCAGCAGTAACAACGGCGGCGGTGGCGGCGATACCGACACCTCGCAATTCACCGCCAGCGCCACCTGGACGTTCGACCTGCCGGGCGCGGGCCAGGATGCCTGCTACGATTTCGACAACGCTCTCCAGACCGCCGATTGCAGCAGCACCGATTGGGATCTGATGGTGCGCAGCAGCGGCCTCACCGCCACCTTCTGGACCAACTCCGGCACCACCAACGCCGCCGGCCAGGGCGGCGCCCTCAACGGCCCGTTCGACTACACCTGGGCCGACCTGCAAACCTGGGTCACCGGCCTGACCGATGGCGACGGCAACACCATCCCGGAATCGGTCTATTCTGCCGATGCCAACAATGGCGCCTTCGTCGGCAGCAATGCGATCCAGTCCGCCGCATTCGAATACGGCATCGGCGGCGGCCACTCCCTGTACCCCAATTACCGCGTCTTCCTGATCACGACCGACAGCAGTGACGACAGTACCGAAAGCACCACTGACACCAAGGTGTTTGCGCTGCAGATCACGGGTTACTACGGCGGCGCCACCGGCACCACGTCCGGCTATCCGTCGTTCCGCTGGATCGAACGCACCGACGGCGCCTCCGTGCAGACAGACACCGTCAATGCCACCACAGCCTGGGTGTATTACGATCTGGAAAACGCCACCGTGGTGGACGTTCCCGATGCCAACAACTGGCACATCGCCTTCAACCGTTACAACATCATGCTCAACGGCGGCCAGTCAGGCGACGGCAGCGTCGCCGGTTTTGTCGGCAAAACGCCGGCCGGCTTTTATGACGCCGAGGGCAATGTGGTGGAAAGCACCTTCACCTCCGCCGCCCCCGCCGACACACTGGCCGACCTGACGGCGGCCGACATGGCCACGCCGGCAGACGCCGGCGACTGGATCATCGACGATGTGCGCTCACGTCTGAATGCAGACGCCGAGGGAACCTATCCGATGCTGGACTACGGCTGGTACACCTATAACGGCACCGTGCATATGCTCAGCGCAAACCCGGACAACGGCGCATTTATCCGATCCGGCACCGGCGACAGCTACGCGCGTTTCCATCTGACCGACATCACCTACGCGGACGGAAATAACCCGGGCAGCCAGCAGACCTGGACTATCGAATTTGACGTCCAGCCCGCACAGTAAACCAACCGAAAGAGCGGCCCTCGGGCCGCTCTTTTTCAATGCTGCGACGGATGATGCTCAAACACAGACACCCGTCCATCCTCTTTCAGCAGCAACACATCATACGGATCGCTGCGTCCCGGCATTTCCATCCCCGGTGACCCCACCGGCATTCCCGGCACCAGCAGGCCACGCCCGGCCTCCGGTTTTTCTGCCAGCAATCGCTTCACATCGTCCGCCGGTACATGGCCTTCAAGCAGATAACCGCCGACCGTGGCGGTATGGCAGGAGGCATACGCCGCCGGCACACCCAAGCCTACTTTGACGTCATGCATTTCCGGCGTGACGTTATCCGTTACCGTGAAGCCTTCTTCGCGCATATGCGCAATCCAGGCGCCGCAGCAACCGCAACTCGGGCTGCGCCACACTTCTACTTCCGGTAGCGCCTCTGCCTGCACCACTGGCGCGATCAAAAACAGGCTGCACAGCAGCGCGACAAACCCTTTTGCTTTCCACATGGACCTTCTCCTCATTGTCAGTTCAATGATGCGCATGCCGATCCGGCACAGGCAATGATGCCGCGTTGTCACTGAGCGGCGTGCCGCGACGCACAGGCGCGCCATAGTTGGCATCGGCACTGACACGGCGGGCCACCGTGCCCGATGGATGCGCATACCAGCCCGGATCGCGATAGTCGCCCGGCGCCAGGTCGTCACGCACTTTCACCAGCGTGAACATGCCGCCCATGCCGATGTTGCCGAACGGCCCTTTGCCCATCATCATCGCCAGCGTATTGTCCGGCCCGCGCATGTGACCGCTGTCGGTATGCTGCTGGTGTTCCTTCATGCCGTGTTGCCCCATCGCCATATAGCCCGGCAACAGCGTGCGGATTTCTGCCTCGATACCGGACTGGTCCACGCCAAGCGTGTTGGGAATCTCGTGCCCCATGGCATTCATGGTGTGATGCGCCATGTGGCAGTGGAACGCCCAGTCACCCGGCACAGCGATAAACTCAATATCGCGCATCTGCCCGACACCGACGATTTCCGTCACCTCGTTGCGCCACTGCGCAGCCGGCCAGCGGCCGCCGTCACTGCCGGTCACCTGGAACTGCACGCCGTGCATATGTATCGGGTGATTCCACATCGACAGGTTACCGATGCGTACCCGCACCCGCTCGCCAGTGCGCGCCACCAGCGGCTCGATAGCTGGGAACACCTTCGAGTTCATGGTCCACAGATCAAAATCCGTCATCACGGAGGGATCAGGCCGTGACGTGCCGGGATGTAGCGCCCAGTTGTGCAGCAGCAACGCGTAGTCGCGATCGACCGGTTCAGGTTCACCGTCTTTCGGGTGGATGATGAACAGCCCCATCATACCCATCGCCATCTGTACCATTTCATCCGCATGCGGATGGTACATATGCGTGCCATGCTGGCGCAGGGTGAACTCGTAGGCGAAGGTTTCGCCCGGCATGATCAGTGGCTGCGTGACGCCGGCAACCCCATCCATACCGGCTGGCAGCAGCAGTCCGTGCCAGTGAATGGTGGTCGGCTCCGGCAGGCGATTGGTGACCAGGATACGCACCCGGTCGCCTTCCACCGCTTCCAGTGTCGGGCCTGGCGTGGTGCCGTTGTAGCCCCAGCATTTCGCCCGCGAGCCCGGCGCGAATTCATGTTCGATTTCTTCGGCGACGAGGTGGAATTCCTTTACGCCCCCGTTCATCTGCCAGGGTAATGTCCACCCATTCAGCGTACGCACCGGCGTGTAACCCTGCCGACGAGGTGCCGTGTGTTCAGCATGGTGCGAATCAGCAGCCACCGCACGGCTCATGGCACTGGCCGACAGCGCCGCACCCGCGGTCATCAGAAAATCGCGACGTTTCATCAGTGATGTGCTCCGTGTTCGTGGTCCATCGGTGCAGCGGTGTCAAATTCCAGCGTGCCCATGCTCATCAGCGGCAGCCCGCTGCCTACCGTCTGCGACAGGGCGGTCCGCACCTGCCAGTATTCGCCCAGCGTTGCTACTTGTTCGCGCCGCGCCGTCAGTTCAGCCTGCTTGTCTGCGAGCAGATCGAACACGCCATCCAGCATGAAATTGACCCGCTCCTGGCGATGCTCGACCACCGCTGCCAGCGCCGGTAGCAAGGTGCCGCGGTGTACGGTGAAGGCTTCCCTGGTCAGCATCAGTGATGCGTGCAGCGCGCGCACCCGGTGGCGCAGTTGTTGCGTCAGTTGCTGCTCGCGCGCCAGCGCCGTGCGCTGCTGCGCTTCGGCCCGCTGCACCCCCGCCTGGTTGCGATGAAACAGGGGCAGGCTGAAGGACAGGCTTGGGCCGGTCTTGCGAGTACCATCGCCTTCGCGCTCATGCTCCACCCCCAGTTCCAGCTCACCCAGCCAGCGGTAGCGGCGTGCCAGCGTCAGGTTGTCGGCGAACAGCGCACTGTCCAGTTGCAGCACCTGCAAATCCAGACGCCGCGACAGGGCCATGTCCGTCAGGTCCGCCACCGAGGGCTCGTGATGCGACGGCAGCGGCAAGGCGGCTGGCACCGACCATTCTGCTTCCGGCGGCGCGTCCATCAGTTCACCCAGTGTCGCGCGGGCGTTGTCACGCCGCTGGCGCTGGCGCAACAAGGTCAATTGCGCCTCGGCCGCATCGCGCTGCAAGGTGGCGAGTTCAATCGCAGGTAAATTGCCCGCGCTGGCAAACCGCTGCGCCAGTTCGGCACGCAACTGCGCCGCGCGCGTGACCTGCCTCTGTACCGCCAGCGTCTGCTCTGCCGTAAGCAGCGCAAACCAGGCCGCTTCGGTCTCCACTGCCAGTTGCTGCACGGCACTGCTGATACGCAGCGCGGCCTGCTGGTACTGGTCGTCGGCCATACGCATCCGCGCGGGCCGCAATAACAGGCCGGCGAAGCCCTGGGCGATACCGACCCCGGTGTCATGGCTGCCACCACCATGCGGATACATCAGCGACAGCGACAGACGCGGGTTATCAAGTTGCCCGGCGGCCATGACATCGGCGGCGGCGATATCCAGTTGCTGATATTCCGCAACAACGGAAGGGTGGCGCGTCAGCGCGAGCCGCACCGCCTGCTCACGGCTCAACTCGCCCGCCACGGGCAGGCTTTCGCCCTGGGGAGACGGCACGTCACGGGCCGCCAGGTACTCATCTATGCGGGCCGCGCCATCGTCGGGCGGGCGACCGGCACAGGCCACCATCAATATCGGCAGTATCAGCAGTGTCGGCCACCGCAAGGCGCCGACGGGAAAACGGGACATCAACACGGGATGCTCCTTGTCCAGACAACACAGCACTCACGCCACCACACAGGCAGCGCACCAGCAGGTTCAGCTCAACAAGGTTCGGGGCGGCCGCAGTAACAGCTCGGGCAGGGGCGCGGGCATCTGACCGGCCGCCAGGGACGCAGCGGGCATGGCGGGCAACGACGCCTCCAGGCAAGCAGGCGCCGGAGGAAGCATCGTCGCGGCAAGACAGAGGTTCACGCACAGCACATCGCAACAGCCTGCCGTCTCCACCTGTTCAGGCATGGCGTGATGGTGATGATGGTGCGCCTGGGCAACCGGCTCATCCACCACCGTCGCGCAACCGGCATGCGCCAGCGCCGCGACAGGCGCGGTACAGATCAGCAGCAGGCTCAACAGTAAACGCAACAGCATCCGGTGCTCCGGTGGACAGGGGAACCAATTGGACGAAGTATTGACCTTACCATCATGGGAAGGTCAAGGATGGCGACATGCCATACCCCTAACCGGAGAATTTCCATGCCCGATGACACCCTCAGCTCCCCGCTTCAGCACACCCGGCTGCATGTGGAAGGGATGCACTGCGCCTCCTGTGTCGGCCAGATCGAGGCCGCCCTGAAAAAAGTCCCCGGTGTGCGGGAAGCACGCGTGAACCTGGCTACTGAAACCGCCGAGGTCAATGCGCAGGACACCGTGCTCCCGGCGCAGTTGATCCAGGCCATCACAGACGCCGGCTACACCGTGCCGGCCGAACAGCTGACGCTGAATATCGAGGGGATGCATTGCGCGTCCTGCGTGGGCCGCGTACAGCAGGCACTGGAGGCCGTGCCCGGTGTGCTTGAGGCAAGCGTCAACCTGGCCACCGAACAGGCCAGCGTGTCACTGGTCAGCGGCACAGACCCGGAGACCTTGCGCAAGGCGCTCGCCGCCGTCGGCTACAGGACAGCCGCCCCGGCGCAGACCGGCACCACGGACCGGGACGCTCGGCGCGAGCAGGCGCAACGCAGTCTCAACCGTGATTTCTGGCTGGCGCTGGTGCTGACCCTGCCGGTGTTCGTCATGGAGATGGGCGGCCACCTGTTCCCGCCGTTTCATATCTGGCTGATGATGCAACTCGGCCACGACACCAGCAACCTGATCCAGTTCGTGCTCACCACCCTGGTGCTGGTCGGCCCCGGCCGCCGTTTCTTCGCGCAGGGCGTCCCGGCGCTGCTGCGGCTTGCCCCGGACATGAACTCGCTGGTGGTGGTCGGCACCACCGCCGCCTGGGGTTATTCGGTGGTGGCCACGTTTGTGCCGCACTGGCTGCCGCGTGGCACTGACAATGTGTACTTCGAAGCCGCAGCGGTGATCGTGACGCTGATCCTGCTCGGTCGTTATCTGGAAGCACGGGCGCGGGGACGCACCAGCGATGCGATCCGCCATCTGGTCGGCCTGCGCCCGCGCACGGCACGGGTGCGGCGCGACGGCACCTTTCAGGATGTGCCGCTGGAAGCCATCCAGGCGGGCGATGAACTGCTGGTGCGTCCCGGCGAAAAAATCGCGGTGGATGGCGAAGTGATCGAAGGCCGTTCGCATATCGACGAATCCATGCTCAGCGGCGAAGCAGAACCGGTGGCGCGCAGTGTCGGCGACGAAGTGATCGGCGGCACACTCAACACACACGGTACCCTCACCTACCGCGCCACGCGCGTTGGCAGCGACACCGTGCTCGCCCAGATCATCAGCATGGTGGAAACCGCGCAGGGCGCACGCCTGCCGATCCAGGCGCTGGTGGACAAGGTCACCATGTGGTTCGTGCCGGCCGTCATCGGCCTGGCACTGCTCACCTTTATCGTGTGGTTGGTGTTTGGCCCTGAACCGGCCCTGTCGATGGCACTGGTGAACGCGGTGGCGGTGCTGATCATCGCCTGCCCGTGCGCCATGGGGCTGGCCACGCCGACCTCGATCATGGTCGCCACCGGCCGCGCCGCCAGCCTCGGCATTCTGTTGCGGCGTGGCGAAGCATTGCAGGCGCTGCGTGACACCACCCTTATCGCATTCGACAAGACCGGCACGCTCACCGAAGGCAAACCGTCGCTGACCGATCTGCACCCGGCGCCCGGCTTCGAGAAAGACTCACTGTTGCGATGGATCGCCGCCGCAGAACAAGCTTCCGAACATCCCAGCGCGCAGGCGCTGGTACGTGCCGCTGAAGCACAGCAGATGTCGTTGCCGTCCGCCGAACAGTTCGAGGCCCGTGCCGGGTACGGCGTCACTGCCGTGGTCGAAGGCCGGCGCATCGCCATCGGCAACGCGCGTTTAATGGAGATCCTGCACATTTCAGTCAGCAGTATGCAGGCAGACGCCAACACCCTGGCGGAAGCAGGCAAGTCGCCCTTGTTCGCCGCCGTGGACGATCAACTGGCCGGCGTGCTGGCCGTGGCGGACACGCTCAAGCCCAGCGCAAGCGCGGCCATCCAGGCGCTGCACGCGCAACATATCGAAGTGGTGATGATTACCGGCGACAACCAGCGCACCGCCGACGCCATTGCCCGGCAGGCCGGTATTGATCGCGTGTTCGCGGAGGTCCTGCCCGGCGGCAAGGTCGAGGCGCTGAAGACGCTGCGCCGGCAGGGCGGCCGCATCGCGTTTGTCGGCGACGGCATCAACGACGCGCCAGCGCTGGCGGAAGCCGATGTGGGCATTGCCATCGGCACCGGCACCGATGTCGCCATCGACAGCGCCGATGCGGTGCTGATGTCCGGCGACCTGATGGGCGTGCCACGCGCCGTGGCGCTGTCGCACGCCACGTTGCGCAATATCCGCCAGAACCTGTTCTGGGCTTTCGCCTACAACGGCGCGCTGATCCCGGTTGCCGCCGGCGTGCTGTACCCGGCGTTTCATCTGCTGTTGTCACCGATGTTTGCCGCCGGCGCCATGGCCCTGTCCAGCGTGTTCGTACTCAGCAATGCCCTGCGCCTGCGGCGCTTCAAGCCTGTTTTGTAAGGAGAGCATTATGAATATCGGCGAGGCAGCGAAAGCCTCCGGCATTTCCGCCAAGATGATTCGTTATTACGAATCCACGGGGCTGATCACACCGGCCAGCCGCTCCGCGTCCGGCTACCGGCATTACACTGACGATGACCTGAACATGCTGCATTTTATCCGGCGCGGTCGTGACCTGGGGTTTTCTATGGCGCATATTGGCGAGCTGCTGAATCTGTGGCGCGACCAGCAGCGCGCCAGCGGCGATGTGAAGCGCATCGCCGAGCAACATATCGACGACCTCAACCAGCGCATCCGCGATCTTCAGGCGATGGTGGCAACCCTCTCGCAACTGGCGCAGGCGTGCCAGGGCGACGGTCGGCCCAACTGTCCGATCATCGATGCACTGGGGCATTCATGACAGCGGCCAGAACCAGGCGATGGCGGGCACCGACACCAGCACGATCAACACGCTCAGCGGCAAGCCGAGCCGCCAGTAATCGTTGAACCGGTAACCGCCCGGCCCCATCACCAGCGTGTTAGACTGATGGCCTATGGGGGTGAGAAACGCCGATGACGCGCCCACCGCCACCGCCATCAGGAATGCATCGGCACTGACTTCCAGTTGCCGTGCCACGACAAACGCAATCGGCGCCATGATCAGGGCGGTGGCCGCATTATTCACCACGTTCGACAACGCCATGGTGGCCACCATCACCAGCGTCAGAATCCACAGTGGCGACAGGTCACCGGCCACCTGCACAATCGCATTGGCGATCATGTCCGTGGTGCCGGTTTCCTGCAGCGCCTGCCCCACCGCCATCATGCCGCCGAGCAACACCAGCACCGGCCAGTCGATATCGCGATACATTTCGCGCGCCGGCAACAGGCCAATCACCACATAGGCCACCACCGCCATCAGCAGAGCAATGGAAATCGGCACCCAGGTGGCGCCCAGCACCAGCGCGCCAATGAACACCGCCAGGCCGGTCAGCGCACGCATCGGCCGGTTCAGGCGAATGTCTCTCTCCGCCAGCGGCAACAGCCCCAGATCGGCAATGCTGTCGTCCAGTGTGTCCGGCTCGCCCTGCAACATCAGCACGTCACCGGCGCGAAACTGCTGGTCACGCAACCGCGAACGCATCGAGGCCCCGGCGCGGGCCATCGCCACCAGGCTCACCGTGTGGCCGGTACGCCGGCGCAGATAGGCGCTGTCGCGCCCTGCCAGTACCGAACGCGGCGGCACCGTGACTTCGACCAGCCGCAGGGCTTCCGGCTTGATGTTTTCCAGGCCGCTGAGTTTGCTCGCCACGAGTTCCAGGCTGTGTTTTTCAATCAAGGGGCGCAGCGACTCCGGGTCCGTGCGGATGATCAGCAGGTCCCCCTCTTCCAGCCGGCGCCAGGCGTGCGGATGCTGGTACTCATCGCGGCCGCGCACCAGCCCCACCACCATGACGTCGTCACCGAGCTGTGTACCTGCCCCACCAATCTGTTCACCGACCAATGGACTGTCCGGCATCACCCGCACTTCACAGATATAACCGTCGATTTCCACATGGCTGCTCTTTGCGCTGCCGATTCCCCGCGGCAGAAAGCGCCAGCCGATCAGCGAAACGAACAGCACACCGATCACGGCCACCAGCCCGCCCACGGGCAGGAAATCGAACATGGCAAACGCATCACCGGTGCGGTCGGCGCGATAGGTCGCAATGATGATGTTCGGCGGTGTGCCGATCAGCGTGGCCAACCCGCCGAGAATGGAGCCGAAGGCCAGCGGCATCAGCAACAGGCCGGGCGGCCGCTCACGTTTCGCCGCCGACGCCAGCGCCACCGGCAGCATCAGCGCCAGCGCGCCGACGTTGTTCATGAATGCCGAGGCCAGCGCCACCGCCAGAGACAGCGAGGCAATATGCAGCGTGCGCGAACGCGTCAACGGCATGATGCGCGCCGTCAGCAGGTCCACCGTGCCGGCGTTGCTCAATGCGCGCGAAATGGTCAGCACCGCCGCCACCGTAATCACCGCATCATGGCCAAAGCCGGCCAGCGCCTCCTGCGCCGGCACCCAGCCGGCCAGCACCACCGCCAGCATTGCCATCAGCGCCACCACGTCATAACGCCAGCGCCCCCAGACAAACAGCACCAGCACAACCAGCAGCAGCGCCAGCATGGCGTAGTGGGTGAACTCCATGGCCTCGTCCTTCCCGCGACACAGCAGCACTCAGCATGCCCACTTGCCTGGCCGGGGTCGAGACGGCGGCGGATTCATTTTACACTGGCCGCACAGCACGTTTGCGCGCCCACCGGAGCCACCATGCCCGCACGCCAGCTACTGATCGTTGCCCACGCCCCCTCGCCCAACACCCGCAAGCTGGTGGACGCGGTGTTGCGTGGCGCACGGCATGAAGACATCGACAACGTGGAAACCCGCTGGCTGCCACCACTGGAAGCAGGGCCGGATGACGTGCGCCGCGCCGATGGCATCGTCCTCGGCACCACGGAAAACCTCGGCTACATGAGCGGCGCACTGAAGGACTTCTTTGACCGCAGTTACTATCCCGTGCTGGAAGAAAAACAGGGCCTGCCCTGTGCGGTGTATATTCGCGCAGGCCATGACGGGACGGGTACACGGCGCGCGCTGGAGAGCATTCTCACCGGCCTGCGCTGGCGTCTGGTGCAGGACATCCTGCTGTGTCGGGGCGACTGGCAGGACAGCTTCGTCGAACAGTGCGAGGAACTCGGCCTGGCCATGGCGGCGGGCCTGGATGCCGGTATCTACTGAAGGGCCTGCGGTGCGGGCAATACCGCGCGCGCCAGCACGCCAGCCGGTAACGGCTGCGTCGCATGATCAGGCACCCAGGCCGCAGCGGCGGCGCCCGGTGTCGGCACCACGGTCAGCAGGCCGGACGTTCTCACCAAGGCCTCGCGGATCACACCCAGCAGCGCATTCACATGCTGGCGCCGGGCATCCGGTGACATCCGCACCAGCATCCGCTGACCACTGCGGCCCGCCCGCTGCACCAGCACATCCAGCCGCCCGAAAATTTCCCGCACCACGCTGAACAGTGTGGTCATGTCATCGCGCTGCCGTGCGTCGGCGCGCAGGGCCACCGCCTGGCCACCGGCATGGATAATCTCATCCACCAGTGTCTCGGCGCTGACGCGGCACTCGGCGTAGCCCACCACCACCGCAGCGCCTTCAGCTGCCAGTGCCCGCACCATTTGCACGCCGACGTCGGACGTGCCATCCACCACGACCATCACCTTGCCTTTCAGGGACTTCACGGTACTGCTCCTTCACTGACGCTGCGCAAGAAGACCACTGCTGCGACCCGGATGCAATGCGCGATGTTCCGGCAGGCGTAAAATTTCACGAACCCGCAACAAACATTCCACAGCAGTCACCAGCGAAAGAAGAGTCTAGTATGGACAAAGACGTGAACCTGTCAGGAGACTGTCATGCCCGCCTCCATCGCCCTGCTGCTTTCGCTGGCCACCGCCGGCCTGTTGCTGCTGAACATCGGCTACCACAAACGCCAGCAGAACAGCGGCCTGACCATGCTGACGCTGGGCGTGATCTGCATGACGACCCTGATCGGCTATGGGGTGTATGTTGCCCTGCATGGTTAAAGTACGCTGACCTGCGCTCATCAGAACCCGCTCATGACTTCATCAATAACATCTCGCCGGGATGCGTTTCCCCAGCATTGGCTTCGCCGCATCCCATAGGTTCCCACCTGTTCCCATCGAACGGATCATGCGCGTATTGAGCCGGCGACGGGTGTACGAAATTGCGGGGCGCACATCCCGTCATCGCATCACGCCCGGCACTGGCTTGCTTTATTTCTGCAACCCGCTATGGTCATGGCTGTCCAAACAGAGCAGCGGCATATCATGTCCTGTGTCATCCCCCACATCGCTGGTCACCTTCTCTTTCCGGTCTGAGCCGGGCGGGCTTTTGCCTGCCCGGCCGGACCTGTCAACCTGATTTTCCCCTCTTTGTTTTTCAGGAGTTACGCCATGACTCGCGCAGCAACGCGCGCGGCATCACTGTGCCCGGCGTTACGGCGGGCGGCGCTGGCCAGTGGCTGGTGCCTGCCTCCAGGCCCTGTCGAGCTCTCACGGCTGGTGGCAGCACTGGATACCCTGCTCGGTGATACCGACGACAGGGAAGCGCAACGCGCACGCCCTGGCCGGTGCATTCACCTGCTCAGCCTGCACAGCGGCGACACACGTCATTTGACGCTGGTCCTGCCCGGCCAGGACGAGCCCCGCCAGGGACGGATATCGCTGTTTTCGCCATTGGGTGCGGCCCTGCTCGGCGCGCGTGCCGGCGACCTCATCGAAGCACGGGCATTCGGCTGGCGCGAGCGTGCCTGCGTGTTGTCCGTGTCGCCCCCCTGTCCGGAGACACCGCCTTGAAGCACTGATGTCCGCCGCAGGTGGTTCTGGAAAAAAGCTGACGCGCGGCGGATCAGCACTGGTCTCCTGTACCCGGAGTGAATATCGATGAGCAAGGAAAAAGAGAAAAAGAAACCGCAGAAATCCCTGAAGGAAAAGCGGCGCGAGAAAAAGTCCCGTCGCGACACCTGAGGGTCCGTTCCCCGGCGCCATGCGCCGGGGATACTTCACGCCTCCTCGACAGGTATCGGCAACGGAAACAGATGGCGATAGGGCCGCGCCTCTTCCACCGCCCGGGCAAAGGACGGCCGCGCCAGAAGGCGTTGCCGGTAGGCATGGACCGCCTCGCAACGGGCCGGTATCGGGTGCGTCCAGTGGGCGTAGAACAGTGCCGGCGCCGCCGCGCAATCCGCCATCGAAAACGCCTCCCCCGCCGCCCAGGTGCGCGAACGCATCACGCCCTCCAGCCGGCCATACGCGGTATCCAGCACCTGCCTGGCGTCGGCCACGCCCGCAGGATCACGCTGCCCGTCACCGCGCAGCGTATCGACCACCACCCGCTGTTGTGGCGTCGACACATAGTTGTCGAAGAAGCGATCCATGAAACGCACTTCCAGTGCCTGTGCTGCGTCCGCCGGTATCAGACTGACAGCCCCGGGATAATGTATCGCCAGATACTCGATGATGATGCTGGCCTCGCGCACCGGCCGCTCGCCGTCCACCAGCACCGGAAACTTCCGTAGCGGCCAGTGGGCAGCCAGTTCGGCCATCACTGCGTTATCGCCCGGCGCGAGCAGCTTCCAGACAAAGGGAATGTCGTTCTCATACAGCGCGATCAATGCTTTCTGGCAGTAGGATGACAGCGGGTGGGCATAGAGCGTCAGCGACATGACGGGCTCCTGGTCGGTGGGTGTCCTGCACTGGTCGTCTGCCGTGGATCGTTTTCGACGCTCTGGTTCCGACACCCTGGCGTTAATGTCCGATTTTGGCGAGCGACCCCATCGGGGCTGCACTAGACTGGCCCCATGAACCCACAAGCCCCTACTCTACCGCTCCCCGAGGCGGACATCTGCTACCGGGCCATGCAGGCCAAGGACGCCCGTTTCGACGGCCGCTTTTTTGTCTGCGTTACCTCGACCGGCATCTACTGTCGCCCGGTCTGCCCCGCCCAGGTGCCGCGCCGCCACCATTGCCGCTTTGTGCCCAGCGCCGCCGCCGCAGAAGCCGCAGGTTTTCGGTCGTGCCTGCGCTGCCGGCCGGAATCGGCGCCGGGCACGCCCGCCTGGAGCGGCACGGCAGCGGTCGTGTCCCGCGCACTGCGCCTGATCGAAGCCGGCGCGCTGGACAACGGCCGGCGCGGAAAGCCTGGCCGCCCGGTTGGGACTGGGCGAGCGACAACTGCGCCGGCTGTTCATGGCCCACGTCGGCGCCGGCCCGCAGGCGGTGGCCGCCAACCGGCGTCTGCTCACCGCCAAGCAACTGATCAGCGACACCGACATGCCGCTCGCCGACGTGGCGTTTGCTGCCGGCTATCGCAGCCTGCGCCGCTTCAATGATGCGATCCTGAATGCCTACGGTGTGCCGCCCGGCGCGTTACGCCGCACCGGCTCCCCATTACCAGGCGGCAGCATCCGCATCCGGCTCGGATTCAGGCCGCCGTATGATTTCGAACACCTGCTGGGCTACCTCCACGCCCGCGCCCTGCCCGGCGTGGAGCAGGTGCATGCAGGTCACTACCATCGCCTGTTCAGCCTGGACAACATCCGGGGACTGATCGACGTCAGCCTGGCCAGCGATGGCCGCGCACTGGAAGCCCGTATCACACCGCTGGAGACCAACGGCCAGGTACTCCCGGTGCGCCAACTGGCGGCACGCCTGCGGCGGCTGTTTGATCTGGATGCCGACCCCGGCGCCATCCACGCCGTGCTCGGTAACGACCCGCTGATCGGTCCACGGCTGGCACGGGTGCCCGGCCTGCGCGTGCCCGGCGCCTTTGATGGCTTTGAGCTTGCCGTGCGTGCGGTGCTGGGCCAGCAGGTGTCCGTGCGCGGCGCCACCACACTGACCGGGCGCCTGATTGCCCGCCTGGGCGTTCCCCTGGCCACGCCTGTCGATGGCCTGACGCACTTTTTCCCGACCTCCGCCGCCCTTGCTGCGGGGTCACTGGATGGTCTGGGCATTACGGGCCAGCGCATCCGTACCCTGCACACGCTGGCACAGGCGGTCACCGATGGCGCGGTGGAGTTCAGCCCCGGCACCGACCTGGCCACGCTGACTGCCCTGCCGGGGATCGGCGACTGGACCGCGCACTATATTGCCCTGCGCGCCCTCGGCGAACCCGATGCCTTTCCGGCGGCGGACCTGGGCCTGCGCAAGGCTGCCGGGCAGGACACACCGGTCAGCGCACGCGACCTCGAACAGCTTGCCGAACCCTGGCGCCCGTGGCGCGGCTATGCCGCCCTGGCGCTGTGGACCCTTCCCCCGGATTGAGAGCAGGAGCCTGCCATGTTTGATGATGCTTCCCTGGCCACCGCCGAAATGGATTCGCCCATTGGTCCCCTGCGGCTGGCCGCCATTGATGACGGACTGCGCGCCATCCTGTTTCCGGTGCAGACGGATATCGTGCTGCCGGCAGTGCATGGCAGCCGTGCTGCCCGCGCCCACCTCAGTGCCACACAGCGCGCGCTGGAGCAGTATTTTGCCGGCCAGCCCCGCGCCTTTGATGCGCTGACGCTGGTACCAGCCGGCACCGTATTCCAGCAACAGGTATGGCAGGCGCTGCGCGGTATTCCGTTCGGCGAAACGCGCAGCTACCGCGATATCGCAGAACAGATCGACAATCCGAAAGGGGTGCGCGCGGTCGGCCTGGCGAACGGTCGCAATCCGCTTCCGGTGATCGTGCCCTGCCACCGGGTGATCGGCAGCAACGGCACCCTGACCGGCTTCGCTGGCGGCCTGCCCACCAAGAAATGGCTGCTGGAATTCGAGAATCCCGGCACGCTGCGATTGCTGTGAGGAAGGAGGAGCCTTGAGGAGTTCCCCCTGATGCGATCGCTTCAGGAGGAACGGACGGAGTGATTTATTACTGGCGGGTCACCGTCAGGGTGTAATCCCCGGCACCACTGCGGCTGTAGGTACGCGCCACCAGCAGGTAATCCCCGGCCGGCAATTCAGCGGTAATGCGCGCGTCCACGTTCTGGCTGCCACTGTCGTCGTCCGACAGGGTCACGCCATCACCGTACAGTTCCAGGAACGCATCCAGCTCGCCGGAGCTCATTTCAATGGCATAGGTGCCACTGCGCGGGATGGTCAGCTTGTACTCGTCCTGCGTGCTGCTCAGCCGGGCCGAATGACTGGCCCCCGGCCGCAGGGCAGTGAGCCCCTGCAGACGTTCCTGCAGGTTTTGTGATTCGACCCGGGAAGTCAGGGTAAACAGGCCGCTCTGGCCGCTCACCTGCGAGGCCCGCACGGTATAGGTGCCAGCTCCCAGGAAGGTGCTGATGCGTGCATCCAGACCACTGTTGCCGCCACCGCTGTCGTCATCAGAGAACGATACCGCCTCGCCATTGATCTCCAGATAGGAATCCAGCGTGCTGGACGCCATGGTCAGCGTCACGGACGCGGCTTCCGACAGCACCAGTTGGTATTCCAGCGGCGAACCGGCCAGGTAGCCATTGATGGTGTCGTCGTGCGGCAGTTCGCCGCCCATGGTCAGGTCCACGTCCGTCGGCAGCGGCTGCGAGGTCACGGTCAGCGTGTAGGCACCACGCTCGGCGGACATGGCCCAGCCTGCTTCCACACGGTAGCTGCCCGGTTCCAGGAACGCGGCCACTTGCGCATCCAGATTGCCGGCGCTGTCGTCATCCTGCAGGTCGACGCCGTTGCCGGAAACTTTCAGCAGCGAATCCATTTCAGACGAGCGCTGGATGATCTGGTACAGACCGGTTTCCGTCACTTCCAGGGTGTAGACGTTCGGCGCCCCTTCCAGCCAGCCGAATATTTCGTCCCCTACCGCCAGGGCACCGCTATTGCGCACCGTCATTTCGCGGGCATCCACCCGGAACGGGCCAAAGCTGCGGTGGTCCTGACCGCTGACCGACAGCACATAGGTGCCGGCCTCTTCCGCGCGCTGGCTGAGCGAAATATCGCCACCGGCCATGTCTGACGAGCTGCCGAGGAAATCACCTTCCCCGTTTTCCAGCGAGAGCACCCCGGTCAGGGCGCCGGACAGTGCAAAACGCACCACCTGGTCCGCCTCGAGGGCGACGCTGAAACGCTCATAATGGCTTCCATCCTTGGCGTTGCGCGGGCTGGACGAGGTCAGCTCGCCGCGCTGAGAACCGCCTACTTCAAGCGGCTTGCCAGCACTCTGGCCGACACCGCCCATGCTTGCGCAGGCACCCAGCATCAGGCTGGACGAGAGGACCACAGAGGCCGACAACAGCCTTGTTTCAGTTTTCATCAGCATGGTTCCGTGTAGTGACTGAATAGGGACTGGATCGAGAAGAAAAATCCTTGAACGCGAATGTAGCAAAAGGCCACCTGCCGTGCCTTCCCCTTGTGACGGGGATGCGGGCTTTTTAACAGATTTCCGATGTATGACAGGCCGGTGGCAGCGCACCTTCCTATGCCGGGCGACGCACCTTCAACCCGGAATAACCCTCACGGGTATCGCCATCGATCATCACCACGCCTTGCGTTGCCAGCACACGGGCACGCCAATAGACGAAATAATCGGTCGGAAAATAGCCGTCCGCCTCTTTCATCACGGCTGCCATAACACGCGCCAGAGGACGCCATGCATTATCACAGGCCGCAATGAGCGCGGCGTCGGGCACCTCGTAGCCACTGGCCAGGCATTGCCCGGCACGCCAGCAGCGCAACACCGACGACGATGCCCGCTGCTCCGCCCAGATATCGGCCAGCTGGCGGCGGCGGGCCGTGGAGACTTCCTTCGGCACGAACGCGGCCAGTTGTTCCGGGGAACACATGCTGACGGCCCGACGTGCGCCGGTATGGCTTTGTCCGGTGCCGCAATGCACTTCGTGGAAGCTCACGGGAGACTCACCCAGCCAGAATGCGACACGGGCAAGCATCAATTGTTCGGAAGCACTATCGCCGTGCCAGACGGTGACGGAATATGGTTGTTGCGGTAGCGCCTGAAGCCACTGGGCATCAGAAGAAAGCAGACTCAAATCCAGTTCAGCCCTGGCCTCCTCCGGCCAGACGGATTGCCAGAAAGCAACCCGTGCGGCGCAAGGCGGCCTGTCCACATCCTGTAGCGGCCCAACCGCCAGGTCATCCCGCAACACCTTTATCTGCGTGCTGTCATCGCGCTTGATGAGCGGCGACAGCTGCCGGGCGGCTACGTCACCGCACAGAACATGCCACATCATGGGTTCTCCCTGTTTGCAGTCTCCGAGAGGCCAGTGGCCTCACACCCCATGACACTGACCAGACTGGACACGGGCACCAGATACACCGCGTCATGTTCAGCGTGTATCAACCGCACTTGCAGTGTTCCACCAATCTCCGCCAGAATACGGACCGGGCGACTCACCGAACCATCTTCCTGCATCAACAGTCTCGGGAAATTGGCCCCTGCCTCTGGATACCACTCTATTTTTGCACAAGCACGGGCACCCGATACTGAGCCTGCCAGTATATGCTCCAATAGCTTGTCTCCAGCGCCTGGAAAGATTGACAGGATCAGTACTATCGCCAGCCCCAGCCCACCACCGATTTTGAACAGGTTCTGCTGCTTGCCATACTTGGCCAACGCGACGGCTAGCACAATCTGTAGAAAAGCCACCATTACGAGCATCAACATAGAGACGGAAGCTCGCCATATAAAACGCCATGCACTCAAATTATCTGTCGGAGAATCCTGGAATATCCATGAAAAAAGAACCAAAAAAACACAGCCCTGCCCTACCACCGACATAAGCAGGTTCATACCGTAATCGAAGCTGACTGGCCACTTCTTTTCTCTCAGAATAGCCACATAGAGATAACTGAGTAGCAGCGAAGCTGTTGTCAGGGGAAACACAACAAGAAAAACGCGCTGGTACTCCGATAGTTTCAGCCAGTTCATCAGAAATAGAGATAGATAAAGCATGGCCCCAGAGGTTGCCCATACCAGAATCCATCCTCGAATCATCTTCCTGCCGAACCTAAGCCTCGATGGACTTTCTTGCGGCATACCCAGCATACGACCGACCAACGGAGTTTCGCCCGCACGAGGCGGCATCAGAAGAACCGACAACGGCAGACTCACAAGGAATGACGCACCGCCCACAGAAAAAACCACCAGACAAAAAACAAACGGCATAACAGTCAGCACTTCCAGCGCCGAAAACCCCACCAGCAATCCAAGCCGGCTGATATAACCATGCAGCAGCATGACCGAGGCAAAGAAGACCAGCCCTGTCACCGGCAACCAGTGTTTCTGCAACCAGCCAAACAGGTCATCCAGTTGCTGCCGCCAGCTCAGCACCGGCATATCCGGCGGAGCCGCTTCTGCCACAGCCTCGACCGGTCCCGATCCATCGGGTAACTGTTCTGTCATGCTATCCCCCTCACGATTTCACCCAGCGGTCGTTGTACCCCATTCCCTGCCATGACTTCACGTCACGTCCGTTCAGCTGGCCAATAATTCGCCAAATCGCCCAAGCCCGCTTCATCTCCGGTCAGTGACACCCCGCCCTAACCCCTTACACTGCCCGCCCTCATCCCGCTTTCCCGGAGTCTGCCATGGCCCTGACTTCCCTCCCCCGCACCCTTGCCCACGCCGCCGGCAACGCCCGCGCCTGGCTGCGCCGCGACCCGTCGGTGATACAGGCGGAACGTACCCCTTTCGAGGTAATCCACCAGCAGGACATCGTGCGCCTGCGTTATTACCCGCCGCTGCCCGCCGGGCAGATCGAGGTGGATGGGGAAATGATGGAGGTCGCCACCACTGCGCAGCCGGTGCCGCTGGTCCTGGTGTCGCCGCTGGCCGTGAATATGCTGATCTATGATCTGTTCCCGGAACGCAGCCTGATGCGTTATCTGCGCGCACGGGGCTTTGAGTTGTATCTGGTGGACTGGGGGCGTCCGGGGCGGGCCCAGGATCACTGGACGCTGGGCACCTATATCGGCGACCTGTTGCCACAGATGCTGACCAAGGTGCGCGAGCACAGCGGCAGCCAGAAGCTGTCGCTGCACGGCTGGAGTTTCGGCGGGCTGTTCAGCCTGTGTTATACGGCACTGAGCCGTGATCCGGATATCGTCAACCTGGCGCTGATCGGTGCGCCCTGCGATTACCACGCCAACGGTGTACTCGGCGAACAGTACCAGCGGCTGGCTGCCGTGATGCAGTGGATCCAACGCCGCACCGGCTGGCAGGTCCATCAGTCAAAACCCGCCCTCTGGCGCTCACCGGGCTGGGCCAACAGCCTGCTGTTCAAACTCACCGCACCGGTGGCCAGTGCGCGCAGCTATGCTGAACTGCTGACGCATCTCGGCGACCGCGAATTTGTCAGCAACCATGCCACCAACAGCGCGTTCCTGGACGACATGGTGGCCTACCCTGGTGCAGCCGTGCAGGACATCCTGCAATACCTGTGGACCGACAACGTGCTGGCGACAGGACGGTTGCCGCTACCGCATTGCGATGCGAATTTCAGCGATGTCACCGCCAACACCTTGCTGGTCAGCGGCAAACAGGACCCGATCGTGACGCGAGCCTGCATTGCGCCGATCCAGACGCTGGTAAACAGCGACGATGTGTCGTTGCTCGAAGTCCCCGGCGGGCACATGGGCATTCTTGGCGGCAGCCAGGCGGCAAAAGCCATCTGGCCGGCGGTGGCCGACTGGCTGTTGGCCCGTTCCGGTGAGCAGAGCGAGGCCACCACGCGCGGGGTCGCGTAGGGTGGGTAGAGCCAAAGGCGAAACCCACCACGTCCAAGCAGCCACTGCTCGCACAAAAACAGCGAAACTCCCCATCTCCTTTCTCACCTTAGAGGGCAGTTCCGCTGATTTTTCGGGAGTGAATAACAGGCATGGTCCCGGTGGGTTTCGCCTTTGGCTCTACCCACCCTACCGCCCCTTTACGCGACCACCGGGCGATCCACTTTCACATTACGCCACTGGCACCACGCGCAGAACCCGGTCACCAGCGCAATATCCAGAATCAGCACCTGTCCCCAGACATTCAGGAACCCGGCAGCGGCCACCACCAGCACCACTGACCCCACCACCCAGGCCACGTCCGCAGCCGTAATCAGTTTCGCCAGCAACGGCGAGACCGGTTTTCGGGTACCTACCCAGGCGACCTCTGCCGCGAACAGCACCAGGCCCACACCCAGTATCTGGCAGATCATCACGGGTACTTCGCCCAGCAGGGCAGCGATGGTCTGCGGCATGGCCAGCAGGGCCACGCCGCACGCAAAAGAAAATACAGCGTTGAAAAGCAATGCATTGCGAAGGGATTGCCACGGCATGTCGTTTCTCCTGATCGGTCGATGATGGGATCAGGATCGTCCGTGGCCGATACGGCCGCAACGACGTGTCAGGTAATCAGAGCAGGATGCGCGGCGCCGGCAGCCAGTGTTCCAGCGTGGCGATGTTCTCTTCCAGGCCCGCCATGGTGTCACCGGGCATGACATTCGCCACCCAGCCCGCCAGCCGCAGGCCGTCGCGCTGGATCGCCTCGGCCGTCAGCAGGGCATGGTTGAGGCAGCCGAGTCGCATGCCGACGACGAGGATCACGGGCAAGCGCAATTCCACAGCAAGATCGGCCAGGGTTTCGCGGTCGTTGAGGGGTACGCGCCAGCCGCCGGCGCCTTCCACCAGCAGCAGATCCTGCTTCTGCATCAGCACACCACGCACATAACCGGCGATGCGCGACACGCTCAGCATGCGTTGTTCATGACGTGCGGCAAGGTGGGGAGCCATCGGCTCGCGCAGCAGCACCGGGTTGACCTGTTCGTAAGGCAGCGGCACGGAAGACGCTGCCATCAGTTGCCGCGCGTCCTCGTTCTGCCACTCGCCATCATACTGTTCTGCGCCCGCTGCCACGGGCTTGAGGCCCAGCGATGACAGGCCGGCGTCGCGCGCCTGTTCCAGCAGGCGGCAGGACACCCAGGTCTTGCCCACTTCGGTGTCAGTGCCGGTGAGAAAGTATTTGCCGGTCAGCGGGGTAGTCATGGTGTCCACTCACTCGGTGGGAGGTTGACGGAAAATGGCGTAATGCACCTGCCAGGTCAGCGGCAGGCCGGCGTCGGTACGGCGGCGTTCATAGGCGGCCTGCAACGCGGCGTAGCGGCGCCGGCTGGTGAGGCCCGGTGACACACTGCGCTGCACATGATGGGCGCCCGTGGCGCGCAGCCGGGTGCCGATGGCGCGCACATCCGGATAGTGTTCGCGTATCTGCTGGGTGTGCGCGATATCCGCGTACAACCCGGCATCGCCAAGCGCCGCGCGCCAGTCATCGGCGCGATAAAAATGGTTCACATGCGGCGCGTCGTCCACCTCGGCCCAGCTTGCGCGCAGCTCATCCAGCGTGCCGGCCACCGGCAGGCACACGGCAAAGGTGCCACCCGGCGCCAGGACGCGCGCAATTTCTGCTGCCAGTGCCGGCAAATCATCGCACCACTGCAACGCAAACGAAGACCAGATCAGATCGGCCCGCGCAGCCGCCAGGGGCAATTGCAGGGCGTCGGCGCAGACCGGCTGGCACTGGCCGACAAAGCGCCCGCGTGTGACACCTTCGCGCAACATGGGTTCGGCAATGTCCAGTGCCAGCCAGCGTGTGCCGGGCAGGCGTTCGCACAAGGCGCGGGTGACCGGCCCGGTGCCGACACCGATATCCAGCGCCAGTGCCGGCGTCATCTCCGGCAACATGCCCAGCAGCGTGCGCGCTGCCGCCAGCTGCAATGTGGCGTGGGCATCGTAGCTGCGCGCGGCACGGCCAAAGCTCTCGCCCACCGCGCGGCGGCCGGCACGATCCCGCTCAGACAATGCCCTGCTCCCGGTAGAAATCCAGCACCGGTTGCAGGAACAGATCCGGCGCGGACACGAACGGCACGTGCGCCAGATCCTTGAGCATCGCCAGTATGGCGCCGGGATGCAGCGCAGCGATGTCGGCCTGCACGGCCGCCGGGACGAGATGATCGTTTTCGCCAAAGATCATCATCAATGGCACGCCGATCTGGTGCAGGGTCTGGCGCAGGTCAGTATCGCGCAGCATGTCCAGCCCACCGCGCAAGGCACGCCCGGCGGGCAGGCCGCAAAAATAGAGAATGTCTTTCAGCTTGCGCACGTCGTCGCGCAGGGTTGGGCTGCCCTTGCAGTTCAGGGCGAGAAAGCGGATCAGTGTGCCGTTTTCATCTTCGCGCAGCACTTCGGAGAATTTTTCCAGCACTTCCGGCGCCATCGCGGCAGGCCAGTCGGGCGCCGAAACAAAGCGCGGCGAGGTGCCGGTGGTGATGACGGACCGGACGCGCGCCGGATGCGTCAGCGCCAGCCGGAGCGCCACCAGCCCGCCCAGCGACCAGCCCAGCACATGGGCGTTCTCCGGCATCACGCCAGCCACCTGCCCGACCAGAAAATCCAGCGTGTAGTCGTCATTCGGCAGCGGGCTTTGTCCCATGCCCGGCAGATCAATCACGGTCACCTGAAAATGCGCCAGCAGGCCGGGCATGATGTCGTCCCAGACAATCGAATGCAGGCCCCAGCCGTGCAACAACACCAGCTCGCCCTTCGGCGCCTCGCTGGTGCTGCGGTAAGTGTTGTGAAACGGCAACAGTGCAGGCATGGCTTAATCCTGTGAAGACGGCGCTTCACCGAGCGCCGCCAGTAATGCATCAACGTCTTCGGGTGCGTGCGCGGCGGACAACGTCACCCGCAGGCGCGCGGTGCCGTCCGGCACGGTGGGCGGGCGGATGGCCGACACCAGAACACCCTGTTCGCGCAAACGTCCGCTGAGTTGCAGCGCCGCCGCATCGTCGCCGATAAGCAGCGGCTGGATCGGCGTGGCGGAGTCCATCAGTGTGTAGCCCTGCGCCTGGGCGCCACGACGGAACTGAGCAATCAGCGCCACCAGTTTTTCGCGGCGCCAGGTTTCCGTGCGCATGATCGCCAGGCTTTTCAAGGTTGCCGCCGCGACAGCCGGCGGCATCGCCGTGGTGTAGATATAGGGCCGGGCAAATTGAATCAGGGTTTCGATCAGGGCTTCGCTGCCGGCAACAAAGGCACCGAAGGTGCCCAGTGCCTTGCCGAGCGTGGCCATGTACACGGGAATGCGCGCGGCGACCTGTTGTGCTGCCGGCGTACCGACGCCCTGCTCGCCCAGCACACCGAAGCCGTGTGCATCGTCCACCATCATCCAGGCGTCATGCGCGTCGGCCACATCGCACAATGCGGCCAGCGGCGCGGCATCGCCGTCCATGCTGAACACGCCGTCGGTGATCACGAGTTTGCGGCGCGCGTCGGCGCGCGCCAGTTGTGCGGCGAGGCTGTCGGCATCGTTGTGCAGATAACGGCGGAAGCGGGCGCCGCTGGCAAGACCGGCATCAATCAGGGAAGCGTGATTGAGTTTGTCTTCGAACACGGCATCAGGCTTGTCGAGCAATGCCCCCACCACGCCCAGGTTGGCCATGAAGCCGGTGGAGAACAGCAGCGCGCGCGGCCGGCCAGTGGCATCCGCCAGCTGTTCTTCCAGCGCGTGGTGAAAACGGCTGTGACCACACACCAGATGCGATGCGCCGCTGCCGACACCAATGTCATCGGCAGCCTGTTTCAGCGCCTGGACCACATCCGGATGATTGGCCAGACCAAGATAATCGTTGGCGCAGAAGTTGAGGTAGCGGCGGCCATCAACCACCGTCTCGCGACCGGCCGGCGCATCAGTGTTCAGGCGCGTACGGTAGCGATGCAGGCGTCGGCGTTCCGCCAGCGCCGTTTCAAGATCGAAAGCAGAGGTTGCAGCCATGAAAGCGCCCGGCGCGAAGCCTCAGGCGCGCTTGTCGAGCACGCGTTTCGGGGCGCGTTTGCTCATGGCGTCATAGAACAGGCCCTGCTCTTCGGCTTCCTGTTCGGCGATCTGCCGTTGCAGGGCGTCTTCGGCGGCTTCGTCGGAATAGTCGCCCGCGTTCAGTTCCATAGGATGAATGCCCAGACGACGGAACAGTTCGCGGTCGTGGTCGGCTTCCGGGTTGTCCGTGGTCAGCAGCCGCTCGCCGTAGAAGATGGAGTTGGCCCCGGCCATGAAGCACAGCGCCTGGGTCTGGTCGTTCATTTCCTGGCGGCCGGCGGACAGGCGCACAAAGGATTGCGGCATCAGGATGCGCGCCACGGCGATGGTGCGCACAAATTCAAACGGGTCGAGGTCGTCGACCTCGGCCAACGGTGTGCCTTCGATCTTCACCAGCATGTTGATGGGCACCGATTCCGGGTGCTGGGGCAGGTTGGCCAGTTGTTGCAGCAGGCCGACACGGTCCTGGCGACCTTCGCCCATGCCGATGATGCCGCCGCAGCAGATTTTCATGCCGGCGTCGCGCACGTTGGCGAGGGTGTTCAGGCGATGGTCATAGGTGCGGGTGGTGATCACCTTGCCGTAATACTCCGGCGAGGTGTCGAGGTTGTGGTTGTAGTAGTCCAGGCCGGCCTCGGCCAGCGCCTCGGCCTGCTCTTTATCGAGCATGCCCAGCGTCATGCAGGTTTCCATGCCGAGGGATTTCACCTGCCGCACCATTTCCAGCACATAGGGCATGTCCTTGCCGCGCGGGCTGCGCCAGGCGGCGCCCATGCAGAAACGGGACGCGCCTTTCTCTTTTGCCTGGCGGGCTTCCGCGATCACTTTCTGGACTTCCAGCAGTTTTTCCTTTTCCAGCTCGGTGTTGTAGTGACCGGACTGGGAGCAGTACTTGCAGTCTTCCGGGCATGCGCCAGTCTTGATCGACAGCAGGGTGGACACCTGCACGGCATTCGGATCAAAGAACTGGCGGTGCACCGTGCCGGCGCGGAACAGCAGGTCGTTGAACGGCAGGTCAAACAATGCCTGGATCTCGTCGCGGGCCCAGTCATGGCGTACAGGCGCGTTAGCGGATGTCGTCGGCAAAGTGGTGACGTCGGCGTTCATGGGTGCAGCTCCGGGCGGGTTAGCATCCTGGCAGACTAGAGTCGGGCCAGGAGGCTGTCAACTGCATGAATATGTCAAAAGTTTACCTGTGGTCATTATTTGATCAGCCTTTTGGGGAGTGCGTGCTCTGTCGCGAACCCGCTCGGCTGCATGCCGGGCTGTGTGAGGCCTGCCACCCCGCCCTGCCGGCCATTGAGACCACGGTCTGCCGCTGCGGGCTGCCCAGCCCCGGCGCCCTGCCCGAGAGTGGCCTGTGCGGACGCTGTCTGGAGCGCCCGCCGCCGTTCCGGCAGGTGCATTGCCCCTGGGCCTATGATTTCCCGCTCGACCGGCTGATCAACCGCTATAAGCACCACCGGCAACTGGCGATCGAACGGGCGCTGCTGCCTCCCTGGCTGGCCTCGCTGCCCGATCCCGGCCCGGTGGATGCCCTGGTGCCGGTGCCCTCGCACTGGCTGCGCCAGTGGCGGCGCGGCTTCAACCCGGCCCACCGGCTGGCGCGCGCCGCTGCCGACCACCTCAATCTGCCGCTGTTGCCGGCCCTGGCGCGTCAGCGCCGCACACGCCATCAACAAGGCCAGCGGGCCAGGGCACGGCGGCGCAATCTGCACGGCGCCTTTGCCCTTCGCCAGCCCGTCACGGGTCGGCATCTGGCCCTGGTGGATGATGTGGTGACCACAGGCAGTACGGCACGTGAAGCGAGCCAGTGCCTGCTGGACGGCGGTGCCGCCTCGGTACAGGTATGGGCGCTGGCACGCACACTGCCCACACGGGGGCGCTGAGTGGCGGTGTCACCGGCCGGGCGAGGCACGGCATAATAACGGCACGGGTTCATCGCCAGATGAGCCTCTTTTTATGCGCGGGCCACGCTTGCCCGCGCTCCGGGGCCAAAGGAAGGACTGCCACCATGACAACGATAATTCACCGTTTCTGTCTCGCCACCTCACTGCTCGCCGTCACCCTGCTGTCGCCGCTCGCCAGCGCCGACGATGGCCGCTATGGCGGCGTGCACCTGATCCGTGGCACGGTCATTTCAGTGGGGCGGGTCGACCCCAGCGCCAGCGTCGGTACCGGCTATTTCATTGATGCCAACTATTCCAGCGTGGCCGTGAACTTCGGTGCCGCGACGAAAAAATTCGGTGACTCGCCATTGCGCGCCAGCATCACACCGGATGACGAGGATGCGCGGGCATCAGACAAGCGCGTCAACAATGTCTATGCCGGCATCGGTTTCGGCCGCATCATCCAGTTCCAGGCCGGCTACGGCAATCAGGGCCAGTTGCTGCGGCTGCGCTCGGATTTCAATTTCCGTTCCATCACCGATTTCCTCACCCAGCACACCACGCCCAAGCAGCGCCTGACGCTGGCCGACCGCATCACTTTCACACTGGCGGCCGAGCAGTACAAAGGCGATGATGACATCTTCAACAACGTGACCTGGGGTGCAGGCCTGCTGTTTTGAATATCCAGATTAGCCAGGGACACTTCCCGCCACCGAACCCGGACGGCATCACTGTCGTGATCGATGTCATCCGTGCATTCACCACCAGCTTTTATGCCTTTCGCGGCGGGGTGACGCGCATCCTGCCCGTGCCTTCGGCAGAAGCGGCCTTCGCGTTGCGGGAACAGTACCCGGACGCGTTGCTGGCCGGCGAGGTCGACGCGCTGCCCATCGAGGGGTTCGATTTC
The DNA here is from genome assembly GCF_000299335.2 of Isoalcanivorax pacificus W11-5. NCBI lineage: Bacteria > Pseudomonadati > Pseudomonadota > Gammaproteobacteria > Oceanospirillales > Alcanivoracaceae > Isoalcanivorax > Isoalcanivorax pacificus. The sequence continues at coordinate 370,236 of NZ_CP004387.1, read as the reverse complement.
GGCAATTCGCCCTGGGAGATCAGCCACGCGGATGTGCGTGGCCGCACCTTGATCATGCGCACCACCAACGGCGTCGCCGCCACCCTCAATGCCCGCCCCTGCGCCGGGCTGTTCGTGGCCAGCCTGGTCAATGCCCGCGCCACCGCCGCGGCCATCCTGGCGCGCAAGCCGCCGCGCGTAGTGCTGGTGGCGTCGCACCCCACCGGCGATGAAGATGTGGCCTGCGCCGAATACCTCAGCGGCCTGATCGGCGGCTTGGGCATCAGCGAGGAACAGGCCATCGAGCGCACCCGCAACGCGCATGCCGCGCGCAAGTTCTATGCCGGCCATCACCCGCGCCTGCGCGCAGCGGACATCGAGATGGCCGCGCACTGCGAGAAGGAAGGCTTCGCCATGGAAGTCACCGACACCGAAGAACTGGCCATCCGGGCGCTCCCTCCCACCTGACCGATCCGATCAGGCCCGCTGTCATCCCCTGTCCTGTGCCCCATTGCTGCGGTGCGCTAGGCTGCTCTGCATGCCCGAGCAACCGGAGGTGGCCGTGATCGAGTGGAATGAACAGCAGCAGATGATCCAGAAAATGGTGCGCGACTTCGTCGAGAAGGAAGTGGTGCCGCATCTGGACGACATCGAATACAACGGCGTGCCGCCCTACGACATCCTGCGCAAGATGATCCGCACATTCGGCATGGATGTGCTGGCCACCCAGCAGTTCAACAAGCAGATCGCCCGGGAGAAAGCCGGCGAGGTCACCGATAAGAAAGCCCCGAACCCGGAAGCCGCCGCCGAACAGGCGGCGATGCGCATGATCCCGATCATCGAGCTGTGCCGCCACGCCCAGGGGCTGGTGACGGCGATGGGTGTGTCCATGGGGCTGGCCGGCGGTGCCATCATGAGCAAGGGCTCGCTGGCCCAGAAAGAACGCTGGGCGCTGCCGCTGCTGACGCTGGAAAAAGTCGGCGCCTGGGCCATTTCCGAACCGAACGCCGGCTCCGATGCCTTCGGCCAGATGAAGACGCTCGCGCGCCGCGATGGCCAGGGCGGCTACATCATCAACGGCAGCAAGACCTGGATCACCAACGGCCCGTATGCCGACACCATCATCCTGATCTGCAAGCTGGACGAAGAGGGCGTGGCCCCCGCCCAGCGCAAGATCGTGTCCTTCATTCTCGATGCCGGCATGCCAGGGCTGACGCAATCGAAACCCTTCAAGAAAATGGGCATTGGCTCCTCGCCCACGGGCGAGCTGTTCCTCAGCGATGTGCATGCCGGCCCGGAACGTCTTCTCGGGGAAAGCGAGGACGGCTATGGCCGCGCAGGCGCCAAGGGCACCTTCATGCAGGAGCGCGCCGGGGTGGCCGCGATGGCGCTGGGCATGGTGGAACGCGCCCAGGAACTGAGCGTGCAGTATGCCCGCGACCGGGTGCAGTTCGGCCGCGCCATTGGCGACAACCAGTTGATCCAGTTGAAGCTGGCGAAGATGGAAGTGGCCCGGATGAACCTGCAGAACATGGTGTTCCGGTATATCGATCTGGTCGCTGCCGGCAAGCAGATGACGCTCGCCGAGGCGTCCGCCATGAAACTCTACGCGGCGCAGACCGCCATGGAAGTCACCACCGAAGCGGTGCAGATTCACGGCGGCTACGGCTACATGCGCGAATCGCGGGTAGAGCAACTGATGCGCGACGCCAAGATCCTGCAGATCTACGCCGGCACCGACGAGATGCAGGTGGTGGCCATCGCGCGCGATCTGCTGGCCCGCTAGGCTGGCAATGACGCCGGGTGTGCTATCATCAGCCGGCATCAATCCTGACGGGGTGAATAATGAGAATAATCAACGCACCCGTATGGCTCGCCCTGACAACCCTGCTTGGCGGCTGCCAAAGCATGGAAGGCGAGCGTGACGGCGATATGTATTACGCACCTGCGGCGGCCTACGCCATGGACCTGGGCATCAACACCTTCCGGGGGGAAGTGATCCTCGACGAGCGTTGCGACAACCAGGGCGGTTCCTCCACCTTCTGGGATGGCAGCGGCCGTCAGTTCCGCATCGATTACCTGCGCATCGAGAACCACCCGCTGATCGGCGCGCCCCGGTTTGCCTCCGACATGACACTGCTGAACCTGGTGCTGAACAACTACCTGCGCGAGCGCGTCGCCACGGCACCACTGGTCACCTCCGTGGAAGCCCTGCATCGGGAATTCCTGCAGGACAGCACACCACGTGCCCTGTTCGCCGTGGTCAGCCTGGACGTGGACAGCCAGCGCGCGCCGGACACCCGCGCCGTGGACGGCACCCATTACTATGGCTTTCTGTTGTTCCGGCAGGGTGAGATGATCTATGTGGTCCAGCACCGCCAACCGGTGCTGATGCCCGAGAAGATGAAATCCGTGCTGCTGCGGCTGGCGGACGCCATGGAGATCCCCGGCCGCGTACGCAGCGACACCGACATCGAACGCTTGCGGCGCGCACTCTCGCGCATGGCCCCCCAGGGCAGGATCGAGCCGGCACGGCTGTGCAGCGCGGCAGCGCAGGGAGAAAGCTCATGACGCTGAAACAGGAGCATTGCGAGGCCTGCCGGGCAGACGCCCCGGCGGCCAGCCAGGCGGAAATCGGTGCCTGGCGCGACGAGATTCCGGACTGGAAGCTGATCGAAGAAGAAGGCGTCCAGAAGCTGGAGCGGCAGTTCAGTTTTCCTGATTTCGTCGCCGCCATGGCCTTTACCGGCAAAGTGGCGGCGCTTGCCGAAGCCGAAGGCCACCACCCGGCCCTGCTGACCGAATGGGGCAAGGTCACGGTCACCTGGTGGTCGCACAAACTGCGCGGCCTGCACCGCAACGACTTTATCTGCGCCGCACGTACCGACGCCCTGGCCAACGATTGAGCGCCGGCGCCCGCCACCAGGCTCGCTGATCCGGCGAGCCGGTGGCCTGATTTTTTGGCTTGCTGAGAGACCGGCTGATTGAGACTCGCCACCGGACATCCCGCGACCCGGGCCCTGCTGCTGGCCGGCGTACTGAGTGCGCTGGGGGCGCTGGCGTTGCTGCCCACCCTGATCCTGCACTGGCAGGTGAATCAGTCGGACAGCACGACCGATGACACACCGCCGATCTGGCCCCTGCCGGAAGACGAGACAGAAGCACGCAAGGCGCAACTGATCAACACCCTGCTGCCGGCCATCCAGGCCACCAACCGCGATCTGCTGGCGCTGCGCGAGCAGGCCGTAGCGGTCCATGAACGCTTCCAGGCCGGCAAGCCCGACCGGGGTGACCTGGACTGGCTACACGAGCAGGCCACGCGCTATCGGCTCGAATCCCCGGACAGTCTCGAAGCGCTGACCGACGACTGGTTTGCCACCCTGTTGCGCCGGATCGACATCATTCCCGCCTCGCTGGCGCTGGCCCAGGGCGCGATCGAATCCGCCTGGGGCACCTCGCGCTTCGCGCAGGAGGGCAACAACTATTTCGGGCAATGGTGCTTTTCCCCGGGCTGCGGCATGGTGCCGGCGCGCCGGCCGGCCGGCGCAAAGTACGAGGTGGAGCGGTTCGCTTCCGTGGAAGAGGCGGTGCGCCGCTACATGCTCAACCTGAACAGCCACCCGCGCTACCGGTATATGCGGGTGCTGCGCGAGCAGGCGCGGGCGCAGGAGAAGCCGCTGTCAGGGCGCGTGATGGCCGCCGGACTCAACGGCTATGCCGAGATCGGCGAGGTGTATATCTCTCACATTCGCTCGGTGATCCGGCATAACGATTTTGATCGATTTGCGGATTTTTGAGATGTGGGGAGGAATACCTATTCGCGGTACCACTCGCTGTCGCGATACATCCACAGCCAGGAATACCAATAGAACCGACCCTGCCCGGCGCTGGCCGTGCAATTCACCAGCGTGCGCCCCGGTGACAGGTCACGACCCGGCGTAACCCGCAGCCGCACACCGTTTTCCACCGCAGTCCGCTCCACAATCGCCGCACCGCCAGCAAAGCAGTTCACGCTGCGCGACGCCCAGTTCGCCGGCAACACCATCGTCAACGCCGGTCGTTTTTGTGTCGTCACACCGCTGCCCGGCGACACCTCGCGCACCGGCATCGGCAATGCACGGACCTTGTCGCCGAGGCTGTCCCAGTCGGCGTAATGGCGGTTCACGGGAATGCGTGGAATATTCTGCCAGTCGGTGTCGGCATCTAGCGCACCGCTGCGCTGGGCGAAGCCGAGATAATCCATGTCGCGCAGCAACGCGCGCACCGCCTCGTCCTGCTCGCCGTAGGGATACGCAAAATAGCGTGGCGGCGGCTCACCCAGCCACTCACCCAGCAAGGTTTGGGCCTGCTCGATGTCCTCCCGCACACGCGCCGCCCAGGATTCGTCGTCCTGGCGGCGTACCAGATGCGCATGCCGGTGGCTGTGATTGAGCAGCAGATGGCCGGCCTCATGCAGCGCCTGCAACTGCGCCACGTTCATCATGTTGCCGCCCTCTCCCACCGCGCCGGTGGCGACAAACACACTGGCCGGCCAGCCATGACGCTCGAGCAAGGGCACTGCGTTGTCATGGATACTGCGATAGGCGTCGTCAAAGGTGATGGCGGCCAGTTTTGTCTCTGCCGGCTCACCGGCGCGCACGCGCCGCACCAGTTCATCCAGACGCACCACCTCGAAACCTTCGTCCTTAAGGTGACGCAAGTGCGCTTCGAACATCGCCGGGGTAACAGAAGTCGATGCCGGTGTATCCTCCGCCACATGGTGGTACAGCAGGATCACCGCCGCCTGCGCGGGCAAGGCCAGCCCCGTCAGCATCAGGAGCAGGACGCATATCGCCGGTTTGCCTGATGGTCTGCTCAATTGCACCATCCTCCTGTCAGTTTCGGTTAATCCCGATGCCGCACACGGGTGCTAGCATGAGGTCCTGCATCACTCTGCCAGAACCCCTCACGGAGACTGCCATGTCACTGACACGCGAACAACTCGACACCCTGAAGCAGGCGGCCTCGGCGCCGTTTCCCTTTGCCGAACGCTGCGGCGCCGTGGTGGAGGCGCTGGAAGTGGGCTACTGCAGGATGCGCATGCCGTTCGAGCCGAACATCAATCACGTCGGCACCATGTATGCCGGCGCGCTGTTCACCCTGGCAGAACTGCCCGGTGGCGTGGTCTATCTCAGCAGCTTCGACACCAGGCGTTTTTATCCGATCGTGAAAGACATGCAGATCCGTTTTCGTCGCCCGGCGAAAACCGACATCACGGTGGAAGTGCACCTGAGCGATGACGAGGTGCAACGCATCCAGAACGAGGCCGACGCCAACGGCAAGGCGGATTTCGAATGGGAATGCGAACTCAAGGACGCCAGTGGCGAGGTGGTGGCCATCTCCCGCAATGTTTATCAACTGCGCAAGATCGGGATGTAACGCATGATCGCACCTGCCCCCTGGCAACTGCACGGGCGCGCCTATGCCTTCGCACTGAAAACCGGCGCTGCACAACGCACTGCGCAGTCTGGTGCTCCCGCCGCCCTGGGCGAGCCCGGCGGCGCGCGCAGCATTCTCATGTTCGTGGATTACGCCAGCTCTGATGTGGGCCCGTACCGGGAGTTGTTGTTTATTCCCGGGCATTACCGTTTCCCGGACGGGCGCCGCTACAACTCCATTGGCCGCATTTACGTATCCAGCCAGGACAGCGTCGACAACGGGCGAAGCAATTGGGGCATTCCCAAGGATCACGCAGATTTCGAGGTGGAGCAGACAGAGGCCGGAGATCAGGTAACGGTCTCCCTGGAGGGCCGCCCGTTCTGTCGCCTGATGCTCGCGCACGGTGGACCGGCGCTGCCGGTGTCCTCCGCCTGGGTGCCACAAAAGGCCGTGACATTGGCACAACTACGGGAGGGCCAAATGTTCCGCTATACACCACAAGCAAAGGGCCGCCTGCAACTGGCGCGGCTGAAGCATTTCTGGGCGGACGGCGAGCATTTCCCGGCACTGCAAGCCGGCAACTGGACGGTGGGCGGCTATATGCCGGCGTTTGACATGACGTTCCCGGTCTCGGCGATCACCGGGATATAAGAAAACGGCGCGACTGATCGCGCCGTTTTTTCAGCGCTGACTGAATTCATGCACCGCGTTGATAAACACGCCGGCATGGGCCGGATCCACCTGCGGCGTGATGCCGTGCCCCAGGTTGAACACGTGACCGTTGTGCGGACCGAAATCCGTCAGGATCCGTTTCACTTCCGCGCGAATCGCCTCCGGTGACGCGTACAGCACCGCCGGGTCCATGTTCCCCTGCAACGCCACACGATCCCCCACGCGCTGACGCGCCTGGCCAATGTTGATGGTCCAGTCCACGCCAAGCGCATCGCAGCCGCTGGCGGCGATGTCTTCCAGCCACAGGCCACCGTTCTTGGTGAACAGGATCACCGGCACCTTGCGGCCGTCCTGGTCGCGAATCAGGCCGTCAACAATCTGCTGCATGTAGCGCAACGAGAAATGCTTATAGGCTTCGGCGGACAACGCACCGCCCCAGGTATCAAAAATCTGCACAGCTTGTGCACCATGACGAATCTGGGCGTTCAGGTAATCGGTCACCGAGCGCGCCAGTTTGTCCAGCAGTTGATGCGCCAGTTCGGGCTGGCTGTAGACCATCGCCTTCAGGTGCCGGAAATCTTTTGAGGAGCCGCCTTCCACCATGTAGGTGGCCAGTGTCCAGGGGCTGCCGGAAAAGCCGATCAGCGGCACGCTGCCACCGAGGGCGTGGCGGATGGTGCTCACCGCACGCATCACATAATCCAGGTCCTTTTCCGCCTCGGGGACTGGCAGTGCCTCGATGTCGGCTTCCGTGCGCACGACCTTGCGGAAGCGCGGACCTTCGCCGGTCTCGAAATACAGGCCCAGGCCCATGGCGTCGGGAATGGTCAGGATGTCGGAAAACAGGATCGCCGCATCCAGCGGGTAGCGCGCCAGCGGTTGCAGCGTTACTTCGCAGGCAAAATCGGCGTTCTTGCACAGGTCCATGAAGGAGCCGGCCTTTTCCCGCGAGGCGCGGTATTCCGGCAGGTAACGGCCCGCCTGGCGCATCATCCAGACTGGCGTCATGTCCACCGGCTCGCGCAGCAGCGCCTTGAGAAAGCGATCATTCTTGAGTGCGGGAAACGTCATTGCTCTGCCCTGCCAACAGAAGCCCTTTTCAGGGCCAAATATAACAAGGCCCGCCAGAGCGGGCCTTGTTATGCGTCAGATATCCGTCATCAGACGTCCAGGTAATCCAGAATGCCCTTGGCGGCCTCGCGGCCTTCCCAGATGGCGGTCACCACCAGGTCGGAACCACGCACCATGTCGCCACCGGCAAAGATTTTTTCGTTGCTGGTCTGGAACGGGAACGCCTGTTTCTCCTGGGCCACGACACGGCCGGCATCGTCCAGCGTGATCTGCTTGCCTTCGAACCAGTCCGCCGGGCTGGGACGAAAACCGAAGGCAATCACCACGGCGTCCGCCGGCAGGATTTCCTCGGAGCCCGGAATCGGCTCAGGACGGCGGCGGCCATTGGCGTCGGCCTCACCCAGACGGGTTTCCACCACTTTCACACCGGTGGCGCGGCCGTTCTCGCCGACGATCTCGATCGGCTGGCGGTTGAACAGGAACTGCACGCCCTCTTCGCGGGCATTGGCCACTTCGCGGCGGGAACCCGGCATGTTTTCTTCGTCACGACGGTAGGCACAGGTCACGCTGGCGGCGCCCTGACGGATCGAGGTCCGGTTGCAGTCCATCGCGGTGTCACCGCCACCGAGCACCACCACGCGCTTGCCACCCATGTCGATGAAGTCCGCCGCGTCTTTCTCGAAGCCCAGGTTGCGATTCACATTGGAAATCAGGAACGGCAAGGCGTCATACACGCCTTCCAGTTCTTCGCCCGGGAAGCCGCCCTTCATGTAGGTGTAGGTGCCCATCCCCATGAAGACGGCGTCGAATTCTTCCAGCAGCTCATCAATGGTGATGTCGGTGCCGATCTCGGTGTTCAGGCGGAACTCGATGCCCATGCCCTCGAACACTTCACGGCGTTTGGCCATGACCGGCTTTTCCAGCTTGAATTCAGGAATGCCGAAGGTCAGCAGGCCGCCGATTTCCGGGTAGCGGTCAAACACCACCGGCTTGACGCCACTGCGCACCAGCACATCGGCACAGCCGATACCGGCCGGGCCGGCACCGATCACGGCAACGCGCTTGTCGGTCCAGACCACTTTCGACATGTCCGGGCGCCAGCCCATGGCCAGCGCGGTGTCGGTGATGTATTTCTCGGTGGCACCGATGGTCACCGCACCGAAGCCGTCGTTCAGTGTGCAGGCGCCTTCGCACAGACGGTCCTGCGGGCACACGCGGCCGCACACTTCCGGCAGTGAGTTGGTCTGGTGGCTCAGTTCCACGGCTTCCATCAGGTTGCCTTCGGAAATCAGCTTCAGCCAGTTCGGAATGTAGTTGTGGACCGGGCACTTCCATTCGCAGTACGGGTTGCCGCATTCCAGGCAGCGATGCGCCTGATGCTCCACTTCCCGCACTTCGTACGGGTAGTAGATCTCTTCGTACTTTTCACGACGGGCTTCCGCCGGCTTTTTCTTCGGGTCCTGCCGCGGGACATCCAGAAACTGAAAGCTGTTATTCAAACGCTCAGCCATTACATCATCTCCCCTGGGGCCGGATATCAGGCCGGATTGGCACGCGTGCTCTTGAGCAGATTCTCAAGGCTTGCGGCTTTCGGCTTGACCAGCCAGAACTTGCGGCTCATGGCATCGAAGTTGTCCAGGATGTACTGGCCCCACTCGCTGCCGGTTTCCTCGACGTATTCACGCAACACGCTGCGCAGATGGCTGCGGTGTGCTTCCATCGGCTCGGTGCTGATGCGGTGCAGTTCGATCAGCTCCGGGTTGATGCGGTCGAAGAACAGGTTGTTCTGATCCAGCACGTAGGCGAAACCGCCTGTCATGCCGGCGCCGAAGTTGTAGCCGGTATCACCCAGCACGGTGACGCAGCCACCGGTCATGTATTCACAGCAGTGATCGCCCGCGCCTTCCACCACGGCGTGCGCACCGGAGTTACGCACCCCGAAACGCTCGCCGGCGGAACCGGCCGCAAACAGTTTGCCGCCGGTGGCACCGTACAGGCAGGTGTTACCGATGATGGCGGTTTCCTGGCTCTTGAACGGGCTGCCTGTCGGCGGCCGGATCACCAGCTTGCCACCGGCCATGCCTTTGCCGACGTAGTCGTTGGCATCGCCTTCGATATACATGTGCAGGCCGCCGGCATTGAACACACCGAAGCTCTGGCCAGCGGTGCCGACAAGGCGCACCTTGATCGGCGCCTTTTCCATACCGAGGTTGCCGTGGCGACGGGCAATTTCACCGGACAGCCGCGCACCGAGTGAACGGTTGCAGTTGGTGATGGTGTAATGGAACGACCCACCGCTGGCGTTTTCGATCGCCGGCAGCATGTCCCGCACCATCTGTTCGGCCAGCTCGCCCTTGTCGAACGGCTCGTTGCGTTTCACCTGGCAGAACTGCGGCTTGTCGGCCGGCACGTGATCGCTGCGCAGGATCGGCATCAGGTCCAGTTTCTTCTGACGCTCGGTCTCGCCTTCGATACGTTCCAGCAGGTCAGTACGACCAATCAGGTCGGCCAGGCTCTTCACGCCCAACTTGGCCAGCAGCTCGCGCACTTCGGTGGCGACGAAGGTGAAATAGTGGATCAGCATTTCCGGCGCGCCGATGAAATGCTCTTTGCGCAGGTCGTCCCGCTGGGTGGCCACGCCGGTGGCGCAGTTGTTCAGGTGACAGATACGCAGGTATTTGCAGCCCAGCACCACCATCGGCACAGTCCCGAAACCGAACGATTCCGCACCCAGGATCGCGGCTTTCACCACGTCCAGGCCGGTCTTCAGGCCACCGTCGGTCTGCAGGCGGATCTTGCCGCGCAGGTCGTTGCCGCGCAGCGTCTGGTGCGCTTCGGTCAGGCCCAGCTCCCACGGTGAACCCGCGTAGCGGATCGAGGTCAGCGGGCTGGCGGCGGTACCGCCGTCGTAACCGGAAATGGTGATCAGGTCGGCATAGGCTTTTGCCACGCCAGCCGCGATCGTGCCGACGCCCGGTTCGGACACCAGTTTCACCGACACCTGCGCCTGCGGGTTGACCTGCTTGAGGTCAAAAATCAGCTGCGCCAGATCTTCGATGGAATAAATGTCGTGGTGCGGCGGCGGTGAAATCAGCGTCACGCCCGGCACAGAGTAACGCAGCCGTGCGATCAGCTCGTTCACCTTGCCACCAGGCAACTGGCCGCCTTCGCCGGGCTTGGCGCCCTGGGCCACCTTGATCTGCAGCACTTCGGCGTTGACCAGGTAATGCGGGGTCACACCAAAACGGCCGGAGGCAATCTGTTTGATTTTGGAGACGCGCTCGGTGCCGAAACGGGCCGGGTCTTCACCGCCCTCGCCAGAGTTGGAGCGGCCGCCGAGACGGTTCATCGCGGTGGCGATGGCCTCGTGGGCTTCCGGTGACAACGCACCCAGCGACATGCCGGCGGAATCAAAGCGCGGCAGAATATTTTCAATCGGCTCAACGTCATCGACGCTGATGGCCGTTACATCGTCACGCAGACGCAGCAGGTCGCGCAGTGTCGCCACCGGGCGGGTGTTGACCAGCGCGGCGTATTTTTTATACGCCTCGTAATCACCGCTGTTGACCGCGTCGTGCAGGGCGTGGATCACGTCCGGGTTGAAGGCGTGGTATTCCTTGCCGTAGATGAATTTCAGCACACCACCGGCGTCGATCGGCTTGCGCTGTTTCCAGGCATCGCGTTGCAGCGACAGGAAGTCGGCTTCGAAATCACTGAAGTCCGCCCCGGCGATACGGCTCGGCACGCCACGGAAACACAGGTCGACCACATCGCGGGCAATGCCCACGGCTTCGAACAGTTGCGCACCCCGGTAGGAGGCGATGGTGGAAATCCCCATCTTCGAGAGAATTTTCAGCAGGCCCTTGTTGATGCCCTTGCGGAAATTCTTCTGCAACTCCACCGCGTCGCCGAGCAGTTCGCCGGAGCGCACCATGTCGGCGATCACGTCGTAGGCCAGGTACGGATACACGGCGGTGGCGCCAAAGCCGAACAGCACGGCAAAGTGGTGCGGATCACGCGCGGTGGCGGTTTCCACAATAATGTTGGCGTCGCAGCGCAGGCCTTTTTCGGTCAGGCGGTGATGCACCGCCCCGGTGGCCATGCCGGCGGGAATGGTCAGCTTGTCCTGCTCGATGCCGTAGTCGGACAGCACCATCAGCACCTTGCCGGCACGGACCGCGTTTTCTGCTTTCTCGCACAGATCGACAATCGCCTGACGCAGCCCGGTGGCCGGCGCGTAGTGCAGCGACAGGCGCTCATGGGCATAGCCCGGGCGCTGGATCTTCAGCAGGTTGGCGAATTTGGAGTGCGACAGGATCGGTGTCGACAGGATCGCACGGTCGGCGTGCTCGGCAGTTTCCTCGAACACGTTGCGCTCGGCACCGATGCAGGTTTCCAGCGACATCACGATCGCTTCGCGCAGCGGATCGATCGGCGGGTTGGTAACCTGGGCAAATTGCTGCCGGAAATAGTCATACAACGGGCGCGCCCGTTTGGAGAGCACCGCCATCGGCGTATCGTCGCCCATGGAGCCCACCGCTTCCTGGCCACTTTCCGCCAGCGGACGCAGCACCTGGTCACGCTCTTCGAAGCTGACCTGGAACAGTTTCTGGTAGGCCAGCAGGTCACTCGGCTGCACCTCGTCAACGCGCTCGACTTCGGTGTCGTAGTCGGCTTCGATGCGCAGGCCGTTTTCCTTCAGCCATTTGCGGTACGGCTGGCCGACCTTGAGCTGATTGTCGATGTCGTTAGTGCGCAGCAGTTCGCCGGTCTCGGTATCCACGGCCAGGATCTGGCCCGGCCCGACACGGCCCTTGGCGACCACATCTTCCGGCGCGTAGCTGTACACGCCGATCTCGGAGGACAGCGTGATGAAACCGTTCTTGGTGATCACCCAGCGCGACGGGCGCAAACCGTTGCGATCCAGCATGCAGACGGCGAAGCGGCCATCGGTCATCACCAGGCCGGCCGGGCCGTCCCACGGCTCCATGTGCATGGAGTTGTATTCGTAGAACGCACGCAGGTCGGCGTCCATGGTTTCCACGTTCTGCCAGGCCGGCGGCACCATCATGCGCACGGCGCGGAACAGGTTCATGCCACCGGCGAGCAGGATTTCCAGCATGTTGTCCATGCTGGAGGAATCCGAACCGGTGCGGTTGACCAGCGGCTTGACGTCTTCCAGGCCCGGCAGCAGGTCGTTGACGAATTTCGGTGTGCGCGCCACGGACCAGTTGCGGTTGCCGGAAATAGTGTTGATCTCACCGTTGTGCGCCAGATAGCGGAACGGCTGCGCCAGCGGCCAGCGCGGCATGGTGTTGGTGGAGAAGCGCTGGTGGAATACCACGATGGCGGTTTCCATCGCCTCGTCGCCCAGGTCCGGATAAAAGGCCGGCAGGTCCACCGGCATCATCAGGCCTTTATAGGACACGACGGTGGAGGACAGTGAGCAGACATAGAAATAGTCGTCCGTGCCGACGCGGTTTTCCGCGTGGCGACGGGCGAAGAACAGACGCCGGTTGAGCTCGACATCCGACAACCCGTCGACACCCACCAGCACCTGTGCAAACGCCGGCAGGCTTTCCCGGGCGATCGGACCGAGATACTCGGGGTCGGTGGGCACGTCACGCCAGCCGTAAACCTCGACCTGCTGGCGCTTGAGTTCTTCTTCGACGATGGCGCGCTGCGCGGCGGCCTTGTCGGCCTCCGGATGCAGGAACAGCATGCCCACGCCGTAGGTGTCCGGCAGGGTAATACCTTGCCCGGCCGCGACCTTGCGGAAGAAGGAGTCCGGTTTTTTCAGCAGCAGACCGCAGCCATCACCGGTCTTGCCATCGGCGTTGATGCCGCCCCGGTGGGTCATGCATGTCAGTGCTTCGATTGCGGTCTGCAGGAGCTCATGGCTGGCCTTGCCCTCAGTGTGGGCAATCAGGCCAAAACCACAGTTGTCCCGGAATTCTCCGGGCTCATAGAGACCCCGCACCAGCGTTGAATTCTGCTGCATCAAAACCTTTCCTCTTGAAAATTCAGAGACTTACAGAAGGCGAAATGCGTCCGGCAAGCGGCGACGGCGAAAAAGGGAGGACATTTTACACACTGGGCCAGTAGCGGACAAATGACACCGGTGTCCGCCCCGTCCGCTCCCTCTGAAACGGCCGGAAATGCCCGGATCATGGCGCATCTTGCGGCCATCTCCCCGGTCGCTGTCAAGCACTGGCCCGGCGGGTGTCAGACAGCCCGGCGATGCCAGAGGGGATAGTGCAAGGTTCAGACCAGCCCGTCAGGCCTCGATAATGATCCGACGGACGGCAGGTCAGTTGCCGCGCAGTTCCTGCTGGATGGCAGCCAGCTCCCGGGGGAAGGGCCCGGCGGCAGCCAGCGCCGGGGGCAGGGACTGACGCCCTGCCACGGCGGCAGCGCGATCAGCGTAGGGGCCAGACAGCACGATGTAGACACTGCGGCTGTTGCGGCTGGCCCGGTAATAGGCACTCTTGCCGGCACCAAGCTGCTCGGAGAGCGCCCGGGCAGCGTCTTCGGTCGTAGCCAGGGTGACCTGCAGCATCCACTGGTCCGTGGGTGCGGACAGCAACCAGTCTTCGCGGCGGTAACCCAGTTCAGCATCCAGCCCGGTGAGCGTCGGGCCACTCTCGGCACGCACCACACTGGGCGCTGCCGGCTCCGGCGCAGGCCTCGGTGCCGCCGGAGGCGGATTGGCGCGCACCGGTTCGCGCGGCTCGGGCGCTGGCGCAGCCTCATCAGGTTCGGCGGCGGGTGTGGCGATATCCGCGACGGGACGCTCCGGTGCTGGCGCCTCCGGGGCCGGCGCCGGACGCGGTGACGCGGCTGGCTGTTCAGCGGGGGCCGTTTCACGCGGCGAGGCCGTCACGGTTTCCGCGACCTGACGCGGCGGCAGATCCAGGCTGCGGACGGTTTCCATCGGCTCGTCATCCCGCGGCCAGAAGATCAGGATCACCAGCAGCAGCCCGCCAACAGCCGCGAGATGCTTCCAGGGCACCCGAAAACCGGCCATGCGCGAGACGGGCAGCACCGGCGGGGGCGCCTCTGCCAACAGGGCACCGGGCCAGCCGCCACTGCTGGCCTGGCGAGCCTCGGCATCGTCGTCGTCCAGTTCCTCACCGGTCACATAGGCCAGGAAATCGGCGCATTCCTGTGCCGTCAGCGGTGCCAGATCGACATGATCCGTGGGCGTCAGTGCCGCGCTGGCCACACGCCCTTCTGTGTCCGGCAGGCCGCCCAGCAGGATCGCGAAGCGAGGACCCAGGCGCTCGCGCAACACGCCCAGTGTGGCGATGGCTTCATCGCCCATGGCGTCGGCGTTATCAATGACCAGCACCAACGGCTCGCTGGCCAGGGCCCGCTCCAGGGTCGAGGCGAAATCTTCCTTGCCGACGCCGAAGTAACTCAGCAGGGCGCGCATCAGTACATTGCGGCTGGGTGTTTCGGCGCCGTCGACACGCACCACGGCGGCGCTGTCCACCAGCGTCATGGCGGCTTCACCGAGCAGACGGGACACACCGGCCCCGGCCTCCCCGGTCAGCAGTACAAAGCCGCCCCTCAGGCCGGCGTCACACAGGATATCCAGCGCCTCCAGTCGGCCGGCGCCACGGTAAAACGGTTGTTCCCGATTCAGTGCTGACACATCTTCTCCAGCAGGCGGGTGAGCACCTGCATATCGAATTGATCAGTAACCACCGCCTCGCCGATCGCTTTCAGCAGCACCAGGCGCAGGCGGCCATCCATGACTTTCTTGTCCAGTGCCATCAGGCTGCGAAACTGCTCCGCCGTCATGCCCGGTGGCGGCGCCACCGGCAGCCCGGCAGCGCGGGTCAGAGCGCCGATACGCGCGACATCCGCCTGGCTGATCCACCCCAGGTCGGCGGAAAGCTGCGCGGCCATCATAGTCCCGGCACCAACGGCTTCGCCGTGCAGCCAGTCACGGTAACCGGTGGCCGTCTCGATGGCATGACCAAAGGTATGCCCGAGATTCAGCAGTGCGCGGTTGCCCTGCTCGGTTTCGTCCTCGGCCACCACCTCGGCCTTGTTGCGGCAGCTTCGCAGAATCGCTTCGGCGAGCAGCGCCGGCTCGCGCTGCATCAACCCTGCCATGTTGACCTCAAGCCAGCGATAAAAGTCCGCATCGCGAATCAGGCCGTATTTGATCACTTCGGCAAGGCCTGCACTGAGCTCGCGCGGCGGCAGCGTATCCAGGACCGTGGTATCGATCAGCACCGCACGCGGCTGATGGAACGCACCGATCATGTTCTTGCCGCGCGGATGGTTGACGGCGGTCTTGCCGCCCACGGAGGAATCCACCTGGGCCAGCAGTGTGGTCGGCACCTGCAGGAAGTCCACGCCACGCTGATAACTGGCGGCAGCAAAGCCAACCATGTCACCGACCACGCCGCCACCGAGGGCAATCAGCGTGGTGGTGCGGCTGTGCCGGTTTGCCAGGAGCGCATCGAAAATCTTCTCCAGCGTGGCCAGCGTCTTGTACTGCTCGCCGTCGGGGAGAACCAGGGTATCCACCTGTGCCAGATCACCCAGGCTGGCTTTCGCCTTGTCCAGATAGAGCGGCGCAATGGTCTCGTTGGTGACAATCAGCGCCTGACTGGCGCGAACATGCCGGCGTAACAGGTCCTGGCCGAGCAGGCCCTGGCCAATGTAGATGGGGTAACTGCGCGCACCGAGCGCGACATCAAGCGTGTGCATAATTCCTCCTGCAAGCCCGCATTATCCGGTGCGCGCCGGGAGGATGGAAGCGCTGCGGCGGTATCAGGCCTCGTGTTCGTGCAGGCGATCAAGTACCAAGTCCGCGACCTTGCGCAGGTTGCCGGAGGCGGTCGGGATAATGTGGTGGGCCACTTCGCGGTACAGCGGGTCGCGCACTGCCATCAGTTCGCGCAACACCCGTTCCGGGTCGGCAGTCTGCAGCAATGGCCGGTTGCGATCGTGACGGGTGCGGGCCAGTTGCACTTCCACGGGCGTCCACAGATAGAACACCACACCACGCTCATGCAGATGGCGGCGATTGGCCTCGCGCAGCACGGCGCCGCCGCCGGTGGCCATGACGATCTCCGGCAGGCGGGTCAGTTCTTCGATGATTTCCTCTTCACGGCGACGAAAGCCTTCCTCGCCTTCCATGTCGAAGATCCAGGGAATGTCGGCGCCGGTACGGTCCACGATCACCTTGTCGGAATCGTGGAACGGGCGCCCGAGCTGCTGCCCCAGATACCGCCCCAGGGTGCTTTTGCCGGCACCCATGGGGCCCACCAGATAGATCGGAGGCAGCGTCGTGCTCATCAGGTCCTGTTATTTACCCGCGTAGGTGTCTTTCAGCAGGCGCGGGGTAATGAAGATCAGCAGTTCCTGCTTGTCATCGCTCTTGAATTCGCGTCTGAACAGGCGGCCAATCCACGGCAGATCACCCAGGAACGGGGTCTTCTCCACGCCTTCCCGTTTCTCCTGCTGGAAAATACCACCAAGCACCACGGTTTCGCCATCATTCACCAGCACCGTGGTCTCTACACGGTTGGTATTGATGCTGGGAATGCCGGCGATGACGCTGCCCACGGAGTCATTGTTGATCTTCAGGTCCATGATGATGCGGCCATCGGGTGTGATGCGTGGTGTCGCTTCCAGACGAAGTTCGGCGTTCACAAAGGACACCGCCGTTGCACCGCTGGACGAGGCTTCCTGATAACCGATCTGGGTACCGGCAGCAATCAGGGCGGGCTGCTGGTCCGCTGTCAGCACCTTGGGCGTGGCCACCACTTCACCTTGCCCTTCTGCAGCCAGCGCAGACAGCTCAAGCTCAAGTATTCCCGAATTGATATCAACAAAGCCAAGTGAAAAACGGGTTGCACGACTGTCTGAGGAGCCGAGATCCACCACCATGTCGTCCGGCGACTCGACCTCAATGTCATCGCCATTCAGCACACCAACACCAAAGTTAAGAATATTGGTGGCGCCACCGCTGAACACCATGGAACGACCGTCTTCTGCCAGCTTGTCTCCCTGGAACGCCAGCCCGCCCCAGCGAATACCCAACTCGTCGGTCAAATCAGAAGTCGCCACGACCACGCGCGCTTCAATCAACACCTGCTGGACTGCCACATCCAGTCTGTTAATCACTTCGTGGATATCCTCCAGCTTGCGTGCCGTATCCTGGATGATCAGGGTGTTCGTGCGCTCGTCCACCGTCACCGAGCCACGGCTGGACAACAGGGAGCCCTCTCCCTTGATCAGTGACTGCAGATCCATGGCGCGTGCGTAATTGACCCGCACATACTCCGTACGCAATGGTGCCAGCGATTCAATCTGTGCCTGACTTTCCAGCTCCAGTTGCTCACGCGCAGCAATCTCGTCCGCCGGCGCCACCAGCAGCACATTACCGACCTGGCGCTTATCCAGCCCTTTGGTTTTAAGAATCAGGGCCAACGCCTGGTCCCAGGGTACGTTCTGCAGGCGCAGGGTAATGCGGCCGGACACCGTGTCCGACGCGACCAGGTTCATGCTGGTAAAATCAGCAATCAATTGCAGCACCGAACGCACTTCAATGTCCTGGAAATTCAGCGACAGCTTCTCACCCGTGTATTCGAACGCATCGCGGCGACGGCGCGACTCTTCCGCTTCCGTCACCGGCTTCACATTGATACTGAATTCGCCGTCGGCCTGATACGCGAGGTATTCCCAGTTGCCGGTCGGCTCGATGGACACCACGCCGGTCTCGCCGTCCATGCTGGCATCCACATAGCGCACCGGAGTGGCGAAATCGGTCACGTCCAGACGGCGGCGCAACGCTTCAGGAATCGCCGCGCCCACGAAGCGCACCTGGATGCGGCCGCGCTCTTCGCGCACGTCCACCGGAATCGACGGGTTGGACAGGTTGATGACAATACGGCCTTCGCCCGTTTCACCCCGGCGGAAATCAATCTGGTTGACCTGGTTGCCACGGCCTGCCGGGGCCTGTTGCTCATCGACGCCCGGTTCGAAGACATTCGCTGTCTGGCTGTCCACACCCAGCGTGAGCACCAGCTCATTGCCTTCCACGCGCGTGTCATAACCGGTCAGTTGCGCCAGGTTGACGATCAGCCGCGTCCGGTCTTTCGCTTCCACCACCGTGACGCTGCGGGCATTTCCCGTGCCCAGATTGTGGTTGCGGCCCTCCAGACCATTGGTGGCCCCCACCAGGTCCAGGGCAATACGGGCCGGCTTCTCGATACTGTAGCTGCGAACATCTGGCGGTGACTGGTCAAATCCCAGCCGCACTTCCAGCTTGTTGCCGGGCAGCGACGCATAATTGAGCGACTGCAGCGTGGATGCCAGGGCCGCCTGACCCGCCAGCGTACCCGCCACAGCGACCAGCAGAGCCCCGACCCATTTCCGCATTGTTATTGTCTCGCGCATGCTTTTCATTACCGGTATCCCCAGCAGCTTATTCAGACAGCGTGACGGCACGCGGTCTTTCGACCCAGCCATCATGCCCGTCCGGTACGATTTCCATCAGACTGACCCGTGTCTCATTCACTTCCGTGACACGCCCGAAATTCCGGCCCATATAACTGCCCACACGGACGCGATTGACGGCCCCGGTCGGGTCCAGCACCAGTGCCTGCAGCGGCTCACCCGGCCGGTTGATGGTGCCGACCATGCGCAGCGCATCCAGGGTATAGCCTTCCAGATATTCCCGTGGGCGGGTGAGATCCGGTTCCACTTTACGGCCCTGGGGCACATCCGTCGGGACTTCTTCCACCGGCGGCGTAAACGGCGCACGCAACTGATGCGCCCCATAAGAGAACGTCGCGATCGGCTTGAACTCCGGCGGCGGCTCGATGCGGCCACGCGGCCGCGCCTTGATCTCGGCGATGCGGGCATCCAGCTCGGACAGGTTGGCCGAGTCACTGCAACCGGCCAGGCCCAGCAGCGCCGGCGCAATCAACAACACGGGGCGCAGGGTCATGAGTATTTTTTTCATCATCCCCTCCTCAGCGCCGCCGCGTGTTACGCCGTGCCGGCGGCTCGGGCGCCGGACGGGTGGCATAACGGTAGGTTTTGGCCGTGATGTTCATGGTCAGCAGGTTCGCGGCTTCGGCGGTGCCGCCCCGGGAACGGCGCTCCGGCGAGGACAGCTCGAAATCGTGCAGCGTCACGATACGGGGCAATGCCGCCACACCGCTGACAAACGCTCCCATGCCGTGATAATCGCCACGCACGGTGATCTGGATGGGCAACTCGGCGTAGAACTCCTGCTGGGACTCCTTGTCCAGCTCGATCTTGTCGAACTCCAGGCCACTGCCCAGCCCGGTGTGGGTGATATCTTCCAGCAGGCCCGGCACTTCGGTTTCCCGTGGCAACTGTTGCAGCAGGCTGCCAAAGGTTTCTTCCATTTCCGCCAGTTGCTCACGGTACTGGCCCAGGTTGTGCGCGCGGTGGGCCTTGGATTCCAGCTGCGACATCAATGTGGTTTCCTCGGTCTGCGCACGCGCCAGCTGATCATTGAGCGAGGTAATGCTGAAGACATACCCCAGCACCACCACCAGCAGGAACACAACGACCGCAGCGCCGATCTTGACCGGCGTCGGCCAGGAGCCAATGTTCTCCATGTCCAGGTTCTGCAGTTTTTCAAACAGCTCCTGGATGTCGATGTTCTTCAGTTCGGAGGCTTTCATTGTTTTTCTTCCTCCTCGGCTTTCGGCGCACTCTGCGTCACTGTCAGCGTGAAGCGATTGGCCTGACTGCTGTTGTCCACGGCCGTCACGCTGACCAGCGTCGGCTCGCCAAACCAGACCGAATCACCGAGGTTGCGCATCAGGCGGGAAATACGGTTGTTGGATTCCGCCACGCCGGTGATGGTGTAGAGGTCACCCACGCGCTTGACCGAGGTGAAGTACACGCCATCCGGCAGGGTACGCACCATTTCGTCAAACACATACACAATGGTCGGACGGTTGCCCTGCAGATCCTGGATTACCTTCATGCGCTCGATCAGCTCCGAGCGCCGCCGCTCCAGCTCATCGATCTCCTTGATCTGCTGGTCCAGTTCGGTGATCTGCTTTTCGACATGCCGGTTACGAATGCTCTGGCTGTCGATGTTGCCCTTGATCGCCCCCTGCCAGACAAACCACACCAGGCCGCCCAGAATGGCCGCCAGCACCAGCAACCCGACAAATTCCTGCTGCCGCTTCTTGCGACGCTCCTCCCGCCAGGGGAGCAGGTTGATTCTTGTTGTTCTCATTCTTCGAAGCTCCTCAGCGCCAGGCCGCAGGCAATCATCAGTGCCGGCGCATCATTGGCGATGCTGGCGGCGCTGACCTTGCTCGCCAGGGCCATATCCGTAAACGGATTGGCCACCGAGCAGCTTGCCCCGATTTTCTCCTGCACCAGCTCCGGCAAGCCGGCAATGGACGCCGAGCCCCCCGCCAGCAGGATGTAATCCACTTCGTTGAACTGGGTGGAGCCATAGAAGAACTGCAGCGAACGGTTGATCTGCTGCACGATCGCTTCCTTGAACGGCTGCAGCACTTCGCTCTCGTAGTCGTCCGGCAGCTCGCCGGTCTTCTTCGCCAGGCCGGCCTCTTCCATCGAGATGCCGTAGCGGCGCTGGATTTCCTCGGTGAGCTGCTTGCCCCCGAACAGCTGCTCACGCGTATAAACAGTACGACCCTGATGCAGCACATTCAGGGTCGTCATGGTGGCACCGATGTCGAACACGGCCACGGTTTCCAGTTCGTCGCCGTGCGGCAGTTGCGGCAGCACCAGCTGAAAGGCCCGCTCCATCGCGTAGGCCTCCACGTCCACGCCGCCGGCCTTCAGGCCGCCGATTTCGATACAGTCGACCCGGCGCTGCACGTTCTCGGTGCGCGAAGCCACCAGCAACACCTCGACCTTGTCGGCGTTACCTTCCACCTGGCCCATGACGCAGAAATCCATGCGCACTTCGTCCAGCGGGAAGGGGATGTACTGGTCCGCCTCGACCTTGAGCTGGTTCTCCATCTCGTCTTCGTCGAGAGAGGCGTCCATTTCGATGGTCTTGGTGATCACCGCCGAGCCGGGCACGGCCACCGCCGCCAGCTTGGAGCCCGGACGGGCACGGGAAATCAGCCGCGCGATGGTCTCGCCGACACTGGGTTCGTCATTGACGGTCTTCTCGACCACAGCATTGGGCGGTAACGGCTCGACGCCGTAACTGTCCACCCGATACCGATCCCCGCTCTTAGACAGCTCCAGCAGCTTGACCGCCGTGGTGCTGATGTCGATCCCCAGGACCCTCTGGGCCTTTTGACTCAGGAAAGGCAGCACGTTCGTTGTCCCGACAAGTTATTATTGAGGTTTTTCCCAGCAGAAAGATATAGTTACGATGGTTTTATGCTTAACCACTTTAGGAACAAGTAATAACAGAAAGGTTGTTAGATCACAACAACCATTACCGCGTATAATGACGCGCTTCACGGAGAAGAGTCCTACCTTTCTCCTAAGACTTCCATCTTAGCCTGCCCGAGTTGCCATGCTGTTAACAAAAACCTGGTTTCGCCTTCTGCTGGCCGCCATCCTGGTCGCCGCCAGCGGCGTCGCCATGATCCTGTCAGCCAGCTTTCTTTACCTCGGCCCGCACCTGCCTCCGGCGTCGCAACTGCGTGAGATCACCTTCCAGATCCCGCTGCGCATCTATTCCCGCGAAGGCGACCTGATCGGTGAATACGGTGAACAGCGCCGCACCCCGATCAAGTTCGAGCAGATCCCGCAGGATTTCATCCAGGCCCTGACCTCTGCCGAAGACGAACGCTTCTTCCGTCACAACGGCGTTGACCTCAAGGGCCTGACGCGTGCCGCCAGCGAACTGGTGCGCTACCGCGAGATACGCTCCGGCGGCTCCACCATCACCATGCAGGTGGCGCGCAACTTCTTCCTCAGTCAGGACCAGACTTTCCTGCGCAAATTCAACGAGATAGTCCTGGCCCTGCAGATCGAGAACATCCTGACCAAAGAAGACATCTTCGAACTGTACGTCAACAAGATCTTCCTCGGCCGCCGCGCCTACGGCATCGAGGCCGCCGCCCAGGTGTACTACGGCAAGCCCCTGAACGACCTGAACCTGGCGCAACTGGCGATGATCGCCGGCCTGCCCAAGGCACCCTCGGCCTACAACCCGCTCAGCAATCCGCAGCGCGCCCTGACCCGGCGCAACTGGATTCTGGAACGCATGCTCGAACGCGGCCGCATCAGCCAGGAAGAGTACGATCTGGCGGTGTCGGCGCCGATTACCGCCCGTCAGCACAGTGCCAGCCTGGCGGTGGAAGGCTCCTATATCGCCGAAATGGCCCGCCAGGAAGCACTGGCACTGCTCGGCCCGCGCATCTATACCGACGGCATCCGCGTCACCACCACCCTCGACAGCACCATGCAGCAGGCCGCCGTCAGCAGCCTGCGCCATGGCCTGCATGTGTACGACGAACGGCATGGCTGGCGCGGCCCGGAAGCCCGCGTGGACATCAGCGAGCTGCCTCCCCTGCCCACCGACACCGCCGTGCAGAGCGCCAGTGAAGCGGAAGCCAGCCAGCCCGCCAGCGACAGCGAGGACAGCGCCCCGCAGCGGCTCGATCTGCGCGGCATCCCGGCCAGTATCGTGGAATGGACCAAAGCCCTGCGGGGCTACCAGCGCATCGGCGAACTGGAACCGGCCCTGGTGGCCGACGTACACACTGACCGTGTCCGCCTGGTGCTGCTCAACGGCCGGCTGGCCGAGTTGCCCTGGGCACAGATGCAATGGGCCAAACCCTATATCAACCCCAGCGTGGTCGGGAGTGCGCCGACCAAACCCGCCGAGGTGGTCAGCCCCGGCGACATCGTGCGCCTGCGCCCGGTCCGTGGCGAGCACGATGAGCCGGTCTGGCGCCTGGCGCAGATCCCGGCGGCCCAGGCGGCGCTGGTGGCCATCGACCCGGCCAACGGCGCCATCCGCGCCCTGCAAGGCGGCTACAGCTTCTCGCTGTCCAACTACAACCGCGCCTTGCAGGCCCAGCGCCAGGCCGGCTCGGTGTTCAAGCCGTTTGTCTACGCCGCCGGCCTTGAGCGCGGCATCACCCCCGCCACGATCTTCAATGATGCCCCGATCGTGTTCCAGGACGACAACCTGGAGGAAGCCTGGCGCCCCACCGGCGCCAGCAGCCGCTTCTACGGCCCAACCCGCGTACGCGAAGCCCTGTACCGGTCGCTCAACCTGGTTTCGATCCGCCTGCTGCAGCAGGTCGGCATCGGCAACACCCTGAAGACCCTCGGCGATTTCGGCATGCCAACCCAGCGCTTTGCCCGCGACCTGTCAGTGGCACTCGGCAGCGCCGCCGTCACGCCGCTGGAAATGGCCAGCAGCTATGGTGTGTTTGCCAACGGTGGTTTCTACGCACCGGCCTGGTTCATCAGCGACATCCGCGACAACGAGGGCAATCTGCTGTGGCAGGCCCCCGAGGTGGTGTTGTGCGAACCGGAAGACTGTGGCGTGAATGTCAGTCCGGCATCGCTCGCCAGCGCTCCGCCGTCAGACGAGGACGCGATCGCCTCCCCCATCACCACGGACACCGGGGAGGATGAGTCGGCGCCGATGATTCCACCGGCACCGGAGCAGGTCTGGCGCCCTCGCGCGGTCGACGCACGCACCATCTGGCTGATGGACTCGATGCTGCGCGATGTCGTGCGCCGCGGCACCGCCGGACAGGCGCGCGCCCTGGAGCGCCCGGACCTGGCCGGCAAGACCGGCTCCACCAACGACCACATCGACGCCTGGTTCTCCGGCTACACACCGGGCGGCCTGGTGGCGATCACCTGGGTCGGCTTCGACAACCCGGCCACACTCGGCAACGGTGAATACGGCGGCCGCGTGGCGTTGCCGATCTGGATCGATTTCATGCGCGAGGCACTGCCGGAAGTGCCGGAGGCCCTGCTGCCACAACCGCCGGGCATCGTCTCCGCGCGCATCAATCCCGACAACGGCCTGCGCGCCCGCCCGGGTGACGACAAGGCCATCTTCGAGTACTTCCGCAGTGAGAACGTGCCGGAGATGGATGACAGCCTGAGCGTGCCAGGCTATGACGGGCCGGAAGAGCAGGTGCTGCCGGAAGACCTGTTCTGATCCGTCCCGCAGAACATGCGGGCACAAAAAAAGCGGGTTCTGAAACCCGCTCAGGCTGCTGACAAACCTCGGCAGCCATTCTTCTACTAAAAAATTATCCACCCAGGGCAAAGAGTCGCTGTTTTTCTGGTGATAGCCTCCACTTGCATAGCCATAGGGCTGCAACCTGGAATGCGACCACCCACTTTTATATCGCCTCGAAGAGGTGATTCATAAAAACAGGGGTTTGTCCTCAGTCTGAGGCGGTTCTGAAACCCGCTTTTTTTGTGCCCGGCGATCAGAGCTCGCCGGGGAAGATATCGTCCACCGTTTCCAGCGGATAGTGGGCCGGGTAGCCCTTGCGGGCGACGCCGGTGTCCACCGCAGCACGGGCCACTGCCGCCGATACCACGCCCAGCAGGCGCGGGTCGTTCGGCTTTGGAATGATGTATTCCGGGCCAAACGTCAGTGTCTGGCCGCCGTAGGCGCGCGACACCACTTCCGGTGCCGGCTCACGGACCAGTGACGCAATCGCATGCACCGCTGCCAGCTTCATGGTCTCGTTGATGGCGCTGGCGCGTACATCCAGCGCACCACGGAAAATGTAGGGGAAACCCAGCACGTTGTTGACCTGGTTCGGGTAATCCGAGCGGCCGGTGGCAATGATCAGGTCCTGCCGCACCGAGCGCGCCAGTTCCGGGCGAATTTCCGGGTCCGGGTTGGCCAGGGCAAAGATGATCGGGTTCGGCGCCATGCTGCTGACCATGTCCGGCGTCAGCATGTCCGGGCCGGAGACACCGATAAACACATCGGCGTCCTTCAGCGCATCGGCCAGCGTGCGCTTGTCGGTGTCCACCGCAAACGCCGCCTTGTACTGGTTCAGGTCATCGCGACGGCTGTGGATCACACCCTTGCGATCCAGCATCAGGATGTTGTCCTTGCGCACGCCCAGCTCGATCATCAGCTTGATCGAGGCGACACCGGCGGCGCCGGCACCGACGCACACGACGACGATGTCTTCGATTTTCTTCTGCTGCAAGGTCAGCGCATTGAGCAGGCCGGCGCAGCAGACAATGGCGGTGCCGTGCTGGTCGTCATGGAATACCGGGATATCACACTGTTCCTTGAGAATGCGTTCGATCTCGAAGCATTCCGGCGCCTTGATGTCTTCCAGATTGATGCCGCCAAAGGTGACGTGGATGCGGGTGACCGTATCAATGAAGGCTTGCGGGCTCTCCGCCTCGACTTCGATATCGAACACGTCGATACCGGCGAAGCGCTTGAACAGAATACCCTTGCCTTCCATCACCGGCTTGGACGCCAGCGCCCCCAGGTCGCCCAGGCCCAGGATGGCGGTGCCATCACTGATCACGGCCACCAGGTTGCCCTTGGAGGTATAGCGGTAGGCCAGCTCCGGCTCTCGGGCAATTTCACGCACCGGCTCGGCCACGCCCGGGCTGTAGGCCAGCGTCAGATCCGCGCCCGTTTCGGTGGGCTTGGTGATCTCGACACTGATTTTTCCCGGTCGGGGCTTGGCGTGGTAATCAAGCGCCGCCTGCTTGAAATCATCCGACATGCTGGTCTCCCTGGTCTTTCCAACATCCCGGTCAACAGCCGGGACAGCTATACATACTGTTCTATTGCCCAAAACACAAAAAGCACCCGCCGGGGTGCTTTTTGAGCTGCTGCTGGACGGATTGTCGTCAGCGGGCGGGTCAGCTCTTCTTGCGGGAGCTGATCACACCAAAGCGTTGTTTGAACTTGTCGATCTGACCACCGCTGTCAGCCACCTTCTGGGTGCCGGTATAGAACGGGTGGCATTTGGAGCACACGTCCACGAGGAAATCTTCGCAACGGGTGGAACGCGTATGCATGACATTCCCGCAGGAGCAGGTAATGGTCACGTTCTGGTAATCAGGATGAATCTCTGCTTTCATGGCTCGACTCCGTACAGTGTCGCTACCCGCATCTGGCCTTCGTGACGGGATGTCTCCTGGTCACAAAAACACAGTCAGGCACCACACATTTGGCTTGCGCCGGGCAAAAGGGAACGCGAATACTACCAGCTTGGCCGCATTCCGCAAGTCGAAAACACCATCATCTAAGGAAGGGCTCCCTTGGCGCAGCACAACCTGATCAGGGTGGCGGTTCCCGTGCCGCTGCGCCAGTTGTTCGACTACCTGCCCGTGGCGGGCCCCCTGCCCGAACCCGGCTGCCGCTGCGAAATCGACTTCGGCAACCGGCGCCTGACCGGCATGGTCTGGGAGGTCGTCCCGCCCGGTGACAGCGACCATGATCCACGCAAACTACGCCCGCTGAGGCAGGTCATCGACGACCAGCCGGTGCTGGACAGCGACCTGCGCGAGCTCTGCCAGCGTGCCGCCCAGTATTACCAGCACCCCATCGGTGAAGTCCTGCAGACTGCCCTGCCCGTGCTGCTGCGCCAGAATGCCCCGGCCGAGCGCCAGGGCGAGCTGGTCTGGCGCCTGACCGCACGCGGCCGCTTCGCCGACCCGGCGCAGCTTGCCCGCGCGCCGCGCCAGCAACAGGCGCTGGTGACCCTGGCCGAGCACCCACGCGGTTTAAGCCGGCCGATGCTGACCAGCCTGGGTCTGACCAGCCCGCCCCTGCGGGCGCTGGAAAAGAAAGGCTGGGCGGAACTGGTCCAGGAGCAACCGGCCGAGCTGACCGACCGCACCGCCAACCCACTGGCCGAACCGCACCTGGCTGCCACGCCAGAGCAGGACGCCGCCATTCGCGCCATCAATGCCAGCCAGCATTTCGCCCCGTTCCTGCTCGATGGCGTCACCGGCAGCGGCAAGACCGAGGTCTATCTGCAGGCCATGGCGCATCAGCTGACCGCCGGCCGGCAGGTACTGGTGCTGGTGCCGGAGATCGGCCTGACACCGCAGACCATCCGCCGCTTCCGCACCCGGTTCAGCGTGCCGGTGACGGTGCTGCATTCCGGCCTGTCGGATCGCGAACGGCTCAAAGCCTGGTGCGATGCCCGCGACGGCCAGGCGCGCATCGTGCTCGGCACCCGCTCGGCGATCTTCACACCGCTGCGCCACCCCGGCCTGATCATCGTTGACGAAGCGCACGACAACTCCTTCAAGCAGCAGGACGGTTTCCGCTACTCGGCCCGCGACCTGGCCGTGTGGCGCGCGCAGCTGCTGGATATCCCGGTGGTGCTCGGCACCGCGACCCCCGCACTGGAAACCCTGCAACAGGCAGAAAGCGGCCGCTACCGCGCGCTGCGCCTGACCCATCGCGCCGGCGAGGCCAAACCGCCGGTGATCCAGCTCGAAGACTGCCGGGGCCTGCCCGCCGACACACCGCTCAGCGCCCGCAGCCTGGATGCACTCGGTACCACCTTGAAGGCCAACCGCCAGGCCCTGGTGTTCATCAACCGGCGCGGCTACGCCCCCATGCTGCTGTGCCAGGACTGCGACTGGCAGTCCGAATGCGACCGCTGCGACGCCCACATGACCTGGCATCGCGCCGTCCGCGAACTGCGCTGCCACCACTGTGACCACCGCCGCCCGGTGCCAGCAAGGTGTCCGCAATGCGGCTCCCAGCACCTGCGCGACATGGGCGCCGGCACGGAGAAACTCGAAAGCCTGCTGCGCAAGCAGTTCCCCGACACCCGGCTGATCCGCATCGACCGCGACACCACCCGCCGCAAGGGCAGCCTGGATGCCAGCCTGGAAGAGATCCAGCGCGGCGGGGCGGCGCTATTGGTTGGCACGCAGATGCTCGCCAAGGGACACCATTTCAGCGAACTGGACCTGGCCGTGATGCTGGATGCCGACGCCGGCTTTATGAGTGCCGATTTCCGCGGCCCGGAGCAGGCCGCCCAACTGATCCTGCAGGTGGCCGGCCGCACCGGCCGCGAAGACCGCACCGGCCGCCTGCTGATCCAGACCCGCCAGCCCGATAACCCGCTGCTGCAACTGCTTTGCCAGGGCAACTACCACCGCTTCGCCGAACAGCTGCTCAGCGAGCGGCGCCAGACCGGCCTGCCGCCGTTCGGCTTCCTGGCCCTGGTGCGCGCCGAATCGCTGCAACCGCAGCCGGCGCTGACCTTGCTGCAGGAAGCCAGTGAAACCCTGCCGCTGGACAGCGGCCTGCAATTGCTCGGCCCGATCCCGGCTCCGATGGAGCGCCGCCAGGGCCGTTATCGCAGCCAGTTGCTATTGCTGGCACCGACCCGGGGCATCCTGCACCGGCACCTGCCGGCCCTGCTGGATGCGCTGTACGCCCACCCACTCTCCCGCAAGTGCCGCTGGCATCTGGACGTGGACCCGACCGACCTGCTCTGAACCCTGTCGGGGGCAGGCAACCGCCCGGCATTTCCCGTACAATCCCGACCCCCGCACTCGCAGCCGTAAGCGACGTATGAAAGAGCAGATCATCCAGCGTGTCGAAGAAGCCCTCGCCCACCTGCGCGCCCAGGGCACCCTGCCGGCGCAGCCCTGCCCGCCCGTGCAACTGGAGCGCACCCGGGACAAGAGCCACGGTGACTTCGCCACCAACATCGCCCTGCTGCTGGCCAAACCGGCCGGCATGAAACCGCGTGACGTGGCCACGGCCATCGTCGATGCCCTGCCGGCGGACGCGGCGATCAGCAAGGTGGAGATCGCCGGCCCCGGATTTATCAATTTTTTTCAGGCGGGCAGCTTCCTCACCGACAGCCTGAGTGCCGCACTGGCCGACGAACACCTGGCCGTGCCGCGCGCCACCACACCGCAGACCGTGGTGGTGGACTATTCGTCGCCGAACCTGGCGAAAGAAATGCACGTCGGCCACCTGCGTTCCACCATCATTGGTGACGCGGTGGCGCGCACGCTGGAATTTCTCGGCCACACCGTCGTGCGGCAGAACCATGTCGGCGACTGGGGCACCCAGTTCGGCATGCTGCTGGCGTACCTGGAAGAACAGCAGGACCAGGCCGAGCTGTCCGCCGAGCTGTCCGACCTGGAAAATTTCTATCGCGCCGCCAAGCAGCGCTTTGATGAAAGCCCGGAGTTCGCCGAGCGCGCCCGCGCCCTGGTGGTGCAATTGCAATCCGGCGACATTCACTGCCTCAAGCTCTGGCACGATTTCAACCAGGTGTCGCTGCGGCACTGTTTTGACGTCTACGAACGCCTGGGCGTGAGCCTGCGCCCGGACGATGTGCGCGGCGAAAGCGCCTACAACCCGGACCTGCCCTATGTGGTTGCCGAGCTCGACAAGGCCGGCCTGCTGACAGAAAGCGAGGGCGCCCGCTGCGTATTCCTGGATGAATTCAAGAACAAGGAAGGCGAGCCGCTGCCCGTGATCGTACAAAAGGCCGACGGCGGCTATCTGTACGCCACCAGCGACCTGGCCGCCCTGCGCTACCGCGCGCAGAAGCTCGGCGCCGACCGCATTCTCTATTTTGTTGACCAGCGCCAGGCCCTGCATTTCCAGCAGGTGTTCCAGGTGGCGCGGCTGGCCGGTTTCGTGACACCGGACACCGAGCTGGCACACATGGGCTTTGGCACCATGAACGGCCCGGACGGCCGCCCGTTCAAGACCCGCACCGGCGGCACCGTGAAACTGGTGGACCTGCTCACCGAAGCGGAAGACCGCGCCCTGGCACTGGTGCAGGGCAAGAACCCGGAGCTGGACGCCGACGAACTGTTCAACATCGCCCGCGTGGTCGGCATCAGTGCGGTGAAATACGCCGACCTGAGCAAGCACCGCACCAGCGACTATATTTTCAACTTCGACCAGATGCTCAGCTTCGAGGGCAACACCGCGCCCTACCTGCTGTACGCCTACACCCGCGTGGCCAGCGTGTTCCGCAAGGCCGGTATTGATCCGGCCACACTGGACCAGAGCGCACCGCTTGTGCTGGACGCCGAACAGGAAGTCGCGCTCGCCACGCTGCTGCTGCAATTCGGTGAAACCCTGCAACAGGTGGCCGAGAAAGGCGTACCACACCTGCTGTGTGCCTACCTGTACAATCTGGCCGGCGCCTTCTCAAGTTTCTACGAGCACTGCCCGATACTGACGGCACAGCAAACGGCAGTGCGCGACAGCCGCCTGCGCCTGGCCTGGCTGACCGCACGCACACTGAAACAGGGCCTGGCCCTGCTGGGTATCGCCACGCTGGAGCGCATGTAAATGGCACGCAAACCCGCCCCCCGCCGGGGCGCGAGCAAATCCACTTCCTCACAACGCACCGTGCCGGGCTGGGTCTGGCTGTTCACCGGCGTGGTCAGCGGCCTGTTCATCGCCTTTCTGTTCCACCTGGGGCAGACACAGCTTGAACATCAGGCAGGCAATGCCCCCCGCAGCGCCAGCCAGCCTGAACCGGCCACCGCGCCGAAGACGGAAGAAAAAGGCCCGCGCTTCGATTTCTACGCGGTGTTGCCGCAGATGGAAGTGATCGTCCCCAAAGGCGAGGACGACGCCCCCGCCCCGGCACGCAACAATGGCCGTACCAGCACACCGAACGCCGAGGTGCCCAGCCGCCACAATGAGCACTTCCTGCTCCAGGCCGGCAGCTTCCGCCGCAGCCAGGACGCCGACCGCCGCCGCGCCGAGCTGATCCTGCAAGGCTATGAGGCCCGCGTGCAGCCGGTCAGCCTGGAGTCCGGCGACACCTGGCACCGGGTCATGATCGGCCCGTTCAACAACGTCAATGCGCTGCACCGCGCGCAGGACAAACTGGCCACCGCCGGCATCGAGACCCTGCCGATCCAGGTCAAAAACCCCGGCTGATGCACCGCTCGCGTCAGGCGCACCGCGCCTGACGCCTTCCCGCCTTGAGATTCCTCGGCATTGCCCCATATCCCCTGTCACCACCCCGTGGCGAAGGAGCCCCCATGGAACAGTATCGCGGCACCACCATCGTCTCCGTGCGACGCGGCAACAGCGTCGTGATCGGCGGTGATGGCCAGGTGAGCCTGGGCAACACCATCATGAAAGGCAATGCCCGCAAGGTGCGGCGCCTGTATCACGGCAAGGTCATTGCCGGTTTCGCCGGCGGCACCGCCGACGCCTTTACCCTGTTCGAGCGCTTCGAGGCACAGCTGGAAAAGCACCAGGGCCATCTGGTCCGTGCTGCCGTCGAGCTGGCCAAGGACTGGCGTACCGACCGCGCCCTGCGCCGGCTGGAGGCCCTGCTGGCCGTGGCCGACAAAGAGAATTCCCTGATCATCACCGGCAACGGTGATGTGATCGAACCTGAAAACAATCTGATCGCGATTGGTTCCGGCGGGCCGTTTGCCCAGTCCGCCGCCACGGCGCTGCTGGAGAACACCGAGCTGCCCGCCCGCGAGATCGTTGCCAAGAGCCTGACCATCGCCGGCAACATCTGCATCTATACCAATCTCAATCACACCTTCGAAGAATTATCCTGGTAACCCTCATGCCTGCCCTGACTCCCCGAGAAATCGTCTCCGAACTCAATCGTCACATCGTTGGCCAGGACGCCGCCAAGCGTGCTGTCGCACTGGCCCTGCGGACCCGCTGGCGGCGCATGCAGCTGGCGCCGGAACTGCGCAACGAAGTGGCGCCGAAAAACATCCTGATGATCGGCCCCACCGGCGTCGGCAAGACCGAAATCGCGCGGCGGCTGGCACGGCTGGCCGATGCGCCCTTCATCAAGGTGGAAGCGACCAAGTTCACCGAGGTCGGCTACGTTGGCCGTGATGTGGAATCGATCATCCGCGACCTGATGGAAATGGCCATCAAGCTGCTGCGCGAAAAGGAAATCCAGCGCCAGCAGCACCGCGCCGAAGACGCCGCCGAGGAACGCATTCTGGATGCGTTGCTGCCACCGGCCCGGGGCGCCGAAGCGCCCACCGACAGCAGCACCCGGCAACTGTTTCGCAAGAAACTGCGTGAAGGTGAGCTGGACGACCGCGAAATCGAAATCGAGTTGGCCTCGCAACCCATGGGCGTCGAGATCATGGCCCCACCGGGCATGGAGGAAATGACCAGCCAGCTCCAGCAGATGTTCTCGCGCATGGGCGGCGGCAAGCGCAAGACGCGCAAGATCAAGGTCGCCGACGCACGCCGGCTGGTCCGTGACGAGGAGGCCGCCAGGCTGGTCAACGAAGACGAGCTGAAAAGCCGCGCCGTGGACCTGGTGGAAAACAACGGCATCGTCTTCATCGACGAGATCGACAAGGTCGCCAAGCGTGGCGATACCGGCGGCACCGATGTCAGCCGCGAAGGCGTGCAGCGTGACCTCCTGCCGCTGATCGAGGGCAGCACCGTCAGCACCAAGTACGGCATGGTGCACACCGACCACATCCTGTTCATCGCCTCCGGCGCGTTCCACCTGAGCAAGCCGTCGGACCTGATCCCGGAATTGCAGGGCCGGCTGCCGATCCGCGTCGAGCTGGACGCCCTCAGCGTGGCCGATTTCGAGTGCATCCTGACCGAACCGAACGCCTCGCTGACAGAACAGTACCGCGCACTGCTGGCCACCGAAGGCCTGAAAGTCGAGTTCACCCCCGACTGCATCCGCCGCATCGCCGAGGTGGCCTGGCAGGTCAACGAACGGGTCGAGAATATCGGTGCCCGGCGCCTGCACACGGTGCTGGAAAAACTGCTGGAGGAAATCAGCTACGACGCCGACGACCTGGCTACCCAGTACCACGACAAGGCGCTGGTGATCGACGCTGCCGCCGTGGACCGCTATCTGGGTGAACTGGCCGCTGACGACGATCTGAGCCGCTACATTCTCTGATCCGGGCAACCGGCGAGGCACGGCGGACAGCCGCGCCTCGCCGGCCACGCCTCGCCGGCCACACTTAGCCAGCCGCGCCTACACCCACCCCGCTGCGCCTGCTATGATCGCGCCTCACACCCGGACGGTGGCGGCCATGACAGCAGGCGAACGCTTACAAGATGCCCTGGAACGCTTCTTTGCCCTGCGCCAGCATGGTGACGACCGGCTGTTCCGGCAGCGCCTGAATACCCTGCAGGCCTGGCAGAGCGAACGGCTCTACCGCACCCACCGCGACATCCTCGAATTGCCGGACAACGCCCCGGCGGTGGAATTCCTGTTCACCGACGTCTACGGCGGCCGCGACCTGACCCCGGTCGCCAGCGAGATCCGCCGCGCCCTGCCAAAAGCGCTGAAACTGCTGCCGGATCGCGTCATGGCCACCTCCGCCAGCGTGCTCGACACCGCCGTGCTGACGCAGGTGCTGGATGAGCACCTGGCCGAACAGATGGGCCCGGCGCTCGACCAGCCACTGACCGAGGTGGCCTATGCCGCTGCTTACCGCACCCAGGGCCGCGACGACGACCGCGCCCGGCAACTGCTGCTGATCAGCGAGATCGGCGTGCACATCGACAAATACGTGAGAAGCCGGATGATCCAGGCCACCTTCCGCATGGTGCGCCGCCCGGCCCATGCGGCCGGCTTCGGCAGTCTGTATGATTTCCTCGACCACGGTTTTGGCGCTATGCGCCCGCTGCACAGCGTCAATGACCTGCTGGGCCGGCTGGCACAGCGCGAACGGGTCGTGATGCAGCGGCTGCTGGCCGGCAGCCGCGACCCCTTCAAGGCGCCCTTCCATCCCGCATCACCCACGGAGCACTGAGCATGGCGGACGACAAGACCACCCACTTTGGCTATCAGCAAGTGGCCTGGCAGGACAAGGCCAGCCGCGTAGCCGGGGTGTTCCGTTCGGTGGCGCCCAAGTACGACCTGATGAACGACCTGATGTCGATGGGCATTCACCGCGCCTGGAAGCGCTTCACCATCGAACTGGCCGGCGTGCGTCCGGGCCACACGGTGCTGGACCTGGCCGGCGGCACCGGCGACCTGGCGATCAAGTTTTCGAAGATTGTCGGCGACAGCGGCCAGGTGGTGCTGGCGGACATCAACGACGCCATGCTGGCGGTGGGCCGCGACCGGCTGTTCGATGCCGGCTGCGCGCACAACACCCAGGTGGCGCAGGTCAACGCCGAGGCACTCCCATTTGAAGACAACACCTTCAATACCATTACCATCGCCTTCGGCCTGCGCAACGTCACCGACAAGGACAAGGCGCTGCGCTCCATGCTGCGCGTGCTGAAACCCGGCGGCCGTCTGCTGGTGCTGGAATTTTCCAAGCCGGTGCACGCGCCCCTGTCGAAACTCTATGATTTCTATTCCTTCAGCGTGTTGCCACGGCTGGGCAAAGCGGTGGCCAACGATGCCGAGAGCTATCAGTACCTGGCCGAATCCATTCGCATGCACCCGGACCAGGCGACACTGAAAGGCATGATGGAAGACGCCGGCTTTGCCCGCTGCGACTACTTCAACATGACCGGCGGCATCGTTGCCCTGCATCGCGGCTTCAAGGTGTAACCCATGACACTGGAACATCAGTCCCGCCCACCGGGCCTTTTTGAAACCGCGCTGCTGGCCAGCATCGAACGCGCCGTCAACGCCGCACTGCGCGCCGACCCGGCGACACAGCAGCGGCTGGCCGAACACAGCGGCCGGCTGGTGTCCGTGCACCTGCGCTTTCCTGCCCGCGCGGTATATGTACTGATCGTCGAGGACGGCGTCGAGTGCTATCACAGCAGCGACGCGGAAGCCGATGTCAGCGTCAGTGGGGGCGCACTGGAACTGGCGGCACAACTGCTCGACTGGCGCAGTGCGCCGGGCGTCATCGGTGGCCCGGTCAGCATTCGCGGCGACCGCGAACTGCTGCAACAACTCAGCGCCATCGCCCGTGATCTGGATATCGACTGGGGCGCTTTGTTCGAGCCGGTGCTCGGCAGCGAAATGGCCCAGCAACTGGATCACGGCGCACGGCAACTGTTCAGCTGGGCAAGGCAGGGGCTGGAACGGCTGGCGCAACAGGGCAGCCGCTACCTCGGTGAAGAAAGCGGCCTGCTGCCGTCACGCCACGCGCTGCGCGAATTCGGTCGCGACGTGGAAGAACTGGAGATGGCCACCGAACGGTTACAGGTCCGCATCCAGCGCCTGCAACAGGCCCGTGGCGACGAGGCCGGTGCATGAGCCTGCTTGCCCGGATTCTCTATGTGGTGCATGTCCTCTGCGCGTACCGGCTGATCTCCCTGATGCCATCGCACCCGGCGCGTGCGCCGCTGCTGGTGCTGCAATACCTGATGCCGTCGAGCTGGTTCGGCCCGCGTGGCCTGAGCGAAGGCGAACGGCTGCGCGCCGCGCTGGAAAAACTCGGCCCGATCTTCATCAAGTTCGGCCAGCTGCTGGCCACGCGCCGCGACCTGCTGCCACCGGAATGGACCGACGCGCTGGCGCGCCTGCAGGATCAGGTGGCACCGTTTCCGGTGCGCGAAGCCCGCGCCCGTATCGAAGCCGAACTCGGCGTGCCGATCGACAGCGTTTTCAGCCGCTTTGACGACACCCCCCTGGCCTCGGCATCCATCGCCCAGGTCCACAGCGCCGCGCTTCAGGACAGCACCGAAGTGGTGGTCAAGATCCGCCGTCCCGGCCTGGGACATATCGTCGACCGCGATCTGGCCGTGATGCGTTTCGGCGCCACCTGGCTGGAACGCCTGTGGGCGGACGCCCGTTATTTCCGCCCGCGCCAGGTGGTGGACGATTATGCGGTGATCATCCGCGCCGAGCTGGACCTGTCCGCCGAGGCACACAACAGCGAACTGATGCGCCGCCAGTTCCTGTTCAGCCCGCTGCTGTTCATCCCGCCGATCCACATGCAGTACACCACACCGAAAATGCTGGTGATGGACCGCATCAACGGCATCCCGGTGAACGACATCGAACGTATCCGCGCCGCCGGCATCGACCCGAAAGTGCTGGCCGAACGCGGCGTGGAAATTTTCTTTGCCCAGGTGTTCCGCTACAACTTCTTCCACGCGGACATGCACCCCGGCAACATTTTCGTCAACCCCGAGCATCCGCACTCGCCGCAATACCTGGCCGTGGACTGCGCCATCGCCGGCCGCCTCGGCCCGCACGATCTGCAAGTGCTCGGCCGCATGGTGCTGGCGGTGATGCGTGCCGACTACAGCGGCCTGGTGGACGCCGTGATCCGCGCCGGCTGGAGCACCGCGCCGATTGATCCGCAACGCTTCGAGCGCGCCGTGCGCGAGATTGTCGAACCGCTGGTGTCGCAGCCGCTGGACAAGCTCGAGTTCGCGCCGCTGGTGATGCGCCTGTTCGACACTGCGCGCAGCTTTCATATCGAAGCGCCGGTGCAGTACATCCTGCTGCTGAAGACCCTGGTGCACATCGAGGGCCTGGGCCGCAGCATCTACCCGCAACTGGATATCTGGCGCACCGGCCGGCCATTGCTGGAAGCCTGGATGATGGAGGCCTACGGCCCCAGCGCCACGCTGCGCAAGTTGCAGGCACGGGCCCCGGAATGGATGGCGCAGTTGCCGGAGATGCCGGACCTGCTGCGCGACGCACTGGAGAACCTGCGCCACCTGCCCTACCAGCAACGGCAACTGGAAGCGCGCCTGGCCGACGGCCAGACCCGCCATCGGCGCAAACTGCTCGGCGGCCTGGGCGGCCTGGGCCTGCTCGGTGTGGCGCTGGCCGTGGGCGGCTTCTGGGCCGGTGTGGCCGCCGCTGGCGGTGCGCTGCTGGTGCTCTGGGCCCTGCGTCGCTGAGACACACTGCCGTCATTTAATTCTGCTAGACTCCGCAAAGGAGTGGAGGACCGACATGAGCGAGATATTGACCCGGTTGCATGACGTGCTGGAAGCCCGCAAGGGCATGGCGCCGGAGTCGTCCTATGTCGCCAGCCTCTACCACAAGGGCCTGAACAAGATTCTGGAAAAAGTCGGCGAGGAAGCCGTCGAAACCATCCTCGCCGCCCGGGATGTCGACGCCGGCGGTGACCCGCAGTCGCTGATTTCCGAAACCGCCGACCTCTGGTTTCATACGTTGGTCATGCTGGCCAAGCTCAATACCGGGCCGGAGCCGGTGCTGGCGGAACTGGAACGTCGTTTCGGCCTGTCCGGCCTGGACGAAAAAGCCTCACGGCCACAGAGCAATACCTGACCGGCGGCAGACATTACCTGTGGTATGCACTGCCTGTGGCATGCACTGCCCATGGTAAGCACCGCCCTTTTCTGACTCAGGAGTAGACCCATGTTATCCGGCATCAGTCTCTGGCAACTGCTGATCATTCTCGCCATCGTCGTGCTGCTGTTCGGCACCAAGAAACTGCGCAATATCGGCAGTGACCTCGGCGGCGCGGTGAAAGGCTTCAAGAGCGCGGTGAAAGAAGGTGAGGACGAGCAGAAGAAACAGCTCGACGGCACCACCGCCCGGCGCGAAGAAAGCGGCACCACCCTGGACGAGCATGGCAATCCGGTGCAGGACAAAGACAAGGTCTGATCGATGTTCGATATCAGCTTTGCCGAGCTGACCCTGGTGTTCATCATCGCCCTGGTGGTGCTGGGCCCGGAAAGGCTACCGAAGGCGGCGCGTACCGTCGGCCACTGGATGGGCCGCGCCCGTGCCGCGTTCACGCACCTGAAAAACGAGCTCGACCGGGAAGTGGTGAACAAGGAAATGCAGGACCTGTTCCGGCAGAAAGCCGACGCCCTGCGCCAGGAAACCGACAAGCTGAATCAGTCGCTCAATGAAAGCCTGACCGACGCGCGCAAGACCGAAACCGGCAGTGCACCACAGCCGCCCGCCGAACCGGCCGACGCCCCGACCCTCCCCGCCACCGACGACCGCCGCCCGCAGGACAAGCCATGACGCGCGAGGATCAGCCGCAAACCCTGATCAGCCACCTGCTGGAACTGCGCTCGCGGCTGCTGAAAGCCATCGTCGTGATCGTGGTGATCTTTCTCGGCCTGTTTTATTTTTCCCGCGAGATCTACGCCTTTGTCGCGCAGCCGCTGATGCAGGTGCTGCCGGAAGGTGCGTCGATGATCGCCACCGACGTCACCGCGCCGTTCATGGTGCCGTTCAAGCTGACCTTGTACCTGAGCATCCTGATCTCGATCCCGTTCATCCTGCACCAGGCGTGGGCCTTTATTGCGCCGGGCCTGTACCAGCATGAAAAGCGCCTGGCGATGCCGCTGCTGGTCAGCAGCGTGCTGCTGTTCTACCTCGGCGCGGCCTTTGCCTATTTCGTGGTGTTCCCGCTGATCTTCGGCTTCTTCACCAAGATCGCGCCGGAAGGCGTGGCCATCGCCACCGATATCGGGCGCTATCTGGATTTTGTGATGACATTGTTCATCGCCTTTGGCGCGGCATTCGAGCTGCCCATTGCTATCGTGTTACTGGTGGCCGCCGGCGTCACCACGGTGGACAACCTCAGGGAAAAGCGCCCCTACATCGTCGTCGGCTGTTTTGTCGTGGGCATGCTGCTGACGCCGCCGGATATTCTCTCGCAGACGCTGCTGGCGGTGCCCATGTGGATGCTGTTCGAGATCGGGCTGGTCGCCGCCCGCTGGGTGAAGCCGCGCCAACCTGCGGATCAGTCCGCCGCTGACGCGGACTGAGCGTCACAACGCTGTGTCATGAACTGCACCAGCCGCTGACGCACTGACGGGTCCTGCGAGGCGACGATATGGGCGCCCAGCAACCCCTGGAATTCTTTCGGTTCCGCCGCCGCCGCATACAGCCGCTCGCCCTCGGCAAACGGAATGATGCTGTCTTCGCGGCTGTGCAGGATCAGCACCGGTGCCGGAGCAAGCGCCGCAATATGATCCACCGGGTCCCAGCGGGTGGTGACCATCGGCGCCACCACGAAACTGAACGGCCACAGCAACCAGCTGCGCTGCATCACGTCGCGGGTGATATGCCGGAACCCGGTAAACCCGGCTTCAAACATCGCACAGTCAAAACGCCCCGCATTCTGCTCCCGCGCCAGCACCGGAATCGTCATGCTGGCGCCCAGGCTTTGCCCGAAGACGACCAGCGGCCCCTGCACACGCCCTGATGCCTGTAACCAGTCGAGCCCGAGCTGGATGTCATCCAGGGTGTCCGGCAGCTTCGCCTTGCCTTCCGAGAGCCCGTAGCCGCGATAGTCGATCAGGAACACCTGATATCCCTGCGCCGGCAGCCAGGCCACATTCATCAGGTGCGTGGAAATATTCTGCGCGTTGCCGTGCAGGAAATAGACCGTCCCCGCCACCTGTTCCGTCTGCGCGGGCAACCACCAGCCATGCAACCGCAGCCCGTCCGGGTGGATCAGCACGATGTCTTCGTAGGCCAGGCCCTGCCGCGCCGGGTTCTGTACCCATGGCTTCATCGGATAGAAAAAGAACCCGCTGCAACCGACGAGGGCGATACTCAATGACAGCACCACGAGTGCGCGCCAGGTCAGTCGAACTGTCAGTCGAACTGTCAGTCGAAATAGTGTCGCCATGACAATCGCCACTCCGTGTCCCCGTCGCCACGCCAGCCCAGCCGCTCGACATCCAGCCGCAGCGCATCGCTGCGGCCCAGCGGCACGTTCGCCGTCAGGCTGGTGCGGTGGCGGTAAGCATCATTGGTGAGATAGTAACCCTGCACACCCAGGCCCAGTTCCGCATGGCGGGTATACCACACGACCCCGGTACTGGCACCGGCAGCCCCCTCGACCAGATTATCCCAGGCCGACGTGTTCTCGGCACGGAACACACTGTAGGCATACGGGTGAACATCCCCGATGCGCCAGCTCAGGCCGGGGCCGCCTTCCACGAACCGGGTCAGCCGGTAGCGGCCGCCGGCCTCAACACGTTCAATGCCGCCATGCACGTACCAGGACACCGGCTTCACAAACGCACTGCGCGGTGCCAGTGAGCGGATGTTCACCACATCCAGCCGCTCCAGTTTCAGCGCTTCGGAATCGGTGCTGCGCAGGCGAATGTTCAGCCCTTCGATCTGCGCGCCACGGAGGAAGCCGGCGTTGTTGTCGAACCAGTCGTGATAGGTGAACCGGTACTGCAATTCACCAAAGCCGGTGTCATCGCGCTGACCGCCGCTGAAGGCAAACATCTTTGTCGCGTGGCCCACTTCCGGGGGTGTCGGCGGCTCGGGCAAGGTCGCAACGACCACCGGCTGCGCATTGATCTGCCGCAACAACGCCATGCTGCGGCGCGCCACTTCCGGGCTGCGCGCTTCGGTACGATGACGAAAGCGCAGGAACTCATACGCTGTTTGCGACATCAGCCGGCGCTCAGAGGGTGTATGGGACTGATACGCCTCGCCTTCCGCCAGCGAGGGATCATCAGCCAGGCGGCGTGCCAGACGGCGCGCTGCCGGTGACAACTGGTCCGCGAGGTGGTTCAGCTCCACCGCTTTCGAGGGCCGGTACTCGCGGCTTTCCACCAGCCCGGCAGCGTGCATGTTGCGCACGGTGTTCACCGGCACTTCCGCAAAACGGAACTCATCCAGCAGGCCGGTGCCCGGCCGCGCCACTTCCATCAGTTCCAGCAGCCGGAACGAGCAGTTTTCATCAAAGAAATAGTATTCAAAACGGGTGTCTTTCAGCTCCCACAGGTGCTCGACCAGCCAGTTCATTTCATCCGTGTCGAGCGTCAGCGGGTATTCCCACATATCACGATTTTCCAGGTGTGCGTAGTCCTGGATTTTCGTGACATAGGGAACAATGGAAAAGTAGCCGGGATAGCCGCCAGCCAGCCCGCGGTAGATATAAAAGATGGAATTGTCACTCGGCTGCACCATGGCGCCGAAGTTCACCGCCCAGGACATCCAGACGCTGTCGGTATCGTCGCGGTCCAGCCGCAACAGCGTGTGACCAAACATGGAGGACGGGCTGTTCAGATAGGCGGCCGGAAACACCAGCACCGCACGCCCCATGGGAATTTCCGTGCGCCACTGCAGGTATTCCTCGCAATGCGCCAGCGGCGCATCTTCCTGCCAGCCCAGCGCATCGGCCAGAAAATGATAGCGTGCTGGAAAACGGCAGCGCGCTTCACTGCCCGCAGGCGCCAGCGCAGCAATGCTGGCGCTGAGTTCCGCCACCGGATTCTGCCGGCCGTTGTCGGCCAGAAAGAATGCGTCGTCGGCAACGTAACTGTGTCCGCGCCCGCGCCAGGTGGCGCCCCGGTTCACATGCAGCAGCGCTTGCCAGCGAGGTTGTTCGGCCAGTTCGGCCACGGAGGGCGCCGCCTGTACGGAAGGGGTCATCAACAATGCCGCAAACAGGGCTACGGCGGGGAGCAACAGGCGCATCAGCAGGCAGGGAAACATCCGGTGTCACACAACATGGCCCCGGCAGAGCCATAATAAAAGTGCCCTGCCGCACACGGCAGGGCACTCTGACGAATTGCCCTTATACGGAGTACTTGGACAGTTTTTCGTCGGACTTCATGACCGATTCGATGCTCGCCAGCACTTGCTCGGCGGTCACGTCTTCGCTCGGGAAGATCACCGCAAAGTTCTGGTGCATCACGTTGCTGAAGTGAGAGCGGTCTTCAGCAGGCACGCCCATCGCCACGGACAGTGCGGTCAGCGCTTCGCCTTCACCCATGGCCACGTCGTGGGCCACTTCTTCCAGCACACCGTTCATGGACAGCAGGCTTTTGCCGCTGTAGGTCAGGGAGCCGCTGGTGTCACAGCCGTTGGTGCCGGTGGTCATACCAAAGGTAGCGTTCCCGGAGATGCTACCATTCACCAGAGTTGCCAGCAGGTGCATCGGCAGGCCGCTCTGGCCTTCGAACAGCAGGTTACCCCAACCACAGCCCGGACCGCCCGGTGCAACAGCGGATGCGGACATGGATGCCCCCAGCAGGGCGCTGGCAAGTACGAGTCGTTTCATGTGTAGTCCTCCACGAGTTCTCTTTTGTATCCCTTTGCCCCCAGCGAAAACGGGGCTCGCTTCATCATAGAGCAGCAAAGACGCAAAGCAATAGACGATTTAGCGGACTGGTTCACTCGCTGAAACAGAAAGGAACCTCTGAATAACTCCCCGGTGGTTCTGGCTTTCCGGGCGGCGCCTGATCAAGGCGCGACTTCGAAGGCATAGCGGGCTACGTCGAGAAGGCGCAACGCGGAGCAGGCGCCGCCCGGAAAGCCCCGCAGGGCGAGCGCTACAGCACGCATTAGCCGCGTTGCGTCGCTTGGCAAGGGCTACGGCCATTGCCGGCGCGACGCGCCTTGCTACTGCATGCTGTAGCGCCCGCAGAACCACCGGGGAGTTATTCAGAGGTTCCTATAGACTACATTCGCGGATCACGATTCGAGCAGGAAGGTCACCGGCCCGTCGTTGACCAGATGCACCTGCATATCCGCCGCAAACAGGCCTGTCTCCACCGGCACCCTTTGCGCGCGCAGGGCGTCGACAAACAGATCGAACAGCACCCGGGCACGGGCAGGCTCCGCCGCGCTGCTGAAACTCGGCCGCCGGCCACGCCCGGTATCCGCCGACAGGGTGAACTGTGATACCACCAGTAACGCGCCACCCGCCTGCTGCACATCCAGGTTCATCTTGCCCATGTCATCCGCAAAAACGCGGTAACCGAGCACGCGCGTGGCCATCTGCCGGACACGCGCTTCATCGTCGTCACGGCACAGCCCGACCAGCAACAGCAAGCCGGTACGGATGTCGCCCACCGTTTCGCCCCCGACCGTGACCCGGGCCTCGCTGACCCGTTGCAACAGCACCTTCATGGCAGCCTCTTCATGACAGGACCTCTGACGCCAGCGCCTGCACCGCCGCTACCAGCGCCCGCTCCAGCGATGGCTCACTGGCGGAATGGCCGGCGTCCGGCACGATCTCCAGCCGCGCCGCCGGCCAGTGCTGTTGCAGCAGCAGCGCCTGGTCCACCGGACAGACCATGTCGTAGCGGCCATGCACGATGATCCCCGGCACCTGCGCCAGCGCCGGCATACCTGCCAGCACACCACCGGCGGGCATAAACCCCTGATGCGCAAAGTAATGCGCTTCGATGCGTGCCAGCGCCAGCGCGCGGGCATGAAATCCGGCCAGCACCGCCGGTGACGGCAACAACGTGGCGCAAGCGCCTTCCCAGCCCGCCCAGCGCATTGCCAGTGACTGCTGCAGGGCGGGATCACTGTCATCGCACAGGCGGCGATAGTAGGCCGCGACCAGATCACCGGCTTCCGCCGCCGGTACGCCGCCGAC
Source organism: Isoalcanivorax pacificus W11-5 (assembly GCF_000299335.2). Taxonomy (NCBI): domain Bacteria; kingdom Pseudomonadati; phylum Pseudomonadota; class Gammaproteobacteria; order Oceanospirillales; family Alcanivoracaceae; genus Isoalcanivorax; species Isoalcanivorax pacificus. Next base: position 326,928 of record NZ_CP004387.1, on the reverse strand, counting down.
AAAAGACGCCCAGGCTTCGGGGTAAATGCGGCTGGCGCCGTCACGATACAGCCAGTCCATGTCCTCGCGGCGGCACAGGAACACCCCGCGCAGCACCAGGGCGCTGACCTGCTCGGGGTAACGCTGCGCATACAGCAGCGCCAGCGTGCTGCCCCAGGAGCCACCGAACAGCATCCAGCGCTCAACACCCAGTTCGTGACGGATCAATGCCATGTCCGCCAACAAGTGCTCGGTGGTGTTGGCCTGCAACCCGCCCATCGGCCGCGAGCGGCCGGCGCCACGCTGGTCGAACAGGATGATGCGCCAGCGCGACGGATCGAAATAACGTCGCATATGTGGTGAGCAGCCGCCGCCAGGGCCACCGTGCAACACCAGCACCGGCAGACCATCGGGATTGCCGCTTTGCTCGACATAGAGCTCGTGGCCATCGCCCACCGCCAGCCAGCGCTGGAACCAGGGTTCTGTCTCGGGATAGAGTGCGGTATCAACTCGGGAATGCATGCCAGGGCCATGGGAACGATAAAACGCACAGCATACGGCAGCTTTCTGCTGCTGCAAGCCGCCGTGTTCATGGCGCTCGCCGCGTGCAGCGCGCCACCCGCAGAAGACGGGATCAGTGATGCGCTGAGAGAGATGGCGGACGCCATTGAAGCCCGTCAGGCCGGGCCGGTGGTGCGGCGGCTGACGGCGGATTTCAGCCTGGCGCGGGGCGGCGAAGCTCTGGATCGGGAACAATCCCGCCGGCTGCTGGCCGCCACACTGCTGCGCTATCCGGACATCAGTATTACCGTCACCGGTATCACGGTATTGCCGGATGGCGCCCGCCCGGATCTTGCCGAAGCCCGTTTCAATGTACTGACCACTGGCGGCACCGGCTCGCTGCTGCCGGAGACCGGTCAGCTGTACCGGGTGGAGTCACTCTGGCGCCTGGAGGACGGCGACTGGCTGATGGTTCGTGCGTCCGCCCGCCGCCTGATGGAATAACGCGGCGTCAGTCTTCCACTGACGCCATATCGTCCATCCCCAGTTCCTTGATCTTGCGGGTCAGCGTATTGCGACCCCAGCCGAGCAGGCCCGCCGCATCGCGACGACGGCCACCGGTGTGGTTGAGCGCCACTTCGATCATGGCACGTTCGAACGCTGGCACAGCGTGATCCAGGATGCCGCGCTCCCCGGACGACAATGCCCGCTCGGCCCACTGGCGCAGGGATTTTTCCCAGTTGCCGCTGACTTCCTGACGGGTTTCCTGCTGGCTCAGTTCCGGCGGCAGATCATCCACCAGCACCTCGCGCCCGGTGGCCATCACGGTCAGCCAGCGACAGGTGTTTTCCAGTTGCCGCACATTGCCCGGCCAGGGCAGTGACGCCAGATAACGCTCGGTGTCCGGGTGCAGGGATTTGGTTTCCACTTCCAGCTCACGCGCGGCGCGTTGCAGGAAGTAACGGGCCAGGCGCGGAATATCCTCGCGGCGCTCGGCCAGTTTCGGAATATGGATGCGGATGACGTTCAGGCGGTGGAACAGATCCTCGCGGAAATCGCCATCTTTCACCAGCCGCTCAAGGTTCTGGTGGGTGGCCGCGATGATGCGTACGTCCACCTTGATCGGCGTAGTGCCGCCGACACGATAGAACTCCCCTTCCTGCAACACGCGCAGCAGACGGGTCTGCGCTTCAAGTGGCATGTCGCCGATTTCATCCAGAAACAGGGTGCCACCGTTGGCCTGCTCGAAGCGGCCGATACGCTGGCTGTTGGCGCCGGTGAAGGCGCCTTTTTCGTGGCCGAACAGTTCCGACTCGATCAGGTCTTTCGGAATCGCCGCCATGTTCAGCGCCACGAACGCCTTCTCGCGCCGCACCGAGTGCCGGTGCAGCGCGTGCGCCACCAGCTCTTTACCGGTACCGGACTGGCCGTTGATCAGCACGGTGACATTGGAGTGCGACAGCCGGCCGATGGCACGGAAAACTTCCTGCATGGCGGGCGCTTCGCCGATGATTTCCGCCGGCGGCTCGTTGCTTTCCTCCACCGGGCCGCCACGCGCCTCGGCACGATGGCGCACGGCGCGCTTCACCAGCGCCACGGCTTCATCCACATCAAAGGGTTTCGGCAGGTATTCGAACGCGCCGCCCTGGTAGGACGCCACGGCGGAATCCAGATCCGAGTGCGCGGTCATGATGATCACCGGCAGATCAGGATGCTTGCGTTGCAGCATTTTCAGCATGCGCAGGCCATCGGTGCCCGGCATGCGCACATCCGAGATCACCACGTCCGGCTCGCTGCCGCCTTCTTCCAGCGCGTTCAGCGCTTCATCGGCGTCCTCAAAGCAGACGGTGTTGAACCCTTCCTGGCCCAGCGCCTTGTCCAGCACCCACCGAATCGAACGGTCATCGTCGATAACCCAGACTTTGGCTGTCATGGTGATTCACTCTCTCCTTCGGTGCCCGTGATGTGTTCCATGGGCAATAACAGGCTGAACACCGTGCGACCGGCGGTGCTCTCGCATTCGATCATTCCCTGATGCTGACTGATGATGGACTGGGCGATGGACAGGCCCAGCCCGGAGCCATTGGCACGGCCACTGACCATCGGGTAGAACAGCGTCTCGCGCAGTTCTTCCGGAATGCCGGGGCCGTTGTCCTGTATATCGATGCGCGCAATAAGACGATGCCGCTGCGCGCCGATGGTGAATTGCCGCTGCACCCGGGTACGGAAAATCACCGTGGCGTCGGGCATATTCGCTTCCGTGAGCGCCTGCACGGCGTTGCGCGCCAGGTTCAGGATCACCTGGATAAGCTGGTCACGGTCGGCCGGAATCTCCGGCAGGCTGATGTCGTAGTCGCGCTGCACGCGCACGCCTTCCGGGTGTTCGGCAAGGATCAGTTGCCGCACATGCTCCAGGCATTCATGAATGTTCAGGGAGCGGAAATTCGGCAGCCGGCGCGGGCCGAGCATGCGGTCCGCCAGTGCCCGCAGGCGGTCGGCTTCGTCGATGATGACACGGGTGTATTCAGCGAGGTCGGGGGCGGGCAGGGCCCGTTCGAGCAGTTGCGCGGCACCGCGGATGCCGCCAAGCGGGTTCTTGATCTCGTGGGCCACACCGCGCACCAGCGCCCGTGTGGCCTGATGGGCATGTACGAGCGCTTCCTCCCGCGCGATGCGCAACAGACGATCCAGCGGCTGCAACTCCATCAGCAGCGACGGCGACCGGCCCGGCTCGGCCAGTTGCGCCACCGAATAGTCCACGGTCAGTTCCTGTCCTGGTGCAAACTGCAGCCGGGCTTCCCGCCGGGTGAACGGATGGCCCTCTTCAATGCACCGGATCAGTGCAGCCTGGGCATCCGGGTCGTCGAAAAAGCATTCCGGCAACGGCTGGCCCACGGCCCGCTGCGCACTGGTAGAGAGCAGCATTTCCGCCGCCGGGTTGAGATAGCGCAGGCGCAAATCCTGGTCGAGCAGCAACACCGCCGTGCTGAGGTGATCCAGCAAGCGCTTGTGAAGCTGATGATCCAGAGGGGTCGGTTTCGCCATGCCTGAGCCAAAGCAAGTTTCAGGCCATCCAGTGCACGGCGGGAAAAACCCTGTATACCGGCCTTTCCCTGTCGGCGACGGGTGGATGCACAGGCAGGCAGCATAACGCATGCACCATTATTGTGCACAGCGTGCACCAGCATCAGTTCGTATCGGGCACCCAGGGGAGCAACTGCACCAGACCAGTCCGTTTTTCGTCCTTGTCCTTGTCACGCCGGGCACCAGGACCGAGCAGGACACTGTGGCGATGAACGTAGATGGTCACTGTGTCGGATTCCTTCAGCACCTCACCGTCGGCGTCCAGCACCTGGGCGCGCAGTGCGTGGGTGCCCCGCTCCGGCCAGGTCAGCACCAGCTCGTCCAGCGGCTGGTCATTATCCAGCACCCGCAGGCTATGCCCGGACTGCAGTGGCGGTGCCAGATTTACCTGTACCGGGATCGGCTCATGCGGGTTCTGAAAGGTCTGCTCGTGGCTTGGCGAGACGATCTCCAGCGTTGAATAACCCGCGGCGACCGGCGCGGGCGGGGCCTGCTCACGCGGCGCGCGCGCTGGTGGCGCCGGCATGCTGTTTGGCTGGCGCGGCCGGATTTCCTGCGCCTGCGCGCCCTCCGGCGGCGTGTCGGTGAAGATCACCCGGCCCTGTTCATCCCGCATGCGGTAAATGCGATTGGCGGGCGCCTCCGGTACCGGCTCCGCCTGGCTGTCCGGGTCCGTGGGTTGGGTCTGGGTGTCAACCTGCAGCTGGGCCTGGGCCGGCGCCAGCAGCGCCCCTGACAGCAAGGCCAGCAGCGAGGTCAGTAAGATGCGCGGATAAGCCATGCGAGAAACTCCGTGGTCGTCCCGTCGATTGTGCGACGCCGCCGGACGGAAAACAAAGGCGGCAGCCATGCACCGGTCACGGAAACGAAAAGAGCCCCGAGAGGGGGCTCTTTCAGGCTGCTGACAAACCTCGGCAGCCATTCTTCTACTAAAAAATTATCCACCCAGGGCAAAGAGTCGCTGTTTTTCTGGTGATAGCCTCCACTTGCATAGCCATAGGGCTGCAACCTGGAATGCGACCACCCACTTTTATATCGCCTCGAAGAGGTGATTCATAAAAACAGGGGTTTGTCCTCAGTCTGAAAGAGCCCCGAGAGGGGGCTCTTTTCGACGTGCGAAGACCGGGAGGTCTTACACGGAGTAGTACATGTCGAACTCGACCGGGTGCGGGGTCATGTTCAGGCGCTCGATGTCCTGGCGCTTGAGTTCGATGTAGGCGTCGAGCATGTCCTTGGAGAACACGTCGCCTTTGAGCAGGAACTCGTGATCGGCTTCCAGCTCGTCCAGCGCCATGGTCAGGGTGTGCGCCACGGTCGGGATGCTCTTCGCTTCCTCGGCCGGCAGGTCGTACAGGTCCTTGTCCATCGCTTCGCCCGGGTGGATCTTGTTCTGGATACCGTCCAGGCCCGCCATCAGCAGTGCCGCGAAACACAGGTACGGGTTGGCGGCCGGGTCCGGGAAACGGGTTTCGATACGACGGCCTTTCGGGTTCGGCACGAACGGAATCCGGATCGAGGCAGAACGGTTGCGGGCAGAGTAGGCCAGCATCACCGGCGCTTCGAAGCCCGGCACCAGACGCTTGTAGGAGTTGGTGGACGGGTTGGTCAGCGCGTTCAGGGCGCGGGCGTGCTTGATGATGCCGCCAATGTAGTACAGCGCCATCTCAGACAGGCCACCGTAGACGTCGCCGGCAAACAGGTTCTTGCCGTCTTTGCTCAGGGACTGGTGCACGTGCATGCCCGAGCCGTTGTCGCCGATCAGCGGCTTCGGCATGAAGGTCGCCGTTTTGCCGTAAGCGTGCGCCACGTTGTGGATGCAGTATTTCAGGATCTGGACTTCGTCAGCCTTGCGGGTCAGGGTGGCCGCGCCAACACCGATCTCGCACTGGCCAGCGGTGGCCACTTCGTGGTGGTGCACTTCAACGCGCAGTTCCATCTGTTCCATGGCCGCACACATGGCTGCACGCAGGTCGTGCAGGCTGTCCACCGGCGGTACCGGGAAGTAACCGCCTTTCACGCGCGGGCGGTGACCGATGTTGTTCTTGTCGAAGTCTTCGCCGGCAACCCAGGCGGCTTCTTCAGAGTAGATTTCATAGGACTGGGCGTTCATGGCGGAATTCCACTTCACGCCATCGAATACGAAGAATTCCGGCTCCGGACCAAACAGCGCGGTGTCCGCGATGCCGGTGGATTTCAGATATTCTTCAGCGCGCTGCGCGATGGAGCGCGGGTCGCGGTCGTAGCCCTGCATGGTGGTCGGCTCGACGATGTTGCAACGCAGGTTGACCGTGGCCACGTCGGTGAACGGGTCAATCACGGCGGAATCGTCGTCCGGCATCAGGATCATGTCGGATTCGTTGATGCCCTTCCAGCCGGAGATGGAAGAACCGTCGAACATCTTGCCGTCCTGGAAGAAATCGTCATCGACGTCTGCGGCCGGGTAGGTAACGTGCTGTTCCTTACCGCGGCTGTCGGTGAAGCGCAGGTCCACCCACTTGACGTCATTCTCTTTGATCAGTTTCAGAGTCTTTGCAGACATGGTGAAGCGTCCTCCTGGAACAGCGTGAAATGTGACCGGCCCGGTAGTCTGCTCCGGACAGGTGGTGAGACAAACTCGTGATGTATTCGTTGTGTCACGGCGCAGGCGCCGGACGTCCTTGCCCACAGAGTGAGCAAAATGCATGCCACGTCACAGATGCCCTGAAATCAAGCACATAGACCTGACCAATGCCGCACCTTGCACAGATATGGTGCACTGAAATCGCTAACGCACCATTTTTGTGCAAATCCTTGCCGCAAAACCCGTTTATGCCCCTTCGCGCACCACCTGAAGCTGCACGAAGACAATGCCGTCACGACGTCCGCTCTCCAATACCCGATGCCCGTTGATCCGCGCCCAGGCGGGCACATCATTGAGCACTCCCGGGTCGGTGGCAAGCACTTCCAGCACGTCGCCATGAGCCAGTTCGCGCACCCGGTTCTGGGTCTTGATCACGGGTAATGGACACAGCAACCGGCACGCATTCAGTTCATAGTCAGCCATGCCCGCTTACCCCAGATACCAGTCTTTCGGCACCTGCTCGGTGGTGAGCGGTTTCACCGTCAGCAACTGCGACACGCCGCCCGGACGGTTGTACTGCACGGACACCGCCTCTGCCTCGCGCCCCTGTGAGAAACGCGCCACGATAGCCGCCGCCAGTTCGGCTTCCGCTGCATCAGCAAACTCGCCGTCCACCAGCGTCAGCGGGCCACCGTGGCTGACCGGCTCCAGGCTCGGGAACTGGTAGCGATAGCCCTCCAGGAAATTCCCCTCGCCCTCTTCGCGGCTGATGATCAGCTTGAAATGCGGGCGCGGACGCAGGTGCCGGCCCACTTTCAGCAGCATGATGTCGTCCAGCTCATAGTCACGCTTGCGGCGGGCCTGCCAGAGGTCGACCAGCTTGTTCGAATAGGCTTCGTCGGTCAGGAAGCAGCAGCCGCCGGCAGGCTGGGCAAAGTCATCCAGCCCGAACGCTTCGGCCAGCGCAATCTGCGGCTTGCGGTTACGGCCGCTGAAACCGTACAGGCGCTCGCGGTCCACCCAGCCCTCACGCTCGGGCAGCGTCGGCTCCAGATTGCGCGCCGACAGCGGGCGCAGCAGCCGGTCCTCGGCGCCGGACTCCCGCGCGATCACCGGCATGGTCCACTTCTTCTGGGATTTCGGCCGCTGGCCCACCACCTCGCCGGTGATGATGAAATCAAACCCCGGCTCACCCTGGCTGCTCTGGGCATCGGCCAGCTCGCGGGCCTTGTCCAGCATCAGCGCGGCCTTGCCGACCATGAAGATCTTGCAGTCCAGGCAGGGGTTCATGTGGGCGCCATAGCCGTAGCGCGGCTTGAGCACCACATCCTTGTATTCGTCCGAGATATCAATGATGTGCAGCTTGATCCCGAGCTGCTCGGCCACCCACAGCGCATTGTTGCGCTTGGGCTTCTTGCGGTCGCGCTCGCGGATGGCGTGGGTGTGCCCCTCGACGCAGAAGCCGGTAAAGAAATTGACGCCCTCGACCTCGATGCCCTGGGCCTGGATCACCTTCACCGCCAGCATCGAATCCAGCCCGCCGGAGACCAGCGCCAGCGCGCGGCGACGGGGGGCAACGGCAGATTGTGCGGTGTGTGGTGCAGCGGACATGGCAATACTCGGCGACCGGCCAAACGCCGGATCGGCGGGGGCGTTGAATCAGGGCCGCCGAGTATAGCAAAGCCGCCGGGCTTACCCCAGTGGCGACATCAGGCACACCGCCGGTCAGCGACGCTGGCGGTAAATTGGAAGGGGTGGCCAAGTACCTGGCTGATCCCAGCGCCATGCCGCGCCGAGAGGCTGTATCAGCCATTGCCCAGGCGGCAGTAGGGCGGCTTGCCCAGATGTGACAACCCGGCCCTGCTCAGGCGGGGCCAATATCAATGATGTCACAATGTCATCATTGATATGGTCGGGCCTATTATTGACCATGCCTTTTTTTGGATAGGAAGGAGAGGTTGGGGTGAAAAGTTGGCTCGCCATTTTATGTTTAGGTGTTCTTTCCGCTTGTTCTGGCATGGTTCCAGTTCCCGTCAGTGAACAAGAAAGAAACTTTGAGCAAGTTGTCGCCGTGGAGGGAATGGATAAAGATGCTATTTATGTTGGCCTGCGTTCTTGGATTGCGGAAAATTTTAGGTCGGCCAAATCAGTAATAGAATATGAAAATCAGGACGATGGTATATTAATCGGTAACGGTGTCATTCCATACCCGTGCAAAGGCATTTCATGCTTGGCAAAGTCAGAATGGACCCATCCATTTACCATGAAGATTGAGGTTAGGGATCAGAGGTTCAGGGTAACCTATTCGAATATTAACTTGGCGTGGCCAGCAAGTTACAACAATGGTATAGCCTCACCAGCACGAAATGCTCCAATTCATAACAAGTCAGATATGGATGGAGCAAAGGCAGAGCTAACGCAACTAACAGAATCAATGCGGTCATCATTATCTTCTGGGGCGAAATCTAATGATTGGTGAGATTTCTCGGAGGATAACGATTTTTTTATTGATATTATGCGGTTTTGCCACAGCCTCCGGTTGTGCTAGAGGTCCCACATGGGAAGCGGTAAGTTCGTATGACGAATTTTCTGATAAGACTACCGTGATGGTGACTACCGGGGACTGGCCACAACCCGGAAGCCGGACTTTCTCATACGGGATGATTTATCCGGTCATCATGAAGACCGTCGAAGGGTTGGCGGTCGGTTTCATGTCAGGAGGCCAATTCAAGGTCCCTGTTGGTGCCGTACAGATGCGTGTTGATGGAAATGAAGCAATTATGGTTACGCCGGAAAATACGCCGAACATCAGCGAGATAGAGGCATGGTTTGCGCCTTTTATCGTTGATATCCCAGGTTTAGATAACGATGCGATCAACAATGCCCAGAAAGTTGCGGTTGAGAATGCCATGAGGATGTCTCAGCCATACACATTGGTTGTTGGAGATGAGGCGGATCGTATCCTTGATCAGATGCTTTCGGGACAAAACCTGATCTATCGGCAGATACTGGTAAACCAGCCAAATCCATCTACGGGGCGAGTTCCACTGGATCAGTCGCTGTCAGAAGCTTTAAGAAAGGCCGGACTCATCAATTGAGGGAAAATGAGGGGATTTTATGTCTCTTATCAAATGTCCTGAGTGCAGCAGAGAAGTAAGCAATAAAGCTGCGGCATGCCCTGGTTGCGGCGCCCCGATGGCTGGCGGACCACTGCAAACGCAGGTCCGGCGCGGAAATCAGAGGTCGGCATTCCGTCAGGCAGTTGGCAGTGCCATCGGGACTTTTTCTGTTATTGCTGCATTTCCGGTAGGCATGGCTACTGACTTTCAGTCAGGAATTTGGACGGCCGTGATCGGGTGCGCCATTGGGGTTGCGGTTGCTTATTTATAGAGAAAAAAGGGCTTGAGCCGGCACGCCAAGGTAACGAGCAGCAACTTCATGGCAACCATCAAGGAAATCTTGATAGTTACCGAAGACAAAAGTGAAAATGCCCCATGCAAACCGAGGAGGGGTCATGCGACACACGGTAATTATGATGGCAATGATGGTATTCTGTGCCTGGAGCGCTTCTGCGTCGGCCTCTGAGCTCGGAGATTCTGCTTCGGATAGGGCCACATATGCTCTTACACCTGAGATGGAAGAGACTGCCCGCTCAAGAGTCGGCGAAAAGCTTAGGGATGAAGAGTCTGCCAGATATTACAATTTGCGGGGCATGGGCAAAGAGGCCGATGGGAGCGTTGTTTGTGGCGAAGTTAACGCAAAGAATGCTTATGGCGCATATGTCGGAAGAAGGAAATTCGCCGTAATGCCTAGCAGGGTGATTATTTGGAGTGATGGATCTGACTGGGACGCGCAGGACTCAAGGAAGTGGATTCAGATGATCTGCGGAAGCTAGTTGACATCAAATGATGACGCCTTTTAGTATACTGACCAGACGCCCCCATTACGCCCGGACCAAAAATCCGGGCGTTTTGCGTTTCTGAGGGCTTAGCTCTACCATTGAGGGATGGCGAGGCTGTCAGCCGGTGGGAGCCGGTAAACACTACAAAACCGCACTGCATATGCAGACCAAACGCGGACAAAAGTCGGACAGAGTCATGGCCCCGGTTCTCCGGGGCTTTTTCGTTCCTGAGGCCTTGTTTCCGGTCCTTCCCCGCCACCCTCGCCGGGCCTCAGTTGGAGCCGCGCACGCTCCCTGCCGTAAGGCCCAGCCGTTCCCCGATCCGGCTGCGAATCAGATGCGTCATGCTGGGAGGCAGTGACCCGGCGCCAAATTCCTGACCTGAGGTATTCCATGAGTGCGATTTTGTTCGTAGGGCTGACGCTGGGCGTTGCCCTGGGGCTGATCTGGTGGAGATTCGGGTCATTTGAGGCTGCAATCAACTATTTCCGGACCCAGAGAGGCCGGAAGGTCGCCCACGGCATCCTGGCTTTTGTCGGCGTTGCTGTGCTGGCGGTTGGTCTGGCTCAGTGCGCCAGCGCCGGAGAGCGTGGCCAGTGGTTCGCCTGGGGCGAGGTATACCTGGGCATTGACCGGCAGATGCGGGGCGACCGCTCGCCGCAGTGCATGGACGATGGGCCGGATAACCGGCTGACCAGCAACGGCGGCTTTCGGGCCAACGTCTATCAGTCCGGCGACGGCCGCATGGCACTGAACGGCAAATACACGCACCACAGTTGCGCGTTCAACACCGACCGCAATCTGTACGACGCCCTGGGCGTAGAGCTGACTTACCGGCTCTGGTAAATCGTTTTTCTCCATGGGATGGGAGTGCCCGTCCGCCGGAGCGTTTAATTCACCCAAGCCCGCCATAGAGCGGGCTTTTTGTTGGGGAAGCAACCAATGCCGGACAACCCGAACACCTGGCTGCAAATGTTCGTTGCTGCTGGTGGCGACCTGGCTCGCCACATGTGGGCGATAGCCATGGGTTTTCTCGGGGCGACTCTGGGATACCTGTATCGGCATCACTCTGCGGAGGGTGACGACGTGAAACCACTGGACTGGCGCCGCTTGCTGCTGGAAGAATGGGCCAGGTCGTCGAGCACGTCCATCAGCTTCGGGCTCAGGGTCGCGATCACCAGCTCTTCGTCCACCACCGGATCGTCGTCGGATTCCTCCACCAGCATGTCCAGCAGGCCGGAGGCCTTCAGTGGCATCACCACCTTGTGGTGGTCATCGATGTAGGCCAGGGCATCCCAGCTCGCCGCCAGCCGGTAGCGCTCCGGCACCCCCTCCTGCAGCGGCAGGCCGAGCGCATAGTCGCGCAGCGGATTGGTGACGCCGAGCATCGGCATCAGCGTCGGGATCAGGTCCTGGTGGCTGGTCGGGTGATGCAGCACGCCCGGCGCCATGCCCGGTGCGTACAGCACCAGCGGCACATGCAGCTGTTCGTTGTGGAAGGCGGAGTTATGCCCCCAGCGGCCTTCTTCCATGAACTCTTCACCGTGGTCACCCGTGATGATCACGAGGGTGTTGTCCAGCAAGCCCTGCGCGGTGAGGTGGTCCAGTACACGCCCGATCTGGCTGTCGAGGTGGTGGCTGGCATTCACGTAACGGGCAAAGATGCCGTCGATGTTGTTTTTCACGTCCACGGTGGCGTAGTTGAAATCCGGCAGGTAATCCGTACGCAGTGTGCTCTCCGGCGGGAAGTAATACTGCGCATGGGACGACTCGAAGAACATGAAGGCAAAGAACGGCCTTGCCGTATCGCGCCGGTCGATATAGTCCAGCAGCCGCGCCACATTGCGGCGGTCCCGCTGCCAGCCCGGCCCCTGGTCATCGCTGGTCATGGTGTCCGCCGGCAGCGACGCGAACAGTGTCTTGTCGAATTCCGGGTAACTGAACTTGGCGCTGGTAAACAACCCGAACTGATAATCCTGCTGTTGCAGCGTGCTGATCAGCACGGGCGGCTGGCGCGCATCCAGGAAGGAGAACCAGTAGTTGCCGGGCAAACCATAGAACATCGAGAACATGCCCATGCGGGTGCCGTTGCCACCACTGAAATGGTTGGTGTAGCGCTGGCTGCTCTGCGCAAAGCGCCACAGGTTCGGCATGATTTCCGGATCGAGCATGTCCCAGCGCAGTGACTCGCCCACCAGCCAGACGATGTTCGGGGTCGGCGCATTCTCGCGCAGCGTGACCGGCGCGCGCGGATAGGCCAGCCGGCCACGGTCTGCCACGTCCATGTTTTTCTGCCGCCGCATTTCGACGCCAAGTTTTGCCGCAGCACGACGGAAGGTGGTGGGCTGGTAGAACGGCACTTCCTTGGCCGCCACCAGCACCGGCCGATAGGCCGTCAAGTGACTGACACCGTAGGCAGCCCGCTCGGCGACCATGACACACAGCACCACCGCAACAAAACGCCCCCACGGCCAGCCCCGCGCGGGCGCACGACGGCCAAGCCAGAGCAGCAGCCCGGTTTCCAGCAGCAGGATGGCCATGCACAGCGCGACGGCAGTCAGCTCGGCGCTGGCGCTGCCGCCCATGGAGGCAAACCCGCCGGGGGTGGTCAGCAGGTTCCAGACGAAGCCATTGATATGGAAGCCGTACATGTCGTGAATACGGCTGTCCGCCAGCAGCAGGATCAGCGTCGACGACGCCAGCACCACCCCCAACAGCATCCCCAGCGGGCGATACAGCCGCCAGGCCAGCCCGGCGATCAGCAGCGTCGGCAACAGATACAACAGGCTGTAGGCCAGCAGCGCCGCCAGCGTAAAGAGCATCGACGCCAGCCCTCCAGCGAGGGCATCCCGGGCAATCCAGCCGGTCAGGGCGAGGATCAGGACATAGTTGGCAATCAGGAAAGAGCGCAGGGAAACGGGTGCGTACATCGACAGGCAGGGCCCTGAAGGACATGGATGCGGATGAATTTATGACAGTTTGATGTCAGTCGTCACGCACTGGATCGCAGAATCAGGCAATCGCGCCAGCGCGCCGGCATCAGGATGACACCGGCACGCTGCCCATGGACAGTTCGCCCGTGGCGAACTTCTGCTGGCAATACTGTAGCCGCTCTTCCACCGATTCGTTGCGACCGGTGGCATTGAGTTGATCAATGTGGCGCTCGACCCGGGCACAACGCTTGGCCAGCCCGGCATCGTTGGCGACCTGAATGCTCAGGCCCGGCCGGGCATTGAGCTCCAGCATCATCGGACCACGGTCCTTGTCGAGCACCAGGTCCACGCCGAGATAGCCCAGCCCGGTCAGCTCATAACAGCTCGCCGCCAGCCGCATGAACTCGTGCCAGTCCGGCAGTTGCACGCCGGCCACCGGGTTGGCGGTGTCCGGGTGTCGCTGGATCACGCGGTTGTGCCAGGTGCCGTTGAGGGTGATGCCGGTGGCCAGGTCCACGCCGACGCCAATGGCCCCCTGATGCAGGTTGGCCTTGCCCTGCGACTGCCGTGTGGGCAGGCGCAGCATGGCCATCACCGGGTAGCCGCACAGCACGATGATGCGAATATCCGGTACGCCCTCGAAGCTGATGGCGCTGAACACCTTGTCCGGGGTCACCCGGTATTCCACCAGCGCCCGGTCACGGTGGCCGCCCAGAGAATAGATGCCGGAGAGGATGCCGGAGAGATGATGCCCGATGTCGTCCTCGGTGAGCAGCCGCCCCGAGGTGGTGCGGTACAGGCCCTCGAAGCGGTCGGTGATCACCAGGATGCCGTCGCCACCGGCGCCCTGGGCCGGCTTGATGACGAAGTCGGTACGGTCGGCCAGTTTCTTCGGCAGCCGGCTGATGTCGTGCTCACTGTCGACCACGGCGTACAGGTCTGGCACACGGATACCCGCGCCCAACGCCCGCTCCTTGGTCAGCAGCTTGTCGTCCACCAGCGGGTACAGATGGCGGCGGTTATACCGCAGCACATAGTCGCCGTTGCGCTGGTTGATGCCCATTACGCCGCGTTGCCGCAATGCCCGCCAGGTCTTGAAAAACATCAGTGTTTACCCGCCAGTGCCCGGAAGCGCAGCAGCTCGGTGAGCCGATAGCCCCGGTAGTGCCCCATCAGCAGCATGATGCCGGCCATCACCAGCAACACGCCGGGGAAGGTAAAGCAGAAGTACACCAGTGGCGGCCAGGTCATCAGCAGGTGCGCCAGCGTGGCGGCCACCAGCGTGCCGATGGCGGCCTTGAAGGCATTGGTGGCGCCGCGCTCTTCCCACAGGATCGACAGCCGCTCGATCACCATGGTCAGGATCACCATCGGGAACAGCGCCACCGACAGGCCGCGCTCCCAGCCCAGCTTGTGGCCGAACAGGCTGATCAGCGCCATCAGGATCACGACGAAGGTCAGCACCACCGACAACCGGGACAGCAATTGCAGGCGCAGGTGCTCAAGGTAGGAGCGCAGCGACAGCCCCATGGTGGTGATCACCGTGAACAGGACGATGCCCCACAGCACCTCCGTCTCGCGGAAGGCCAGCGCCACCAGCACCGGCGTGAAGGTGCCCAGTGTCAGGAAGCCGACCAGATTGCGCAGCAACAGGATCAGCAGCACACCCAGCGGGATCATGATCATCACGCTGAATACTTCCTGCGTCGCCACCGGCATGTCGTACAGCGAAAAGCTGAGCATGGCGCTGTCGCGCACGATCTGTGAATCCTGTGCAAGCTGGATGGCACTGACTTCGGAACTGGTGATGCTGAAGGTCACATTCGGCCGCGAGCCACCCTCGATGGAAGACACCGGCGTGGCACCAATCCACCAGACAATGCGGTCATCCGGCAGGCCCTGGTCGCCCGTGGCGGGGTTGAAGTAGGTCCAGTGGGTGCCGTTGAAGCTGCGCAGCCACAGCTCCGGCGTCTGGCTCGGGGTCGCCGCCAGGCGCAGCGTGTGCACCTGTTCCACCGGGATATGGGCCACCGCCAGCAGCGTCTCGATCACCCGCGCGCGCTTGTCGATGCTGGTGTCGTTGGCCAGCAGCAGGCCGACATTCTCGTCCTGCAGGTTGTTCACGCGCTGGATGGTTTCACTGATAAAGGTATCGACATCGGCGGAATGCTGGCGAATCGGCGCCAGTAGCGCCTCGGCGGCCGCGCGCTCGACACCCTCCAGCGGTGGCCGGGCACGGAATTGCGGGCCGGTCTCCACTGTCGTCTGCTCACCGCCAAAACGGCGCGAGAGCATCTTGCGGTAATACAGCGTCTGGTCCCCCTGGGCCCGGCGCACCGACCAGGTCACCTGGCGGTTCGGGCCGACACGGTTCACGTTCACGCCGTAGTTCTGGGAGATGAAGCTTTCGTTGAGCACCAGATAACGCTCACTGCCGGGCGGCACGAACATCTGCACCTTCACCGGCACATTGCCGCTGGCACGGAACTGCACCCGGGCGTCAATGACCCAGACCGGATCAGTAACGCTCTCACTGACCGGGATATTGAGGACATAGATCTGATAGAACGTCGCGCCCGCCCCGATCGTCATCAACGTCAGCGCCAGCAGCATTGCATGCAGCTTTACTCCGCGCATAGCACCCTCGCCCGTTGCCCCGGTCCTGTCATTGTTGCTGTTCCTCTTCGTCGTCGAGGTTGGCCAAGGTTACGGTACACCGCGGCTTGCCACTGGAAAACTCCATCTCCGGATCAATCAGGGAACGCAGGTTGCGCAGCCCTTCGGAACCAACCAGCAGCGGGTAATTGAAGTTGCGACGGTCCGCCAGGTTGACCCGCATCGGCACTTCACGCTCACCGATGCAGACCGTCAGGCGCACCACAGGACGGCGGGTGTAGCTGCGATCTTCCTCGGGATCAATGTCCGACAACCGGCGGCGGATGCGCACAGTGTCGTCCAACGGCAGCTCATACAGCGTGTCGTCGGCATCACTGGCCCCCAGACGGAAGCGCACCCAGCGCTTGCCGTCCTTATCGAACATCTCGATGTCATAGGCGCTGAGCGAGGCGCTCACGGCGCCCGTGTCCAGCTTCGCCTCGACCGGATGATCAATCTCCTTGACCAGTGCATGCTCGTGAAGACCCAGAATCACCTTGTGATTGATCTCCACCCCATCCTGGGCGTGGACGCCCAGCGCTGCCGCGAGCAGGGGCAGCGTCAGAATCCGAACAAATTTCATCAGCTATTCCAGTCACTTGCCTGTCATTTGCCGGCCGGGGCAAGCCTCCCCGACAGTGCCACCTTCGACCCTGAACAGCGCCGAGGGTTGCAGCACGGGGGCACATTCTAGTGCAACGCCCGCAGGAAATATCGGGGGCATCGGTAAAACTGTCTAATATATAAGCGTGTGCCTGTCATACTCGGCCTGTTATACTCCGGCCCCCTTTTTCGCCAGACCGGTACATTTTGTGAGCATCGAACGCCTGCGTAACATCGCCATCATCGCCCACGTCGACCATGGCAAGACCACCCTCGTAGACAAGCTGCTGCAGCAGTCCGGCACCCTCGGGGAACGCAGCGGGCCGGTCGAGCGAGTCATGGATTCCAACGATATCGAGAAAGAACGCGGTATCACCATCCTCGCGAAGAACACCGCGCTGAAGTGGAACGACTACCGCATCAACATCGTCGACACCCCTGGCCACGCCGACTTCGGCGGCGAGGTGGAGCGCGTGATGTCGATGGTCGATTCCGTGCTGCTGCTGGTGGACGCGGTGGACGGCCCGATGCCGCAAACCCGCTTCGTGACCCAGAAAGCCTTCCAGCAGGGCCTCAAGCCGATCGTGGTGATCAACAAGATCGACCGCCCCGGCGCCCGCCCGGACTGGGTGATGGACCAGGTGTTCGACCTGTTCGACCGCCTCGGCGCCACCGATGAGCAGCTCGACTTCCCGGTGGTCTACGCCTCGGCCCTGAACGGCATCGCCGGCCTGGACGCCGACGACATGGCCGACGACATGACCCCGCTGTTCCAGACCATCATCGACCGCGTGCCGCACCCGGACGTGGACATGGATGGTCCGTTCCAGATGCAGATTTCCTCGCTGGACTACAACAGCTATGTCGGCGTGATCGGCATCGGCCGCGTCAAGCGTGGCCGCGTCAAGACCAACACCCCGGTGAAAGTGGTCGACACGGCTGGCAAGGTGCGCAATGGCCGCGTGCTGACCATCATGGGCCACCACGGCCTGGAGCGCGTGGAAGTGCCGACCGCCGAAGCCGGCGACATCATCTGCGTGACCGGCCTGGACCCGCTGGACATCTCCGACACCCTGTGTGACCCGAACAATGTGGAAGCGCTGCCGCCGCTGACCGTGGACGAGCCCACCGTGAGCATGTTCTTCCACGTCAACACCTCGCCGTTCGCCGGCCAGGACGGCAAGTTCGTGACCTCGCGCAACATCCGCGACCGCCTGCACGAAGAACTGCGCCACAACGTGGCCCTGCGCGTGGAAGATACCGGCAGCCCGGACCGCTTCCGCGTCTCCGGCCGTGGCGAGCTGCACCTGTCGGTACTGATCGAGAACATGCGCCGTGAAGGCTTCGAGCTGGCCGTGGGCCGGCCGGAAGTGATCGTGAAGGAAGAAGACGGCGTCAAGAAAGAGCCCTACGAGCAACTGATCCTGGACGTGGAAGAACAGCACCAGGGTCCGATCATGGAACAGATGGGCATTCGTCGCGGCGACATGACCAACATGTCCCCGGACGGCAAGGGCCGTGTGCGCCTGGAATACACTGCGCCGTCACGCGGCCTGATCGGCTTCCGCTCCATGTTCATGACGCTGACCTCCGGCACCGGCATCTTCAACTCGGTGTTCTCGCACTACGGCGACTACAAGCCGGGCCAGCTGGCCGAACGCAACAACGGCGTGCTGATTTCCAACGTCACCGGCAAGGTGCTGGGCTTCTCCCTGTTCAACCTGCAGGAACGCGGCCGCATGTTCATCGAGCCGAACGTGGAAGTGTACGAAGGCCAGCTGATCGGCATTCACTCCCGCGACAACGATCTGGTGGTAAACCCGACCAAGGGCAAGCAGCTGACCAACATGCGCGCCTCCGGCACCGATGAGAACATCATCCTCACGCCGCCGATCCGCATGTCACTGGAACAGGCCATCGACTTCATTGATGAAGACGAGCTGGTGGAAGTCACCCCGCACTACATCCGCCTGCGCAAGAAACTGCTGACCGAATCGGACCGCAAGCGCGCCTCGCGCTGATCCGGCCTGGCCCGTCTGCTCCGGCAGGCGGGCCATACCTTCCCCGCCATGTTGCACATCGCCCTGTTCGAACCTGAAATCCCGCCCAACACCGGCAATGTCATGCGCCTGGCGGCGAACACCGGCTGCCAGCTGCACCTGATTGCGCCCCTCGGCTTCGTACTGGAAGACAAACTGCTGCGCCGCGCCGGCCTGGATTATCGCGACCAGGCTACCACCCGCGTGCATGACCACTGGGAGGCATTCGCCGCCTGGCTGGGCGAGCGTCGCCTGTGGGCGTTTACCACCCGTGGCAGCCATTGCTACAGCGAAGCGCGTTTCGCGGCGGAGGATGTGTTGCTGTTCGGACCGGAAAGCCGTGGGCTGCCGGTGGCCCTGCTCGACACATTAAGCGCCGAACAAAAACTGCGGTTGCCGATGGTTGCCGGCAGCCGCAGCCTGAACCTGTCGAACAGTGTGTCGGTGGCGGTGTATGAAGCGTGGCGGCAGATGGGATTTCAGGGAAAAATCTGACACAGGGGAGGGGGAATTCGCTGCGCTTTCCCCACCAGACCCGGAGCGCCGTAGGGTGGGTAGAGCCAACGGCGAAACCCACCACGTCCATGCCCGTTATTCACTCCCGCAAAATCATCAAAACTGCCCCGCTTCGGAAGTAGGCAGTTTCGCTGGTTTTGTGCGAGCAGTGTGCGGCATGGACACGGTGGGTTTCGCCGTTGGCTCTACCCACCCTACCCCCCAAGGGCATTAAAGCTCGCGCATCAGTGCGTATTGCCTTCCGCCGGTGCGTCCTGGCCTGCCGCAGCACGCGCCTTGGCATCCTGGAACAGCGCATCGAAGTTGATCGGTTGCAGCAGCAGTTGCGGGAAGGTGCCACGGCTGACCAGATCGGAGATCAGTTCCCGCGCATAGGGGAACAGCAGGTTCGGGCAGTAGGCGCCGAGCAGTTGCTCGCGCTCTTCGCCCTCGATACCGATCATGGTGAAGATACCGGCCTGCTTGATTTCCACCAGGTAGACGGTTTTTTCTTCGTTGCTGGCGGTGACGGTGAGGCTCAGCACCACTTCATAATCGTTGCCGCTCTCGCCCACCTTGCGGGTTTCGGTGTTCAGCTGCACGTTCACACGCGGCTGCCACGGCTTGATGAATACCTCCGGCGCGCCGGGGACTTCAAAAGAAACGTCCTTGGTGTAGATACGCTGTAGCTGAAAAGTGCGTTCTGGTGTGTCGCTCATTGTTCTTGTCCCTTCAACATTGCATCAAGGCGGCCGGCGCGCTCCAGCGCGTAGAGCTCATCACTGCCACCCACGTGAGTGTCGCCGATCCATATCTGCGGCACGGTGTTGCGCCCGGCCCGTGCACGCATCTCGGCACGCAGCGCGGGATTTTCCCCCACATCGATATTGGTGTAGGCCACGCCCTTGCCGTCCAGCAACCGCCGCGCGCGGATGCAGTACGGACACCAGCCGGTGGTATAGAGCACCACATCAGGCATATCAGGCACGCACCACCGGCAGGCTGTCGGCACGCCAGCCCTGGATGCCGCCGCGCATGCGATACAGGCGGGCAAAACCCTGTTGCTGCAACTGGCGTCCGGCATGGCTGGCCTGGTTGCCCAGCTTGCAGACCAGAATCACCGGTTTGTCCCGGTACTTCTCCAGTTCACCGCTGCGCTCATTGAGCTTGGCGAGCGGAACATTGATACTGCCGGCGATATGGCCCTGGCGGTATTCGTCCTCGTCACGCACGTCGATGATCACACCGTCTTCGCGGTTCACCAGGCTGGTGGCGCCCTGCGGGCTCACCGCCAGGCTGCCTCGACGTGACTCCAGGAAGAAAAACAGGGTCCAGAGCAGGAAAAACGCCGACACCAGGATGTAATGATTGGCAGCAAACTCGAAAATACGGTCCATAACAGCGTCCGGAATGGGTGAAAACGGCGCCAAGTATAGGGAAGGCGCCGCCAATCATCCACGATTGCGACCCACCCCGTTCCCCTGATGACGCCGCTGAGGTAAAACCCCTTTCATGATCCGCACCCTGCTCGCCCCCCTGTTGCTGCTTACCTTGCTGGCCCCCGCCCCGGCCCTGGCGGAACAGGTGTCGCCGGCCCAGTTGCGTGCCCTGCGCGAGCGCATCCAGACACTGCAGGACACCCAGCGCAAGGACCTGCGCCAGCGCGACAGCCTCGCCGCCGAACTGCGCGAGCGCGAGCTGGCCATCGCCCGGCTGGACCAGGAACAGGCGACACTGGAGCGCCAGGCCCGCGACGCGGGGCAGGCGCTGGAGCAGTTGCGCGCGCGCCAGCAACGCATGGCCGCCGAGCAGGCCACCCAGTTGAGCTGGCTGGCCAGGACCGTGCGCGCCACGTACATGAACGGCCGCGAGCCAACCCTGAAACTGCTGCTCAGCCAGGAGCAGCCGGACCAGGTCGCCCGGCTGATGCGCTACCACGAGTACTTCCAGCGCGCCCGCGCCGAACGGCTCGACCAGCTGGAGAAGGACCTGGCCGATCTGCTCGCCGTGTCGCTGGAAGTCTCCGACGCCCGCGACCGCTTCAACCGCCGCCGCGATGCGGTGGCCACCCAGCAGACGCGGCTGGAGAGCGCCCGCCGCGAGCGCGAGCAGGCACTCACTCGCCTCAACGCCCGCCTCAATGAGCAGGGGCAGCGCATCAGCTCGCTGGAAGCCGATGCAGAGCGCCTCGACAAACTCCTGCAGGAAATGAACCGCGCCCTCGCCGACATCCCGGCCAACCCGGGCGGCGCCCCCTTCGGCGAGCTGGCCGGCAAGCTGCCGTGGCCGGTGCAGGGCCGCGCCAAAGTGAATTTCGGCGCACGCCGCGACGGCGGGCTGCGCTGGAACGGCGTGCTGCTGGAAGCCGCCACCGGCACGCCGGTGCGCGCGGTACACACCGGCCGGGTGGTCTACGCCGACTGGTTGCGCGGCTATGGGCTGATGCTGATTGTCGACCACGGCAACGGTTTCCTGAGCCTGTACGGCCACAATCAAAGCCTGTTGCGCGCGGTCGGCGACTGGGTGGCGCAGGGCGACGTGCTGGCCCGCGCCGGCAATTCCGGTGGCGCCGGCGAGTCCGGTCTGTACTTTGAAATCCGCCAGCAGGGGCGCCCGGTGAACCCGGACCGCTGGTGCAATCGCCGTGTTACACTGCCGCCACTGGCGGAAAGATGACACCTGCGGGGAACCTGGCCGGCCGGCCGCTATCAACAAAGCACCCGCCCACAGCAGGCGGTGTGATCACGAATCGTCCTGACAGGGCGCTGACAGAGAGAGATCGACGCGGATGAAACGCTTCCTTTGCCTGGCCACGCTGGCGCTGGCCCTGCCTGTCCACGCGAGCAACCCCGGTCTGGATGCCATGGCCCGGCAGCAGGATATTCCGGTCACCGAACTGCGCGTGTTCGCCGAAGTGATGGAGCGCATCCGCAGCGCCTACGTCGAGGAGATCGACGACCGCACCCTGCTGGAAGCCGCCATTCGCGGCATGCTGCTGGACCTGGACCCGCACTCCGCCTACCTGACCCCGAATGAATTCGACGATCTGCAGGTTTCCACCAGTGGCGAATTCGGCGGCGTCGGCATGGAAGTCACGATGGAAGACGGTTTCGTCACGGTGGTCACGCCACTGGACGACACACCCGCCAGCCGCGCCGGCATCCAGGCCAGCGACATCATCCTGAAAATCGACGACACCTTCGTAAAAGGCATGACGCTCAACGAAGCCGTGGAACTGCTGCGCGGCGAGATCGGCACCGACGTGGAGCTGTCGGTGATGCGCGACGGCGAGGACAAACCCCGCACCGTCACCCTGACCCGCGACCGCATTCGTATCCAGAGCGTGCGCAGCGAGCGGCTGGAAGACAGCTATGGCTACGTGCGCGTGACCCAGTTCCAGAACAACACCGGCCGCGACGTACAGCGCGCCATCGAACGCATCCGGCAGGAACAGCCCGCGCTCAAGGGCCTGGTCCTCGACCTGCGCAACAACCCCGGCGGCGTGCTCGGCGGTGCCGTGCAGGTGGCCGACCTGTTCCTCGATGACGGCCTGATCGTCTATACCCAGGGCCGCGATGCTGAGTCCCGCATCAACTATGGCGCCAGCCGTGGCGACGTCATCGATGGCCTGCCATTGGTGGTGCTGGTCAACGGCGGCTCCGCCTCCGCCTCTGAAATCGTCGCCGGTGCGCTGCAGGATCACACCCGCGCCGTCGTCGTCGGCCGCCGCACATTTGGTAAAGGCTCTGTGCAGACCGTGCTGCCCCTGCACGAGGATCGCGCACTGAAGCTCACCACCGCGCGCTATTACACACCGAATGGCCGCTCAATCCAGGCCGATGGCATCCACCCGGACATCACCGTGAACGTGGCCCGTGTCGAATTGATGGAAACCCGCGAAGGTATCCGTGAAGCAGACCTGCCGCATCATCTGGCCAGCGGTGACACACCACAGGAAGGCAACGCGCCGGATGACCTGGCCAGCCGCGACTACGACCTGTACCAGGCGCTGTCGATTCTCAAGGGCATTCACCTGTCGCGTCAGCGGGCGCACTGAGACCGTGCCCGCCCGCATTTCCGGCTGGGCCTTGCTGGCCCTGCTGTGCCTGCCCCTGCCTGCGCTGGCACAGCCGACGCCACGCATTGCCATCATCATCGACGACATTGGCTATCATCGCGAACGCGGCCTGCGCGCCATCAACCTGCCGGCGGCGATCACCTGCGCGGTCATCCCGCGCTCACCGCACGGTCCGCGCCTGGCCCGGGAAGCCAAACGCCGTGGCCGCGAAATCATCATCCATATGCCGATGTCCGCCAGTAACGGTCACACGCTGGACGCCGGCGGCATCGATACCGAGATGGCACCGGAACTGATCAGCGCGCGCATCGAAGAAGCCTTTGCACTGCTGCCGCAGGCCGCCGGCATGAACAACCATATGGGCAGCCTGGCCACCAGCAACGCCACCACCATGGACAGCGTGATGTCGGCTCTGGCCGGGCACCGCGCCTTTTTCATCGACAGCCGTACCTCTGCCGCATCCGTGGCGGAAGCGACGGCGCGCGCGCACGGGCTGGCCGCCCTCGGCCGTGACGTGTTCCTCGACAATGAACGCGACCTGATGGCGATCAACGACCAGTTCAACCAGCTACTGCGTATCGCCCGCCATCGCGGCACGGCGATTGCCATTGGCCACCCGTATCCGGAAACGCTGGAATACCTGGAGCGGGTACTGCCGTTGATGGAAGAGGCCGGTATTGAGGTGGTGCCGGTGTCGACATTGCTGCCAGACGGTGGACTGCGGGCTGCCGGTCAACGACAGCCCGCCGTGGGGGAAGGTGTGGCGGCAGGCGACGCGCGCTCCTGACAGGGCTCAGGCCGCCGGTTTTGCCACACCGATCTTCGTCAGCCTGCTGTAGCCCAGCATCAGGAAGCCAAACGCAAACATCATCAAACCGTACACCGCCGAGGGAATGGAAATTTCCGGCGAGTTCAGCAGCGTCAGCGCGATCATCAGCCCCAGCGTGCCGTTCTTGATGCCCAGTTCGACCGCCACGGTATAGGCCGAAGGCCGGCTCATGCCGAACAGCCGGCCGCCGCCCAGCCCGATCAGGATGCCGGCCACATTCAGCAGTGCCGCCGCCGGGCCCGCCGCTTTCAATAGACCACCAATCTGGTCCCCGACACTGATCACCACTGCCACGATCACGCCCACCAGCACCAGCAGCCCGAACAGGCTCACCGCCTTTTCCGCTTTCGCGGCGGCCGCCGGCGCAAACCGCCGCACCGTCATGCCGATGGCCACCGGCACCAGAATGATCACCACCAGTGTGACCACAGTGCGCAGCACCGGCAGCACCACGCGGGTGGACGCATCCATGTACTTTTCCATCGCGATATTGACGAAGACCGGCAGCGTGACAATGGTGATCAGGCTGGCCAGCACCGTGAGAATGATGGAGAGCGCCACATCACCGCGGCCGATGAAGGTAAACAGATTGGAAGTGGTGCCACCCGGGCAGGCGGCAATCAGTACCAGGCCCACGGCCAGTGCAGGCGCCAGGCCCAGCACACCGGCCAGGCCAAAGGCAATCAGCGGCATGATCAGGATCTGCGCGAGGGTGCCGTAGACCACCGATTTTGGCGCAACCACCAATTCGCGGAAATCGCGCACCGAGAGCGTCAGCCCCATCCCGATCATGATCAAAAACAATGCAATCGGCAGACCGATCTCGATCAGCGGCCCTTGCTCCATGACGTACTCCCGAAGTTGTTTTTATTGCACCCGAGAGTACCGCACAGCGAAATCAGGGGCCATGAAAAAAGCCGCACCATGGTGCGGCTTTTCCAGACATGCCCTGCCGACCGGCGAGGCGGCTTTCAGAGGCGCATTTCCACACCTGCCGCCGCCAGGTATTCCTTCGCCTCGCGGATGGTGTATTCGCCAAAGTGGAAAATACTCGCCGCCAGCACCGCGTCGGCACCGCCCTGCAGCACGCCATCGACCAGGTGCTGGAGGTTACCGACGCCACCCGAGGCGATCACCGGCACCGGCACCGCATCACTGACCGCCCGCGTGAGCGCAATGTCGAAACCATTCTTGGTGCCGTCACGGTCCATGCTGGTCAACAGGATTTCACCCGCGCCGTTGTCCGTCATGCGGGTGGCCCACTCGACCGCATTGATGCCGGTCGGCTTGCGGCCGCCGTGGGTGAAGATTTCCCAGCGGTTTGGTTCACTCTCGGCGCTGACTTTCTTCGCGTCGATGGCCACCACGATGCACTGCGAGCCGAAGCGGTCGGCCGCCTCGCGCACGAAGTCCGGATTGCTGACGGCGGCAGAATTGATGCTTACCTTGTCCGCACCGGCATTGAGCAGGTTGCGGATGTCGGCGATCGTGCGCACACCGCCGCCAACGGTCAGCGGGATGAATACCTGGCTGGCCATGCGCTCCACCGTATGCAGCATGGTGTCGCGGCCTTCATGGCTGGCGGTAATATCCAGGAAGGTAATCTCGTCGGCGCCGGCCTCGTTATAGCGGCGCGCGACCTCCACCGGATCGCCGGCGTCGCGAATCTCGACGAACTTGACGCCCTTGACGACGCGGCCCTGGTCCACGTCCAGGCAGGGAATAATGCGTTTGGCCAGACCCATGACAACACCACTGCGGTTAGCGAGGGCACCGATTCTACCAGAGACCGCGTGAGCGCGAACCCGGCCCGTTGACGTGATCGGGCCGAATCCGAAACTACTCTGGATGACACGCTGTCCCACCCTCGGGAGGAACGATACATGCGCCTGTTACTGTTTCTGCTGACCTGCACCCTGCTCGGCGCACTGGCCTTGCCGGCCCGGGCCGACCTGCGCTGTGACAGGGGCATCGTGCGCCAGGGCGACCGGATGGCCGAGGTCAGCCTGGCCTGCGGCGAGCCGGACGTGAAGGTCGTGCTGCATTCCGTACTCACCGCACAGGCGGGCTTCGTGCCGGTGGAGGAAGAATGGCAGTACAACTTCGGCACTCAGCAGTTCATGCGTTTCCTGCGCTTCCAGAACGGACGCCTGTCGCAGGTGGTGACCGGCCCGCGCGGCTTCAGCCGGCGCGCCAATCCACGCTGCTCGCCCAACGATCTGGGGACCGGCATGTCGCAACTGGAACTGCTGGCCCGCTGTGGCGAGCCTGACAGTGTGGACACCCTGATCACATCGGCACCCGTGCCACGGCTGGCAGCCGGCGCGCCCTATCCGCTGGGCGTGCCGGCGGAAGAATGGCTGTATCGCTTCAACAGCCAGCAGTTCATGCGCTTTGTGATGCTGGTGAATGGCCGGGTAGTGGCGGTGGAAAGCAGCCGCTTCCGTGATTGAGGGGGGGGGCGTAGGGTGGGTAGAGCCAAAGGCGAAACCCACCGGGTCCATGCCCGTTATTCACTCCCGCAAAACCATCGAAATCACCCGGCTTGGGTGGTGGGTAGTTTCGCTGGTTTTGTGCGAGCAGTGCGCTACATGGACATGGTGGGTTTCGCCTTTGGCTCTACCCACCCTACCCCACACCGGAATTCAGGCGCGGGTCAGCGCATCCGCCAGCGTCTGCCCTTCGGCGAAATCCAGGGTGCCCTCATAGATGGCGCGGCCGGTAATGGCGCCGCTGATCCCCTGGTCCGCCACGGCACACAGGCCGCGCACGTCATCCAGGTTGGTAATGCCGCCGGAGGCGATCACCGGAATCGAAATGGCCTGCGCCAGCCGCACGGTGGCGTCCACGTTCACGCCCTGCAGCATGCCGTCCCGGCTGATATCGGTGTAGACGATGGCGGCCACGCCGTCGTTTTCGAACTGCCGCGCCAGCGATACGACTTCCACATCGGTGACATTGGCCCAGCCATCGGTGGCCACCATGCCGTCTTTCGCGTCCAGGCCAACGATGATGTGACCGGGAAACTGCTCGCACATGGCTTTCACAAAAGCCGGCTCTTTCACCGCCTTGGTGCCGATGATGACCCACTGCACGCCGGCATCCAGATAGGCCTGGATGATCTCCGGGTTGCGGATGCCGCCGCCGATCTGGATCGGCAGGTCCGGGTGCGCCTTCGCAATCGCCTTGACGATCTCGCCGTTGACCGGCTCGCCGGCGAAGGCGCCATTGAGGTCCACCAGATGCAGACGCCGCGCGCCGCGCTCGACCCAGTGCCGGGCCACCGCCACCGGGTCGTCGGAGAACACGGTGTCGTCTTCCATGCGACCCTGTTTCAGGCGCACGCATTTGCCGTCTTTCAGGTCGATGGCGGGGATCAGTTGCATAGCAATTCTCTTGACGTGTGAATCAGGAACAGGCGCGCCTTACGGCTGCCAGCGCAGGAAATTTTCCAGCAGCACCAGGCCGTGGGGCGCGCTTTTCTCGGGGTGGAACTGCACCGCGAAGATGTTGCCGCGCGCGGCCGCCGCAGCAAACCGCACACCATAATCGCAACTGCCGGCCACCTGATTCTCCGGCATCTCCACCACATGGTAGGAGTGCACAAAATAGAAGCGACTGAAGTCGGGAATGCCCTCCCAGAGCGGATGCGGCGCCTGCCGTACCTGGTTCCAGCCCATGTGCGGCACTTTCATGCGCTGGCCGAGCTCATCCACCTGATCGGGGAAACGGCGCACCACGCCGGGAAACAGCCCCAGGCAGTCAACGCCGTCGTTTTCCTCGCTGTGGCTCATCAGCGCCTGCATGCCAACGCAGATGCCCAGCAGCGGCCGGCCCTCGGCGGCCACGCTGAGGATCGCCTGGTCCAGCTCACGCTCTTTCAGCACCGCGATACAGTCACGAATGGCGCCAACACCGGGAAAGACCACGCGATCAGCGGCACGAATCACCGCCGGGTCACTGCTGATCACGATCTTCTGGCCGTTGGCGGCCTTTTCCAGCGCCTTGCCAGCGGAATGGAGATTACCCATGCCGTAGTCAACGACGGCGACAGTCTCTGCCATGGTGAATCAGCCTTTGACGGGATCAGCGCCCGTATTTTCGGTCAGCGTACCCTTGGTGGAAGGGGTGATGTCGGCCATGCGCGGATCGAATTCCACCGCCATGCGCAGTGCCCGGCCAAAGGCCTTGAACACGGTTTCCGCCTGGTGGTGAGCGTTGCGGCCACGCAGGTTGTCGATATGCAGGGTGATCATGCCGTGGTTCACCAGCCCCTGGAAAAACTCGTAGAACAGGTCCACATCGAACTCGCCGATGCGGGCACGGGAGAAATCCACGTTCATTTCCAGGCCGGGACGGCCGGAGAGATCGACCACCACGCGGGACAGGGCCTCGTCCAGCGGCACGTAGGCATGGCCGTAACGGCGCACGCCTTTCTTGTCGCCCCAGGCGCGGGCGAATGCCTGGCCCAGCGCGATGCCGATGTCCTCCACCGTGTGGTGGGCATCAATATGCAGGTCACCCTCCGCGCGTACTTCCAGATCGACCAGGCCATGACGGGCCACCTGATCGAGCATGTGATCCAGGAACGGCAGCCCGGTCTCGAACACGCCCTGGCCGGTGCCGTCGAGATTCAGGGATACCTGAATGCGGGTTTCCAGCGTGTTACGCGTCACGCTGGCGGTGCGTTGCTTCATGAATGACCTCCACAGAACAGGCCGGTATTATACGGCCCCCCCGTCATGCGAACCAGCGACGTGCCACGATGCCACTCATAGCCAGAGAACATGCCCTGAACGACCGCAGCGCAGACCACTTTGCCCGCGTGCTGCGTGACCTGCCCGAGATCGCCGCACAACTGGCGGCACCACCTGCCGGTGCCCGGCTGATCGAAGGGCATTTCAACGGCAGCCCGCTGGCGCTGCTGCTGGCGGTGCCGAAGGCGGACGGCTGGGAAGTGCTGGCGCTGGCCGTGCACCCGGCCAGCCGTGGCCGCGGCGTCGGCGGCACATTGCTGAAACTGGCGATGTCGCAGTTGCCCGGCCTGTCCTGGCCGGCCAGCCTCGACAACCTGGCCACGAAGGCCGGGCTGGCCGGCGGCTGACACACTCCTTGCTAGAGCACCGCCAGCGGTAATTGCACGCAGGTGGTAGTGCCGGCACCCCGACCGGGGCTTTCCGCCCACATCTGCCCGCCCATGTGACGGATCATCACCCGCGCCATCGGCAGCGAGAGTCCGAAGCCGTCGGCGTGGTGGCCCGAGCCGATCATGAAGAACGGCTGGAAGATGCGCTCCAGATCCTGCGGGTCAATGCCACGGCCGCCATCGCGCACCTTGAGCACCACCTGCTGACCGCTGACGACGGCCTCCACCAGCACATCGCCACCCGCCTCGCTGAACTGGATCGCGTTATCCAGCAACATGCCCAGCACCTCGGTCAGCTCCGCTTCGCAGGCCACCACCTGAAGATCGGCCGGAATGCTGTTGCGCACTTTCAGCGAACGCGCCCGGATGACCGCATCGCGCTGCCGCAACAGCCGGTCCACCAGCCACATCGGCTGGCAGTACGACAGCGACGGCGCCTGCTCACGACCGGCCAGGTCGAAATAGCGCAACGACGTCGACACCAGTTGCTGGAGGCGGTCCTGCCCCTTCTGCACCATGGTCACCGCGTCCGCCAGCTCCGGCGGCAGCTGCCCGGCCTGCAACAGCCGGGCACCCGCCAGCCAGTTCAGCGGCGTGTTCAGTTCATGGCTGAGATATTCCAGGAACAGCAGTTTGTCGCGGTCGAGTTGCTCCACATCCTGCACATGTTTTTCCAGCGCCGTGCGCGCCTGGGCAGTGATCGCATCGCGCTCGGACTGCAACAGCTTGATGCGGTCGCCCAGTGCCAGCGACAGCAGCAGGATCGCCCAGATACCGCCGAAATGCGGCGCGTAATTTGTGAATACATTGTGCGGCAGCAGGCCAAGGTTCAGCAGCGCGAACACCCCGCAGCCCACCAGGAAGAAACACCAGGCCAGCACATACAGCCGCGCCGCACGGAACCCGGCCCGCCAGGCGCGCCAGCTCACCACGCCCAGCGTGCTGATGATCACCAGCACCATGAACACGATCATGTGGTACGACAGCGGCGGCGGAATCGCTACCATCAGCAGCGTCAGCAGCACCGCCCCGCCCAGCAGATAGCGCAACACCCGGTCGGCCGACGGCGAGCGTTCGCGCAGACCGATAAACTGACGCGTGTACTGGATCACGCCGACCATCGACAGGCCGATGATCGAGGGGAAATACTCGTTCAGCCGCGGGCAGCCCGGCCACAGGTACTGAAGCCCCAGGCCATTGATATTGAGAAAGCTGAGCGTAAAGAAGGTGATGAACACCAGGTAATAGAGGTACGCGGTGTCGCGAACCGTAATAAACAGCAAAATGTTATACAGCAGCATCGCCAGCACGGCGCCGAAAAACAGGCCGGTCACAATCTGCTCGCGATAAGTGCGCTCCACCAGCCCGTCTGCGGACGACAGCCGCAGGTCCAGGTGCAACGCGCCAAGACCGTGGACTTTCATGTAATACGTCTGCGGCCCCTGCAACGTGTCCGGCAAGGGGAACACAAATTCGCGCACCGTCAGTTCCCGCTCGCCGAACGGGAGCACATCACCCACATGACGCACGCGGAAACCGCCCTCGCCATCCGGTTCATACAGATACAGGTGATCGACAATGGGATGGCGCTGCACCAGATACCAGTCATGATCACGCACCTGGTCCAGATCCAGTGTCATGCGCAGCCAGATGACCGAACGGGTAAAACCAAAGCTGGGATTGCCGCCAGCGTGCGGCAGAAAACGCCCGGCGAAGGTGCTGCTCACCTGGTCGATGCTCCAGTTGCCTTCCGGGTCCACCAGCACTTCCAGCGCCGGCGCGAGCGATATCTCCCGGTCGTCCGGCGTCGGCGTGACCACACCGGCCAGCGCCGGTGAGGCCAGCATCATCAGCCACACACCCGACACCAGCACCCATTGCAGGAACTTTTGCAAACCCGCTTCCCCTAATCCGTCATACTCCGGTGTGACAAATTCCCCACAAAACCAAGGGGGTTTGGTCCCGGCACAGCCTGCCTCAAGGCTGCTATAATCCAGCCCCTGTCATTCTCGTGCAAGGAGAGCCCCATGGCCCGCGCCGCCCGCATTGCCCTGTACACCCTGATTGGCCTGATTGTATTGCTCGGGGTGGCCGTGTTCGTGATCACGCGCGTCATCGACCCGAATGACTTCAAACCGCAGATTTCCGACCTCGCCCGACAACATGCCAACCTGAATCTCGATATTCAGGGCGATCTTGCCTGGACATTCTGGCCTTCGCTGGGCGTCTCCATCGGCCGCACCGAAGCCCGCATCGGCGACGATGAAGACCTGTTCGCCGCCATCGGCGACGCCCGCGTCGGCGTCGCCGTGTGGCCACTGCTGTTCGGCAACGTCGAGATGGACGCCATCAGCCTGTCCGGCCTGGACCTGAACCTGATCGAGAACGAGCAGGGCGGCAACTGGGAGCGCATCGCGGCTTCCGACACACCGGCCGAAGAAACGCCCGCCGACGCGGAACAGGGTGACAGCTCCGCCATGGACATTCCGCTGACCATTCCGGAAGTGACCGTGGCCGACAGCCGCCTGCGCTACCGCAACACCACGGATGGCACCGACATCATCATCGAGCACATCAATGTCGCCGCTTCCGACGTGCAGCTGGAAGAGCCGTTCCCGGTGCAGGCCTCGCTGCGCTATCAGGACCAGGACGACATCCGCATCGACGTCGAGGTGGATACCATGGTCGGCGTGAACCTGGATGCCAACCACTACACCCTGGCACCACTGAACGTGAAAACCGCCATCGGCGGCCTGACCAGCACCCCGGTGGATATCAGCGCGCAACTGAACGTGGACGCCGCACTGGATGACGACGTCGTGAAAGTCACCGACCTGGTGCTGGAAGCAGCCGGCACCCGCACCACCGGCAACGTGCAGGTGAGCGGCTTGTCGTCACAGATGCAGTTCAGCGGCAAGCTGGCCACCGACCCGTTCGATGCCAACGCCGCGCTGCGCGCCATCGGCGAAGCCCCTATTGAAACCAGCGACAGCAACGCCCTGAAGCAGATCGCCTTTGCCGCAGACATCGGCGGCCCGGCCAACAGCCTGCTGCTCGACCCGCTGAAAATCACCGTCGACAGCAGCACCATCACCGGCAAGGCCGGCATCACCGACATGGACAGCATGGCGATGATGTTCGACCTGGCCATGGACCAGATCAATCTGGACGGTTACCTGCCACCGGCGAGCGACGAGGAAGCGCCGGCCACCGCCCAGGGCGAGAGCAGCGCGCCGCCGGCCCTGTCCGAGGAACCGCTGCTGCCGCTGGACACGCTTCGCGGCCTGAATGTCGACGGCAAACTCGCCATCGGCAAAGTGCTGATGGAAGGCCTGGACGCCAGCGATATCAAGGTGGCCATGGATGCCCGCAACGGCCTGCTGCGCCTGACCGAGGCCAACGGCAAGACCCTCAATGGCAGCTTCACCACCAGCGCCCGGCTCGACGCGCGCAGTGATACGCCCACGATGAGCCTCACCAGCCGCATCAACACCGTGCAGATTCAACCGCTGATGAAACTGGCGCTCTCCGACGACCTGTTTACCGGCATCGCCACCATCCACACCGAAATGAACACGCGCGGCAACAGCGAAAAAGCGCTGATGGAAAACGCCGAGGGCAAGGTGGACTTCGGCCTGGCCGACGGCATCGTGCGCGGCGTCAACCTGCACGACGCCGTGATCGGCGGCCTGAACGACATGCTCGGCAACTTCCAGGCACTGACCGCCTTCATCCCGAACCTGGAAGGCGGCAAGCTGCCGCGCGAGCTGAGCGAGGACACCAAGATCGTCGACCTCAAGAGCATCGCCCGCCTCGACAACATGGTCGCCACCGTGGAAAGCCTGAACGCCAACCTGGACCGCGGCGCCACGCTGAACGGCAAAGGCTGGCTGAACATTCTCAACGAGGATTTCGATATCGAGCTGGGCATGAAAGTCCCCAGCATCAGCAGCGACCCGCGCCTGAGCGAACGCGAGTGGCCGCTGCGCTGCGCCGGCAACCTGAACGGCAGCCCTGCGCGCTGGTGCCTGCCGAGCAGCGACGCCTTCCGCAGCGCCGGCCGTGATCTGGTCACCCAACTGGCCAGCGACAAACTCGGCGTAGACCTGCCGCAAAATCGCGAGCAACTGGAACAGGAAGTACAGGACCGCGTTCAGGAAGAACGTGAAAAGGCCGAGGAAAAAGTGCGCGACCGCGCCCGCGAAGAGCTGCAGAAACTGTTCCGCTGATGACCTCGACCCCCGACACCCTGCCGCTGCCCCCGGCGGCATTCCGCAAGGCCGTGCTGGCCTGGTACGACCGGCACGGCCGCAAGGACCTGCCCTGGCAGCAGCACATCACGCCCTACCGGGTGTGGGTGTCGGAAATCATGCTGCAACAGACCCAGGTCAGCACCGTCATCCCCTACTTCGAGCGTTTCATGGCACGCTTCCCGGACGTGCAGGCGCTGGCCAGCGCCCCGACCGATGACGTGCTGCACCTGTGGACCGGCCTGGGCTACTACGCCCGTGCCCGCAACCTGCACAAGGCTGCCAGGGCCGTGGTCAGCGAGCACGGCGGCGAATTCCCGCGCGATATCGAGGCACTCACCACCCTGCCCGGCATCGGCCGCTCCACCGCCGGTGCCATTGCCAGCATCAGCATGGACCTGCGCGCACCGATTCTCGACGGCAACGTGAAACGCGTCCTGACCCGCTTCGCCGCCGTCTCCGGCTGGCCCGGCGAACGCGCTGTGGAACAGCGCCTGTGGGACATCGCCGAAGCTCTGACCCCGTCGCAACGCCTGCGCGACTACACCCAGGTGATGATGGATCTCGGCGCTACCCTGTGTACCCGCCGCAACCCGGACTGCCTGGCCTGCCCGTTGCACCGGCACTGCCTCGCGCACGCCCAGGGCAACCCGCACGACTACCCGACCTCAAAACCGAAAAAGACCACCCCGGTACGCCGCACCACCATGCTGCTGGCCCGCGACCCGGACGGCCGCGTACTGTTGGTCCAGCGCCCACCGAGCGGTATCTGGGGCGGCCTGTGGTGCTTTCCGGAAGCCGAGAGCGAAGACAGCGCCACCCTGCTGCTCGGCCAGCTCGGCTTGCAGGCCCACCACACCGAAGCCCTGCCGGGCTTTCGCCATACCTTCAGCCACTTTCATCTGGATGTGACGCCCCTGCTGGTCGATACCCGTGGCACAGCCTGTATGGTGGCCGAACAGCCTCTGGCCTGGGTCGACCCCGACGCCCCCGGTAACCTGGGGCTGGCCGCGCCCGTCAAACGCCTGCTGGAAAGCCTCGGCGAGCCACGCCAGTTGTCCGTGCTATAGTCCGCCCGCAGTGGTTAATGTCAGGAAGGATCAATGAGCCGCACCGTGTTCTGCCGCAAATACCAGCAAGACCTCGAGGGCCTGGAGCGCCCGCCCTTCCCCGGCCCCAAGGGCGAAGAACTGTTCCGGACCGTGTCGAAAAAGGCCTGGCAGGAGTGGCTGGCCCAGCAGACCATGCTGATCAACGAGAAGCACCTGAACGTGATGGACCCGGCCACCCGCCCCTACCTGGACGCCCAGCGCGAGCACTTTCTGGACAACGAGCCCTTCGACAAGGCCGAGGGCTACACGCCCCCGGACAAAGGTTGATCAACCGGCACGGTCTGCCTTGACGGCAACCGGCCGAATCGCTTTAATAGCGCCCTCTTTTGCCCGGATAGCTCAGTTGGTAGAGCAGGGGATTGAAAATCCCCGTGTCGGTGGTTCGATTCCGCCTCCGGGCACCAGCTTATTGACGTACATGAAAGCCTCGCGAAAGTGGGGCTTTTTTGTTCAGGCGTCACGCCAGTCCGAAATGATCTCAACGTACGCAGCTGCCCGAAACGAGCACATTGCTGCACGGCACGCCTATCTCAACATTGCTTTATTTTGAGATGAAACATCCCGCTTGACGCCTCTTGTCTCAATTTTCAGAAAAATTGAGAGATACACTCCCGATCAGCAACGCACACCTCAATGCACATGCATCAGGTCATGAAACTGTATGCCCGTGGCCTTGATCACCGCCGTCATGGTTCTCAATGTAGGATTGCCCTTCGGTGACAAAGCCCGATACAGGCTTTCACGGGACACCTTGGCGCGCTCAGCCACCACAGCCATGCCGCCCTGTGCTTCAACGACATGACGCAGCGCCATCAGGAAGGCGGCTTCGCCGCCCTGTTCATCCAGCTCATCAAAGGCCGCTCGCAGATAATCCAGCGCCATCCCCGGATCCTGGCGAAGCATTTCCACCACGGCATCGTCATGACGTTTCATTGGTTTCTCTCCTGGAAGTCAGACAGCCATTCTTTTGCCTGCTCAATGTCAGCCTGCTGACGTTTCTTGCTACCGCCCGATAATAAAAGAACAAGCTGGTTACCTGCCCGGGCGTAATAAACCCGATATCCCGGCCCATAGTCGATACGGAGTTCCATGACTCCGGCACCGACAGATTTGCTGTCGCCGGGATTGCCGGATGCCAGGCGGTTCAAACGCGTCAGCACACGCATGGCAGCTTGTCGATCTTTCCGCTTGAGGGCATCCAGCCAACTCTGGAAAGGATCATGACCGTCACTGGTCAGGTAATGACATAGTTCCATAGTGCGGAGATTGTAGCCTACAAGCTACACACCAGGTCAACCCCGAGACCTAATGCCTCAACCGCTCCCCCCGCACCATATCCCACAACGGCACCGCCCCCAGCGCAAACACGATCCCCAGCAGGAAGAACGCATCGCGGTATCCCAGCGCCAGGTGCTGCTGCACCAGCCCGGTGGAAAAAATCGCCGTGCGCTCCTGCAGCACCACCGCTGTCAGGCTCACGCCCACGGCGCCACCGAACTGGCGGGCGAAGCTGACCACGCCGGCGCCCTGATTGACCAGTTGCTCCGGCAGCAGGCGCAGGGAACCCACCACCACAGGCGGCATCATGAAGGCGACGCCGATGCGACCCAGCACGGCCCACAGCGCGAGCGACAGGAAGGTGCCGTTTTCGGTGGAGAGGCCGAGCAGCAGACAGGAGAGCGCAAACATCAGCAGCCCGACGCTGACCAGCCACACGGAGTCATAAATGTCCGCCAGCCGGCCGATAACGGGGAAGACCATGGCCATGATCAGGCCGGCCGGGATCAGCAGCAGGCCGGCTTCCGTGGGCGAGAAGCCGAGCACGGTCTGCACCAGCAGCGGCAGCAGGTACACCGAGCCGAACAGGCCGGCGCCGGTCAGCATAGCCAGCAGAAACGCGCCGGTGAAGCCCGGCTCGCGGAACACGGCCATCGCCATCAGCGGGTCCTTGCGGCGCACTTCCAGCCAGACGAACAGCACCAGGGTGACCAGGCACAGCCCCGCTACCGACAACAGCAGCGGATCGGTCCAGCCACGCAGCGTGCCGTTGGCCAGCGCCCAGAGCAGTGACGTGAGCCAGGTGGTCAGCAGCAGCAGGCCCACCACATCCAGGCGCTTGCGGGTCAGTGCGATGCCGGGCCGCGCCAGGAAGGTAAGGGCCATGTACAGCCCGCCGAACACCACCGGCACCACCACCAGGAACACGGCGCGCCAGCTCACCAGATCCACCATCACGCCACCGAGGACCGGGCCGAAGGTCGGGCCGAGGATCACGCCCATGCCGTAGATCCCCATCGCCTTGCCGCGCTCGTTCATGGGGAACACCTGATAGATGATCAGCAGCGCCAGCGGCTGCACCAGCCCGGCCATGAGCCCCATCGCCACGCGCGCGGCAATCAGCAGGCCGAAGCCTGGTGCCACGCCGCCCAGGGCACAGGCAACCAGGAAGATCACCATGGCGCCGAGGTAGGTCTTGCGCAGGCCGAAGGTGTTCACGCACCAGGCGTTGACCAGCATGCCCACCGTCATCGCGGCCAGGAACGCGGTGGCCAGCCACTGCACATCGGTATGGCTGACCTGGAATTCTTCCATGATGCCCGGCAGGGCAACGTTAATGATGGTGGAGGAAAGCGACATCGCCATGGTGCCGACCATGGCAGTGAACGTGGCGTACCACTTGTACCGCTCTCCATAGCGGTCCTTGAGCTGTTCCAGGTGGGTGTCGGACACGGAGACTCCAGGCGACCGGAACGGCCGGCCCGGCGATGGGCCAGACGTGCGCGGGACAAACGATGGTATGCAGTATACGAAAAGCCGGGAGCAGTGTCCCGGCGCGTCCGCGGGCTACATGTAAAAAACCCCGGCCGAAGCCGGGGCTGTCGCCGCTCTCCCGTGCAACGATCTAACTCAGGGCCGGCCGACGTCCGGCTGGCTGTAGTCGCAGACCCCCTGCGGGAAAATCTGCTTGAGGCGGGCGATCTGCGCACCGTCCGGTGTCCAGGTGCCGTAGGTGCCATCCTGCAGTGCGGTGTCCACCGGCTTCAGGGCGCACTTGAAGAAATTGCCCTGGATCGGCGCGCCGGCCACGATGCGCGAGGTGGTGTAGGTCGGGAATACCTGGGTGCAGGCGCCCACCGGTGCATCGTTGAGGATGCCGTCCCAGACCGTGTCGCCGCGGGCAATCAGCGCACCCTGGTTGTCGAAGCAGCTGTCCACCGCCAGCGCCGGCTTGTTTTCGGTCACGCTGCGTTCGGGGTTTTCGCGGATATTGGTCATCCACTCGTCGATCACCTGCAGGGCCATCGGCACCTGATCGAATTCTTCCGTCGGGCGGGCATCGGTAAACCAGATCACCTGGTTGTCGGTGTGGCCGACGGCATCCAGCATGCGCTGCCGCAGGGCGAAGCTCTGGTGCACGTTGTGCATGTCCAGTTCTTCTTCCAGGTACGGGCGCCAGTCGATCAGCGGAATATCCGCGTGGCCATGGAACACCATGCCGGATTCGTAGGCGCCGTTCATGGCGAGGATATCCCCTTCGGTGCGTGGCGCTGGCGTGACACCGTCATCGGGGCTGAGGTTCATGTTGCGGCGCGACCAGGGGTCGAAGTCGTGCGGGTTTGCTTCCAGATATGCCCGCTCATCGGAAATAAACGGGAAGCCTTCCTGTACCATCTCGGAGGGATGTTTCCAGCCACCCACTTTGGCATTCAGGTCAAGAAATTCTGCCGGAGTTATGTTGCCGTCATGCAACGCCTGCAGGCCGTACTGCACGCCGACGTTATCAAACAGCGTGCGCGGGTCACCGTTTTCGTCGACGCCGAAGATATTGCGCAGGTCGTCGTAGTGGGTCCACTGCACATCATTCATGATGCCGGCCGGCAGCATGTTGTCCTGTCCCGGCGCGTTACCGAAGTGCGGATTCATCGCCAGTGGCGTCAGGCCACGCCAGGACTCGATGCATTCCGTGGAACCCGGGGCAATGCCATAGTTAGTGCCCAGCAACGTATTAAGTAGTGTTTTCGCCTCGGCCATCGGGTCCGGCACGTTGTCGGTCGCGTGCAGGCCAACCAGCCACATGCGGTTATCGGTAGTGTGCCATTTGGTGTTGTCGGCGTCGGTCACATCCATATAGTGCTCAAGCAGTTCGCAATCGCCGATATGGATTGTCTGCGTGACCATGTCGGTGTACGCCTGCACGGGCACGCCCGCATCGATCAGTCCCGGGTGATTCTGCGCATAGATGTATTGCTGGATACCACCTCCGGAAGCGCCCAGGCCCACGGTGTAGAGCGGCTTGCCATAGCGTTTCACAAAATGCTCTTTCACCATCAGCGCCGTTTCGCCACCCACCTGCAGGTTGTAGTGCTCGCCGGTCCGGTTGCCGGTGGAGTAGGCAATCGCGTAACCCAGCCCGAGCACATCCGGCTTCATGGCGCGGCGGTTGTAGTCCATGCGGCCCTGGGTGTGGCCAATGCCGACACCGCCCTGGAAGTGATACAGCAGGCGGCCATTCCACAGGCTGGTGTCCAGCGCACCGGGGTTTTCATTTGCTTCTTCCAGTGTGGCGAGCATGGCGTAGCTGTACAGGAAGCGGTTGATGGTGCCGCGCTCCCAGCGCACGATGAAATCCACTTCCCGGCCATCCAGCAATTCGGTGGTAACCAGGTCCGCCGGACGCGAACCGTCCAGTGGCAATGGCGCATAGCTGTCGTCCGTGGTCCGGTACCAGTACTCCACGAACGGCTCCACGGAACAGTCGCGGCTGTAACCGATCACTTGATCATTGTCATCGTAAACCGCGAACCCTTCGGTAGCGCCTTCATCCACCAGCGGCTGCAGACCGAACTGGGTGTCGGTGGTGCAGACAAACGGATACTGGTGCGGGCCAGAAAACATCGGCCCGGTGATCGGATAGTTCACCAGCTCCACCGAGGCCAGCGTGCCGTGGCGCGGGTGTTGCACTTCCAGCAGGTTATCGCCCACGACCAGGCCGTCCACCAGCCCTTCCAGTTCACCACCAGCGCCCTGCAGGCCATCGTGACTAACCGTTTCACCATTCAGCCTCAGGCTGATGCCGGACAGCACATCTTCCGCGCCACGCAGTGCGATACGCACATCGCCACCGCTGACCTGATCCGGCGCGCTGGACACGACGTCCAGTTGCACCTCCGGCGTGGCACCTCCCCGTGATGAACCCGAACTACCGCCGCAGCCCGCCAGGGCCAGCACACCTGCGGCAACCAGCAGGCCTGCGCCTATGCGTAACGTCATGATGCTCTCCTCGGATTTGTTGTTATGTGCGCAGGGCGAAGCGCCCGCAACATTAGCCAGACACGTTAGAGCGCAAGGCATAGCGGAAAAAGACACAGTTGCCGGCAAAGCACTGGAACAGTGCGGCACACCGCCGGAAAGAGTTACCGAAGGAATCATTCAGGCGTGTCGTTTGGTAACCCCGCACCACAACAGGAGACAAAAAAGGGACGTCTGTAGACTTTCGGTCAGCACGGTAAACGGCGGTTCACCGAAACGGAAAAACTGTCACTGTCTTTCGCCAAAAACTGTACCTGTCAGCCCTGCCATCTCCATGCCTAGACTGGATGGCCAACAACAAGACGCCGCCCGCAAAGGCGCGGCACAACGGGAGTATCACATCATGCTCAGATTCCATCCGCTGTCGCTGGCCATGGCCAGTGTGCTGGCATCCGGCATTCTGTTGTCCGGGTGCGGCGGTTCGTCGTCATCCTCACCTCGTGGCCCGCAAGTGGACCTGTCCGACCTCGACCCGGCCCAGGCTGCCTACTGTGACCAGATGATCAGCAGCCACTGCCTTTATCCGTTTCCCAACAATTATTTCACTGTCAGCGACAGCAACACGCCGACGCAGCTGCGCGTGAACTTCCAGCCAGAAGCCATGCCGATAGCGCAGCCGCTGGGCGCCGTGATTCCCGGTCTGCCCACCGAACCCGGCCCGGTGCAGCCGGCGGAATGGAACCGCAACGACGGCTTTTCACCGGGTGCCATGCTGCTCGCCCATTTCCCGGGCATTGATCTGGAAGCCACCGGCGCGCCGGGCCTGAGCGACCTGTCCGCCTCGCTGGCCGATGACGCGCCGATCCTGGTCATGGACGCCGACACGGGCGAACGCCATCTGATCTGGGCGGAGCTGGACAGCACCGCCACCGACCCCGCCAGGCAGTCTCTGATGATCCGCCCGGCGAAAAACTTTATCGAAGGTCACCGCTATATCGTTGCACTGCGTAATCTGCGCGACAGCAACGGTGACCTGATCGAGCCATCGAACCTGTTCCGGGCCTACCGCGACAAATTGCGCACCGGCGAAGCGGTGTACGAGAACCGCCGTGCCGCCATGGAAGATATTTTCAGCCGCCTGGCCCAGCACAACGTGGATCGCAGCGAGCTGACACTGGCCTGGGATTTCACCGTCGCCAGCCAGCAGAACATTGCCGGCCGGCTGCTGCAGATTCGCGACGATGCGTTCGCGCGCCTGGGCGGCAATGCACCGGAATTTACGGTGACCTCTTTCAGCGAGGAAATCGACGGACAGAAACGCACCAAATTCAGCCGGGGCATTGTTGGCACCTTTAAAGTACCGAATTATCTCACCTCACCGGGTGGCGCTCCCGGTGGCAGTTTCAACTATGGCAGCGACGACCCGGATGCCTTGCCGGAAGTGCGTAACGGCGATGACATGGTAGACGCCCGTTTCCGCTGTCAGGTCTCGGAGGCCACCGTCGCTGATTTCGATGAACCGGCCAGCACTGTCACGCCGGCCCGCCCGGCGCTGTATGGCCACGGCCTGTTCGGCGAAGGCCCCGGTGGCGAATTCCGCAGCAACGCCCTCTGGGACATGTCCTTCGACCACAACATCATGTACTGCGCGACGGACTGGATCGGCATGTCACGCTTTGACGTGGAGGCCGGCATCATTCCGCTGGTGCTGGCCGACATCAGCAACCTGCCGATGATGAACGACCGCAGCCAGCAGGGCATTCTGAACTTCATGTATCTGGCCGAACTGCTGCGCCATGAAGACGGCTTCGCCTCCCATCCCGCGTTCCAGCACAACGGTGACGTGGTATTCCAGACCGGACTGGATGAAGTGTTCTACGACGGCAACAGCCAGGGCGGCATTATCGGTGGCGCACTGGTGGCGACGGCACCCAATGTGCATCGCGGCGTGCTCGGTGTACCCGGCGCCAACTACAGCCTGTTGCTGCAACGCTTTGGGCCGTTTGCGGAACGCTTCGGCGTCATCCTGTACCCGGCCTATCCGGACAAACTCGACCAGAGCCTGGTGTTCGCATTGATGCAGATGCTGTGGGACCGCGCAGAAAACAACGGCTACCTGAGCCACTTCGCCGGCCGTTACCTGCCAAATACCGAACAGGACAAACGCATCCTGCTGCACGGCGCGCTCGGCGATCATCTGGTGACGCAATGGAGCCCGGAGATCATGGCGCGCACCATCGGCGCGGCCATGCATGAACCCACCCGCCGGCTGGGCGACCACAACGACGCCAACCCGTACTACGGTATTGCTGACATCGAGCAGTATCCGTATGAGGGACATGCCCTGATGGTGTGGGATTCCGGCGCCTATGATCCGGTCAGTGACCGGGGCAACGCACTGCCGCCTGTAGGCAACATCGGCCCGAACGAAGACGACCACGGCCATGATCCGCATGAAAGCCCGCGCCGCACACCAGCGGCCCAGGCACAGAAAAGTGCGTTCATGCAGCGCGACAGCGAAGTGATTGATGTGTGCGGTAACGATATCTGCCGCAGCTTTGATCACACCGGGCTCGCGCGTTAATGCGTGCGCGGCACCGCCGCCAGCTCCGCTACCATGGCACCGAGCTGGCGCACCGCGTGCCGTAACGTCGAGGTCATCGGATTGCCGGCGTTGATGCGCAGGTAATCGCCATATTCCCCGGTGGCAGAAAAAACGCCGCCGGGGAACACATGGATACCCGCCTCGGCGGCCATGGCAAACACCCGCGCACTGTCCACGCCGTCCGGCAAGCGCACCCACAACACACATCCGCCCGTGGGCCGTGTCATCCGCGTACCGGCAGGAAAGGCTGCCAGCACCTGTTCCTGCATCGCCTGCACCTGCTGCTGCAAGACTTTGCGCAACTCCCGCACATGCTGTGCATAAAAACCACTTTCCAGCAGGCGCGCCATCACCAGTTGTGACATGGACGGCGAGGTAATGGTGGAGAGCTGCTTCAGTTCCAGCAGGCGACGATGAAAACGCCCGCCAACGGCCCACCCCAGGCGCAAACCCGGCATCAGTGTTTTTGAAAACGAGTTGCAGTAGATCACCAGCCCCTGCCGGTCCCAGGCTTTCGCCGGCAGGGCCTGTTCGCTGTTGTGTACGGTGTCGCCCCAGATATCGTTTTCGATCAGGGGCACCTGGTAACGCGCGGACAGGGCCACCAGGGCCTGCTTGCGTTCCGGCGACATGGTAAAGCCGAGCGGATTCTGCGCATTGGGCGCCACCATGCAGGCCGACACCCGCCCCTCGGCAAAGACTTTTTCCAGCGCACTGAGGCTGATGCCTTCGCGCGGATGCGTCGGCACTTCCACCACGCGCCGCTGATGCGCTTCCAGCAACAGCAGCGTGCCGTAATAGGTGGGCGATTCCACCGCCACCGCATCGCCGGGCTTGCTGACACTGCGCAGCGCAAGTGTGAGCGCTTCCATGCAGCCATTGGTGACGATGATGTCTTCGGCTGCAAAGGGCGCGTCATAGGCAAGGCTGCGCCGCGCGAGCTGATGCGTCAGCGGGCTGTGCGCATTCGGGTGCAGGTAGTCCCAGGCTTCGCGCGCCTGGCGGCGGGTCACGTCGCGCATCACCTGCATCACTTTCGGCACCGGCAGCACCTCCGGCCCCGGCAACGCGATACCCAGCCGCACCACCTCCGGCTGCGCATGCAGCTCCATGTAATGCAGCACCTGCTCGCTGAGCGAGACTTCCACCGGCAACAATGGGTAACGGCTGTCGTCCGGCAGCGGCATGCTCTCGCTTTCCGCTGTGCGCACAAAGGCACCCGATTGCGGCCGGATTTCCAGATAGCCTTCTGCCTCAAGCTGGCGATAACACTGCATCACCGTGTTGACGCTGACGCCGAACAGGCGGCTCAGGTGCCGCACCGAGGGCAGCTTCTCGCCCACGGCATAGCTGCCGGC
Organism: Isoalcanivorax pacificus W11-5; assembly: GCF_000299335.2. Taxonomy (NCBI): domain Bacteria; kingdom Pseudomonadati; phylum Pseudomonadota; class Gammaproteobacteria; order Oceanospirillales; family Alcanivoracaceae; genus Isoalcanivorax; species Isoalcanivorax pacificus. The sequence goes on along the minus strand of NZ_CP004387.1, from coordinate 283,550 downwards.
CCGAATCTGCTCCAGCAGACGACGGCTGATGCGCTCGTACAGAAACAGTTCCTGCGACAAGACAACCTCCCGCGCATTGTTATTCTTCGTGGTGTTGCGCCGGACCGATACGCGGCCACGGCAAAGTGTTGCAGCCCTGAGAGAGTAGCCCGGCCAGCGACAGGGGTAAGCGATTTTTTGCAACAAAGTACCAGAAAGGCACGCGCACCTGCGTCCCAATGTGGCACATTCGTACCGCCTTGAATGCTGTAACCCAATGATTTTGAAGATAGTTTTGAGACGCTTGTCACGCCCGTGAAGACCGGCTTCGGCGCACACTTGTGGCCGGGAAGGGATAATGTTCCGGTCAAAAAGAATAACGCCGACGCGACGAGGGGGATGTCTGCGGAGGGCGGGAATCGACCACCGATGTCACACACACCGTCTTATCTGGCGGACTGGCATGCCAGTCTGTCGGCGCTGGTCCGGGAAACCAGCCTGATACATCCTGCCGTCACCGACGTGCCCGTCGCCACGCTGAGCATCCTGCCGGCAGTATTGCTGTCCGCGCTGATACTGGTCTGGTATGCCAGCCGGCGGGGCAACACCCAGCTTTGCGGCATGCTGCTGCAATACATGGTGCTGCCCTGCCTGAATCTGGCACTGCTGCTGTGGCTGGCGCTGACACTGCTGCCTTCGACCCAGCAGTTTGCGCTGCACCTGGACGGGCTGCTTCAGGCCGGCAGGTGACGGGCCAGGAAATCCAGCTGGTCACGCAGGCTCTGCGCACGCGCCTCGCCCTGATACACGTCAAAATGCCCCACCGGGTAACGCTGCATTTCTGCATGCGGCATCCGTGCAGCCGCCTTTTCCGCCGCCGCACGGGGGGCCACCGTATCGTGCTCGCACAACAGCAGCAGTGCCGGGCATTGCACCTTCGCCGCCAGCCGTACCGGACGGAACATCGCCAGCCGGGTGGCGATCCGGGCCGCCACCTTGTTTGGCGCTTCCGGTGGCAGCAGTGCCGTGTAGCCGTCATGGCAATCCTCGGCGCTCATCGCCGCCACTTCGCCCGGCCGGCCGGCGGAGGCAATATAGTGCGGTGACGCCCCCACCAGGCTGCGCAGGATATCCACCACGCCATGCGCGCTGAGCCGCAGCACCTGCCCGAGTCCGGCGTAACCGATCACCGCCTGCACCGACGCAAGGCCGTCCATCATCGGACACTGGGCGATCACCGCTTTCACCTTGCCGTCGCGGGCTGCCGCCACGGTCACCAGGCCGCCACCGAAGGAGGTGCCCCACAGGCAGATGGCCTCCGCGCGCACACCGTCCAGGCGACGGACAAAGGCCAGCGCCGACAGCCAGTCCTCGACTTCCCGCTCCGGGATCAGCAACTGGCGCGGTTCGCCGCCGCTGGCACCGAAGTGGCGATAGTCGAACACAAAGACACTGTAGCCCGCTGCGGCAAACGCCTCTGCAAACGGCGCCAGGCCACAGTCGCGGGTGGCGGCGAAACCGTGGCCCATGATGATGCAGGGGCGTGCGCCACTGCCGGCACCGGGGTAGAAGTACCCCCGGCAGGTCACGCCGTGGCTGTCGAAACTCAGGTCCTGTCGCTGCATCGTGCCTCTTCCTTGCGCGTTCAGTCGCGCAGAACGTCTGCCAGAAAGTCCCAGCGCGCCAGCGGCGCACCGAGCACCAGGAAGTGCGGATTGAGCAGGTTTTCCTTCTGGTAGCGCAATGGCGCCAGCGCCGTGTCCACCACGACGCCGCCGGCAGCGTCGACCACGGCCTGCGCGGCCGCGGTGTCCCACTCACAGGTCGGCGCCAGGCGCGGATAGAGATCGGCCTCGCCCGCCGCCACCAGGCACAGCTTCAGCGACGATCCCATGCTGGTACGCTCCACCGGGCCAAAGCGCTCGCTGATCGCCTGCTCCAGGGCATCCACCTTTTCGGCACCGTGGCGGCGGCTGGCGACCAGGATCACTGGCGAGCCGATATCGCGCACGCGGATGGCACGGCGCTCGCCATCCCGTTCGCACCAGGCCCCCAGCGCGCGGGCGCCAAGGTAGGTGACGCCGGTGGCCGGCACATGCACCACACCGAGCACCGGCTCGCCAGCCTCGATCAGCGCGATATTGACGGTGAACTCGCCGTTGCGGTTGATGAATTCCTTGGTGCCGTCGAGCGGGTCCACCAGCCAGAAGCGCGCCCACTGGCGGCGCGTTTCCCAGGTGATGCCTTCGGATTCTTCCGACAGCATCGGCACGTCCGGGGTCAGCGCGGCCAGGCCGGCGCTGATGCAGCGGTGCGCACGCAGGTCGGCTTCGGTGAGCGGGGAATCGTCTTCCTTGTGCTCGACATTGATCTCGTCCCGGCCATACACCGTCATGATGGCTTGGCCCGCGTCGGTGGCAATGGCCGCGATCTGGTCCAGCAGCGCCAGGCTGATCTCCAGGGGGTCTGTCATTCCATGGTTTCCTTACTGTTGGCTCGGCGGCGCACGATATCACGCGCCATGTACAACGCTGCAATCACCCGCGCTTCGGTCATGTCCTCGCGCTCGATCAGCGCATCCAGGTCGGAGAGTTTCCAGGTCAGCACTTCCAGTGGCTCCGGTTCGTCGCCGGGCAGCGTGGCCGGGAACAGGTCTTCCGCCAGCACGGCGCGAATCTGGTGGCCCATATAGCCGGGCGACAGGGTCATGCGCTTGAGCATGGTCAACCGGCGGGCGCCGTAACCGGCCTCTTCCCGCAGCTCGCGGTCGGCCGCCTCGCGCCAATCCTCACCGTCGTCCAGCGCGCCCTTCGGCAGGGTCAGTTGATACTCTTCCAGGCCGGCCCCATATTCGCGAATCAGGACCACGGTATCGTCATCCAGCAACGGCACCATCATCACAGCGGCGATCGGTGGCGTGCGCAGACGCTCGTAGGTACGCTCCGCGCCATTGCTGAAACGGATCTTCATTTCCTCGATACCGAACAGGCGGCTCCTGGCCACCAGGCGCGTTTCAAGAATCTCGGGTTTGTGTTGCATACTCGATGCTCCGGGCCAGATTGCCCGGCCAAGCTTACACCGGAATAACGATGATTGATTGGCACGACATTGACACCGTCCTGCTGGACATGGACGGCACCCTGCTGGACCTCGCCTTCGACAACTTCTTCTGGCAGGTCTATGTGCCGCAGCAGTACGCATTGCAGAAATCCGTCTCCGAACAGGCGGCCCTGAGCCTGCTGGCCGACTGGATCGGCCGTCACCAGGGCACGCTGAACTGGTATTGCCTGGATTTCTGGTCCGATGAACTGGGCCTGGATATCGCCGGCCTGAAACGCCAGGTGGCGGACCGCATCGGTTTCCGGCCCGGTGCCGAGGATTTCCTGCGCGCGCTGCGTGCCAGCGGCCGGCGCGTGGTGATGGTCACCAATGCCCATCCGGACGCGCTGTCCCTGAAAGTGGAACGTACCGGCATCGACCAGTATTTCGATGCGCTGGTCTCCAGCCATCAGTACCGCGCGGCAAAAGAGGAACAGACGTTCTGGCAACGACTGAACGAGGCCCATCCGTTCGACCCGCTGCGCGCGCTGCTGGTGGATGACTCGCTGCCCGTGCTCGGCTCTGCACAGCGCTACGGCGTCAACCACCTGTGGAGCATCCTGCACCCGGACTCCAGCGCCCCGGCCCGGGACCATACCGACCCGTTCCCGGCCATCGACCGCTTTGAGCTGGTGCTGCCGAAATGAGCGATGGCGTGCGCATCGACAAGTGGCTCTGGGCCGCGCGTTTCTTCAAGACCCGCAGCCTGGCCCAGCAGGCCGTGGAAGGCGGCAAGGTGCAGCTCGACGGCCAGCGCGTGAAGGCCAGCCGTCCGGTCAAGATCGGCGCCACGGTCAGCACGCCGCGCGGCCACGACCAGTGCACCGTGGTCGTCACCGGCCTCGCTGAAAAACGCGGCAGCGCGCCGCAGGCCGCCTTGCTTTATCAGGAAACCGAAGAGAGTATTGCCGCCCGCGAGGCCGCCGCCAGCCAGCGGCGCGTGGAATACGCCACCCGTGCGGCGCCGGACCACCGCCCGAGCAAGAAAGAGCGCCGCGACCTGAGCCGCTTCCGCGCCCGCCAGGACACCTGACCCAGAGCAATCCATGACCGAGACCGATATCCGACAGCGCTTCCTGTTCCCCGACAGCGACATCCGCGGCGAGATCGTGCGCCTGCAAGCCAGCGTGACCCAGGCACTGGCCGGCCACGACTATCCGATGGTGATCGAAGGCCTGCTCGGCGAGGCACTGTCCGCCGTCAGCCTGCTCGCCGGCACACTGAAATTCGAAGGCCGTCTGAGCCTGCAGGCCCAGGGGCAGGGCGCACTCACCCTGCTGCTGGCCGAAAGCACCCATGACAGCGAAGTGCGCGCCCTGGCCCGCGCCGACATCCCGGCAGAGAGTGCTGAAACCAAGCTGCCGGCCCTGCTCGGCGACGGCGTCATGGCGATCACCATCCGCCCGGAGGCCGGCGCCCAGTACCAGGGCCTGGTGCCGATGGAGCGCACGGACCTGGCCGGCTGCCTGGAGGATTACTTCGCCCAGTCCGAGCAGCTGCCCACCCGGCTGTGGCTGGCGGCCGGCAACGGCCACGCCGCCGGCCTGCTGCTGCAACGGCTGCCGAACCGCGTCGCCAGCGCCGCACACAACGCCGAAACCTGGCAGCACCTGACCACGCTGGCGGATACGCTGGGCCTGGAGGAGCTGCTCGACCTGCCGGCGGATACCGTGCTGCACCGGCTGTTTCACGAGACCCCGCCCCAGCTGTCGGCACCGTCGCCGATCCGCTTCGGCTGCACCTGCTCGCGTGAGAAAGTGGCCCGCACGCTGCTGTCCCTGGGCGCAGGTGAACTGCAGGCCATCCTCGCCGAACAGGGCGAAGCCCGCGTGTCCTGCGACTTCTGCAGCAGCGAGGAAGTGTTCGATGCCGTCGACCTGACCGCCCTGCTGCACGAGTTGGGCGCCAAACCGCACTGACTTCACAGCCGCGCCCCGGCACGCCGGGGGCGCATGGCACCCTCCCCCTGTTTCTGTCATAATCGCGCGCCTGCCGGTACCTAGCGTATCCGCAGGCCGTGAGGCACCTCCCTGGATGCCCCGGCGCCGCACCAGACCGGCACTGTTACCCGCGATGCAGCAGAATAACTGGGCTCCCCGCCGCGCCCGGATGTTCTCGATACGGCCAAAAGCCAGGACCAAAGCCCAGGAATAGCCATGACCAATGCAACTGTTTACAACGACCTGAGCCCGGCACAACTTGTCGAGCTGGCCATTCAGCGCAACGAAGGCAAACTCGCCAGCAACGGCGCGCTGGTCTGCGAAACCGGCCACCGCACCGGCCGCTCGCCGATGGACCGTTTCATCGTGGATGAGCCGAGCACCAGCGCGAAGATCCACTGGGGGCCGGTCAACCGTCCGTTCGACGCCGGCAAATTCGATGCCCTGTGGGAGCGCGTTGCCGCGTTCGTTGCCGACCAGGATCAGTTTGTATCGCACCTGCACGTAGGCGCCGCCGCCGAGCACTACATCCCGGTCAAGGTCACTGCCCAGACCGCCTGGCACAATCTGTTTGCCAACACCCTGTTCATCCGCCCGCCGCAATTCAACCCGGCCGGCAAAGAGCAGTGGGAAATCCTGCACGCCGCCAACTTCGAGTGCCAGCCGGAACGTGACGGCACCAACTCCGACGGCTGTGTGATTTTCCAGTTCGCCCAGCGCCGCGTGCTGATCGCCGGCATGCGCTACGCCGGTGAAATGAAGAAAGCCATGTTCGCCGTGCAGAACTTCCTGCTGCCGGAAAAAGACGTGCTGCCGATGCACTGCTCCGCCAACGTCGGCGAAGACGGTGATGTGGCCCTGTTCTTCGGCCTGTCCGGCACCGGCAAGACCACCCTGTCCGCCGACCCGGACCGTTACCTGATCGGTGACGACGAGCACGGCTGGGGCAAGGGCGTGGTGTTCAACATCGAAGGCGGCTGCTATGCCAAGTGCATCGACCTGTCGCAGAAAAACGAGCCGGTGATCTGGGACGCCATCAAGTTCGGCGCCGTGCTGGAAAACGTGGTGATCGACCCGGAAACCCGTGTCGCTGACTACAAGGACGTCTCCCTGACCCAGAACACCCGCGCCGCCTACCCGCTCGAAAACGTCGACAAGCGCGTGATCGAGAACCAGGCCGGCGAACCGAAACACATCATCTTCCTGACCTGCGACCTGACCGGCGTGCTGCCGCCAGTGTCCAAGCTGTCCCGCGAAGCAGCCGCGTACCACTTCCTGAGCGGCTACACCGCACTGGTCGGCTCCACCGAAATGGGCGCAGGCTCCGGCATCAAGAGCACCTTCTCCACCTGCTTCGGCGCCCCGTTCTTCCCGCGCCGCGCCGGCGAGTATGCCGAGTTGCTGATGAAGCGCATGGACGAGTTCGGCTCCCAGGTCTACCTGGTCAACACCGGCTGGACCGGCGGCCCGTACGGCGAAGGCGACCGCTTCAGCATCCCGACCACCCGTTCGGTGGTGAACGCGATCCTCTCCGGCGCGCTGGACAACGCGGAAACCCAGCACCTGGACATCATCAACCTGGACGTGCCGAAAGCCGTCCCGGGCGTGGACGACAAGCTGCTGGTGCCGAAAAACACCTGGAAAAACCCGGAGCAGTACGAAGCCCGCGCCCGCGACCTGGCAGCGCAGTTCAACAAGAACTTCGCCGAGAAATACGCCGACGTCTCCGAGGATATCCGCCAGGCTGGCCCACAAGCCTGATCCGGAGCCTTCCGTACCGACAAACCCGCCTTCTGGCGGGTTTCAGGCTGCCGGGATTCTTCAGCGGCCTGACACCCGCCGGAAACAGGTTTTTCCCTCTGCCCGGTTAACCCCTGGTCCAGCCAGGAACAGGCATCCTGACCGCTTCCCACACCGAACCACGCTGTGCATCCAGGTAAGCCCTGCTACCTTGAGCATTGCGCGAACGCATGTCGCAGCGCGCAGTCTCTCCGGAAACGATCATGTATTTGCCCACTCTCCAACCGGTAAAGTCCGCCTTCTTCATTGTTACCAGGGCCAGACACACACCGGAGATTGATGTAGTCCGCCCCATCCCTGCACCGAATACCATGCATGCCGATCTCCCCAGGTTTGCTGATAAGCGAACCTTGCGGGGCATAAGCGCCGCCTGATCGCGACGCCATAAAATTAGCATTTATCCATTTATTTCTAATTTTTATCCCAGCAATATAAGCCAATCAGGTAAGGGATGACCGCACTGGCGGATTGCCCAACGAATGCCGCAAACGTCAAAGCCCTGAAGGGACACGACGCAGGCTACCGGCTTCGGGTGGGCAGCTACCGAGTGCTATTCGATCTGGACGATGGCGTGCGGATCATTACGGTGCAAGAGGTGAAAAAGCGAGATGAGCGAACATATTGAGGTCGTCACCGGGAATGCCCAGATCATCCGGGATAACAGTGGCAACCCTCTGTATGCCGTGGTGCCGTTTGATGAGTATCAGGCGCTTCTGGATGCCAATGGTCGCACCACTATCCCGCATGAGGTGGTGGTCCTGATGATCGAAAAGGACCTCAGCCCGATGGCTGCCTGGCGCAAATATCGCGGCATGTCCCAGGCACAGATGGCTGAACGGCTGGGAGTCACACAAAGTGCGGTGGCACAGGCCGAGAAACAGGGCAACAAGTCCCACATTGAAACCCTGCGCTCCTGGGCACGAGTATTGGATTGTGAGGTGGCACAATTAACTGACTGATGCCATTGCCTTTAAAACCAGCAAATTGGTCTTATCCATCTCGCGGGCCCACAGGCCTGAGCCGGCACCTTCCGTACCGACAAACCCGCCTTCCGGCGGGTTTGTTTTTTTAACGATCGCTTTGCTTGCCCGCGTTTCACGGCGGTGATACTTTTTTCCTACATGTCCGCCCGATCCCACGAGAGCCGCCCGCGCATTGCGGCCACCGATCCCCGGACACATACCAAAGAGAACAGCGTTCCTGTCGGGGAGGGAACACACAAACCGGACCCTTGTCTGTCCGGCTTGCAGCCTGGGGGCCTTCGAGCATGACCGCCTACAACATCCTGATCGTCGATGACGAAGAACATATTCTCAAGGCGCTGACGCGCACCTTCCGCCACCAGCAGGACTGGCAGGTCGAAACCTTTACCCGCGCCGAGGACGCCCTGCGCCGGGCGCGCAGCCGCCTGTTCGACGCCGTGATCACCGACTGCGTGATGCCGGACATCGACGGCATCCAGTTCCTCAGCGAACTGAAAAGCCTGCAGCCGGATGCCGCCCGCATCCTGCTCACCGGCGTGGTCAACGTGGACACGCTGATGGCGGCCATCAACGAGGCCTCGGCGTTCCGTTTCTTCACCAAACCCTGGGACGACGCCCAACTGATCGAGGCTGTCAGCGAGGGCCTGCGCATCAAGCAGATCCTGCTGGAAAACCGCATGCTCGCGCAGAAAGTGCGTGATCAGCAGCAGGAACTGGACCTGCTGCGCCGCCAGCGCGCGCCCGCGCACTGACGGCGCCCCTGATGGATTTCCTGGCCGGACTACTGGCGCCGCTGCTGGATCAGCAGAGCAGCGGCTTCTACATTATTGCCTCATTGCTGATCATGCTGGTGGTGGTGTTCTTCATGCACCGCACTTACCGCGCCTCACTGAAGGTGGAAGCCCGGCTGGCGGAATTTTCCTCGCTCACCAACAGCGTGTTCGGTGCCAAGCTGCGCCTGATCGAAACCAGTGCCGATGCCTACGACATCAATCGCAAAGTGCTCGGGCCACTGGCGCGGATCATCGACCAGTACTGCGTCTTCACCACCGACCTGCACGGCGTGCTGACCTACGCCAATGACAAGCTGGTCGACCTCAGCGGCACCCCGCTGACGGAACTGGTGGGCCGCCACCAGAAAGAGGTCGGCGTCCGCGCCATTCATGCCGAAGCCGCCAGCGACATGCGCCGCACACTGCAACAGGAGCGGGTCTGGCACGGCCAGCTCTGCCTGCGCACACGGGACAGCGGCATACGCTGGGTGGATACCTTCGTGTTCCCGCTGTCGTTCATCACCGAGGCGGACACCGGCTATATCTATTTCGGCACCGATGTCACCCGCTTCCATCAGCAGAACGATGCCCTGCGCCGCGAAGTCCGCAGCAAGGAAGCCTCCCTGCACCGGGCAGAAAACATGCTGCTGCACTCGGAGAAAATGGCCTCACTGGGGGTGATTTCTGCCGGCATTGCCCACGAGATCAACAATCCGATTGCCTACGTCAGCGCCAACATCAACCGCCTGGGTGAGTATCTGGAAACCCTGTCCGCGTTTGCCATTCGCGCCAGCGCCAAACTGCCGCCGGATCAGGTCGGTGACCTGTTCCCGCCCGCTGACGCGCCGCATAACCGCGACGACATTACCTACGCCGTGGAGGATTACCCTGCCCTGATGCAGGAAACTCGTGATGGTATCCTGCGCATCCGCAAGATCATCAGCGACCTGAAGAGTTTTTCCCACGAGGGCACCGACGCCTTTACGCCGGTGGATGTGCACAAATGCATCGAGACGGCGCTGAATCTGGCACGCCACGAACTGCGCCGGCAGATAAAGCTGGATGTGACGCTGAGTGCCGCCACGGCGCAGATCAGCGGTTCGGAGTCCCAACTCACACAGGTGCTGCTCAACCTGGTGGTGAACGCCGCGCAGGCCATGCAGGCGCAGCAGAGCCAGCCCGTGCCGGGCGTGATACAGATTCGCACCCGAAACCACGGCACGCACCTGATCATCGAGGTCATCGACAACGGCCCCGGCATTCAGCCCGAGCACATGGCCACCCTGTTCGAGCCGTTCTTCACCACCAAGCCGGTGGGCGAAGGCACCGGGCTGGGGCTGGCCATTTCGCAGGACATCGTCCAGCGCCACCAGGGCGAGATCAGCGTCCACAGCACACCGGGCGAAGGGGCGCATTTCAGTATCCGCCTGCCGCTGCTGAACGCGGCGTCAGCGCGCCCCGGCCTGGCCACCCCGGCGCCACCCTCCCGTCCCGGCCAGAAGGCGCACCGTCCCCATGGCCTATGAACTGACCTATCAGCTCACCTATGCCGACGGACGTGAAGACCACATTCCGGTGCGCCCGGACCCGGCCGACCACCGATTGCGCCCGGCCGCAGACTTCATCCCGCCAGCCTGGGCCGCCCTTACGCATCACCAGTGCAGCCACTGCACCCTGGACCCGGCCGAACACCCGTTCTGTCCGGTCGCGGTGAACATTGCCCACGCCTTCACCGGCCTGCGCGACGGCCGCTCCTATGAGCCGGTCACGCTCACCGTGGACACACCGCAGCGCAGCTACCGCACCGACACGACCCTGCAACGGGCGCTGAGCTCATTGCTCGGGCTGATCAGTGCGCTCAGCGACTGCCCACACACACGACCGCTGCACCCGATGGCGCTGCAGCATCTGCCGCTGGCCACGGAAGAGGAAACCTTCACCCGGGCGCTGTCCGTGCTGTTGTTGCGCGAATACCTGGCCGGGCGCGACGGGCACGATGTGGCCGCCACGATGGAGCGCCTGTACGCCAACCTGAACCAGCTCAACCGCAGCTTCGCCCGGCGCCTGGCGGACGCCGGCGACTCCGACGCGGCAGTCAATGCCATCGTGCTGCTGGATGTGCTGGCCCGCGACATCAGCTTCGAACTGAGCGAGCATCTGCCACGCATGAAGGCGCTGTTCGGCACACCCTGACTGCACCGTCCTGGTGCCACATCCACCGTCCGCCACCCCCGACCTTTTCTCCCGCCCACCCCGAGGCGCCAGATAACAGTGCATCGCACCATTTCAGGCACGCTTTGTGCATCCTTATGGCACAGCGCAGCGGCGTGCAGCGCCGCCGGCAGCCCCCTGATGACGCAGGTCTGGCCGGCAAACCCTGCAAGCCACTGATTTACATCGCGTATCGTCCGGCACCTGCCGCGCAGACGCAGGGCACGAACGGCTTTATGCGCACTGATATCGTGCACCGCATGGCCATGCGCACCATTTCGGTACACGCACGTAATGGGAGATCACCGTGGATTCAGTACACAGCGCCGTCGCCACGCTTACGGCCAGCGCCAATACGTTGTTCATTCTGCTGGGCGCCATCATGGTCCTGGCCATGCACGCCGGCTTCGCCTTTCTGGAAGTAGGCACCGTGCGGCACAAGAACCAGGTCAATGCGCTGGTCAAGATCATGACCGACTTCGGCGTCTCGACCCTGGCCTACTTTTTTGTCGGTTATCAGATCGCCTACCAGACCCATTTCATGGTCAGCGCCACCGAGCTCACCGCCGAGCATGGCTACGCGCTGGTGAAGTTCTTCTTCCTGGTGACCTTCGCCGCCGCCATCCCGGCCATTATTTCCGGCGGCGTGGCAGAGCGTGCGCGCTTCTATCCGATGCTGGTGGCCGCCGCCCTGTGCGTGGGCCTGATCTACCCGTTCTTCGAAGGCATCATCTGGAACGGCAACTACGGTGTGCAGGACTGGCTGGAAACCACCTTCGGCGCGCCGTTCCATGATTTCGCCGGCTCCATCGTCGTGCACGGCATGGGCGGCTGGCTGGCGCTGGCGGCGATCCTGCTGCTGGGCACGCGGCGCGGCCGTTTCCGTCAGGGACAACTGGTGGCCTTCGCACCCTCGAACATCCCGTTCCTGGCACTCGGCGCCTGGGTACTGACGGTCGGCTGGTTCGGCTTCAACGTGATGTCCGCGCAGACACTGGACGGCATCTCCGGCCTGGTGGCGGTGAACAGCCTGATGGCCATGGTCGGCGGCATCATTGCCTCCATGCTGGCCGGCCGCAAAGACCCCGGCTTTATTCACAACGGTCCGCTGGCCGGGCTGGTGGCCGTGTGTGCCGGCTCTGACCTGATGCATCCGGTCGGCGCGCTGATCACCGGCGCGGTGGCGGGCGTGCTGTTCGTGCTGCTGTTCGGTTACATGCAACGCAAACTGCAGAAAGTGGATGATGTGCTCGGTGTCTGGCCACTGCACGGGGTGTGCGGTCTGTGGGGCGCGCTGGCGGCCGGCATTTTCGGCCTGGAAGCCTTCGGCGGCCTGGGCGGCGTGAGTTTCCTGTCGCAGTTGATCGGTGCGCTGATGGGGGTCGGCATTGCCTTTGGTGGCGGGCTGGTCTGCTACGGCCTGGTCAAAGCGCTGTCCGGCCTGCGCCTGAGCGAAGAAGAAGAATTCGACGGTGCCGACCTCAGTATCCACAAGATCGGCGCCAACGGCGTCGACTGACAACCGATACACCGTGGCGGGCGATAACGCCCGCCACGTCTTCAGGGCACCAGCAGCACCTTGCCGATATTGCGCCGCGCCTCGATCCAGGCGTGCGCTTCGCCCGCCTCACTGAACGAAAACGCGCGGTCCACATGCGGGCGCACCCAGCCGTCCTGCCAACCCGCCAGCAGTGCATCCATCCATTCGCGAATCTTGTCCACCTCGTGCCACAGGTGGCCCATGTTTACACCGAAGGTGCCCCGGTTTTCATTCATCAATGACACCGGATGGATGAACGGCATTTTCAGCGCTGTCTTCAGCAGCTTGAGTTTGCCCGCCACGCCGTTGGCCGAGGCTTCCGACACACCGAACATGCCCAGCCGGCCGGTATGACGCAGGGCGCGCAGGCTCTTGCGCCAACTGTCGCCGCCGAGGGGATCGGTCACCAGTTCCACGCCTCGACCGTCGGTGAGGTGCATCACTTCCGCCAGCCAGTCGCCGCGCGTGTAATCAATTGCCTGGTCCAGCCCGCGCTCATGCAGAAAGGCATGCTTGCCGGCGCTGGCCGTACCGAGCAGCCGGGCACCGAGCTGCTTGCCGATGTCGATCAGCGCCAGCCCGACGCCGCCACCGGCATTCTGGATCAACAGCGTTTCTGACGCCTTCAGGTTGCCCATCACACACAGCAGCTGCCAGGCGGTCAGATAGTTCACGGGAATCGCGGCAGCCTGCTGGAAATCCATGCTCTCGGGCATCTCGAATATCTGCGCCAGCGGCACGTTCACATGGCTTGCGTAACCGCCGAAACGAGTCAGGCCAAACACGCGCCGGCCCAGCCATTCACCGGGCACTGCGGCACCGAGTTGCGTCACCGTGCCGGCCACTTCATAGCCCACGGTGCAGGGCAGCGGCGGCGCGTCCTGGTACAGCCCCTGGCGCGCCAGAATGTCGGCGAAGTTGATGCCGGCCGCTGCCACCGTCACCTGTACTTCGTTCGCCTCCGGTGCCGCGAGCCGGTCTTCTTTGATCTTCAGCACGTCCGGACCGCCGGCGCGGGTAATCACGATCTGTTGTCGCTGCGTCATCGCATCCTGTCCCTGTGTCATATAGGTGGCACTTGCGTTTCACCGCAGCATACCCGGCAGCTGACCCTGTCGCCGCAGCCTGCAGCCGATTGGCCTACCCGGCATGCCACCCGCTTCTCTACCATCGGATGGGTAAAACAAGAACACGCCGACCCGGGAGACACGGCATGACGGACCCGCAATCTGCTTACACCAACCGTGGCCAATACCCTGGCACCGACGACGATCTGGCTGCCGGCAACATGCTGAAGAACTTTGCCGACTGGCGCTTCAATCGCTACCTGACCATGCAACTGCTGCCGCTTTTCTATTTGCTGCTGATACTGGGCGCGCTGGCGGTGATTGCCGGGCTGGTGGCGATGGCATTCTATTTTTCCCCCATGGTGGGGCTGATTGCCGCGGGAATTTCCCCGTTCGTGCTGCTGATCACCATCGCGGTCATCCGCGCCGCACTCGAATACCTGATCATGGCGCATCGCATCATGCGCATTATCGAACGCATGGATGCCCTGCCGCACCAGGTGGCAGACCTCAGCTATCGGGTGGACGGCATCACCCAGCATGTAGATCAACTGATTCATCGCGTCGACGACATTCATGACGCCTTGATGCATGCGCGGCCCGTGCTCAGCGCACTGAGCCTGCCGCGCCGCTTGCTGGAACGGCTCAACGGCCACAGCCGCTGAGCCGGGAAGGCAAGGTTACAGACGCACTTTATCCAGGCCGCGCCGAATGCCGCGATCCAGCCCGGCGCGCACGATCGGCCCGATCAACGGCAGCTTGCCTTCGAACTCGATGGTGTAGTGCAGCGCCGAACCACCGGATGGCGTGGCGCTGAAACGCATGACGCCATGGTGATTGCGCAGCGGGCTGCCACGGGTAATGCGGTATTCGATACGTTCATCCGGCACCCGTGCAGTAATGGTTTCCTCGAACGGCGGGGCGATCAGGATACGCATGCGGCGCACCGAGCCCAGCCCGTCCGGCACGTCACTGCCGTCTTTGACGCGGCGGATCTTCGCCGGTGCAAAAATGGTTTCCAGATTCTTGTGTACGCTGAGAAAGGCGAACAGCTTGTCCACCGGCGCGGCGAACTCTTTGCGGATGTCGATACGTTGTACGGCCATGTTGTCGTTCCAGGCAGGCGAAAACGCCCATGATGCCGGGATCACCGCCGGACAACAGAGCAGAACGGGACAGATCACCGACGCCTCATGACCGGCCGGCACTGCAACACTTGACCCGCGCGCACACGAAACCGGGCCTGTTCAGGCCCGGCGCTCGCCAGAACGCCGCGCCGTCACACGCGGCATTCTGCCCGCAGCAATGCGGCAGAGCTCAGTTGCCGTACACCACCACGGTGAATTCCGACAGCACGCCAAAGAAGTTCTGCGATTCGTAATCCACGTAATGGATTTCGCGGATGCCGCCGTTGCGGGCGGCGGTGTGGATACTGGCGTCTCCGGAAGCGATGATGCCCAGAATGGAACGGACCGAGGCCCGGCCCACACGGGTCGCCTGTTCCGGTGCGGCGGTGGCCGTCAGCGGCGCCTTGACGTTGCCGTACAGCAAACCGGTCACCGGCATGGTGGCGGTCGCACAACCTGAGAGCATGGCCATGGCGGCCAGTGGGAGGAGCAGCTTTTTCATCTTGTTATGTCCTGTCTGGTGTTTTCTACCCCGGAAAAACCGGCCGGCATGATCACGCGTCATACTGGCCGCAATGCGTTCTACAATCGTTGCATCACCTTGCGCAAGCCCGCCACATGACGCCGGCTGACAACCAGTGTGTCTTCCAGGCCACGCAAGCGCAGCTGATGGTGCCCGGCAGGTGCCTGCTCCATCCCCTCGATAAAACTCAACGCCACCAGCGCGTTGCGATGCACGCGCACGAACAGGTCACCGAATTCGGTTTCCAGGTCCTTGAGGGTTTCGTCGATCAGCACTTCGCCGCCGCCGTGGCGCACGGTGATGTACTTCTGGTCGGCCAGGAAGTAGCGGATGTCGTTGACCGGCACCAGTTCCAGGCCGCGATGCGTGCGCGCACTGATATGCTGGCGCCGCAAGGTGGATTTTTCCCCGCTGTCGTCGTCGCTGGCCTGCACGCGGGTCATCTTGCGGGCACGGGTCAGCGCGGCGTCGAGATCGTCGCGGCTGACCGGCTTGAGCAGATAATCCAGCGCACGCACCCGGAACGCGTCCAGGGCGTGTTCATCGTAAGCGGTGCAGAAGATCAGCGCCGGTGGCTGTTCGGTGCGGGAAAGGTGCTCGGCCGCTTCCAGCCCGTCCATGTCCGGCATGCGGATATCCATCAGGACCACATCGGGGTGTACACGCTGCGCTGCCAGCACAGCTTCCCGCCCATTGGCCGCCTCGGCGACCACCTCTACCCCTTCAATCCCATCGACCAGACGTACCAGCCGGTCTCGCGCCAGCTGTTCGTCGTCACAGACGAGTACTCGCATAGTCAAAGGCCCCCTGATCAGGCACTCGGGTAACGGAGGCTTACCCGGTATTCGTTATTATTTGCCGCGGCCTCAACGCGGGCGCGGTCACCATACAATGCCGCCAGCCGGTGGCGGATATTCTCCAGCGCCATGCGGTTGCCATGGGAAGCTCCCGCCGGCTCCGCCGGTAACGGATTGGTCATGCTGATCCTCAGCATATCGCCATCCTGATCCACGCGCACCGTCACCGTACCCCCGTCCGGTCGTGGCTGGATACCATGATAAATGGCATTTTCCAGCAATGGCTGCAAGGTCAACAGTGGAATTAAGGCACGCTCCGGGTCAATTTGCACCTGCCAGTCGAGTTTCAGCCGCTCTCCCATGCGTTGCTGTTCGATCCTGGCGTAGCGGCGGCACAGGTCCAGCTCTTCTTTCAGCGTTACCTGCAACCCGGTTTCCCGCAGGCTGGCGCGGAACAGCCGTGCCAGGTCCTCCACCGTCTGCTCGGCAGCGGCCGGGTCCACGGCGATCAGGCTGGAGATGATGTTCATGCTGTTGAACAGGAAGTGCGGGCGTATGCGCGACTGCAGGGCCTGGATACGCGCTTCCAGCTCGGCCTGTTCCTTGATGCGCAACTGGTCCTGCACATAGAAATAGCGCATCACCCCCCCGGCGAGGATGGCGGCGATGGTCACATTGATCCAGACGTCCTTGAGCGTGGTGCTCACACCCCCGACCATCTCCGGCAAGGCCCAGCGCATCACCATGCGCGCGATCAGGCTGAACACCAGCGTGTTGGTCACCACCAGCACCACCACCCCGGTGGCCGCCCAGGCCGGTGGCAGGCGGTTGAGCCAGACACGCAGGGCACACAGGGCAGCGGCCGAGGTCAGGCCGACCCACTGCATGAAAAAGGAGGTCAGTGCCAGGCGTTCGAAACTGAAGCGGTCATAGTAGGTGCCCGACAACGTCAGCACGATGGCCATCAACTGCGCCACCACGACCACCACCAGCACCGCGCGCGCCTCGCACAGGTCCGGCACAAATGCCCGTGCCGGCGGGGAGACATGCGGTTTCGCCATACCCGTTCCTTGAGGTCTCGCGCCTGGCCAACCGGGCCGGCACCGAAGCGCCCCTTATACCCCAGCCCCCGCGCAGGATGCGACCGGGAGGTGTTATACTGCGCGCCTTTCCCGTTAAACGGTTGTTCAGGACTGCATGCAGATGAGTGACAAGCAAAACAAGCTCTGGGGCGGCCGCTTCAGTGAATCCACCGATGAGTTCGTGCAGGCGTTCACCGCCAGCGTCAATTTTGACCAGCGCATGTATGACCAGGACATCCGTGGCTCCATTGCCCACGCCACCATGCTGGCCGAGGCCCGGGTACTGAGCAACGACGAACGCGATGCGATCATCAACGGCCTGAACGAGATCCACGCCGAGATCGAGGCCGGCGAGTTCCAGTGGTCCGTGGCGCTGGAAGACGTGCACATGAACATCGAGGCCCGCCTGACCGACCGCATCGGCATCACCGGCAAGAAACTGCACACCGGCCGCAGCCGCAACGACCAGGTGGCCACCGACATCCGCCTGTGGCTGCGTGACCACATCGACCTGATCGACGGCGAGCTCACCCGCCTGATGCAGGGCCTGCTGGGCCTGGCCGAGCGCGAAGCCGCCACCATCATGCCCGGCTTCACCCACCTGCAAACCGCCCAGCCGGTCACCTTCGGCCATCATCTGCTGGCCTGGTTCGAGATGCTGCGCCGCGACCGCGAGCGCCTGGCCGACTGCCGCAAGCGCGTGAACCGCATGCCGCTCGGCTCGGCCGCCCTGGCCGGCACCACCTACCCGATCAACCGCGAGCGCACCCGCGAGCTGCTCGGCTTCGACGAGGTCTGCCACAACTCGCTGGACGCCGTCAGCGACCGCGACTTCGCGATTGAATTCTGCGCCCTGGCCGCGCTGTCGATGACGCACCTGTCGCGCATGAGCGAGGAGCTGGTGCTCTGGACCAGCGCCCAGTTCAACTTCATCAACCTGCCGGACCGTTTCTGCACCGGCAGTTCGATCATGCCGCAGAAGAAAAACCCGGACGTGCCCGAGCTGGTGCGCGGCAAGACCGGCCGCGTCAACGGCCACCTGATCAGCCTGCTGACACTGATGAAAAGCCAGCCGCTGGCCTACAACAAGGACAACCAGGAAGACAAGGAACCGCTGTTCGACGCCGTCGATACGCTGCTCGGCTCCCTGCGCGCCTTTGCCGACATGGTGCCGGCGCTGGAACCGAACCGCGAAGTGATGCGCGAGGCCGCCCGGCGCGGGTTCGCCACCGCCACCGACCTGGCCGATTATCTGGTGCGCAAGGGGATTGCCTTCCGCGATGCCCACGAGATCGTCGGCAAGGCCGTGGCGTTCGGCGTGGCACAGAAGAAAGACCTCAGTGACATGAGCATCAGCGAACTGCGCCAGTTCAGCGACCAGATCGACGAGGACGTGTTCGAGGTGCTGACGCTGGAAGGCTCGGTGAGCGCCCGCAACCACATCGGCGGCACGGCACCGGAGCAGGTGCGCGCAGCGGTGGCGCGGGCACGGGAAGCGCTGTCGCACTGACGGCTGCTTACTGCACTCGAAGGGGCGCCCTGTGGCGCCCCTTTTCAGTTTTGCCCGCCGTCCAGATGCGCCCGCAGCACCCGATGCCGGTGCAGGAAGACCCGGCGGATAAACCAGCCCACCACGGGCGCCATCCAGCGCGGTTGAAAGGTAAGCTCGTCCACCAGTCGATGCATACCGGGCTGGTCCGCGCACGGCAGAATGCGCCGCGCGTGCCGCCACAGTGCCATGGACCCCATCGGCGACTGCTCGACAAACCCCCGGCCCGGCTCGATCTCCAGCAGCGTCATGTCCGAGACATCAATCGGGAGCACCCCCAGCAGGAACACATAACTGCGAAACAGCCGTTTGCCGGGCTGTAGGTCCAGGTCTTCGATGGACTGCACCCGGCGCGGCGTCGTCATGCGCAGCACCGGGCGCAGCTCGGTGGCGATACCCTCGACCGACGTGATCCAGCGCCAGATGCGCGCCGGGGAAGCCCCCAGCCTGGATTCAAAACGCAGCGAGATCGGTTTGCTCATGACGACATGGCTCCTCTGGCCACCGGGGTTGCTTTCCAGCCGATACCTGAGCAACTCTCACATTTCCGGCATCCTGCCGCTACTCGCATCCGCCGCCATGAGCATGCTCCGCAAAAAGCCCCGCCAGCAGCGCTCCCGCGCCACTTACGACGCCATTCTGGAGGCAGCAGCTCAGCTTTTCGGGCAACTCGGCTATCAGGCCACCACCACCAACAAGGTGGCCGAGAAAGCCGGCGTCTCAATCGGATCGCTGTACCAGTATTTTCCCCACAAAGAGGCGCTGATCCTGGCCCTGAGCGAGCAGCACATGGAGCAAAGCGGCTCTGTCCTCGGCGCTGTTTTCCAGCGCCTGGACCGGGAACGGCCCGGCGTGGAGCAGACACTCACCCTGTTGATCGACACGACCGTGGCGCTGCACCGGCACAACCCCGCCATGCACCGGCTGCTGTTCGAGCAGACACCGCGTTCCGCCGAGCTGATGGCACGCTTCCGGCGACTGGAATCCATGATGGCTGCCGCTGTCGCGGCGCAACTGCTGCGCCTCGGCATCGGCGGACCGCACCCGCAGGCGCGCGCCCTGCTGCTGGTGCAGGCCATAGAAGCGCAGGTGCACGGCGCCGTGCTGGCGCCGCCGGACAACCTCACCACGGATGAACTGATCGGGGAAATAAAGCGGTTATGGCGGGCAGCTCTGGGCTGTTGAGCGATATCACCGGGTGCAGGCGCACCCGGTGGCGGCACAGGCTTACAGGTGGTAATCGCCGGCGGCTTCCGGCTGGTATTCGATCGCCAGGATCGAGACCCGCAGCGGCTTGCCGCCCGGCCCCGGCCAGTCGATCGACTGGCCCACGGACAGGCCCAGCAGAGCCGCGCCAATCGGTGCCAGCACCGACACCTTGCCGGGGCCGGCTTCCTGCGGATAGACCAGCGTCAGGGTGTATTCCCGGCCGCTGACTTCTTCCCGGCAACGGACGCGCGAGTTCATCGTCACCACCTGCGGCGGCACCTCCGCCGGCGCCACCAGTGTGGCGCGCAGCAACTCCTGTTCCAGGGCATCCACCACATCATTCTCGGCGGCCTGCGCCAGCAGGGCTTCAATGCGCTGCACATCGACACGGGAAACGGTAATCGGGGGCTGATTCATTGCGTGCACTACTCCGGGGCCCTTGGCCCACCTGGATAAAAATGGCCGGATAACAACTACCCATAAACAAAAGGCGGCACATTCGCGCCGCCCTGATCCACGATGATATTAAGCCAGCCTGTTTTTTTCTCAAGTCATCGTTACCGGCAGGCCAAACCGCTATACTGCCGGGCACTTGTCACCCCGGACCCCAAGGCCGTGCGACGGCCAGGAGAGCGCGCTTGAAAACGCTGCTGATCATCGGCCTGCTGTGCAGCAGTCTGCTGGCCCTCAACGGCTGCGGGCAGCGCGGTTCGCTGTATTTTGCCGAGCCGGAAACCCCGGCCGGGCAGCCGCCAGCCACCGCCCAGGACGATGCCGGGGATGACCGTACCGACAACGGCGACGACGACTAACCCCAGGACGCACGACCATGGACCCATTTCAGTACCGCGACGGCCAGCTCTACGCCGAGGAACTGCCCCTGAGTGACCTGGCGGAACGGTTCGGCACGCCCCTGTATGTGTATTCCCGTGCCATGCTGGAGACCCAGTACCGCGCCTTCGATGACGCCTTCGGCGGGCACCCCCATCAGGTCTGCTACGCCGTCAAGGCCAACGCCAACCTGGCCGTACTGAATGTGCTCGCCCGCCTGGGGGCCGGCTTCGATATCGTCTCCGGCGGTGAACTGGAGCGCGTGCTGCGCGCCGGCGGCGACCCGTCCAGGATCGTGTTCTCCGGCGTCGGCAAGACCGCCGATGAAATGGAAGCCGCACTGAAAGCCGGCATTCACTGCTTCAATGTGGAATCCGCCGCCGAGTTGGAACTGTTGAATCTGGTTGCCGGCGAGCAGTCGATGGTGGCGCCGATCTCGATCCGGGTGAACCCGGATGTGGACGCGCAGACCCACCCCTACATTTCCACCGGCCTGAAAGACAACAAGTTCGGCGTCGACATCAACGACGCGCCGGCGCTGTACCAGCGTGCCGCCGACCTGCCGCACATCGAGATTCTCGGTGTGGACTGCCATATCGGCAGCCAGCTCACCAGCCTCGGCCCGTTCGAGGACGCGCTCGGCCGCGTGATGGCGCTGGTGGACAAACTCACGCTGCAGGGCATCGCGATCCGTCATCTGGATCTCGGTGGCGGCCTGGGCGTGCGCTACCGCGAAGAGCAGCCACCCACCCCGGCAGAGTATGTCGCCACGCTGCTCAAATACGTGCCCGGCGACCTGCCGGTGCATATCGAGCCGGGCCGCTCCATCGTTGCCAACGCCGGGGTTTTCCTGACCCGCGTGCTGTACCTCAAACCCACCGCGCACAAGAACTTCGCCATCGTCGACGGCGCCATGAACGACCTGATCCGGCCGAGCCTGTATTCCGCCTGGCAGGACATCGTGCCGCTGATCCCGCATGACGCCGACTGCCGCCACTGGGACATCGTCGGCCCGGTGTGCGAAACCGGCGACTTCCTCGGGAAAGACCGCGCCCTGGCGCTGGAAACCGGCGACCTGCTGGCCGTGCGCTCCGCCGGCGCCTATGGCTTCGCCATGGCCAGCAACTACAACAGCCGCAACCGGCCGGCGGAGATCATGGTCGATGGTGACCAGGCCTTCATCGTCCGCCAGCGCGAGACCATCGAAGACCAGTTGCAGCAGGAATCCCTGCTGCCCTGACACCGGCGCGGCGGGTCCGGCAGGACCGGCCGCTCTTCGTGTGTACTGCATCGTCCCCCTGCCGGACGATGCGGGCTATCATCGTTTTTCCACTCCGTCGTGATGCACAGGACAGCACACCATGGCCTTCTCCGTCCGTTCACGCTGGCAGGCGGCCAGCCGCCGTCAACGCATTCTGGTGATCCTGGCAGCGCTGTATCTGCTGTACACCCTGCTCGGTTTTTTCCTGGTGTCGCCGCTGCTGAAACAGCAACTGACAAACACCCTGCAGGAGACCACCGGCCGCGAGGTGCGGCTGGAACGCGTGCTGTTCAACCCGCTGACCCTGTCCCTGACGCTGGACGATTTTGGCCTGCTGGATAAGGACGGCACCGACTTCATCGCGTTTGATCGCTTCTACGCCAACTTCCAGTTGTCGTCGCTGTTTCGTCGCAGCTGGCATTTTCGGCAGATCGCACTGACCCGGCCCCGGACGCAGGTCACGCAAGTGGGCGAAGGCCAGTTCAATTTCGATGACCTGCTGGCCCTGGCGACCACACCAGAGGAAACCGCCGCCCCCGACGCACCACCTGACAGCGACACCCCCGACAGCGCCCCCCTGCCGGCGCTGTCGGTGAGCGAACTGCTGCTTGAGGAAGGCGACTTCCGCTTTGTGGACCGGACCGGCGAGACGCCCCGGCAGATGGTGCTGGCCCCGGTCAGTTTCCGCGTCGCGGACTTTTCCACCCGGGGCAGCGGCGAAGACGACGCCAACAGCTATAACCTGCTGGTCACCGGCCCCGGCGGCGGCAGCTTCAACTGGACCGGCCACTTCAGCCTGAACCCGCTGATCGCCACGGGCGAACTGGCCCTCAATGGCGTCGACCTGCCGCCATTCGCGGAATTTCTCAGCGACCAGCTGCGTTTCACGGTGCCCTCCGGCGAATTGTCCATCCAGACCGCCTACCGCCTGGAAACCGGCGACGACCTGCGCCTGTGGCTTACCGAAGGTGCCGTGCAACTGAACGCACTGGTGATCCATGACCCGGCCCAGGAGATCGACGTGGTCACGCTGCCCGAAGTGACGCTTGGCAACGTACGCCTGGACACCGCCACCCGCACCCTGACACTCGGCGACCTGAGCCTTGCGACCCCGGCCGTTCGCGCCCGCCTGCTGGCGGATGGCGTGGACCTGGCGACCCTGTTCACACCGGTCCAGACCACGCCCGTGGAAGAGGCCCCCGCAGAGCAGGACGACACCCCTGCCAGCGAGCCCTGGGCGCTGATCCTGGAAACCCTGCACCTCAACGCCGCACAACTGGCGCTGCGCGACGAAACCCTGCCCGCCCCTGGTGAGCTGGCGCTTGCCCCGGTCACGCTGACCCTCAGGGACCTGGCCCTGAACGACCCGCGCCGTTTCAGCCTCGACGGCGAAGCCACCCTCGCCGAAAGCGGCCAGATCACCCTCGGCGGCGAGGGCCAGATCGCGCCGCTGGATATTCAACTGACCCTGGCCGCAAACAGCCTGCCACTGCCGGCCCTGCAACCCTGGGTGCAGAGCGCCCTGCGCGTCACGGTTCCGGCCGGCACCGCCTCGGCGGACCTGACGGTCCGCGCCAGTGGCGAGGACGACATCACGGTGGCCATCACCGGCGGTGCCGGGGTGCAGAATCTGGACGTGCGCGAGGCGGGCGACCGCCCGTTGCTGGCCCTGAAAGAACTCGCCCTCACCGGCCTGGACGTGGACACCCATGGCCAGCGCCTGCGTGTGCAGCAGGCCCGCGTCAACGGCCTCGACGCCCGCGCCCTGATCGACCCGCAGGGTCGTGGCGTGGCCGACCGCATCCTGCTGCCCGGTGAAGGCAACACCGAACCCGGTGCCCCCTGGCATATTCAGCTGGACAGGCTGGTACTGGCCGACAGCCAGAGCCGTTTCACGGACCTGTCGCAAAGCCCGGATTTCAGCCTCGCGCTGACACGCATCAACGGCACGCTGACCGGGCTGGATTCCGCCGCCCGCGCGCCCGCCAACATCGACCTGTCCGCGCGCGTGGACCAGTACGCGCCCCTGTCGGTGAAAGGCGCACTCAACCCACTGGCCGCCAACCCGAGCGTGGACCTGGCCGTCACCCTGAACGGCTACGAAATGACCAGCCTCACACCGTTCACCGGCCGCTACCTCGGCTACGCCACCCGCACCGGGCAACTGTCCGTGGACAGCAGCGTGAAGCTCGACGGCTCGGTGCTCGACAGCCGCATCCGCGTCAAGGCGGCCAGCTTCTTCCTCGGCGACCGGGTGCAAAGTGAAGAGGCCCTGAGCGTACCGATCAAACTTGGCCTGGCGGTGATCCGCGACCGCAACGAACTGATCGACCTGCCGGTGCAGGCACGGGGCGACCTCAACGACCCGTCGGTGAGCGTGCACGGCATCATCCTCAAGGCCCTGACCAACATCCTGGTGCGCGCCGCCACCTCCCCGTTCTCGGTGCTGGCGAGCCTGGCCGGTGGCGAAAACCTGGAACACATCACCTTCCCCGCCGGCAGCGCCGAACCGGACAGCGACACCCGCGAGCAACTGGCCGCACTGGCGCAGGTGCTCGGCGACCGGCCCACGCTGGGCCTGACCCTCGCCGGCAGCGCCGCCGACAGCGACCGCGACGCCCTGGCCCGGCGCCGGCTCGGCACCGAGCTGGCCGGCCGCGACTGGCAGGATCTGGCCAGTGCCCAGGGCGACCGGGGCTTCCAGCGCCGTACCCTGGCGCTGTACCGGGACCGTACCGGCAATGACCCTGATACCCTGCTGCCACCACTGGCCGACGGCGCCGGCAAGCCGCAGCGCGAGGCCCGCGAGCAGGCGCTGGCTGTGGCCGCCTTTGACGCGCTGGCCCGGCAACAGGCTGCCAGCGTCCCGGCCGACATGCTGCAAACCCTGGCCAGCCAGCGCGCCCAGCAGGCCAAGACGCTACTGATTGACGACTACGGTCTTGCCGGTGAACGCCTGCGCATCACCAGCGCCCAGGCAGGTGGCGCCGACGGCGTGGCCGGCGTTAGTCTCGGATTGTCGCCGGACTGATCAGAGGTTCCTTAACCCTTGGTCGAATTGACCTGTCATGGGCGCAGGGTAAAGTCGTACTGGTGCCCCGGCCTGGCTGACAC
The DNA here is from genome assembly GCF_000299335.2 of Isoalcanivorax pacificus W11-5. Classification (NCBI taxonomy): domain Bacteria; kingdom Pseudomonadati; phylum Pseudomonadota; class Gammaproteobacteria; order Oceanospirillales; family Alcanivoracaceae; genus Isoalcanivorax; species Isoalcanivorax pacificus. The sequence goes on along the minus strand of NZ_CP004387.1, from coordinate 258,665 downwards.
CTCAGTCGGGCTGTTTCCGTTCACCCACGGCCTCACCCGGCCACGGGCGGACATCCCGGCCAAAAGCTGTGACTGACAACAAAAAAGGAGAACCCCATGAGCGCCATCGTCCTGGTTCTGCTCGGTCTTGGTGGCATGGCGGCAGGTTACCTGTTCTATTCCCGCTTCATTGCCCGCCACATCTACAAGCTCGACGAACAATTCCGTACGCCCGCACACGAATTCGAGGACGGCGTCGACTTCGTCCCCACCAACCGCTTCGTGCTCTGGGGTCACCATTTCACTTCCGTGGCCGGTGCCGCGCCCATCGTCGGGCCGGCCATTGCCGTTATCTGGGGGTGGCTGCCGGCATTCCTGTGGGTGGTGTTCGGCACCATCTTCTTCGCCGGCGTACACGACATGGGCGCCATCTGGGCCAGTGTCCGCAACCGCGCCAAATCCGTCGGCGCACTCACCGGCGAGGTGGTCGGCAAGCGCGCCCGCAGCGTGTTCATGATCGTCATCTTCCTGGTGCTGCTGATGGTCAACGCCGTGTTCGGCGTAGTCATCGCGCGGCTGCTGATCAACAACCCCGGCGCCGTGGTGCCGGTGTGGGGCGCCATCGCGGTGGCCCTGGTGATCGGCCAGCTGATCTATCGCCGTATCTTTGGCCTGGGCATCGTCTCCATCGTCGGGGTGGTGATCCTCTATGCCCTGATCTACATCGGCCCGTCCGTGCCGATCACGCTGCCGGAACAGACCTTCGGCCTGTCCGCCAGTGCCTCCTGGATTCTGCTGCTGTTCGCCTACGCCGCCGTCGCCTCGCTGCTGCCGGTGTGGATGCTGCTGCAGCCGCGTGACTACATCAACGGCCTGCAACTGTTCGTCGGCCTGATCCTGCTCTACGGCGCCGTCCTGATCGGCAACCCGAGCGTGGTGGCCCCGATGGTCAATGATGCACTGCCCGTGAACACACCCTCGATGATCCCGCTGCTGTTCGTGACCATCGCCTGTGGCGCCATCTCCGGCTTCCACGGCCTGGTGGCCTCCGGCACCACCTCCAAACAGCTCAACCGTGAGACCGACGCCCGCTTCGTGGGGTACTTCGGCGCCGTGGGCGAAGGCGCCCTGGCGCTGGCCGCCATCGTCGCCGCCACCGCCGGCTTCGCCAGCCTGGCCGACTGGCAGGCGGTGTACAGCGCCTTTGGCCAGGGCGGCGTGACCGCGTTCGTCAACGGCGGTGCCGCCATCCTCGCCAACGGTCTGGGCCTGGATCAGGCCGTGGCCGCCACCCTGCTCACCGTGATGGCCGCGCTGTTCGCCGGCACCACCATGGATACCGGCCTGCGCCTGCAGCGCTACATCTTCCAGGAGTGGGGCGAAATCTACGGCATCAAATGGCTCGGCAAGGCCCTGCCCGCGACCACCCTGGCGGTGGCCAGCTGTCTGATCCTGGCCTTTGGCGCCGGCGGCGCGGACGGCTCCGGCGGCCTGCTGATCTGGCCGCTGTTCGGCACCACCAACCAGTTGCTCGCCGGCCTGACCCTGCTGGTGATCACGGTCATGCTGGTACGCAGCCATCGCCCGGCGCGCTACACGCTGATTCCGCTGATCTTCCTGCTGGCGATGACGCTGTGCGCCCTGCTGCTGCAACTGAAAACCTTCTACGACAAGGGCGACTGGTTCCTGCTCGGCCTGGATATCGTCGTGCTGGTGGCCGCCATCCTGGTGACCCTGGAATGCAGCGCCAGCCTGTTGCGGCATAAACGGGAGGCGAACGCGTCGTCGTCATGACCACGCCCTGGCAACGCATCAAACGCTGGTACAGTCGCGCCGAGACCCTCGGCGCGACCTACTACAACGCGCCCTACCGGGCCGCCATCGCGCGCGCCCGGCGGGACGAAGAAGACCTGTTCATGCTGCTGGTGTTCTCCGAGATGATGGGCGTGCCCAACCCGGCGAGCTGGTACACGCTGGAGTTGCAGCCGCTGCTGCTGGAGCGTTTCCACGACTGGCACCGGCGGATGGGCATGGAACGCTCGCCACTGGACGGCTTCCGCTGCTGCTGACCACGGACCTGCAATGACCACACTGGATATCCACGCCCTGCTCGCCGGCCGCCGCCTGCTGCTGGTGGGCGGCAAGGGCGGTGTCGGCAAGACCACCACTTCCGCCGCCCTGGCCGTGGCCGCCGCCGAGGCCGGCCGCAAGGTATTGCTCGCTTCCACCGACCCGGCGCACAGCCTGGCCGACGCCTTCGATCACGAGATCGGCGACCGCGAAACCATGCTCGCCCCGAACCTGACCGTGCTCGAACTCGACCCCGACAACGAAGTCGACGCCTACCTGTCCCGCGTCAGCGCACAGATGCGCCGCTTCGCCGGCCCGGACCAGGTGCGCGAACTGGAACGGCAACTGCGCCTGAGCCGACAATCCCCCGGCGCCCAGGAAGCCGCCCTGCTGGAGCGGCTGGCCCGCCTGATGGAAGAGGGCCAGCAACGCTTCGACCTGATCATTCTCGACACCGCGCCCACCGGCCACACCCTGCGCCTGCTGAGCCTGCCGGAAGTCATGGCCGCCTGGACCGATGGCCTGCTCAAGCACAACCACCGCGCCGCCGAACTGGGCAAGGTGCTGACCCACCTGACCCCCGGCCGTGACCTGGACAGCCCGCTCAACACCCCGACCGAACACGCGTTTTCCGGCCTCGACGACCGTGGCCGTGAACTGGCCGAAACACTGCTGACACGGCAGCGGCTGTTCCAGCGCACACGCCGACTGCTGGCCGATGCCGCCCGCACCGCCTTCCTGTTCGTGCTGACCCCGGAAAAGCTGCCGATCCTGGAAACCGAACGGGCCGTGCAATCACTGATCGACAGCGACATTCCCGTGGCCGGCCTGATCATCAACCGCGTTCTGCCCGACCAGGCCGACGGCCACTTCTTCCAGGCCCGGCATGCCCGCCAGCAACGCCACCTGGCGGACATCGAGACCCGCTTCCGCCAGCTCCCCCAGCGTCGCCTGCCCCTGCTGGAGGATGACATCCAGGGGCTCGACGCACTGCTCAGTTTCAGCCGCCGTTTCTGACCAGCCCTTGCAGCCGTGCGGGCCGGCACCCAGAATCGCAACAGCCCCCGCCCTGCAAGGAGACACCCGCGTGTCGACCGACAAAATACAGCACCGCACCTTCATCGTGCTGCTGATCATGGTTTCGCTGGCCTTCTTCGCCCTGCTCGCGCCGTTCTTCGGTGCCGTCCTCTGGGCCGGTATCTTCGCCATCATCTTCATGCCGTTGCAGAACCGGATGCTCGCGCGCATGCCGAAACGGCCCACCCTGGCGAGCCTGTGCACACTGCTGATCTGTATCGTGGTGGCGATCATCCCGTTGATCACCATCTCCCTGTCACTGGTGCACGAAGGCACCACGCTGTACCAGCGCATCCAGAGCGGTGAACTGGACTTCGGCGCCTACATCGACCGCGTGCAGGAAGCCGCGCCACGCCTGCAGGCCCTGCTGGCGCAGATCGGGGTCGATTTTTCCGAGGTGCGTACCTGGCTGAAAAGTGCCGCCGCCACCGCCAGCAAAGGGCTGGCGCGCAACGCCGTGAACATTGGCCAGTTGTCGTTCACCTTTTTGATCAGTTTCGGCGTCATGTTGTATCTGCTGTTTTTCTTCCTGCGTGACGGCACCCGACTGATGCGGCAGATTCGCGCCGCCATCCCGTTGTCTGATGCGCATAAACAGCGGCTGTTCAAGAAATTCGGTGAAGTGGTGCGCGCCACCATGAAAGGCAACGTGCTGGTGGCACTGGTGCAGGGTGCGCTCGGCGGGGTGATCTTCTGGATTCTCGGCATTCAGGGCGCCCTGCTGTGGGGGGCACTGATGGCCGTGCTGTCACTGCTGCCGGCGGTGGGCGCCGCGCTGATCTGGGCGCCGGTTGCCGCCTACTTCCTGCTCACCGGCCATATCTGGCAGGGTGTGGTGCTGGTGGCCTTCGGTGTCGGCCCGATCGGGCTGGCCGACAATATCCTGCGCCCGCGCTTGGTGGGCCAGCAGACGCAATTGCCGGATTATCTGATTCTGGTGACCACACTTGGCGGGCTGGCACTGATCGGAATCAGCGGTTTTGTGCTCGGGCCGCTGGTGGCGGCGCTGTTTATTGCGGTGTGGGATTTGTCACTGCATGAGTTTGGTGAGCGTCGTCCCCAGGAGCCGACGACAGAGGATCTATGAAGAGTCGTAGGGTGGGTAGAGCCAAAGGCGAAACCCACCACGTCCATGCCCGTTATTCACTCCCGCAAAACCATCGAAACTGCCCTGCTTCGGAGGTAGGTGGTTTCGATGGTTTTGTGCGAGCAGTGTGCAGCTTGGACCCGGTGGGTTTCGCCTTTGGCTCTACCCACCCTACCGCCGCACAACGCCTGTTCAGGCTGCAGGCTCTTCCAGCAACTCAGGCTTGTCCAGCAGCGCCGCCAGGCGCTTCAGGCCGGCCTCGCGCAGCGCACGGCTGTCGCGCTGCGACGGGTGAAAATCGCGGCGGTAGTAGGCCAGATACGCCGGCCCCAGTTTGCGCAGCCAGCCCGGTTTGCCAAGCAGCCAGTTAAAGCCGCGCAACACCGAGCGCAGATCGCGCTTGTCATCCATGCCGCCGCGCAGCTGGAAGTAGTGGAAAATGGTGAAGCCGAGGAATTCCAGCGTGGTCACGGCCATTTCGCTGGTGCGGGTCCAGTAACCGCCCTCCTGATCCTGATACACGTCGAAAGCCACCGACTTGTGCTCGCTTTCCTCCACCGCATGCCAGAACCACAGCGGCAGCACGCGCTTGTCCATGCCCTCGAGCATCTCCGGGTGCTCCAGAATGGTCTCCGCCAGCATCGCGGTAAAATGCTCCAGCGCGCAGGTCTTCGCCAGTTGCCGCTTCGGCGACAGAAACTTGCCCTGCCACTTCAGCCCGCGCAACACGAACTCCTCGACCTTTTTGGCCGGGATGCCGCGCGCTTCCAGAAACGCATTGAACGCCTCGTGCTCATTGCCGTGGTGCGCTTCCTGGCCAATGAAACCCTTCACCTCTTCCTTGAGCTTCTCGTCAGTGATGCCCTTCTGGTAATGGCGCACCGAACGCACGAAAAAGCGCTCGCCTTCCGGAAAGGTGCAGGACAACGCTGACAACAGGATGGTCTTGAACTGATCCCCGTCGAACCAGTAGCGCGGGATATCCGCCTCGAACTCGAAATCCATGCGGCGCGGCTGGATATCACTCTTGTTGGTACGACGTGGCGTCAGATTGGCTTTTGCGTTCATGCGGATCAGGCTCCTGTGGCAACAGCGCGCCGGCATGCAACGGGCCGGGCGATCAAACGAATACACACAGTATCCCCGTCGCGCCGCCGGGACGTGAGTGCAGCTTGTGCCAAATTCCGGGCCGCAAAATGGCCCGCCGTGGCCGGAAATGAGCCTGTGCCCGTCACCGCCCTGCCAACCCGGCCGCTGGCCCGCCAACCGGGCAGGGCCTACAATGAGCCACTGCTTACCTCAACCCGGAATCGTCATGGACCTCAAGTTCACCAAGATGCATGGCCTGGGCAACGATTTCATGGTGCTCGACGGCATCCGGCAATCGCTGCCGGAAGACGGCCCGCCGCTGTCGCCGGAGGCCATGCGCCGCCTGGCTGACCGCCATTTCGGTGTCGGCTTCGACCAGTTGCTGATCGTGCAGCCGCCACGCGGCGACGCCGACTTCCGCTACCGCATCTTCAATGCCGACGGCAGCGAAGTGAGCCAGTGCGGCAACGGCGCGCGCTGCTTCGCCCGCTTCGTGCGCGACGAGGGTCTGACCAACAAGCACGAAATCCGCGTGGAAACCGCCAACGGCCAGATGACCCTGCGCCTCACCGACGATGGCCTGGTCACCGTCAACATGGGCCCGCCGCGCTGGGCACTGGAGGACATCCCGTTCCGCGCCAGCGCCGTCGCCGACACCTACATCCTGGTGGCCGGCCAGAACGCCTATGAAATCTCCGCCGTCGGCCTGGGCAACCCGCATTGCGTGATGCTGGTGGAAAACGTCGACACCGCACCGGTCGAGACCGTCGGCCCGCTGCTGGAAAGCCACCCGGACTTCCCCGAACGGGTCAACGTAGGCTTCATGCAGCTCGTGGACCGCAGCCACATCCGCCTGCGCGTATTCGAGCGCGGTTCCGGCGAAACCCTGGCCTGCGGCTCTGGCGCCTGCGCCGCCGTGGTCTGCGGCCAGAAACGCGGCCTGCTGGACGACACCGTCGAAGTCAGCCTCGCCGGTGGCACCCTGCGCGTGCACTACGACGGCACCAATGGCGTGTTGATGACAGGCCCGGCAAGCCGCGTCTATGATGGCGTGATCCGCGATACATCGGGCAAAGCCTGATCCCGAGCGCACGGAGAAGCGATTTCATGAGCGAGCAGAAACTCACCGGCGACCAGGTCGCCGCCTGGCTGCGCGATCACACCGATTTTTTCCAGGGCCGGCAAGAGTTGCTGGAAATGCTGCGCCTGCCCGACCCGCGCGGCGAAGCCGTATCCCTGCTGGAACGCCAGGCGCAGATCCTGCGCGAACGCAACCACGAACTGCGCGACCGCCTCAACGGCCTGCTTGCCGTCGCCCGCGAAAACGACCAGCTGTTCGAAAAGACCCGCCAACTGGTGCTGACCCTGATCGAAGCACGCAGCGCCGAGCAATTGTTCAGCCAGCTGATCCATTCCCTGCAGGAAGACTTCGGTGCCGACACCGTGTCCCTGCTGGTCTACGACCGCGACCTGGATCTCACCGGCGAACTGCGCAGCCGCGTGCGCTGCCTGGCCGCCGCCGACCTGCACGAAGCCCTGCAACTGCTGCTGCGCAATGGCAAGGCCATCTGCGGCGTGCTGCGCGAAGTGGAACTGGAGCAACTGTTCCCGCACCACGCCGAGCAGGTCAAATCCGCCGCCATGGTGCCGCTGGAATGGCAAGGCCGCCAGGGCCTGCTGGCCATCGGCAGCTTCGACCCGCTGCACTTCCGCAGCTCCTTGGGCACACTGTTCATCAGCCACATCGGCGACGTCCTCAGCCGCCGCATGCACGACCTGCTGCGCAAATACCCGCGCCTGGAAGCCCGGCGCGCCTGACCGGCGCCACCGGGAGGCGGCCATGAGCAACTTCACCGAGCAGACCGCGCGTTACCTGCACCACCTGCGCACCGTGCGTCAGCTTTCCGCCCATACCCTGGACAACTACGGTCGCGACCTGCGTACCGTCACCGCCCTGCTGGAAGCGCGCGGCCTGCCGGACTGGCCCGCCGTCACCCCGCAGGACATCCGCATGGCCGTGGCCGCCCTGCACCGTCGCGGCCTGGGCGGCAAAAGCCTGCAACGGCTGCTCTCCAGCGTGCGCGGCCTGTACAGCCACCTGCTCCAGGAAGGCCTGGCCCGCGACAACCCGGCGCTGGGCATCAGCGCCCCGAAAAGCCCGCGCCGGCTGCCCCACACCCTGGACCCGGACGCCGTCAACCACCTGCTCGACCATCCCCGCGACGGCAACGACCCGTTGCAACTGCGCGACCGCGCCATGATGGAACTGTTCTATTCCTCCGGCCTGCGGCTGGCCGAATTGCTGAGCCTGGATATCGACACCATCGACCAGCAGGACGCCAGCCTGGTCGTGACCGGGAAAGGCAACCGTACCCGGCACCTGCCGGTCGGCGCGCCGGCGCTTGCCGCGTTGCGGGAATGGCTGAAAGTGCGGCCGCTACTGGCCAGTGATGGCGCCGAAAAAGCGCTGTTTGTCAGCCAGCGCGGCCAGCGCCTCGGCGCCCGCTCCGTACAGCAGCGGCTGGCAAAGCAGGCACGCGAAGCGGGGCTGGACCAGCACCTGCATCCGCATATGTTGCGGCATTCCTTTGCCACGCATCTGCTGGAATCCAGCAGCGACCTGCGGGCGGTGCAGGAATTGCTGGGCCATGCGAATCTGTCCACAACGCAGATTTATACGCATCTGGATTTTCAGCATCTGGCACGGGTTTATGACGGGGCACATCCGAGGGCGAGGAAGAAGGATAGAAAATCCGGGGAGTAAGTGCGCTCATGAAGCACAGCACACTGTCTCCGGGCTGGCTGGTATCTTCTACGACTCGAAATAGCCGCCCACCGGACCATGCCCGCCATTGCACTCACTTCTAACCCGTGCCGGCGCACCTCCCATCACCCGTTCAAACCATTGCCTTCCGTTATCATCCTCAATGCAGAAGTCTTCAAAGACTTTCTGCAACGGAAACACAAAGTGGCCGTTTATCTTCTGAGGCTTTTTACATCGGCAAAAGTATACCGTCTCGTTTCCATTCGACTGATAAGGGTCCAGCTTTTGCAGTTTTGGATCATCCTGATGCAAGCATTTGTAGGTGACCTGCACAGACAACGTCTTACCTGATTCGGAAACCCCGAGGATATCAACGTCTTTCATTGTTCTACCCACAGGCATCAGCGTGTATCGCAATACGGGAAGCCCCTGCTCGCGCGCGCGCTCTGTGCGCAGATACTCCATACACATTACCTCCTGGAGGTCTGGCGTCAGGCTATCCATTCCCATCTCACTGACACCGTTGACAATATTGGCAACCCTGTCTCCGACCCTCCGCCACCGGCAAAAAGTACCCTGCCTGGGCTGAGCCGGAGTAAAGGCAATGGTTTGCTCCGGCGGGATATTGTGCACATGGGTCAATTTCAATGACTTTAATACCGCCTCCCGGCCTGCGCGATTCCCCCTGCTTCCCCACGTCCCATGAAAAAGCTCTACAGTGGAACCAGGAGTCACGTAACCAATCTTGCTCCCAGCCTCACCTCGGTAGGTCGCAAAAACATATCCCCCCTCCCTGGCCAGATCGATCAGGCGCTTCAGCATGGACCGCTGCACGCCGTCGTAATCATCCGGGTTCAGGCTTCTGGAGTCCTCGATTTCGAAACCCCCGCTTTTATCTCGAGGATAATGAATGGCGATTCGATCATCCTCCCACATCATCCGTATCGTTTTAGTATCGACATCCAGGGAAGAGGTGTGCCGAATGAAGTAGGTATTCATATATTCCCCTTAAAGACTTACCGTCCCGGCCGCCGGGATAATTATAGATATACCGGCATTAAACACACAAAAGAGCCCATTGCGACTTTCTTGACACAAGAAAAATCATAACGGACATTTCATAAATTACCTCTATTTTTGCTCCGTACAATTCTGACGCCATTTTCCTCTATGAAAAATATCAAAGACAACTTTTAATCACATTAAACTTAATACGTAGCGCAATTGACCAATCAGAATCTATGATATCGCGTAATCTATCGCCGCATCAGCAAGGGCAATAGTAGAATCCAACAAAGGAACCTCTGACTCACTTATATCAACAATCATCGGCAACTCAGTGCAGCCCAGAATGACGCCATCCACACCGGCGCGAACGTACTTCCTGACAATATCGGAAACAGCGCTTCTGGAAGATTCATTTAAACGTCCGTTTATAAGTTCTTTTGTGATAATTTCATGAACAGACGCAACCTCCAGCTCATCCGGCCTGGTTAGAGAAATGCCGCTCTCCATAAACTGGTCGTCATATATACGGCTTTTCATCGTGAATTCCGTCCCCAAAAGCAAAATATTTTTCAGCCTCTTCGATTCAGCCATGGCCCTCACTCCAGATGCGATGTGAAGCCATGGGAGTGGCAACTGTGACGCCAGCTCTTCATATACTTCATGAGGCGTATTAGAGGGACATATCATAAATTCTGCACCAGTTGCGTGCAGTTTTGATGCTGACAAACTGAGCAACCGGGCCCATTCAATCGGACCCCCATTCATATGTTCTGAGAAAGAGAAGGAATGAAGAGAAATCTCGGGATGCTGATACTCACCCAGCCTGATGGCCGAACGCCGACATATCTCTTTATATACGAGAGCTGCGCCCTCAGCCGTTACTGCAGCAATACCAATATGCCTCATGAAAAATCATCCCTGAAAAATCAAAATCACTGACGCGCAGAGAAACAATATTCTCTCACCTAATGAACCAATGAAAATACGTCACAACGAAAATCGCCATAGATCTCTATATCTTTTCGTCGAAGGAGAGCAAGCCCCTATTTTTAACAAAAAAACTGGATGAGCATTTTATGCCCACGGCGTGCAAGGTCGCACTCAGCAGACGCCAGCAAGCTGCTATAGCCTTATTCCCTCCCACACGCCTTCAGCATTTCGAGAATACCTGACAACTTTTTTTCTTGAAGCACTTCACCTCACTTCCAATAATTTCCAGACGCTGCAAAGCATCAACTCTATCTATGACTCTTCTCTAATAAGGATCGCCTGAGCCAATATAGTTGTAACATGGAGTATGGGACAGGCATAAAACTGCCGCAGCTGTAGCATGCCCTGCCCCTGGCCAATCAAGCACCGGCGCCGTCGTACTCCTGCGCTTCCAGCTCACGCAGCTGCGCATTGTTCTTGATCTCGATCCCCAGGTCGCTCAGCCGGCCATCGCCAATACCGTAAATCCAGCCATGCACCGTCAACGCCTGTTCACGGCGCCAGGCCTCCTGGATCACCGTGGTGTTGGACAGATTGATCACCTGCCGCGCCACGTTCAGTTCACACATGCGATCCAGGCGCGCCTTGTCATCGTCGATCTGCTTCAGCACCCGGCGATTGCGCAGGTACAACTCACGCACCTGGCGCAGCCAGTTGTCGATCAGGCCATGCGGCTTGTCTTCCATGGCGGCGTGGACCCCGCCGCAGCCGTAGTGCCCCACCACCATGACATGCTTCACCTTGAGCACATCCACGGCAAATTGCAGCACAGACAGCATGTTCAGGTCGGTGTGGTTGATCAGGTTGGCCACATTGCGGTGCACAAACAGCTCGCCCGGCATCAGGCCAACGATCTCGTTGGCCGGCACCCGCGAATCAGCGCAACCGATCCACAGGTACTCAGGGCTCTGCTGCCCCACCAACTGCTCGAAGAAGCCAGGGTGCTCCTTCTCGATGTCGTGGCGCCACTTTTCGTTGTTGGAGAAGAGTTCAGGCAGGGATTTCATGGGGCCTCTCTGTGCAATGACGGTGAAGGGGCTCTCGCAGCCAGCGCGGGCTGCTTTCCAAGGCCATGAATTCTAACATCTATTCGGGAAGATGGGGTGAAACAGCCATGCACCGCCAAGGCATGCCTCTTTACGCCAACAGCGGAGATCAGCACAGGCCCCGCCCGGCACCAAGGGGCCGGGCAGACACAGCCCAGCCGGCCCCGGGGCGCGCCCAATCGTTACCAGATCGCCAACATAATCCGAATCCAGATAACGGCCAACACACCATTGCTTATCGCAAAAACAAGCCCCCGATGCAGCACCCGATTGTAGGTAAGATGGATGAGGCTATGGATGACACGCAGCCCGACATAGGCCCACGCCAGAGACAGGAATATCGCATCATATTTCTGAATAGAGAAAACCAGCAGGCTCGCCACATAAAACAGCACTGGCAATTCCAGCAGGTTCATATAGTTACGATTTGGTATGCACACCTCAGGCGGAACCCTGTCAGATTCGCCGTACTTGAAGTCGTTCTCTGCCACCCGCCCTGCAAACAGCGCCCTGGCCCGCTTGATGGGAACCAGCAGCAAAACGGTCAAGGTGAAAATAGCCAACACCGATGCGGGCTGCAGCATCTGCAAACTTTCCATGTCTGTATTCCCTCAAATCATTCCATAGACAGACGCCTGGCTTCCACGCACACGGAGATCAACGCAGCGCCGACAGGCGTTATTGCCCGGACAGCAATCCTGTTATTTCCATTTTTGCATAATCAATAAAGGCTTTTATCTCCGCCTTCCGCACAACCAGAGCACTGTCATCCGCGCCCAGATAGGCACTTCTGGCCAGATCAAGCACCTCCCTGTGCCGGGCGGGCAGTTGTTCCAGGCCCCATTCCGCCGCCACCTGTTTGGAAGCAATCTCACCCGTTGAGGCGCTGTACCATATCCGTGCGAGCGCAAGCACTACGTTGCGTTCGTCGCCCTGCCAGTCCGGCTCGTTGCGCCATTGCGCAATCGTGTCGGATAACGCGGCATGGAAATCTGCTTTCGGCACGGCATCAAAGAGGTCGGCAGCGGAAGGCCCGGTCAATGCGATACTGCGCTGCCTTATCTTGGTCATCAATATCGCCAGGTCATGGTCCAGCATCAGCGGCTCATAGACACCTGCACGAAGATCATCACGCAGCCACTCGCCAAACTGGAGCTCTCGCCGGGGCGGGTATCGCCACGGGACCAGCTCGTTGCAGGCGACCACAGTGACTTCAAGGGCCCGCAGGGTATCGCCCTCTCCTGGCGGGGCAGAAATTGCCAGCAAGTCTTGTTGCAGCGTGTGCCTTGATGTCTCATCAAGCCGCCTATTCACCGTGACCAGCAGATCAATATCGCTGTACGGTTTCAAGCCACCGTCCAGGGCGGAACCGTAAAGGTGAATGGCCTGTAATACATGCCCAAGGTGGCGATCAATGATCACACACGCACGGGATACCTGTTCTGCTATTTCCGAAGGGATCTGTTTGTGCATGGTTGCCAGATTATCCTGCCGAGTGCTTCTCATCACCTTCCGCCCAGACATCGGTGAAGGCCTCTTTGTTCGGGACACGCACGCATCAACTCTCTCCTTTACGCGGCGCGTCGTCTGGACTCTCAAAACCGCACATCAAGTATCGCCGCAAGCAGCCGCGCACCTTTCAGCGCATCAACCTACCTTGCGCTGATACAGGCGCCCTGCCAGACTATACCAATATTTGGTACAGGAGCTTGCCCATGGCCAGAAACACCAGCATTACGCTTGGCCCCCATTTTGATGAATTCATATCCACGCAGGTGGAGAATGGCCGCTACAGTTCCGCCAGCGAAGTGGTACGCGCCGGGTTGCGCCTGCTTGAGGAAACGGAAAGCAAGCTTACCCGTCTGCGGCGTCTTTTAGACGAGGGCGAGCAAAGTGGTATAGCAGAGTACTCCTACGAAAGCATTATTGCGGAACTGGACAGCGAGGCTCACTAATGCCTCCGTTCCTGCTCACCGCCGCCGCCCGAAAGGACGTCATTGATATTGGCCGCTTTACTGCTGAGAAGTGGGGGAAACGGCAACGCGACAAGTACCTCAAGCAGCTTGATGACACCTTCAGGCTGCTTGCCCGCCAGCCTGAAATAGGCCGCGATGCAGAAGATATAAAGCCCGGGTACAAGAAGTTTAGTCAAGGCAGTCACATTGTCTTCTACCGGCCAGGCACGGATGCCAAAATTGTGGTGATTCGCATTCTTCACAACAGCATGGATGTGGATCGACATATCTAGCATCCCCCAGCGACGCACTCAGGCACATCGGGCACGTGCCGTGGGCCGTTTGGGACATGCATCAACGCCGGACATCAGCCCCACCCAACGCCACCGCTGCAACGGCCATTGAGTGCTCCCAGTGCACTCCCGAAGATATTAATTTAATTATTTTCAATAGGTTACCAAAGCATCCTTTCCCATCATTCCGCCACCACCCCCATCCCGCTATCATCCCCCCATGCCCAGACTCAAACTCATCACCTTCGACCTGGACAACACCCTCTGGCCCGTGGACGAGGTCATCCGCCGGGCAGAGCAGCGTTGCCGCCTCTGGATCGCGGAGCGATACCCGGAAGCCGCCGAGTGCATGACAGTCGAGGCTGTCCGCGAGATCCGCGATCAATTGCTGCGGGAGAAGCCGGGGTATGTCCACAATCTCACCGCCCTGCGCCGGGATGCGCTGGCGCGGGGGTTCATGGCGGCGGGTTACCACTCCAGCGAGGCGGCCCGCCTGGCGGGGGAAGCCTTCGGCATCTTTCACGATGCCCGCAATGAGGTGGTGTTCTTTCCCGGCGCGCTGGACATCCTTGCCCACCTGGCCGACAGCTACACGCTGGGGGCGCTCACCAACGGCAACGCAGACCTGCGGCGGATCGGGATTGATGACCTGTTCGCCTTCCATCATTCCGCCGAGACCGTGGGCCGGGGCAAGCCGGAGGCGGACATGTTTCTGGCCGCGCTGAAATCCTCCGGCAGCCGGGCGGACCAGGCGCTGCATGTCGGCGACCATCCGCTGGAAGATGTGGGCGCGGCGATTCAGCACGGGTTTGGCGCCGTGTGGGCCAATCTGCTGGATCAGCGCTGGCCGGCGGATTTGCCGGAGCACCCGCATCGCATCCACACTCTGCATGAACTGCGCGACCTGGTGACGTTACTCGATGCCTGATACCCAACACCGTTTTGATCTGCTCAGCCTGATGAATGAACTGGAACAGGCGCTGCGCGACCTGGGGGCCTGGGAAAGCACACCGCCGCCCCCCGCTGCGTTCGAGAGCAGTGTGCCGTTCAGCGCCGACACGATGGACTTCACCCAATGGCTGCAGTGGGTGTTTCTGGCCCGGTTCCGGGCGATTCTGGAGGGCGGCCATCCGCTGCCGCGGCAGTGCGGCGTGGCGCCGATGGCGGAAGAGGCGCTGCGTGGCATGGAAGGCGATATTCAGGACGTGCTGGCGATTCTGGCGCGGATCGACGAGCGCTTCTGACGCCCGGCGGTCAGGCTTCGGGCGGCAGCAGGCTGTCCGCCAGCAACGCCCGCCAGCTGGGCAGTTCCAGCCGGCCATAACCGCTGGCGCCACTCAGGGTCAGTACGCGCTGATCTTCCCCGTCAAACAGTTCGATGCTGGTGACGATGCTGTCGGCAGCCGGTTTGCGCACACGCCAGACCGACGCCACTTCGCGCATATTCAAGGAAAACCGCACGCCGGGCTGGCGTATGCAAAGAGAGCCGCCCTGCCACACGGGCAGGCTCACCGGGCCCTCGAAACTTTGCACGCTGCCCCGGTTGCCGCAGCACATCCGCACGGGCGTTTGCCTCGCTGCCGCCAGCGCCAGCAGGGCCGGCACGCTGTCCAGGCTGACGGCGCGGGCGAATTTGTCGCGCACCTGGCGGTAGGCGCGCAGGCGACGGACGCCGTAGCGGCGCAGCAGGGCATCGAACTCCTGTGGTTCACGCAGCACCGACCAGCTCTGTTCCAGCGCGGGCAGATCAAGGTGCGCCACTTCCACATCGCCCATTGGCGGTTGCGGCAGCGGCAGTTGTCGTTGATCGGGATGCAGCATGGCACAGACCAGTTCCTCGAAGGCCATGCCGGCGGTGCCATCGGGCACATGCAGTTGATGCAGCAGATGGCCGTGGCGGTCGAAAAACAGCAGTGAGCGCGGTGCGATACCCGCCACCGGCGCCAGCACGGCCAGCGCCAGCGCCCACTGGCGCGAGTACAGCATCAGCGTCAGTGCGTCGTGCCGGACGCGGGCAACGCCGTCGGCACCGTTGAATTCCAGTGGTGCATAAGGTGCCGTCTGCCAGAGGTGGCAGGCGCGATTGTGCGTGCCGGCCTCGAGCTGGTCGAAGCGGTACAGGGCTTTCAGAATGGCGCCCGGCTCATCCTGCAACCGCAGCACGCGGTCGCCCAGGGTGGCCGCGCAGGCGCCCAGCGGCGCGGGCCACGGCATGCGCCAGAGTGACACATTCGGCAGGGCATTCATCGGTTCGGCCTCCAGCACATGGATACAGTCAAAGTCAGTCAGGGCACACCCGCCCAACATCGGGCGGGGGCACCTGAGTGGCGGACTGGCTGGCTGCTGCGCTGGCTGGCTGATCCGTCAGGGGAGAAACAAGGGGCAGGCGCCAGCGTGATCCCCTCGCTGGCTGCGGCAGCCTGCCGGTGCCGTCAGCGGCAGGTGCTGACCCACCCGCCGCCGGAGAATGCATGGCTATTTGGTCAAAATCAGTTTGCCGGCCGCAGTGCGACGCAACTGATAGAAGCTGTCGCCGTGGCGAATCCACAGGGTGCCGTCCTCGTTCAGCAGCGTGCGGCTGTTGATACGGCCATCGCGCACGGTCACATTGCGGTAGAGGCCACGGGGCCGGGGTGATTCGTTGCGCGGCTTGGGGGCGGCAGTGGATTGCGACATGACAGGCTCTCCCTATTGATGAGAATGATTATCATTATGATGGTGGTGGCCGTCAATCACTTCCATTGTGATTTTTTGTGATGCGCTGCCCAGGCCCGTTTTCCCGCGTGGAGTCAGCGCGCTACACTCACCGCATGAACCACATTGATGCCACCGCCCCCGTGGCGGACAGCCCGCAACGTCATCTGGCCGCGATCCTCGATGGCCAACACCCCGCCACGCTGCTCACGCTGAGCCTCAACCCCATGCCGGTCGTCGATCAATGGTGCCGGGAACACGGCACGCAGCTGACCCGCCTGGAAGCGCCAGACCCGTTTGATGAACTGGCACGGCTCGGCCGTTTTGATCTGGTCATCGTCGCCGATCAACTGGAATACATGACCCGCGACAATGGCACCGAACTGCTCGGCCTGCTGCGCAATCTGCACACCAACGCCATGGTGGTGCTGTACCAGCCGCAACGCGCGCCTGACACGCTGCGCTGGCCACGCAATGATTTCCTCGGCATGGGCCTGCGTCGCGAGGCGGATTTCGAGGACGGCGAGCGCAGCATGACGCTCTACAGCTATGAGCTGGACACCTACAACTTCCGCCGCGCCTGGAACAATCCGCAGTACTGGGCCAATCCCGAGAACTGGGGTCGCTATTGGTGGTAAGCGGCTGCACGCCGCGCGCCAAGCCAGTACACTTGCCGGCTGACCCGACCACTGCGGACCTTTGATGATTGCCCAGCGAATTCAGGAAAGCCTGCGCTTCTGGTGGCAGAACCTGCCTGCCCTGCTCCTGGTGACCGTGCCCTTCGCCATTGCCGGCGAACTGGTGCAATGGGGTGTCGGCCCGGCGCTGTACATGGACGAAGATGCCCTGCGCATCGGTCATCTCTCGGCACTGCTGCTGATGTTGCTGCGGCCGTTTTCCGAAGGGGCAGTGATGGCGCAACTGGTGGCGATCCAGAACGGTCGCGCGCGGGGGCTGGGTGATTGCCTGCTGTTCTGTCTGCGTGCCGCACCGGTATTGCTGCTGACGTATCTGCTGCTGGGCATCGCCGTGTACGCTGGCATGCTGTTGCTGATCTTCCCCGGTGTGTGGCTGTATGCGCGGCTGTGCCAGGCACCGTTTATCGCAGTGCTGGAAAACATCTCGCCGGTGCAGGCCCTGCAGGCCAGCTTTCAGCGCAGCCAGCAGGACCAGTGGCAAATTCTGCTGGCCGTGGTGATGGTGTTCATGCTCATCCTGCTGGTGTCGAATACCCTCGCCATCGTGCTGATTGCCGTACTCGGCGAGAACCAGGGCAGCGGCCTGCTGGTCTCCATCGGCACCACCCTGGTCAGTTCGCTGATGTCGGTGATCGTGTTCCGCTACTATGGCCTGCTGCTGCCTGCCCGGCGCCCCGAGTGAGGCAGTACAGACGAACGGCGTACTGACGGCAGCCGTCCCGGCTGGCTACCATCGCTCTTTCTTCCTTTCAGGAGCCTCACCAACGATGGCCGACTTCCGACTTGGCGTCAGTTGGGATGCCACCAGCGATACTGACCATTATGTCTGGCGCCTGGCCAGTGGCTCCGTGCTGCGCACGCAGGCAATGGATGGCACGCTGACGAGTGAATTCATGGACCCGGAAGAAGCCTTTATTGCGGCCATCGCCAGTTGCCACCTGTTGAGCTTTGTCACCGAGGCGGCACGCGCGGGCTATTCGGTGAGCCGTTATCAGGACAACCCGGTGGGCACACTGGGCAAGGATGAGCAGGGTGTGTTGTATATGCGCGAGGTGGCGCTGCGGCCACTGGTGAAATTCGCCGGCGAGGCACAGCCTGATCGCGAGGCGGTGGAAGCGCTGCACCGGGAGGCACGCAAGAAATGTTTTATCAGCCACTCGGTGCGCAGCGAGATACGCATTACACCGCTCTGACAACGCCTCAAAGCGGCATCGGGTAACGGCCTGATCAAGCCTGCCGGGCTCGCTCGTAGACCACGAAACTGTAGTCATACTGGTTTGGCGGCTCGGCCCTGAAACTGTCGCGGCCGATTTCCCGCCATGCCGCCGCGTCGAAGCCGGGAAAGAATGCATCGCCGTCCACGGCGGCATGCACTTCGGTGATGTACATGCGATCCACACGCGGCAGTGCCTGGCCGTAGATCTCCGCACCGCCAATCACCACCGCTTCGTCCGCACCGTCAATCAACGCAACGTGCTCCGCCAGCGTCAGCGCTTCGTCCAGTGACGGCACCACTTTCGCACCCTCGGCCTGGTAACCGGCCTGGCGGGTGATAACGATGTTAGTACGGCCGGGCAGGGGGCCTTTCAGTGATTCCCAGGTCTTGCGCCCCATGATGATCGGTTTGCCGAGGGTCGCCTGCTTGAAATATTTCAGGTCGCCCGGCAGGTACCAGGGCAGCTTGTTGTCGCGGCCGATGCAGCCGTTGTCAGCCTTGGCCACGATCAGTGCCAGTTGCATGCCATTATCCTCTGCTCAGATCGCCACCGGCGCCTTGATGTGCGGGTGCGGGTCGTAGTCCACCAGCTCGAAATCCTCGAACCGGAACGCGAACAGATCGGTCACCGCCGGGTTGAGTTTCATCTGCGGCAGCGGGCGTGGCGCGCGGCTGAGCTGCAGTTCAGTCTGTTCCAGGTGATTGCTGTAGAGGTGCGCATCGCCGAGGGTGTGGACGAACTCGCCGGGCTTGAGGCCGCACACCTGCGCCATCATCAGCGTCAGCAGGCTGTAGGACGCGATGTTGAACGGCACGCCGAGGAATATATCACCGCTACGCTGATAGAGCTGGCAGGAGAGCTTGCCGTCGGCCACGTAGAACTGGAACAGGCAGTGGCACGGCGGCAATGCCTGGCGGCCCAGGGCAGCATTGCGCTCCGGCGGCAGGCTCGGGTCCGGCAGCACCGCCGGGTTCCAGGCGGATACCACCAGCCGGCGTGAGTCCGGGTTGCGGCGGATTTCCGCCAGCACGTCGCTGATCTGGTCGATCACGCGGCCGTCGTGGGTTTTCCAGCTGCGCCACTGTTCGCCGTACACCGGGCCCAGTTCGCCGTCCTCGGTGGCCCATTCGTTCCAGATGGAAACGCCGTTGTCCTTCAGGTAACGGATATTGGTATCACCCGCCAGGAACCACAGCAGCTCGTGGATAATGGATTTCAGATGCAGTTTTTTCGTCGTCGTGACCGGGAAACCGGCGGCCAGATCAAAGCGCATCTGGTAGCCGAACACGGCGCGTGTACCGGTGCCGGTGCGGTCGCTTTTTTCCACGCCGTGGTCGCGCACATGGCGCAGCAGGTCGAGATACTGTTTCATCGTGTCACCGCTCCCGGCACCGGGTTGTTCCTGTAGGCCCAGACCATCATGCCGAGGCCGATCAGCACCATCGGTGTGCTCAGCAGCATGCCCATGGTCAGCCAGTCAAAGGCGATAAAGCCGAGGTGCGCATCCGGCTGGCGGAAGAATTCACCGACGATACGGGCGGTGCCGTAACCCACGCCAAACAACCCGGTCACTGCGCCCGCCGGACGCGGCCTGGCGGAATACAGCCACAGCACGATGAATAACAACAGGCCTTCCATCAGCGACTGGTAAAGCTGGGACGGATGACGCGCCAGTTGCGACGGGTCATTGGGAAACACCATTGCCCAGGGCACATCGCTGGTCCGGCCCCAGAGCTCGCCGTTGATGAAGTTGCCGATGCGGCCGGCGCACAGGCCGATCGGCACCATCGGCACAATGAAATCCGCCACCTCGAAATAGCGCTTGCCGGTCTTGCGGGCAAACAGCCAGAAGGCAACCAGCACACCCAGGGCGCCACCGTGGAAGGACATGCCGCCCTGCCACAGCTTGACGATGCTGACCGGGTCATTGAGGAAGCCTGAGAAGTTATAGAACAGCGTGTAGCCTACCCGGCCGCCGACAATCACCCCCAGCGCACTGTAGAACACCAGGTCACTGACCTGTTGCGCTGTCCAGCCACTGCCGGGGCGTGCCGCGCGACGGGTGCCCAGCCACCAGGCGGCGACAAAACCGAACAGGTACATCAAGCCGTACCAGTGAACCTGAAGCGGCCCGATGGCAATCGCCACCGGATCAATTTCCGGGTATTGCAGCATAGCACTTGTCCTTGCAGGGGCCGGGCGGATGCCCCGGCCAAATCCGATCAGCCCAGCGCCAGGCGCGCGCCGATCACACAGAGTACAACAGCAAAAATACGTTTCAGTGTCGCCGCCGGCAGCCGATGGGCCAGGCCCGCGCCAACGCGGGCCATCGGATAGCTGGCAATGCCGATACCCACCGCCGCCGGCAGGTACACATAGCCCAGGCTGCCCGGCGGCAGGTGCGGATTATCCCAGCCCGCGATGATAAAACCGACACACCCGGCCAGCGCAATCGGCAACCCGCAGGCGGAGGACACCGCCACCGCTTCCTGCATGCGCACACGGCAGGCGTTCATGAAGGGCACCGTCAGCGAACCACCGCCAATGCCGAACAGGCTCGATACCAGGCCGATGCCACCACCGGCCGCCACCAGCACCGGCGTGCCGGGCAGCCGTTCCGGCAACCCCGCCGGCACCTTGCGCCAACTGCTGGTCATCATCTGGATCGCCACCAGCACGGCGAACACACCGAACAACTGCGTCAGCCGGGGGCCGGACAGCCAGTCGGCAACAAAGGCGCCGGCAAACGCGCCGACAACGATGCCGCCGCTGAGCCGGAACACCAGCGGCCAGCGCAGGCTGCCGCGCTGGTGATGCGCCCGCACCGCGCCCACCGAGGTGACGATGATGGTCGCCAGCGACGTGGCCACCGCCAGCTGCGCCATGTTCCCGGTCAGGCCGCGCAGATGGAACACCAGCAGCAGGCCGGGCACGATCACCACGCCGCCGCCAAGGCCCAGCGCGCCGCCAAGCAGGCCGGACAACACACCCAGCAAGACATAAACCGGGATCAACTCAAGCGCCACGCCGACCTCCCTCTACCGAGGGTGCTATGCTAGGCGCTGTCCAAATGTAATGCACCCCAGCAGACCGGATTCCCCGCATGTGCATCATTCTGTTCGCCTGGCAAAGCCACCCTCGCTACCCGCTATTGGTGGCCGCCAACCGTGATGAGTTCCATCATCGCCCCGCCGAGGCCGCACGCTGGCGCGGGGGCATTTTCTGTGGCCTGGATCTGAGCGCCGGTGGCACCTGGCTGGGCGTGACCCGCGACGGCCGGTTCGCCGCCGTGACCAATTTCCGCGAGCCGGTGGCCGAGCGCGTCTCGGACGCAGCCCGCTCACGTGGCGACCTGCCGATGCAATTCCTGCAAGGCCGGGAATCACCGTCGGACTATACCGCCCGCATTGCCGACCAACAGGATACCTACCGCCCCTTCAACCTGCTGGTCGGCGACGGCGACCAGCTCTGGTACCTCAGCAACCGTGGCGCGGCGCCGCAAGCGGTGACACCCGGCGTACACGGCCTGAGCAATGGCCTGCTGGATACACCCTGGCCCAAGGTGACACGCGGCAAGGAAAAGCTGGCGCATGTGGGGCAGGGCGAGGCCAGACCTGAGCACCTGCTGGCACTGCTGCATGACGACTGGCGCCCGGATGACGACCATTTGCCGGACACCGGCGTGGGCCCGGAACTGGAACGGCTGGTAGCACCGATCTTTATCCGCTCACCGCAGTACGGCACGCGGGCCAGCAGTGCGGTGCGGCTGGGGGCGGACGGGGAAGTGACCTTGCTGGAACAGGGCTGGCAGCCCGACGGCACGCCACAGGGCGCGCCGCGGGACAGCCGCGAGGGCTGAGGGCTTCAGCCGCGCTGCTTGATGATCTGGCCGTAGTGGCGCATGAACAGCTTGAGTTCTTCGTTGCTGAGGCCGCGCAGCACCTTGGCGTTCACCGCGCGCACCGCCTTGCGGCTGCCCTCGATGCCCACGTTCAGGGCTTTCTGGGTGACGAAGCCGATTTTCACCAGCCGCGTCTGCGCCACGAAGATGTTGTCCAGGATGGCGTCGTTGAGCTGGTCCATGACGCGCGTCACCAGCACCACTTCCTCCTGGCCGCGACCGGCCAGGCACGCCTCGGCGGCACGGCGAAAGTCGTCCGCGAAGGCCGCATCGACCGGGAAGCTGATCTGCGCCTGCTGGTCGTTGTCCTCCCCCGCCGGCCAGTACATGGCCTCGACGTTGCGCACGATCGGCGCGAACTCGGCGTTGGTGGTCTTCTTGTAGATCTGCCGCGTCAGCATGTGCGAGGCCTTGCTGGCGGTGGACACGGCAAAATCGATCACCTTGCGCTGCCCGGATGAAATCTGCGCCATTTCCGCCGGCTCCAGCAGGAACAGCCCGAGCATGCGGTCGGTCAGGCGGTCCACCATGGTGATGAAGGCCTCGGCGCCATTACCGCCGTGGGAAACGGCGCGCAGGAAATCCTCAGTGCTGTTCACGAGTGCCGGATTGGCCGGAATCGCCACCACATTCTGCATTGTCAGGTCCCCGTGTCAGGTCAGTCCCGGCGTGCCTGCCGGGCGAAACAGCGGCGCATCATAGCGAGGCCTCCCGGGCAGCTAAAGGCCCGTTCAGGCCGAAATGACCACCGCAGGAGGGCGGTGCAGCCACCCGCCTACACGCTGCGCCGATGGTGCAGCAGCTCGCCCAGGCCAGCCTTCTCCAGTTGCAGGTCGACGTAGGATGAGATCACCTCGCCGTTGTCCATCGCCAGCACTTCGTTGAGCAGTTTACGGGCGAAACCGATCTTCACCTTGCGGATCGCCGCCTTCACCTTGAGCAGGTTGGAGGCGTTCATGGACAGCGCCTGGAACCCCATCGCCGTGAGCAGCAATGCCGATCCCGGTTCCCCTGCCATCTCGCCACATACGGACACCGGCTTTTCTTCTTCGCGCGCGGCCTCGACCACCAGCATCAGTGCGTGCAGCACCGCCGGGTGGTAGGAGTTGTACAGGTCCGCCACCTGGCGGTTGTTGCGGTCCACCGCCAGCAGGTACTGGGTCAGGTCGTTGGTGCCGACGGACAGGAAATCCACCCGCTGCGCCAGCGCGCGTGCCTGATACACCGCCGCCGGCACTTCGATCATCACCCCCACCGGTGGCATCGGCACGTCGATGCCTTCTTCGCACACCTCCAGCCAGGCACGGTGGATCAGGTGCTGCGCGTCCTCCGCCTCGAACACCGACGTCACCATCGGCAGCATGATGCGCAGGTTGTCCAGCCCCTGGCTGGCCTTGAGCATGGCACGCACCTGCACCATGAAGATTTCCGGGTGATCCAGTGTCACGCGGATACCGCGCCAGCCGAGGAACGGGTTTTCCTCCTTGATCGGGAAATAGGGCAGCGCCTTGTCACCGCCCACGTCCAGGGTGCGCATGGTGACCGGGTAGGGTGCGAACGCCTGCAACTGTTCGCGGTAAATCTGCCGCTGTTCTTCCTCGGACGGAAACCGGTCGCGCATCATGAACGGGATTTCGGTGCGGTACAGGCCCACGCCCTCCGCGCCGCGTTCCAGTGAACGCGAAATATCGGTCATCAGGCCGGTGTTCACCTGCACCTGGATGCGGTAGCCATCCTCGGTTTCTGCCGGCAATTCGCGCAGCTTTTCCAGGCCGGCCTGGAGCGTGAGTTCCTCGGCAATGATCGCCTCGAACTGCTGCTTCAATTCCACCGAGGCGTTGGCCACCAGCCGACCCCGGAAGCCGTCGACGATGACCTCTTTGCCATCGAGCTGTTTCAGCGGCATGCCCTGCGCGCCCACCACGGTGGGAATGCCCATCGCCCGCGCCACGATCGCCATGTGCGAGTTGCGCGAGCCCTGCACGGCGGCAATGCCCTTGATACGGTCCTGGGGCACTTCCATCAGCATGGTCGGCGTGATTTCCTCGCCCAGCAGGATGGATTGTTCGGGAAACTCCTGCACCCGCCGGTTGCGGCTTTGCAACTCGGCCAGCACACGGCGACCGAGATCACGGACATCCGCCGCCCGTTCGCGCAGGTATTCGTCATCCATCAGCTCGAAGTTGCGGATGTGCGCCTCGATCACGATGCGCAACGCGCCCTGCGCCCAATGGCCCTCGCGAATCTTGGCGACGATCTCGCCCGCCAGCGCGTGTTTGTCGAGCATGCGCAGGTAGACATCGAACAGTGCCTGTTCCTCGTTGCCCAGCCGTCCCTTGGCGCGGTCTGCCAGCGCACGCACGTCGGTGCGCACGCGCATCAGCGCCGATTCCAGCAGGCTGACTTCGGCATCGATGTTTTCCGGTTCACGGTCCGGCACGGAACCGAGGTCCGCCGGCGGGAACAGCAGCACGGCGGTGCCGATGGCCGCACCGGACGCACCGGGCTGGCCGTCGTAGATCTTCGGCAGCAGTTCCTGCGTATCCAGGTCGTCCAGCGCGCCGGTGGCACGGGCGTGCGCCACCACGGCGGAAAGCTGTGCGGAGATGGTGACCAGGAACGCCTCTTCACTCTGGTCGAACCGGCGCGCATCGCGCTGCTGTACCACCAGCACGCCAAGCACGCGGCCGTGATGCATGACCGGCACGCCGAGAAAGGCATGGAAAGGGTCTTCGCCGGTTTCCGACAGGTAGTGGAATTTCGGATGCACGAAGGCATCTTCAAGGTTGATCGGCTCTTCGCGCAGACCGACCTGGCCAATCAGGCCTTCGGCGATGCCCAGGCTGACCCGGCCAATCGCCTCGCGCTTGAGGCCTTCGGAGGCCATCAGCACATAGCGTTGCCCGGAGCTGTCGAGCAGATAGATCGAACAGACTTCGGTGCCCATGGCGTCGCGTACCCGGCGCGCCATCAGGTCCAGCGCGCTCTTCAGGTCGGCGGCACTGTTCACTTCCTGGACGATTCGCCGGAGGGTGTCGAGCATGCAGGTCTGCCTTGGGTGATGGCTGTTTTAATGGTTCAGGACTGTTTCTTTAACGGTTAAGAACTGTTTCTTCAGTGGTTCAGGACTGTTTCAGATAGGCCTCGCGCCGCATGATCGGCGCCAGTTCCTTCAGGGCGCGGGCATAGACCCCGCGCTTGAAATGCACCACCTTGCGGATCGGATACCAGTAACTCACCCAGCGCCAGGACTCGAATTCCGGTGTGTCACTGCGGGCCAGATCAATGCGCTGCTCGTCACTGACCAGCCGCAACAGGAACCATTTCTGCCGCTGGCCAATGCACTGCGGCCCCCGTGTATCATCACGCCGGCGCAGAAAGCGGCGTGGCAGGCGGTAACTCAGCCAGCCCTCGGTGCAGGCCAGCACCTCTACATCGCCCTGGGTGAGACCGACCTCTTCTTCCAGTTCACGGTACAGCGCCTGTTCCGGTGTCTCGCCCGGCATCACGCCGCCCTGCGGGAACTGCCAGGCATCCCGGTTGCCGATCCGCCGGCCCCAGAATACACGACCTTCAGCGCCGACCAGAATAATGCCGACGTTCAACCGAAAGCCCTGCTCATCAATAATGCCTGTCATCTTCCTGCCTGCCTGGCCACGTCATCATTAAACCTGCGTGGCTTGAACCGATCAACGCGGGTTTTTCTGGCCCGCTTTGCTATTCTAGCGGCCTTTTCCAGACCTGTGCCGCCCTCGTTGCCGGAGAATCTATGACACTCGCGATTTTCGACCTCGACAATACCCTGATCGCCGGGGATTCCGATCACCTGTGGGGCGACTACCTGGTGGCGCGCGGCATCATCGACGCCGACGGCTATAAGGCCACCAACGACCAGTTCTACCAGGACTACCTGGCCGGTCGCCTGGACATCACCGCCTACCTGCGCTTTGCCCTGAAAGTGCTCACCGAGCACCCGTTGCAAGACCTGCTGCGCTGGCGCGAAGAGTTCATGCGCGATGAAGTGAGCGCGATCATGCTGCCAAAGGCGGCTGAACTGCTGGCGGAACATCGTGCCAAAGGGCACTTCCTGCTGATCATCACCGCCACCAATGATTTCGTCACCCGACCGATTGCCGACTCCCTGGGCGTTGATCACCTGCTGGCCACCACTGCCGAGTTCCGCGACGGCGCCTACACCGGCGACATCAGCGGCGTACCCTGCTACCGTGACGGCAAAGTAACGCGCCTGGAAGCCTGGTTGCGTGACAGCGGCCATGACCTTGCCGGCAGTTACTTCTATAGCGACTCCCAGAATGATCTGCCGCTGCTGTCCCGGGTCGAACACCCGGTAGCCGTGGACCCGGACCCGACGCTGGCGGCCACCGCCCGCGAAAAAGGCTGGCCGGTGATCAGCCTGCGCTGAGCCGCACCCGGTGCTGGGGGGCCACACCGGGCGCGTTTTCGGGACCTGACTTGCCGGAACAATAATGAAAGCCTGCCTGACATCCCTGTTGCCGCTGGCCCTGGCCACGGCCCTGCTGACCGGCTGTGAACGCGAACCGGAGCGGCCTGCGCCTGCGCCGGCACCGCACGCCAGCCCGGCCGCCGCAGAGTACGACGCGCTGGCCGCCGCCTTTGCAGAGGAAAGCGCGCCACAACTGCGCAAGCTGGTGGTGGCCGCACCCGGCTTCCGCGAAGCGGTGGGCGCCTTGCTCGAACACCCTGACGACACCCGGCTGCACACTGCACGCAATGCCTGGACGCTGCTTTACCAGGGCTTCAACCGTGCCTGGCCGGTACTGGCCACCCGCGCCACACTGGCGCCGTCACTGGCCCATCCGCTGGCCCGCGCCGACATCTGGCCGATCCTGCCCGGCTACGTGGACGCGGTGCCCGGCTGGCCGGAAAGCGGGCTGGTCTACGACGTCACCCTGCCCCTCAACACCGATACCCTGATCGCCCAGCAGGACATGACTGACCCGGCGGAGGTCAGTGTCGGCCTGCAGGTGCTGCACCTGCTGCTGTTCGGCCTGCCCGAGGCACCGCGCGCGCCGCTGGATGTGACCGCCGTGACCGAACTGCTCCCCAGCCACCAGCTTCCCTTGAGCGAACTGCCGGAAAACCGCCGTCGCGCCTACCTGGACGCCGCCAGCGCCGTCCTGCTGGAAGACCTGACCGCGCTGGTGCAACCGGCCCAGGCCGTACCACCCCGGACGCTGGCGGCCGCCCTGATGCAGGCACTGGCCGACGGTTACCTGCGGCTGGCCCGGCTGGCGGCGCTGGAGGGGGCCACCGCCACCGACGGCGGCGAGTTCATGTCACCGGCCGCGCGGGAGATCGCCGTCACCGAAACACGGGCGGCCGTGGACCAGTGGCTGAAAGCGGACAGCCCGCAGCACCAGGCACTGATGGCGCTGCTGAACACGCTAGATGTGCACTATGCCAACGCGCTGATCGAGCAGGTGGCGGCGGAGCCGCAGGACGCGGCGGCGCTGGCCCAACTGCTGTCCACGCCGCCGGAAGGTCTGTACTGACCGTGGGCGCCGACGCGCCCACCTCTTCGGGCATTACTCGAACCGGCTGAAATCCGGCTTGCGCTTTTCCATGAAGGCCATCATCGCCTCACGCGCTTCCGGCGCGCCCAGACGTGCCAGGAAAGCGTCGCCTTCCGCGCGCATCTGTTTCGCCACCGCGTCACGCTGCGGCTGGCGCAGGAACGCTTTGGTCATGCGCACCGAGGCCGGCGGTTGTGCCGCCAGGCGCGCGCACGCTTCACGCGCTTTCTGCAGGTATTCACCGTCGTCGTACACGGCATTGGCCAGCCCGTACTCCACCGCCTGCTCGCCCGTGAAGGTCTCCGCCAGCATCAGCAGTTGCGCCGCACGCGGGTGGCCCATGATCTGCGGCAGCAGATAACTGGCGCCGGCTTCCGGGCACAGGCCCAGGCTTACGAACGGCATCTGCAGGCGCGCGCCACGGGCGCAATACACCAGATCGCAGTGCAGCAGCAGGGTGGTGCCAATGCCTACGGCCGGGCCGTTCACCGCCGCCACGATGGGCTTTTCCTGCATCAGAATCTGATCCAGAAAACGCATCACCGGCGAATCGTTGCCCTTGGGCGGGTTCTGCAGAAATTCCACCATGTCGTTGCCGGCGGTGAAGCAGTCTTCGGTGCCGGTGATCAGTGCCACCCGCACGCCCGGATCGGCATCGGCTTCGGCCAGTGCCGCCGTCATGGCGTCGTACATGGGATGGGTCAGGGCATTGCGGCGGTCCGGCCGGCGAATGCTGATTTCAAGGATGCCGCCCTCGCGGCTGACAACGATTTCCGGACAGGCGACAGACTCACCCATGATGCATTTCTCCCAACTGGCAACACTGAAAATACAACACCCGACAGGGACAAGCCCGGCCGGGTGCAGCGGGCCCGCTCAGGCGCGGGCTTCTCGCGGCTCACGCGGCGGGGCCAGGCCCCGCCGCGGTCCGGGAGAGTGTATAGCAGTTCAGAAGTTGTAACGACCAAAGAGACCGAAGGTGCCGGTGTCGCCACCGACCGCCACACGGGCGCCCAGGTCAACCTGCGGTTGCAGTTTGTACAGCGCCTGCCCGTACAGGCCGGTATCGCTGTCTTCCACGTCTTCGTGGAAGGCGCCGCCGGACAGCTCGATCTTGTCCGTGGTGCGATGGCGCAGGCCCGCGCCCAGGGCATAGCCGGTTTCGGAATCACTGCGGCCGCCGTCAACGTCGGCACGTACGCGCACCACGTCACCGGTCACCACCAGATCCAGGTTTTCCTGCAACAGCGTATTGAAACCCAGCCCCAGGTGAATACGCTCACCGTCCACATCCGGGCTGAAACGGCCATCGAGTTCGCCGTCATAGAAATTCACGCCGCCGCGCAGGAACAGGTTCGGATCAAACGCGTAGCTGCCTTCGAAGAACAGCGCGTCCACATCGGCTTCCGGGTTGGCGATGTCGCCGACCTCATACCCACCCTGCAGATAGGTGTAGGAAAAACCATTGTCGCGGCCGGAAATTGTCTGCTGTTGCGCCAGTGCCGGCAGGGCCAGTGAACCCAGGGCGGCGGAAAGCAGTACAGCGGAGCCAAGTTTGATCGGTTTCATACCACATCCTCTGTTGTCGTGCGGTTCGGCCTGCGCCAGTGCGTGCCGGGGCAGACCCATTGTCACAGACCCGTCACCTTACAGCAGGGTTCCGGCACACCCTTGTAAACAGTAGTTAAAGCCCGGCGGACGGCACGCCACCCGTGCCCTGCTGTGATGCAGTTCCGCTGCCAGCCTCCAGCGCACGCAGCACAAAATCGCGCCGACCGGCCACGTCACAACACGGCAGCAGCAGCGTGCGATAACCGGATTCGGTGTATACCCGACGCATATGCTCGAAGGTGGTCGTTGCTGTGGCGAAATCCTGCCTGCGCTCCGCATCCTGCGCATAAATTGCCGGCCAGGGTGGCGCCAGGAAGACCGTGGGGTAATAGCGACAGCGGGTGATGCCGTCATCCAGCGCCGGCGGCTCTTCAATCTCTGCCACACGACAATAACCGCGAATATCCGGAATGCCCCGATCGAAAAAGACCCAGCCTTCCGCGTCATCGTTCGCCGCATAGTGCGCGCTGTCCCGGGCCAGCATTGCACGCGCGAAGGCCTGTCTGTCCGCCCACGGCAATGCGCGGCCTCCCTGTTGCTGCTGCGCCTGGATAATCGCGCGCCCGGATTCCGGCACCACCGGAAAACCGGCCTGGCCCAGCGCATTCAGCAACGTCGTCTTCCCCGCACCGGGGCCACCGCTCAGAACGACCGCTCTGGATAAATGCATCATCAACCTCCTGTCTGTCACGCACAGAAAATACCCGCGCAGGCGGCACGCCGCGCAGGGATCATGAAATAGGGAGAGGAAGGAAACGGGGGAGGGCGCCCGACACCGGACGCCCGGATCAATCAGCCGTTCATCAGCACGCGCACGAACCAGCTTTTCAGATAACGGGTTTCCGGAATGGCCGGATGCACCGGGTGATCTTCTGCCTGGCCTTCGCTGGCAAAGACCTGCACAAAGCGGTCGATGTGCCGCGCACTGGAACGCACCACGTCCAGCAGCTGGTCCGCCGGCAAATGCATCGAGCAGGACGCCGACACCAGGATGCCGCCTGGCGCCACCAGCCGCAACGCCAGTTCGTTGATGGCGTGATAGCCGGCGATGCCGTTCTTGAGATCCTTGCGGCGCTTGATGAACGCGGGCGGATCAATAATCACCACGTCGAAGCGCTCGCCTGCACCGATCAGTTCCTTCATGCCGGCGAACGCATCCGCATGCAGCGTCTGTACCTTGTCCGCCACATTATTGGCCTGCGCGTTGCGGTGCACGTATTCCAGCGCGGTTTCCGAGGAATCCAGGCACACCACATCGCGGGCGCCTTCGCGCGCAGCGAGCACGCCCCAGGCACCGCAGTAGGCGAATACGTCCAGCACGCGCGCGTCTTTGACCAGCGGCCCGAGGCGGCGGCGTGCGGCACGGTGATCATAAAACCAGCCTGTTTTCTGGCCCGCTTCCAGCGGCGCAAAATAGTCGGCGCCGTTTTCCGTCAGGCTCACTTCCTGCGGCAATTCACCCACCAGCGCGCGAGTGTACTGCGGCAGGCCTTCCAGTTCACGGATGCTGCTTTCATTGCGGGCGATCACCGCGCGGGCATCGTATTGGGTTTGCAGAATATGCGCGACCTGCTCCTGCACCCGCTCCATGCCGGCGGTCCCGGCCTGCAGCACAAACACGTCGCGGTAACGGTCGATCACCAGCCCCGGCAGGCTGTCCGCCTCGCCGAACACGGCGCGGTAGCATTGCTCCGGAAACAGCCGGTCGCGAAAACTGATCGCCTGCTCCAGCCGTTTCTTCAACAGCGAGGACGACAGCGCCTGTTCCGGGTTGCGGCTGATCAGCCGCGCACAGATCAGCGACTGCGGATTCACATAAGCGCGCCCCAGCGGCTTGCCGCGATGATCCTCGACCACGACTTCACTGCCCGGCTCCAGGCTCTTCAACGGTGTCTTGTCGATATCCACCTCGTTGGAATAAATCCACAGGTGGCCGGAACGCAGACGGCGTTCTTCACCGCGTTTCAGGCGCAGGCGGGCGGCGTGTTGCTCAGGCATGGCGGATCTCACGGTATACGGGTGGGGAAAAGCGCGGCAGCGCGCAGTGTAACCGGAAAACGCGCCGCCGTCAGTGCCGGCCCGGCCGGGCGGATTCGTGGTAATGAATGCCGCGCCAGCCCGCGCCGGTGCGCCGGAACAGCACGGTGTTGCGCCCCTGTGTCTGGAACGGCCCCGGCTCGCCGTGCATTTCCCCGACGAAACGGAACGTGAAGAAGGCATAGGCCGTGTCACCGAGCAGGTCGATGTCCAGGTCGCCGATCTGCATCAGCAGGACGCGGGAAAACAAGGTGGTCAGCCGTTGATAATAGGCCGCGATGGCCGGCCAGCCGCGCAGCGGCTCCGCGTGCTCGATGGGCGTGTAGATGATGTCCCGGTAGCCCTTGTCCCAGATGCGGGTCAGCAGGGCGGCATCCAGCGAGCGGAACCCTTCGGCGTAATCGTTGATCAGGCCCTCAATGGCGCGATGGTCATCGCCTGACGACATGGCGGCACTCCGGCGGCGAAACAGGTGCGGCAAGGCTGGCACCTCAGGCTTGGTTGAGGTCAAGCCGCATCCGCGGGCGCCGGCCTGGCCGGCGCCCGCGGGGCCGCCTCAGGCCACCGATTCGCTGCCCGGCGACACCGCCGCGCGCCAGGGGAACAGCAGGCCGGATACCACCTGCCAGGACACCGCCAGCGCGCCGAAGATGAACACCACGTCGCCGACGGTGCGTATCCAGCGCAGTGTTTGCAGAATGTCCTGCTGCATAAAGGCTTCGCTGCGGGCATACCACATGCCCTCGCTGACACTGGCGTGGAACTGGATCAGGCCGATCGGCAACAGGCTGGTGAACACCATCAGCACCAGGCCGCCATTGAGCAGCCAGAAACCGCTGCGCATCAGACGGTCATTGAATTGCAGTTGCGGGCGAATGTATCGCAGCACCAGCAGCACGAACCCCAGCGCCAGGAAACCGTACACACCGAACAGCGCGGAGTGGGCATGCACCGGCGTGGTATTCAGGCCCTGGATGTAATACAGCGAGATCGGCGGGTTGATCATGAAGCCGAACACGCCGGCGCCCAGCATGTTCCAGAACGCCACAGCGACAAAGCAGGCCAGCGGCCATTTCACCTGCGCCATCCAGGCGGCCCGCTCACGCAGCACACTGTGTTGCCAGGCTTCGTAGCCCAGCACCACCAGCGGCACCACTTCCAGCGCACTGAAGGTCGCGCCCACCGCCATCACCGGCGTGGTGGTGCCGGCAAAATACAGGTGGTGGAAGGTGCCGGGCACACCGCCGAGCAGGAACAGCGACGCCGATGCCAGGCTCGCCCCGGTGGCCACCGTGCGCGATACCAGCCCCATGTTGTAGAAAATGAAGGCCAGGGCCGTGGTGGCGAACACCTCGAAGAAACCTTCCACCCACAGATGCACGATCCACCAGCGCCAGTACTCCATGATCGACAGATGCGTGCGCTCGCCATAAAAGAAACCGGCGCCGTAGAACAGCCCGATCGCCACCACCGACGCCGTCAGCAGGGCCAGCAGGTGCTTGTCGCCGGGCTGGCGCATGGCCGGCACGATACCGCGCAGCATCAGCACCAGCCAGAACGCCACGCCGGTGAACTTGCCGATCTGCCAGAGACGGCCCAGGTCCACATATTCGTACCCCTGATGGCCGAGCCAGAAGTTCAGGTGCGGCGGCATGATCTGCGCGATGGCGAGGTAGTTGCCGATAAAGGAACCCACCACCACGACCACCAGCGCCCAGAACAGCACGTCCACGCCGAGTTTCTGGTATTTCGGGTCCTTGCCGCCGTTGATGATCGGTGCCAGGAACAGGCCGGCGGCCAGGAAGCCGGTGGCGATCCAGAACAGTGCGCTCTGGATATGCCAGGTGCGCAGCAGTGAATAGGGAAAATACGTGGACAGGTTAAAACCATAGAAGTGCTGCCCTTCGATGGTGTAGTGCGCTACCGCGCCGCCCAGAAAAACCTGGAAGGTAAACAGCGCCACCACCAGAAACAGGTACTTGCCGAGTGCGCGCTGGGAAGGCGTCAGCGACACCAGCGACAGCGGGTCTTGCGCCGGTGCCGGCGGATCCGCTTCGTCATGCCGGCGCAGGAACGCCCAGCCGAAAATCAGAAAACCGATGCCCGCCACCAGCAACACCACGCTGATGATCGACCAGACCACGTTTTCGGCGGTGGGTACGTTGTCGATCAATGGCTCGTGCGGCCAGTTGTTGGTGTAGGTGGCGCCGCTGTCCGGGCGCTCGGTGCCCGCGGCCCAGGCCGTCCAGAAGAAAAACTGCGTCAGCGCCTGCCGGCGGCTTTCGCTGGGCAGGGTGTTTTCTTTCATGGCGTAGCTTTGCCGCGTGCCGCGCAATTCGGGTGCGTTGCCGAACAGGTCGGCGTAATAGGCGGCCGTTTGCGCCATGGCCTGGGCGCGGCGTCCGGACACCACCAGCGTGCCGGTGGCCGCGTCATAGGTATTGGTCCGGTAGGCATCGCGCACCGCCTGCCGCAATATCACCTGCTGCTCGCTGTTCAATGCCTCATAGGGCTGGCCGTAGCGTTCCACGGCGGCCAGGTCCAGCCAGTGGACCAGTTCGCGGTGCAGCCAGTCGGCGCTCCAGTCCGGTGCCTGATAGGCGCCGTGCCCCCAGACCGAACCCAGTTGCATGCCGCCGGTGGATTGCCAGGCGCTCTGGCCGGACAGGATATCGTCCCGCGTCATCAGCAAGGTGCCGTCCCCGGTCACGACCCGCTCGGGAATCGGTGGAGCCTGGCGATATACCTCGGTACCGAAGTAGCCAAGCAGCGCGAACGTGACCGCCAGCACGGCAATCAGCGTCCACCAGAGTGTGCGGTAGTGGGCCATGATCGGGTCCTCTTTTGTTGATCCATGAACAGTGTTTCGGCAAGCGCCAGGAAGGCACAGAGAAAATACCCCCATAAACATGCATTATCAATACATGTTTTATTGCCGACCTCGCTTTTCACTGCTGCATGCACTCATCCGGGGTTGGTATTTCCAGTAAAGATGCATATAAAATGCATCTATCCATTAACCAGCATGCCGAAATGACACCGAGGCACCTTGTCATGGATCATGTTTTCCGTTCTTTGGCGCAATCGGTCACGACCCTTTTCGCGTTCCCGTTCCGCATCTTCTTTGTCTCCACCGCGCTGGCGGCCGCGGCGCTGGTGCCGCTGTGGTTATGGTGGCTGCTCGGTGGCGGCGGCGCGCCGGCCCTGCCGGCGCTGCTCTGGCATCAGCACGAGATGACGGTGGGCTTTCTCAATGCGGCGATCGCGGGTTTCCTGCTGACCGCCGTCTGCAACTGGACCGGCACGCCGCCGGTGGCCGGGCGCGCGCTGCTGGGCCTGTGGGCGTTGTGGCTCGGCGCCCGCCTGGGCCTGCTGTCCGGCCCCGCCTGGTACGGCGTGGCGGTGGCGATGGATCTCGCCTTTCTGCCGCTGGTGGCCCTGATCGTGGCACGGCGGGTATGGCGGGCACGGCAGCCCCGGCAGGCGTTGCCGATTGCCGTGCTGCTGGCGCTCTGGGGTCTGGATGCGGCTTTTCATGCCACCGGCGACGCGCGTTTTCTGCATGGGCTGGTGCTGCTCGCCGCCGTGCTGATCCTGGTCATCGGCGGGCGCATCACTCCGGCCTTCACCGCTAACTGGCTGCGTCAGCATGGCGACAGCCCGGACCGGGTGCGGCGCTACCTTCCGCTGGACATCGCCGGCCTGGGCGCGGGTGTGGCGGTGGTGGTGCTGGAGCTGACCGGCCAGGGCGGCCCGGCGGCCGGCGCCGTGGGGCTGCTGGCCGCGCTGGTGACGGGCGTGCGGCTGGCCGGCTGGGCCGGCTGGCGGGTGCGTCGGGAACCGCTGCTGTGGATCCTGCACCTGGGCCATGCCTGGCTGGTGCTCGGCTACATGCTGTGGGCTCTGGGCCGGCTTGGCGCGCCGGTGGCGCCCACGGCCTGGGTCCACGCGCTGGGCGCCGGTGCCATGGGCAGCATGATCCTCGGCGTCATCACACGGGTGTCGATGGGCCACACCGGCCGGCCGCTGCGCCTGCTGCCCGGCATGCTGTGGGGTTATCTGGCGATACTGGCCGCGGGCCTGCTGCGCGTGCTGGCGGGGCTGGGCGCGGTGCCCTGGCAGGGCAGCCTGTGGCTGGCGGCGGCGCTGTGGGTGCTGGCGTGGAGTGTGTTCCTGGTGCGCTATGTGCCGGTGCTCGCGGCGCCGCGTGCGGACGGGCGGCCCGGCTGAGGCGGGTTATTTCGCCGGCCGGGGCGTGGCGTCGGTGACCACCGGCAGCAGGTCGCGGCGCAGGGTGCGCTTGCGGCTGATCAGGTCGGCCAGGGTGTAGCTGTCGAGCACGTCGAGAAACGCCTCCAGCGCTTCGCTGAATGCCGTGCGCAACACACAGTGCGGCGTCAGCACGCAGGCATTGCGATCGCCAAAACATTCCACCAGGCTCATGCTCGCTTCCGTGTGGCGGATCACTTCACCGACATTGATCTCTGCCGGCTTGCGCGCCAGGCGCAGACCGCCGTGCTTGCCGCGCAGTGTTTCCACGTAACCCAACTGGCCGAGCTGGTGCACCACTTTGACGATGTGGTTGCGGGAAATACCGTAGCTTTCCGAGATGGCGCTGATGGTGCTGAGTTCTTCGGCCTGTATACCCAGGTAGATCAGCACGCGCAGGGAATAATCGCTGTATTGCGTCAGTTTCATGGCACCAGGCCCGTAGCGTGACCGGAAGGCGACAGTATAGCGGCACCGCCGGACGCTGGCGCGCCAACTACACGAGATGCGACAGCACAAACGCCGTGACGAATCCCGTTGCCGTGATCAGGCCCGCCGCGTTGTGCGTTGCATCAAACGCCTCGGGAATCATGGTGTCGGCGATCATCGCCAGCATGGCGCCCGCCGCCACCCCCTGCGCCACCGCCACATATTCCGGCGGCGCCGTATCGAACAGCGCATAACCCGCCAGCGACCCCATGCCGCACAGCAGCGCGATCACACTCCACAGGCCGAACACATACCGCTTCGACAGGCCGGAGCGTTTCATGCCCACCGCGCTGGACATGCCCTCCGGCACATTGGACAGGAAAATCGCGGCGACAATCGGCAGCGACACCGAGCCGCCATCCAGCAGGCTCAGGCCAATCACCATCGATTCCGGAATACCGTCAAAGACTGACCCCAGCGCGATGGCCAGCGCCGCCGCCCCTCCGGCACCAGCAACCCCGGCGGACCGCTTGCGATGTCGCGCACCGCTGGCGGCCAGCATCAGGGTACCGGCCGTGAATGCCACCGCACCCGCAAGAAAACCCGTCACCGACGGCAGCAACCCGCCACTGTGCAGCGCCTCCTCCATCAGTTCAAAGGCGATGGCGGACACCAGCACACCGGAACCGAACGCCATGACAGCAGCGGTGATCCTTGCCGAAGGCGAGGCAAACCAGCCCAGCAGCGCCCCCACCAGCAGAGAGCTGCCGGCCAGCAGGCCCCAGAGCAGTGCGGGAAGCATGTCCATGGGCTCTCCCTTGCACAGAAAAGTGGTTATACCCTCAACAATCCCCGAAATCCCCTTACCGCATAATACGACTGCGCGCCATTATGATAGACAAACACCGTGTCATAACGGCGGTCACAGAACAGCGCTCCGCCCTGTTTGCGTATCGCCTCGGGCGTCTGGATCCAGCTGGATGTCTTCGTGTCAAATTCGCCCAGCTTTTGCAGCGCCCGGTACTGCACCTCGGTGAGGAGCTCAACGCCCATGGCGGATGCCATATCCATGGCGTTGTTTTTCGGCTTGTGTTCCTTCCTGGTATCCATCGCTTCACGGTCGTAGCAGATGCTGCGCCGTCCCTTCGGGGTTTCGGCAGAACAATCGCAGAACAGGTATTCATCTGTCTTTTTGTCATAACCGATCACATCCGGCTCGCCGCCGGTGGATTCCATTTCATTGAGCGACACGAGCTTTTTTTCATTGCCTTTGAGCTTCGCTTCAATCTTTTCCCACTGAAGGCCTTTGTGCCGGCCCTTGTTTTTCTCGAAACGGGATGCCAGGACCGCCAGCAATGCTGTTTTTTGTTGTGCGTTCATGTCATTGCCTCATGATCATCGTTGCCACCGCCCTCGCGGCACATAGCAAAAGCCCGGCATCGCCGGGCTTTCGTTCACGCTGTGTCTTTCCAGATAAGGTCCAGTTCCCTGGCCGCCTTTACATCGTCCAGCCTTCGCACCGGCTGGGTATAGGGCGCACCTTTTAACAGGTCCGGATTCTCCTTTGCCTCGGCCAGGATCTTCACCATGGCGTCGACAAATTCATCCAGCGCTTCTTTGGTTTCGGTTTCCGTCGGCTCGATCAGGAAGCACTCCGGCACCAGCAGCGGGAAGTAGGTGGTGGGCGCGTGCTGGTTGTAGTCCAGCAGGCGCTTGGCGATATCCATCGCCGAGACGCCCAGTTCTTTCGCTTCTTTGGCGAAGGTGAGAATGAACTCGTGGCTGGCGCGGCGCTTGGGGTAGGCCGGT
Source organism: Isoalcanivorax pacificus W11-5 (assembly GCF_000299335.2). Classification (NCBI taxonomy): domain Bacteria; kingdom Pseudomonadati; phylum Pseudomonadota; class Gammaproteobacteria; order Oceanospirillales; family Alcanivoracaceae; genus Isoalcanivorax; species Isoalcanivorax pacificus. The sequence continues at coordinate 221,087 of NZ_CP004387.1, read as the reverse complement.
GTGCAACCGATGGCTTCCAGGCGCTTGAGCAGGTAGTTGGCCGCCAGGGTGGAGTATTCGCCGACGCGGATCATGCCTTCGCGGCCCAGCACGCGGGCGTAGAAGTAGGCGCGCAGCAGCACACCGGCATTGCCCATGAAGGCGGACAGGTGGCCGATGCTTTGTGGCAGGTCGTTCTGGTCCAGCCAGCGATACGTGTTGCCGTCTTTGCCAACGATCGGTGTCGGCAGGAACGGCGTCAGACGCTCGCTGACACCCACCGGGCCGGCACCGGGACCACCGCCGCCGTGCGGCGTGGCGAAGGTCTTGTGCAGGTTCATGTGGATGACGTCGAAGCCCATGTCGCCCGGCCGCACTTTGCCGAGAATCGCATTCAGGTTGGCGCCATCGTAATACAGCAGGCCGCCGGCTTCGTGCACGGTTTTCGCGATGGCGTCGATCTGTCGCTCGAACACACCGCAGGTGGACGGGTTGGTCATCATCAGGCCGGCGGTCTGCGGGCCGCAGGCGGCCTTGAGCGCTTCCAGGTCCACGTCGCCGTCTTTGTTCACCGGCACTTCGCGCACTTTGTAGCCGCACATGACCGCGGTGGCGGGGTTGGTGCCGTGGGCCGCTTCCGGGATCAGGATTTCGGTGCGGGCATCGTCGTTGCGGGCTTCGTGGTAGGCGCGGATCATCGCCACACCGGCGAACTCGCCCTGGGCGCCGGCCATCGGCGTGAGGGACACGCCTTTCATGCCGGTCACTTCTTTCAGGAATTCCTGCAGCTCGAACATGCAGGCCAGGAAACCCTGGCTGTGGCTTTCCGGGGCCAGCGGGTGGCGGCCGAGAAAGCCTGGCAGCATCGCCGCGCGGTTGGCGCCACGCGGGTTGTATTTCATGGTGCAGGAGCCGAGCGGGTAGAACTGCTTGTCGATGGCGAAGTTGCGCGTCGACAGATTGGTGTAGTGGCGCACCACCTGCAATTCGGACACTTCCGGCAGGCCCGGCTTCTGTTGGCGGCGCAGCGCGGCGGGAATGTCCGCCAGCGCCTCGGCGGGCAGGGCTTTCGGCGATTGGGCGCTGGCACGGCGGCCGGGGCGCGACAATTCGTAGATCAGTTGATGATTCAGTGTCTCGCTCATGCCAGCACCTCCTTCAGTGCCGCCGCGTAGGCATCAAGATCGGCCTCGACGCGGGTTTCGGTGGCGCAGATCAGCACACAGTCGGCCAGCTCGGGGTAATCCTGGCCGAGATCGTAACCGCCGAGAATATTGCGCTGCGCCAGCGCGGCCAGCACGTCGGCGGCCTTGCGCGGCAGGCGCAGCACCGCTTCGTGAAACACCGGCGCGCTGAAGACTTCGCTCACACCGTTGACCGCCGTCAGCTTGCTGACCAGCGCGCGTGTGTTGGCGTGGCAGTGCGCGGCGACGGCCTCCAGGCCATCCGGCCCGAGCAGCGAGGCGTAAATGGTGGCGGCGGTCATCGCCAGCCCCTGGTTGGTGCAGATGTTCGAGGTCGCCTTGGAGCGGCGGATATGCTGCTCACGCGCCTGCAAGGTGAGCGTAAAGCCCGGCTTGCCTTCCAGGTCGACGGTGCGGCCGATGATGCGCCCCGGCATCTGGCGGATGTGTTGCTGTTTGCAGCACATGAAACCGAAGTAAGGGCCGCCGGAGGACAACGGCACACCCAGCGGCTGGCCCTCGCCGACGACGATATCGGCACCCTGCGTGCCCCACTCGCCCGGCGGCGCCAGCAATGCCAGCGAGGTCGGGTTGGTGACGGCGATCACCAGCAGATTGTTGGCGTGCGCCCAGTCGGTCAGCGCATGCACATCTTCCAGTGCGCCGAAGAAGTTCGGTTGCTGGATCACCAGCGCGGCAAAATCTTCTCCCGCAAACGGCGCCAGGGCCTCGACGGCGGTCAGGCCGGCGGCGCTGTCGAACGGCACGGACACCAGCTCGACATTCTGGTTGGAGCAGATGGCGTCGGTGGCCTGGCGGTAACGCGGGTGCACGGTCTGCGGCACCAGCACACGGCTGGATTTTGATTTGCGGTTGGCCCGCAACGCCATCAGCACCGCTTCGGACAGGCCGGACGCGCCGTCGTACACGGAGGCATTGCTGGCGTCCATGCCGGTCAGGCGCGCCATCAGCGTCTGGTATTCGTAGATGGTCTGCAGCGTGCCCTGGCTCGCCTCGGCCTGGTACGGCGTGTAGGCGGTGTAGTATTCGCCGCGCGTGGCGATTTCCCATACCGCCGCCGGAATGTGGTGCTCGTAGGCACCGGCGCCGATAAAGCACAGTGCGCCGGCATCCTGGCGGGCGCGGGCGGCCATCAGGGCGGTGGCTTCCATTTCCGACAGGCCGTCGGGCAGGGCTTCGAGCTTGCCGGCCTTCAGGTGGGCGGGAATTTCATCGAACAGGTCCTCGATACTGTTGGCGCCAATGGCAGCCAGCATCGCCTGGACATCGTCCTCGGTATGGGGAATGTACGGCATATCGCTGTCTTCGCTGGGGTTCGGGGCTCACCCGCGCGAGGGCGGGTGAGCGGGCGGGCAATGCAGATCAGTCTTCGCTTTCAAGCTGCTCGCGGTATTCATCGGCGCTGAGCAGTTCATCCAGGTCGGCCTTGTCGTTGATGCGCAGGCGGAACAGCCAGCCGTCACCGTAGGGGTCCTGGTTGACCAGTTCCGGGGTGTCTTCCAGGGCGTCGTTGACGGCGACGATTTCGCCGGACACCGGGGCATAGATGTCAGAGGCCGCTTTGACGGATTCCACCACGCCGGCTTCGTCGCCGGTTTCCAGCTTCTGGCCCACTTCCGGCAGTTCCACGAACACCAGATCGCCCATGGCGTCCTGGGCGTGGTCACTGATACCCACATACGCGGTGCCGTCATCCTCAAGACGGATCCACTCGTGGCTGGCGGCGTAACGCAACTCCGGACGAATATCGCTCATGGCTGTTGTCCCTTGTAATCCCTGATGTTGATTAAACGGCTCGCAGCAGTTGCACAACTACTGCTGTGTGTAGACGGTCTTGCCATTGCGCACGAACGGCGGCCGCACGATCTGGACCGGCAGCCGTTTGTTGCGAATTTCCACCTCTGCCATGCCGGTGCTGCCGGCCGGCACACGGGCCAGTGCGATGGAGACGCCCAGGGTCGGCGAGAAGGTGCCGCTGGTGATCTCGCCTTCGCCGGCGCCGGTGATGACTTTCTGGTGCGCGCGCAGCACACCTTTTTCCTGCAGGATCAGGCCAACCTGCACGCTGTGGCCTGCGGCCTGTTGCTGCACCAGGGCGGCGCGGCCGATGAAGTCACGCTCGCCGTCAAAACTCAGTGTCCAGCCCATGCCGGCTTCGAGCGGACTGACCGCTTCGTCCATGTCGTTGCCGTAGAGATTCATGCCCGCTTCCAGGCGCAAGGTGTCACGTGCCCCCAGGCCGCAGGGGCGGATGCCCGCTTCCATCAGCTGCACCCACAGCACCACGGCGTCATCGCCTGGCAGGATGATTTCCACGCCGTCTTCGCCGGTGTAGCCGGTACGGGCGATCATCCAGTCGCCGTCTTCGGCAAAGGCGAACACTTTCAACTCGTTGATGATTTCGCCACGGCGGCCGTTGAGCAGGCCGGCCAGGGTCGCCCGGGCGGTCGGGCCCTGGATGGCCAGCATGGCCAGCTCCGCGCGCTCGGTGAGCGTCACCTCAAAACCTTCGGCCTGCAGCGTCATCCAGTTCAGGTCTTTTTCGCGGGTGCCGCAGTTCACCACCAGGCGGTAATCCTGCTCACGGCGGTAGACGATCAGGTCGTCGATCACGCCGCCGTCCGGGTTGAGCATGGCCGAATACAGCGCGCGGCCGACCGGTATACGGTCAACGTCGTTGGCCAGCAGGTGGCGCAGCCAGTCTCGGGCGCCGGGGCCGGCCACGTCCACCACGGTCATGTGCGATACATCGAACACCCCGGCGCTGTGGCGCACGGCATGGTGCTCTTCCAGCAGCGAGCCGTAGTGCACCGGCATGTCCCAGCCGCTGAAATCGACCATGCGGGCATTCTGGTCCAGGTGCCGGTCGTAAAGGGGGGTGCGGTGTCCCATGCGCGTTCCTGCGGCGACGTCATCAGTGCCGCGCATTCTACATGAGATGACGGGGGTGGTCATAGGCGGGGAGGCGACTGGCCGGACACCCGTGCCAGCCGGCCAGGGCCGGATGACACGGGGTTTTCAGGGCAGCTCAGCGTTTCACTGCTCCGGAGATGTAGTTCAGGTTGGTGCCGCCGGCCGGGATGATCAACTGCACCTCGGCGTCCAGAACGCCCAGCGCGCTCAGCTCCACGTTCAGCGGCACATCGAACTCGTTGAACTGCTCGATCTGCATACGGCCATCGTCGTAGAAAGTGATCGGCCCGCGCAGACTCAGGGCAAAGCCGTAGCTGCGCTGGTTGTGGGTCAGCGGGATCGCCAAGAGGTCGTTGATGGCGGGCGGTTGCGGCAGGCCGAGCAGGCCACCGAGCGTGCCGAGCAGGTTGTCGACGATGCCGAGCAGGTCGCCCAGCGGCGCCGGCAGGATCTTCACCATCGGGTTGAGCTGCGGCGAATCCAGGTACAGGTTCAGGCTGGTGGTGAATTCCGGCCCGTTATTGCCTTCGATGATCCAGCCCGGCACCAGCCCGTGCTCACCCTCCCCGCACGCTGCAATGGCAGCCGAGTGAGGCGGGTTTGGCGCGCCGCCGCTGCGCGCATCGCAGGTGGCGCGCATGCGCATGGTCTGCGGCCCGGTGCTGGCCGGGTCAGCCTCGCCGATGGCGGCGTCGGCATAGACCACCACGTTGGTGGTCTGCAGCGCGGTCGGGTACAGGTACACCAGCACGCCGCCATTGCTGACCACTTCCGGCGGCAGCGACGGGTCGGTCAGGTCCAGCTCATCCGGGCTGCGATAGCCGACGACATCGGCGTTCAGGGTACCGGTGAGGTAAATGTATTTGTCACGCGGACACTCTTCACCCGGCTCACAGCCTACTTCGGCGGCGGTGACCGCCCCGCCGGCACCGGTCACTTCCAGGCGGGCGCCATTGGCGGTCAGCACCGGGTTGTCCACGGCGTTGTCTTCATCCGGGTCACGCACAGTATTGCTGTTCACGTCAGCCGTGGGCAGGTTGCCCAGCGGCTGGCGCACCCAGCGGGTGGCCGGCGCGCCACGGAAGTAGATTTCCAGGTTCGGGCCGCCGCCATCCAGTGTCGGCGCCTGGGCAACCGTCTGGGCCAACACGCGGGTTTTCAGCGGCAGGCCGGCCTCGGAGCAGATCATGCTGCCAGGGGTGCAGGCGTTGCCCTGGATATTGCCGTTGGAGGCCAGCGTGTAGCGGTACAGCACGCCCTCTTCCCAGGGCGCATCCGGGATGAAGCGCATTTCACGCGCCCACAGGGCAAGGCGCCCCGGCACATCGCCCAGTGCGGTGCCATTTGCGTCCACGCGCTCCACACGCACGCTCTGGCCGAGCACAAAGCTGTCCTGGTTCATGACCTGCGAGAAGCGCACCTCGATGTCGCGGTTGGCTGGCATGGATGGCAGGCGCAGGCGATCATCGGTGGCCATGCCGCCAAGGCAATAACCGGCGTTGTCGTTGGCCAGGTCCCGCGCGGTGGTCACGCAGGGGAAGCCCGGGTAGGTGGTCAACGGCAACGGCGAGGCGGCCGGGCCCTCTGCATAGGTGGGCATGATGAACGACACCGTCTGCGCGTCCAGGGCGTTGCCGGCGAGATCGGTGATGGCGTTGCCCAGGGTCACGGCATAGGTGCGGCCGTAGTCCTGGTCGGTGCGAAGCACCAGCGCCACGCCATCCAGATAATGATCAAACGCCACCGGCACGCCGTCTTCGGTGACGGTGATCTGGCCGTCCAGGCTGTTCGGGTCCAGCGGCTCGTCAAAGTGCAGCACGATCGGGTCACCCGGGCGCTGCTTGTCGCTGTTCTCCTGGAACGGGCTGGCGCCGGGCATCCAGGATTGCAGTTGCGGCGGTGTGGTGTCCTCGGGCTGTGGCGGCGCGTTGAGCTGGTCGTCATACGCTTCCATGCGGAAGCTGAGTGTGCCGAAGGCGGTTTCCAGGCCCAGCACTTCGCTTTCCACCACCGTCAGCGCATCGGCCACCAGTACGCCATCCTCGACGATGGCCTGGCCGATCAGTTCCAGATGCAGCACATCCTGGTTGAACGCGGCGTTGGCCTGCGGCGTGGCCGTGGCAATGGCGATGTCCATGAACACCCGCAGTTGCCGGGGGGCGTCCTCGGCGGTGCTGTAGGGGTTCGGCAACAGGTAGCCGGTGGCATCGGAAACGAAACGCACCACCACCTCGCCAGAATCGAAACCGGCCGGGACGACGCCGCCGATATTGACTTCCAGCGCATCACCGGCCAGCAGGCTGCCGCGCGGAATACGCAGTGGCGTCGCATCGGGGAAATTCGGCACAAACGCCAGTTCGTTGTAGATGTCGCCCTGCTGTTGCGACTGGGTTTCGTCGCCGAGCAGGGTGGCGATCACCGGCACCAGATTGATGGTTTCGCCGGTGAGCTGTGACGGCTCGCCGGTGGCCGGCGCGCGCAGCACCATGGTTTCCCGTGGCGTGGTATCGCCCGGCAGGAAATGATAGGTGAAGCCACCATCGAACGGCGCCTGCAGTGCTGCGTCGTACAGGCTGGTGACATTGCCACTGAAGCGCAGTGTGTAGCGCGTGCCGGCGGTGAGATCCTCCAGTGGGTCGATGGTCAGGAAGCGCCCTTTGGCCAGCACGGTGGCCGGCACCAGGGTGCCGGCCGCATCTTCCAGCGCCAGGCTGTCACCGTAGACGATACTGGCGGTATCGATCGGCTGGCTGAACTGGAAGCGCAAGGTGGAGAAATCCAGCAGTGGCAGCGTATCGCCGTCCGGGAACATGCCCGTCAGGACAAACTGGTCACTGGAGACGCGCAGCGACTTCGGCCCCTTGTCGGCCAGGCGCGTGGTGAACTCGAAGCCGTTGCCGGGAATGCTGATCGGACCGGCCTCGCCCTGCAGGCCCGTCACATCCAGCCGGTAGGTGGTGCCGAACGCCAGCGGTGCCTGCGGGCGCACCACCAGGCTCTGGTCATCGCTGACCAGTTCCAGATCGATCGGTACGTCATCACCATCGCGGCTCAGGCGCACATTACTGTCGTCCAGGCTGTCGCCATTGACCACGGGTTTTGACAGACGCAGCACCAGCGGTGCGTGCACAGACACCCCGTCCTGGCCGGCGTCGGGATAGGTATAGAACAGCTCGCCGCCAGGATTGTTGCCGGGGAAGGTGACCCGTTGGGAACCGTCACCGCCACAGCCGGTCAGCCACAGGCCGGCCAACAGCAACGGCAGATAGCGCGTTATTGTTTTCATGATGCCGTCCTCCTCAGAACTTCAGCGTGACGGAGCCGGCAAATACATGCACGTCCCCGTCGGCGGTGATCGTTTCATACGGATTGTTCGGTTCACTGCTGCGGCTCAGGTCAAAATCACGGTCACGCAGCATGTGATACTGGTAGCCAAAATCCAGCCGCATGGGGAATGCGAGGATCGGCGGGTTCTTGATTTCCAGGCTGCCACCGAGGCCGAACACGTAACGGTCGTTGTCAAAGTAATTCACATCCAGTGACTCGCGGTTTTCCAGCGGTGACTTTTCGTAGGCCACGCCTGTGGTCACGGAGATGATGTCGGACACCTGATAGGTGATACCCAGGCGCGGGATCACGATGTCCTCGAATTGCATATTGGCCTGGTTCTTGATCGTATCGCGCTCAAACTCTTCTTCCAGACGCGACCAGCGCTGCACTTCCGCGGCCAGCGCGATGCGTGCGCGGCCCCAGTTGTACAACAGGCCGGCGCTGATGATTTCCGGCTGGAAGGAATCCAGCGTCTGGATCGCCAGGTCCAGCCCCGGCGGCGGGATGGTGCCGGGGATCACGGCGTTCGCGCTGACCTTGGTGCGAGTATTGGAATAGCCCTTGTAGACCAGCGCCGTTTCAATCGGGTCCATCCAGCAGGGGGTCTGCGAACAGAAGGTTTCACCCCAGCGAATGTTGATGCCGACAATCGGCCGCATCACCGGCTTGGCTTTCACTTTCAGGCTTTCGGCGCTGGTTTCGCCGGCCAGGGTGCTGCGCGTGCGCATGCTTGCATCTGCATGCAGCGTAACGCGCAGCGAGGCGCCCACATCAATACCGCGCCACACGTTCATGCCGGCCCCCACATTCAGGAACAGTGGCTGGCGGCCGTAATTGAAGAACTGGCCTTCATCGGAGGTCTCCGAGGTAAAGGCGAGCATCTCCTGGCCAAATTCTTCAATGCCGGCCATGAAGCCGAGATACAGCGGCTTGTCATATTTGGTGATGGAGGAGATATCTGTCTTCAGGCCGATCAATACCTGTTGCGAAGGCGTGTCATCCAGCACATCGCCGCCGCTGCGCACGGGCGGATTGCTGCCGCCCTGGCTTTCCACCCGCAGTTCATGTTCGGCATGGAACAGGCCGCCGGTCAGTTCGCCGCGCTGGTCACGCGCCAGGTAGGCCGGGTTGTAGTAGGTCGCCGACACCTGGGTATTGAACATCGACATTGCCTGCGCGGACGCAATGTCCATCGGCAGGATGCCATAGGTGGTAGCCGTGTTGCCCATGTTCGCCACGGCCGGGACAACGGCACCCAGCAGCAGGCTCGCACAAGCGATGGTGGTCAGTGGTTGAGCAGCGCGGCGCACGGTGCCACGGCGGACGGATTCAATGGCTGACATCGGAGTCACTCCCTCTCGTTATTATCTGCCGCGCCATCTGTCGCAGGTATCGGCACAGAGCGAGTGCCGAAATCAGAGCGCGGTTGTGAGGGAGACTGACACGCCGTGCACGCCTGTTCAGCGGCAGATTATTAACCCCTGTCGCTTTCGTGTAAGGCCGTGCAATGAATTGTAATAACGCCAGCCGAATGGCCGGCGCTGTACTGGGAGTTTGGTATGGCAGGGAGTATCACGGCATCATTCGCTGGCATGAGTGTGCACGCCGGAATGTAACGGCTCCTTCCCCGGCACGCCGGAAAAGGAGCCGTCAGTTACATGGGTGTTACTGTTTCACCGGAGCACTGATGTAGGTCAGGTTCACACCGCCTTCCGGGATGCGCAGGTTCACACTGGCGGCGCCGCCGGCAATGCTCACGTTGATCGGCAATCCACCCAGGCTGACCTGTTCGATCTGCATGCGGCCGTCTTCCAGGAAGGTGATCGGCCCACTCAGACTCAAGCCGTCCAGCGGATAGCTCTTGAGGTTGTGCGACAAGCCCAGCGGCGGATGCAGGTATGGCGCATCCAGGTACAGGTCCAGCGATGTTTCGAACACCGGGCCCGTTGGGCCAGTACGAATCCAGCCGGGAATCGGCCGGGTGCGTTCGCCATTGTCATCCGGCGCGTAGCGCAACCGCATGACCTGCGGGCCGGTGGGAATTTCCTGCGAAATACCCAGGATAGTGGCGAACGTGCGAAGCGAAGAGGTCATCAGCAGCGTCGGATAGATATTCACCGCGATCGCGCCTTCTGCCTCATCCCAGCCCAGGATGTCCACATCCAGCGCCCCGGTGAGATAAATGAACTTCTCGCCCGGGCAGGTCTGCGGTGTGTTGCCAATACCCGAGAAGCCACAGCCGACGTTGACCTTGCCGACCAGGCCACCGCCGGACACTTCCAGTACCTGTGTGGCGTTCGCCGGTGTCGGGAAAACACCGCTGCCCGGCGGTTCTTCCACGGCGCCCTGCTCGCCGTCATCCAGCACAAAGTTGGCGTTCACATCGGCGGTCGGCAGGTTGGACAGTGTCTGCATTACGCTGTCAGTGACAGCCGTGCCACGGAAGTACACCTGCATCGGTGGCCCGCCGGCCAGAGCATCATTCTCGCGCAACATGGCCGTCTGCAGCGGGGCATTGAACACCGAACAGATGGCATTGGTGCCGCAGGTCGGCGAGCTATCGGAGGCCAGCACATACCGATACAGAACGCCCTCTTCCCATGCGCTGTCCGGCTCAAAGGTCACACCCCGCTCGGCAACGGACAGTGTGCCGGGCACCACGTCTTCACACACGCCACTGTTGTTCACCCGCTCGACCCGGAAGGTGCCGGTGTCACAGCTTTCGCCCAGCGTGATGCTGTCTGCATCCATGGATTGCGAGAAACGTACGCGGATGGCGCGGTTGGCGGGCAGCGAGGTGACCGGCAGGGCGTCACCGGCGGTGCCGGCTTCCTTGGTCACACAGGTGCCCTGGATATCATTGGCCAGGTCGGCGCTGCCACTTTCGATGGCACAGGGGAAGCCCGGATAGGCCGTCAGGGCAAACGGCGCGCGATCGCCGTTACCGATATAGGTGTCGGTACGGAAGGTGAGTGTTTCCGGCGCCAGGGTGTTGCCGGCCAGATCAGCGATCTGGTCACTCAGGGTGATTTCGTAATCGGTGTTATAGGCCAGGCCGCCCTGCGGGCGCAGCACCACGGAGGCACCGTCCAGGTACCAGCTCACGTCATCTGTGGCCGCGCCATTGATGCTGACACCGATGGCGCCTTCCAGCGTGGCAGGATCCAGGGCTTCACTGAAATTCAGAATCATCGGGTCGCCGCCTTTCACCTGGCGAAGACGATCCCCCGGCACCCAGGACTGCAGCGTCGGTGGTTCACTGTCGATCTCCGGCGCTGGCGCATTACCCTGATCGGCATACGCCTCCAGACGGAACGACAGCACGCCCCAGGCCTGCTCCAGACCCAGCACTTCCGGCTCGACCACACCGATGGCGTTGATCACCAACACGCCGTCTTCCACGATGGCGGTGCCGGCCAGTTCCAGGTGCAACAGGTCCTGGCTCAGTGCGCCATTGGCTTCCGGATTTTCTGCCGTCATCGCCACATCCATGAACAATTGCACATGGCGCGGGGAATCTTCCGCTTGCGTGTAGCGGTTCGGCAGCAGGAAACCGCTGGCGTCGGAGACGAAGCGCACACTGATTTCGCCGGTCTCAAATCCCGCCGGCACCTGGCCGGCGATGTCCACCGTTACCGAGGAACCACGCAGCAGCGATCCACGCGGCACACGCAGCGGCGTCACGTCCGGAAAGTTCGGCACGAACGCCAGCTCTGCATGCACGTCGCCCTGTTGCTGCGAGCTGGATTCATCCCCCAGCAGCAACGCATTCACCGGCACGCTGTTGATAGGGGCGCCGGTCAATGGCGAAAGAATGGTGCCGTCCTGCGAATCTGCGGCGCGTTGCACCAGAATTTCACGCGGCGCAGAATCCTTCGGCGTCCAGCTCAGGCTGGTTTCGGTGAACGGCTCATCGAACACGTTGCGCAACCCTGCACCGGCGGTGAATTGGTAGGTTTCACCCGGTGTCAGGTCTGCTGTCGGGTCCAGCGTCAGGTAGTGTCCTTTTACCAGGACCGCCGCCGGCACAAGCGTGCCGTCGCCATCGGTCAGCGACACCGTGTCGCCGTAACGCACACTCGCACGCGCCAGTGGCTGGCTGAACTGCACACGGAAGCTGGAGAAATCCATCACCGGCAGTACATCACCATCGGGAATAACCCGATTGATCACAAAGCCGCCGCTGTCATCCGGCGTCACCGTCATCGCGTCACGTCCGCCACGGATAGCCGCCCGGGTACGGAAATGGATGCCCTCCGCCGGTACGCGTGCCTCGCCTGCGCTGGTGTTCAACGTGCCAAGCACGATGCGATAGGCCGCCGCCGGATCGAGCGGGTTCAGCGGCGTCAGCACCAGGCTGCGTCCGTCGTCCACGGTGTCGGCGGTGAATGCCACGGGTTGATCCGCCGCGTCCAGAATCTGTACGGCATCACCCGGCGCGGTGTCGGTCAGTGCGTCCGAGAAACGCAGTGCCACCGGCGCGCGGGTGGACACTTCCTGTTGCGTGTCATAGGGAAAGCTGTATTCCAGCCGGGCATGGTCCCAGTTGTCTGTGCTGGTGCGCTGCGTGCTGCCGCCACCACAGGCGCTGACCAGCAATGTTGCCGCGAGCAACGCGGCGCAGCGTATGCTGTGCTTTGTCATAACAGGCTCCTCGATGCGCGCCATCAGAATTTCAGCGTGATGGAACCGCTGAACACGTGGACTTCGCCATCGGCGGTCACGGTTTCATACGGGTTGGTCGTCACGTTCGGGTCACTGGAGACCAGATCGAAGTCACGGTCGCGCAGATGGTGGTACTGGTAGCCCACATCCAGGCGTACCGGATAGGCCAGAATCGGTGCGTTCTTGAATTCGGCGCTGACACCCAGGCCGACGACAAGACGGTCGTTATCGAGATAATTCACATCCAGCGAGCGGTCGCTTTTCAGTGCTGATTTCTCATACGCCACACCTGTGGTGACGGAGAAAATATCATTCACCTGGAACTCGGCACCCAGACGCGGAATAAAGATATCGCGGAACGACAGGTTGGCCTGGTCTTTCAATGTGTCACGCTCGAATTCGTCTTCCAGCCGCGACCAGCGCTGTATTTCGCCGGTAAAGCCGACCCGCGCGCGCCCGAAACGGTACTGCACACCGGCGGCAATGATTTCCGGCTGGAAGGAATCCAGCGTCTTGATCGCCAGCGTCAGGCCCGGCGACGGAATGGTGCCGGGAATGACGGTGTTGGCTTTGACGCTGGTGTGCGTATTGGAGTAACCGCGATAGGAAAACGCAGTTTCCAGATTGTCGAGCCAGCAATCCGTTTGCGAACACAGGGTTTCACCCCAGTTGATGTTGACGCCGACAATCGGGCGGAACACGGGCTTGGCCTCCACCGACAGCGCTTCATACTGGGTGTTGCCCGCCAGATCAGTGCGCGCGCTCAGGTCAGCAGAGGAATGCAGGGTGACGCGTGCCGACACACCCACATCGATACCGCGCCAGAGCTGCATGGCGCCGCCGATATTCAGGAACAGTGGCTGGCGCCCGTAGTTGAAGAACTGGCCTTCCTGCGACGTCTGCGAATTGAAGGCCATCATTTCCTTGCCGTACTTTTCCACACCCGCCATGAAACCGAGATACAACGGCCGGTCGTAACGCGTCAGCGAGGTGAGGTTGGTTTTCATGCCGATCAGCACCTGCTGTGAGGGATCGTCCTCCAGCACATCACCGCCGGCACGGACTATCGGCTGCGGACCGCCCTGGCTGTTCACCCGCAATTCGTGATCAGCGTGAAATAGGCCGCCAGTCAGCTCGCCGCGCGTGTCGGCGGCAAGGTAGGCCGGGTTGTAATACGTGGCAGACACCTGACTGTTGAACAGGGAAAGTGCCTGAGCGGAAGCGATATCGGTAGGAAGAACGCCGTAGGTGGTGGCGGTATTACCCATGTTGGCCTGGGCTGTGATCATGACGCTCAACAACAAACCACCCGTACAGCAGGCCAGACGGCCATATCGACGTGATGCAGACATGCGTACTGCTCCTGATAATTGTTATTCGATGGTGACCGGATGTAATCGGAACCACCCCGACACCCCGGAAATGTGATCGGGGTGTGAAGGTTCAGGAGCGTGGCAGAGGCAGGCGCGCACGTCTGCGGTGCTTTGTTAAATAGCGTATCTGCCATGTAACGGGAGAGTAAGAATCTGTAAAACAGCGAATCAGTGCACGCGCGTTCGCCGCATCAGCAAATAAACGGGTAATAAGCCGGCCAGGATCAGGCTCAGGGAGGGCAGTGCCGCGCGGGCCCACTCGCCCTCGGCGGTCATCTCATAAATCCGCACCGACAGCGTGTCCCAGCCGAACGGACGCAGCAGCAGCGTGGCGGGCATTTCTTTCATCACATCAATCAGCACCAGCAGCAACGCGGTCAGCACACCAGGCGTCAGCAGCGGCAGATAAATGCGTCGTACGGTCTCTGCCGGGCTGGCACCGAGGGTCCGCGCGGCATCGATCAGGCGCGGGCGCACCCGCTCGAATGCGGTTTCCACCGGCCCGAAGGCCACCGCCAGAAAACGCACCACATACGCCATCTGCAACGCCAGCAGGCCGCCCATCAGCACCTGCCCGACACCGAAAGTCTGTGTGAGAAAACGATCTATCGCGGCAAAACTGAGCACAATGCCCACCGCCAGCACCGACCCCGGCATCGCGTAGCCCACTGTGGCGCCCCGCACCGCCACATGCAGCAGCCGGTGCTGGCGCGTGCGGCGCACATAGCCCAGCAACAGCGCCAGCGTCACCGTTACCAGCGCCGCGCCGCTGCCCAGTACCAGCGTGCGCCAGATCAGGCCCCAATAGCGCGCATCCAGATCACGCCAGGCGCTGTCGAACACCCAGTACACCAGCCGCCCGACAGGCAGGGCGAACGCCAGCAGGAACACACTGCCGGCAAATAATGTCAGCAGCCAGGGAATGAAGCCGCGTGGACGCACGCGATGCGCCTGGCGTGCGCCCTGTGGCTCAAACCGTGCGCGGCCACGACCCATCCGCTCCAGCGCCAGGGTCAGCAAGACGAACACCAGCAACAGCGACGCCAGCTGCGCCGCCGCGTTGAGGTTGAACAGGCCATACCAGCTCTTATAGATCGCGGTGGTAAAGGTGTCGTAGTTGAACACCGCCACCGCGCCAAAATCCGCCAGCGTTTCCATCAGCGCCAGCGCCAGACCCGCCGCGATCGCCGGCCGCGCCATCGGCAGTGCCACACGCCAGAACGCCGCATAGGGGCCAAGCCCGAGAATGCGCGCCTGTTCCATCAAGGTACGGCCCTGCGCCATGAAGGCGGTGCGGGCAAGCATGTAGACGTAGGGATAGAACACCAGCGACAGCGTCAGGATCACCAGCCAGGGACGCCGGGCGCTGCCGCCGCTGAACGCCGGCACCGCCTCGCGCAGAAAGCGCTGCACCGGGCCGGCATAGTCAAAGGTATCCAGCGCCACGAACGCCAGCACATAGGCGGGCACAGCCAACGGCAGGAACAGCGCCCAATCGAAAAAACGCCGCCCGGGAAATTCCAGCGCCGACACCATCCACGCCAGGCTGATACCCAGCAGCAGCACGCCGGCACTCACGCCGACCACCAGCAGCAGGGTGTTCAGCACCAGGTCCGTGAGCACCGTCTGTGCCAGGTGCTGCCATACCTCTGATTCGTCCCCGAGCCAGGACAGCGCCAGCACCAGGATCGGCATCAGCACTGCTGCCGCCACAGCCAGCACCGCGAGCACCGGCAGGTCCGGGCGCCGCAGCCGGCGCGGACGGGTTTGCGCGAGCAGGCCCATTAACGCGGGCGCTCCCGGCAATGTAACGGCAGGCAGGGCAGGGCGGTCATTGCGGGTGAGGGTTCCTGTTGCGCAGCAACGGGCGCCCGAGGGCGCCCGTGCAGCAGGGGTTCATTGAACGTGCGGGCCGCCTCAGCGATAGCCGGCGCGGTCCATCAGTTTCACGGCTTCCACCTGACGGCGGCCGGCCACTTCCACATTCAGGTCATCGGCGCGGAATTCACCCCAGGCGGCCACGGCCGGCGCCGGGCTGACGTCCGGGTTCACCGGGAATTCCATGTTGCCGTCGGCCAGCACGCGCTGCGAGGCTTCCTGCGACATCCACACCAGCAGGGCTTTCGCCTCTTCCGGGTGCGGCGCATGGGCGGTGACACCGGCGCCGGAGATATTAACATGCATGCCGCTCTCGCCTTCGCCCTGGTTGGCCCAGAACAGTTTCAGCGGCATGTCGGGATTGTCGCGCTGCATGCGGCCGAAATAGTAGGTGTTGACGATGCCCACGTCACACTGGCCCGCAACAATGGCTTCCATCACGGCGTTGTCATTGGCGAACACATCCGTGGCCAGGTTATCCACCCAGCCCCGGACGATTTCCTCGGTGCGCGCCTCACCCAGGCGCTCGATCATGGTCGCCACCAGCGACTGGTTGTAGACCTTCTTCGAGGTGCGCAGGCACAGCCGGCCGCGCCACTGTTCATCCGCCAGCGCTTCGTAAGTGGACAATTCGTCCGGGTTCACCCGCTCGGTGGAATAGACAATGGTGCGCGCCCGCACCGACAGGCCGTACCAGCGGTCCTGCGAGTCACGCAGGTTGGCCGGCACCGAGGCTTTCAGGGTGTCGTCATGCACCGGTTGCAACAGGCCACGCTCGGCGGCCTGCCAGAGGTTGCCGGCGTCCACGGTGATCAGCATGTCCGCCGGGCTGTTGCTGCCCTCGGCTTCCAGGCGCGTCAGCAGGGCTGCATCGTTGTCGGTGATATAGCTCACCTTGATGCCGGTGTCCGCTGTGAAGGCATCGAACACGGGTTTCACCAGATGGTCGCCGCGAGAGGTGTAGACCACCACTTCGCGCGTGTCGTCCGGCTCACTGCACGCACTGATCGCCAGCGCGGCAAGCGCCAGCATTCCACCTTTCAGCCATGGACTCATGAAGCGATCTCCTGGGGGATGTCACAGAAATGAAATTCATTCAAGAATGATTCGCATTATCCGGGGGAGAGGCCGCACATGCAAGGCAAGCCGGTGAGGGTTTCCATGCCATGCGATAAGTACTGTAGGTGCCGAACGGCATCAAGAGATGCCCGCAGGATTGAAACCCGGTTATTTCCCCAGCAGTCGACGGCGCGCCTCCTCGTGCGCCACCCCCTTGCCTGCCGCGATGTCCTGCTCTGCCCTGTATATATCTTCCAGCAACGCCAGCCGTTCCTGCATCGCCGCAAACTCGTGGGCACCCAACAACACCGCGACACCCCTGCCATGTTGCGTCAGCACCAGAGGCCGCCCGGTCTCCTGGACTTGCTTTACGAAGCCCGCTACCCCTGCCCGGAACTCGGATAAAGAGCGAATATCCTCATCAATCCTGAAATCAGCCATGACGCCATTCCGCACAATATTAAGTACAACGAAAAGTACATATAAACGCAGAAGGATCAACCTCGCAGGGTTTCTCTGTCACGGAGTGTGCAATGCAGCGTTCAATCCACCCCAACGGTCAGCGCCCGTCCGGATCGCCTCCACCGCGCCACTGCGGCTATTGCGCCGGTACAACCAGCCCGGCTCACCCGACAAGGCCCGTGCCGCCACCACCGAACCATCCGGCATCGTCACCTTGGTGCCCGCAGTGAGATAAAGGCCCGCCTCCACGATGCATTCGTCACCCAGGGAAATGCCCGTGCCGGCATTGGCGCCCAGCAGGCAGCGCTCGCCAATGCGGGTGCGGTTTTTCCCGCCCCCGGACAGCGTGCCCATGATCGACGCGCCGGCGCCAATGTCCGAGTGCGCCCCCACCACCACACCGGCAGTGATACGCCCTTCGACCATCGACGGCCCCAGCGTACCGGCATTGAAGTTGACGAAGCCCTCATGCATCACCGTCGTCCCCGGCGCCAGATGTGCACCAAGCCGCACCCGCTCGGCGTCTGCGATGCGCACGCCAGGCGGCACGACGTAATCCGTCATGCGCGGGAACTTGTCGATGGAGGAGACCTGCACGGTCGCATGGTGCTGCGCCAGCGCCTCACGCAATGCCTCGACACGCTCCGGCAGCACCGGGCCCGCCGAGGTCCAGGCGACGTTGGTCAGCAACCCGAACAGACCCTCAAGATTGATGTCGTTGGGCTTGGCCTGGCATTCGGACAACAGGTGTAACCGCAACCAGGCGTCTTCGGTTGAAGCAGGGGGCTGGTCGTATTCCGGCAGCGGCAGTTCCACGTCATCGGCAGTGATCAACCCCACTTTTTCCGCCAGGCAGCCGCGCGCACGGCGACCGGTTTGTGGAAACCAGACATCCAGCGTCTGCCCTGTTTCGCTATCGCGGTAGCGATGCCCTATTCGTTGCATCATCCCTGGCTCCTGTCTGTATCCTGCACAACTGCCTGAATAACGTCATGGAAATGAACATCAGGGCAGCCCACCCCAGCACCACCAAGAGGCAGTCAGGCCAACATAGAGATCTTGCTGGTTAATTTCTCACTAAAGCTTGAAAACCGCAGTGGGCTTGCCATTCCGACAGGCTTCTGCCGGGACGGCAGCATGATGCCAACTCTCGCCGTAATCATCAGAATAGATCACGTGATGTTCTGCCTGATCCAAACGATAAATGTAAAGCAGAACCAGCCCTTCGTTCAGCCAGCACACATCGTCAATATACTCATCTGTTGGTGTGCTCGCCTCGCCAGCGCCACCTTTTCTGCCAACAAACACCACCTTGTTTTCGCGGCTAATCAGTAACAGGTTCGCATCGGGGGATTCATGCACATGCTCCCAGTAATCTTCCGACCTGCCTTTAGTGTCATGGGTCTCCCAGGATTCGCCACCATCGAACGACAGTTTCATTCGCAAGGTATCCTCGGCAAGAAACACGATTGTGGCGTGAGCGGCAGACATCCACACATCCCCCCAGCCCACTGGGTCTGCATCAGGCCAGACAAGTGTTTGAGCTACTGTCAACTTGCCGTTCTCCGGCCACACCCGAATGAGGTTGCCGTCCCAATCCGCCCCAAGACATATATCGGCACACTCCAGACCCCGATACAGCTCGGGCACCTGCGCCGTCACCCAGCTGGTGCCGCCGTCACTGCTGAAGTAAGCGCTTTCAGCACCCGCCAGCCACAGATTCCGGGAAGCAGTCTTGAAAAAACGAGTTCCTTGCAATGACGGCAAACGCTTCCAGGTTGCACCGTCGTCATCGGAAAGATAGACACCTTCCCCGGCAGCGAGCAGAACCCCCGCACTTGCCGGGACGATATCCAGGATTTCACCCACATCCGTGTCAATGGTTTCCCAACCGGTCCGGTCCGAACCTTTGATCAAAATATTGGATTGAATCGGCATCTTTCCGATGTGCCGTCCATTTATCTCGACACCAGGAGATAGCCAGGGCTCGACAGCATATCGGGTAACACGCCATTGCATCCCGTTATCGTCCGTATAGGCCGTAACCACGCCGCCAAAAAACCAGATGCGTCCGTCATCCTTTTCACTGTGCACCAATCCCGGGGAAGCCAGCCAGGCGTCATCAAGCGGGAAAGAAGATTGGCCAGCCATCAGCGCAGCAGATAAATCCTGAAATGGTAGTGATACAGAGTCCTTATCGCCGAAATACTCGACCACCTCTTCCGGCAAGGTTATTTCACTACATTCTGTCCTCGCGCGAAGAAGCGGCAACCCGACCTGGAAACATCGAAAGAGCCATCCCTGTCCGTCATGTTGCAAAAGCTCATCACCCTTAGTCAGGCCAGAGCGCCAGACCTTGGCCCACAACGGCACCATATCTTCCGAGAACATGACATCCTTAACGCAGTAATCATAGCTATTGGCCTGTGTGCCAATCCGTATTTCCTGCCAGGTGTGTGCGCCGTCTTTCGTCACGTAAAATCTGCAATCCGCAATCAGGGCACCGTGCCCGAGATCGCCCGACATCTGCGCCATCGTCAACCAGACATCGTCCTGCGACGGAAAAATATGCTGCCGGCTCCAGTTTTCTCCACCATCCATGGTACGGTAGACGTTTGCCTCGCCATCAAACACCAGGCCATTCTTTCCTTCCGGACCGAAGCGTACATGCTTGATCGTCCTGACAGCAGGCAGGCCTGAAAGCTGCTGCGTATGGCCATCGTCTTCGCTGGAGTACAGCAGGCTGATCTCTTCCTGCCTGTAGACAAGCCAGAGTTTTCCACCCGTAGGATAGACCCGTAGCGGCACAGCATTACTTTCCAGCCGCTCTTGTGGTGGCACAAACTGAAATGGCCTGCCTGATGCGGAGAGAGGCGTCTCCGTAGAAGGCTCGTCTTCGAGGTCGCCGCAGGCAGCCAACAGCCCCATGAAGAAGGCTCCGGCCGCGCAAAAGGCGGTCTTGCAAAGATTCATCCCTGACATAACTCTTTCCCTTTCCCAACCCAAGAAACGAATACGCCCTTGCCAGCCCCTAGCGCCGCGCCAGCGCCGGCATATCACCGCTACGCCCCAGCGCCTGCTGCGCCAGAAGCCGTTTCACCGGCGCCGCCCGGTTGACGAGGTTCATACCAACGTTGCGCAGCAACCGCACTTCCAGCGACGGCTGCTCGAACAGCACTTTGAAACCGCGCAGGGCATTGAGCATCAGCGCGTTGTGGCCGCGCCGCCGACGCTGGTAACGGGCGAGGGCGGCGGGATGGTAAAAGGGCAGGCCGCGCTCACGGGCGCGGGTGAATTCTTCCGCCAGCACAGCGGCATCGAGCATGCCAAGGTTGATGCCCTGGCCGGCGAGGGGGTGCACCACATGGGCCGCATCGCCGATCAGCGCGGCGCCGTCGCGCACGTAGTCGCTGGCATGCAGCTCGCGGATCGGAAAAGCCGCACGCGGGCCGAGCATGCGCAGTGCACCGCGACAGCCCTGGCTGGCCTGGGTCAGAGCCTCATTGAAGGCGTCCTCCCCCAGCGCCATCAGTCGTTCGGCTTCCGCCGCCCACACCGACCAGACGATGGAACACTGGTGGCCATCACCGAACAGCGGCAGCAGCGCCAGCGGGCCGGTATGGATAAAGCGCTGTCGGGCACAGCCGTCATGGGGCAGCGCCATCTGCACCGTGCCGACGATGGCTACGTGGCCGGTATCCTGGTGTGCGCCGGGGATGCCCAGCGTGTCGCGCACGCCGGAGCGGGCGCCGTCGGCACCGACCAGCATCGGCGCGCTGAAAACCCTGCCGTCCGCCAGCATGACCTGCCAGAGATCCTGCTCGCGGCGTATGTTCTGCACAGGTGCGCCAGTGAGCCATTGCACATCGCCAGCAGCCGTCACGGCCTGGTATTGCGCGGCCACCACCGCGTCGTTTTCGACGATCCAGCCCAGGGCCTCGGCGCCGACTTCAGCGGCATTGAAATGCACTTCGCCGGTGCCGTCGCCATCCCAGACCTGCATGTCCTGATAGGGCTGCACTCGCGCCGGCGGCAACATGGCCCAGGCACCGGTGCGCGCCAGCATCTGCTGGCTGGCTTCAGTCAGGGCGGACACGCGTGGGCGGCCCAGACCGTCCGGCATGATCGGGGTCGTGGCGGCATCCAGCAGCGTGACGCGCCAGCCGCTGCCGATCAGTGCACCGGCCAGCAAGCCGCCGGCCATGCCGCCACCGATGATCAGAATGTCCCGTTCGGTATTACTGGCCATGTGCCAATCCCATCGCTCGGGCCGCGAAGGCGCTGCGCAGCCCCGGCCACAGATCCAGTGCCACCAGCCCCAGCTGGCGGGTGTGTGCGAACGGCCCGAAACGTACCCGGAACAGCTCCGGTACCCAGCGCGACGCCTGGCTGACCAGCGCCTGGTCAGCAGTACGAGCCGTCACGTAGCGATTCAACACCGACAGGTCGCCCGGCGCATTGATCCCGCCCAGGGTGTGCGCCAGCAGCGCCAGATCGCGCAACGTCAGGTTGAAACCCTGCCCGGCCACCGGGTGCAGGCTGTGGGCGGCATTGCCCACTACCACGGCATGCGGAACGGCCTGGGCGCTGGCGTGCGTCAGCACCAACGGATAACGCTGGCGTTCGCCCATGTGCGTGAAGGCGCCGAGGCGGTCTTCGCCGAAGGCGTCATGCAACGCGTCGAGAAACGCGTCCTGCGGCAGCGCCGCCAGCCGGTCGATGTGCGCACGCGTGCCGGTCCAGACCAGCGCCATGCGCTCGCCAGTCAGCGGCAGCAGCGCCAGCGGGCCGGTGTCGAGGAACCGCTCCCAGGCGATGCCCTGGTGCGGGCGGCTGAGGCCGATATTGGCGATCAGGGCGTCGTGGCCGGTGTCGTCATGGTGGGCCGGGATGCCGAGCCATTCGCGCACCCGGGAGTGGGCGCCGTCCGCCGCCACCAGCAGGTCACAGGTGAGCTCCCGGTCCGGCAGGGCGACCTGATAGCCTGACGTCAGCCGCCGCACACTTTGCACCTGCATCGGTGCAATCACCTCAATCCCCTGGTCAGCCGCCGCCGCATCCAGCAGCACCCGGCCCAGCCAGCGGTTCTCCACCACGGCGCCGAGCCGGGGCAGCTTTTCTTCCGCCGCGACCATGCGGGCGTGACCCAGCCGGCCCCGGCGGGACACATCGACGATATCAATGGCCGCCGCCTGGGCCAGCAGCGGTGCCACCAGGCCCAGACGTTCAAGAATATTCAGGCTGCCGGCGGACAGCGCCGTGCTGCGTGCATCGAAACTCGGCGTCAGCGGGTCGCCATTGTCGGCCAGTGTCACGGCTTCAATCAGGGTGACACCAGGCTGGCCGTGATGACGCAGCAACAGTGCGAGCGCCAGGCCGGCCATGCCGCCGCCAACGATGATCACCGGGCTGTGCGAGGGAGTGCTCATGCGCTCTGACGCGCCTCGTTCATCAGGGCTTCGATATCGGCCACGTCTTTCGGGACGTCGCGGGTCAGCACATCAAAGCCGTCGCGCGTCACGGCGACATCGTCCTCGATACGGGTGCCGATACCACGCCAGCGTACGTCGACGCTGGTGTCATCCGGCGCGATGTACAGGCCCGGCTCGACCGTGACAACCATGCCCGGCTCCAGCACGCGCCACTGGTCATGCACCTTGTAGTCACCAACATCGTGCACATCCAGCCCCAGCCAGTGGCCGGTGCGGTGCATGAAGAAGGGCCGGTAGGCTTCTGTTTCGATCAGTTCGTTGACTTCACCTTTCAACAGGCCGAGGTCCACCAGCCCCTGCGTCAGCACTTTCAACGCAGCTTCGTGGAAAGCGTTCCAGTGGTTGCCTGGCTTGACGGCGTTGATGGCTTCGTACTGCGAGGCCAGCACCACTTCGTACAGCGCCTGCTGCTCGCGGCTGAAACGGCCATTGACCGGGAACGTGCGGGTAATATCGCTGGCGTAGCTGTGGTATTCGCAACCGGCGTCGACCAGTACCAGGTCGCCGTCGCGCAGTTTCTCGCTGTTCTCGATGTAGTGCAGGATGCAGCCGTTGGCGCCGCCACCGACAATTGACGGATAGGCCGGCGAGCGCGCCCCGTGCAGCATGAATTCGTGCAGGTATTCGGCTTCAAGCTGGTATTCGTACATGCCCGGCCGCACGGCACGCATGGCACGCACATGGGCACCGGCAGCAATTTCACCGGCGCGGCGCATCACTTTCAGCTCGGCCGCGCTTTTATACAGACGCATGTCGTGCAGCAGATGTGTCAGCGCCAGGAATTCGCCCGGCGGGTGCGCGCCCGTGCGCACGCGGGCGCGGATACTGTTGACCCAGCCCATTACCTGACGATCAAACTCCGGATCACGGCCCAGGTCGTAATAAACGCGCTCGCGGCCTTCTATCAGGCCCGGCAGGATTTCGTCGATATCGCTGATCGGGAAAGCATCGTCGGCACCGTATTTTTCCACGGCACCTTCCGGCCCGGCACGATAGCCATTCCAGATTTCCATGGCGCGGTCGCGCTCGCGGCAGAACAGCACGAACTCGCCGTGCTCGCGACCGGGGATCAGCGCCATCACCGCCGCCGGCTCGGGGAAACCGGACAGATACCAGAAGTCACTGTCCTGGCGGTAGGGGTGCTCCACGTCCCGGTTGCGGGTACGCTCCGGCGCGGCCGACAGAATGGCAATACTGTTATCTTCCATCTGCGCCATCAGCGTACGGCGCCGACGGGCGAATTCCTGACGCGTTATCGACATGCTGGCTCCACTTTCAATGCTGTACCGGGGGCTTGCCCTGTGGCGCGCTGGCGGCGCGGTGGGTCAGCGCCAGCTCCGTAAACACCATCATCGCCGCCATGCGGCAGTGCTCGGCCACTTGCTCGAACATCGCTTCCTCTTCATCGCTGCTGTCTTCCGGCAGGCCCACCTGGCTGATGGCGGCGATGTCCGACAGTGCTTCCTGCAAGCCCGGCGCCAGGTCGACATCGCGGGTGCCGGCACTGCCGGTGCCGAAGCCCACCAGGAACCCTTCGCACCACTGTGCGAGCGCCGCCACGCGATTGCCCAGCTCTTCGTCATCTTCCGGCAACAGCAGCGCCAGTTCCATGTCTTCGCCGGTATAGGCCTCGCGCGCCAGATCGCGCACCGCCAGCAACGCCTCACTGGCCGCTGCCGGCCACTGGCCTGTCATTTCTGTGTGGGCAGCCAGGACGCCGAGCAGTTCGGCGTCCTGGCTGCCGAGACCGGTGCTCAGCAGGCCGCAGATGACGCCATGCAGTTCCGAGGGGCTGTGTCGCACCCCGGCCGTGGCCAGCGCATCGGCCAGCGGTTCGAAATACTCTGCGGTGGTTGCGGGCATGGGAAAGGTTCCATCAATCGGGTGAGAAGGCCGCGAATCGGGGCGCGTTGACCCTGTCTGGGGCTCTCTCTATAGTACAAGCGGGTTTCAGGGCCTGTTAAGGAACCTCTGAATAATTCCCCGGTGGTTCTGCGGGCGCTACAGCATGCAGTAGCAAGGCGCGGCGCGCCGGCAATGGCCGTAGCCCTTGTCAAGCGACGCAACGCGGCTAATGCGTGCTGTAGCGCCCGCCCTGCGGGGCTTTCCGGGCGGCACCTGCTCCGCGTTGCGACTTCTCGACGTAGCCCGCTATGCCTTCGAAGTCGCGCCTTGATCAGGTGCCGCCCGGAAAGCCAGAACCACCGGGGAATTATTCAGAGGTTCCTAAACGCTTTCGCCCGGCCGCTACAGGCCAGGCTGGCAGCCTCCGGGGACGGGGCTTACCTTAGGTGAACTGTGCGCATTTTGCCATGAAATCGGACGAACAATTACGGCAACTGGAAGCCCGCGTGGAAGAGCTGCTGGGCATCAGTGCCCGCTTGCGCGAAGAGAACCAGACCCTGCATACCCGCGAGTTGCGGCTGATGGAAGAGCGCGCCCAGCTGCTGAAGAAAAACGATGTGGCCAAGGCCAAGGTCGAGGCCATCATCTCCCGCCTGAAATCCCTGGAGCAGGAATAATGAACGACAGCGCCTCGGTGGTCGTGCACCTGCTGGAAAAGGAATATCGCGTGGCCTGCCCGCCGGGCGAGCGCGAAAACCTGATTCGCGCGGCACGTTTTCTTGACGACCGCATGCGCGAAGTCCGCGACGCCAACGTGGTTGGCCTGGAACGCATCGCCGTGATGGCCGCCCTGAACCTGTCACATGAATTGCTGCAGACCTCCACCGCGCTGGACAACCGCACTGACACCAGCGACCGGCTGTCACGCCTGCTGCGCAAAGTGGACGATGAAATCAGCGCCCACCAGCGGCTGCGTGACACACAGGCCTGACGCCGGCACGTATAACCTCCCGCGCGTCAACGTCAAGCGTTTTCGCGTGTAAAAAGGCCTCTTTCATACCCTGTTCATCCCTCGTAGACGCCCCCGGGAAGCTGATATAATCCTTCTCGTGTTCCCTGGTGTGCTCGCCAGCAAGGCGATGTCCCTGAGCCGATGCTTTAAACCCTGGGGGCGAATACGGTGGTGCTGTGTGCATGTCCGTTGCGACGGAAAGCCTGAAGCATCGCATGACGCCTCCGCCTTGAACCGCAGGGTTCAAGGGCCAAGCCACAGCAGCGGCACAATCGGGGAGCACCTCTTCTTTCGTCATCCTGACTTCACGGAATATTCCGGTGTCCGACTCTGATCAGGATTTCCTTGCCCGTCGCCGCACCCTGCGCCGCAGCCTGCGCGCCCGGCGCCGGGCATTGTCAGCGGGCCAGCGACGGCAGGCCAGCCAGCGCCTGGGCCGCCATCTCGCCGCGCACCCGTCGCTGCGTCACGCACGCCGCATCGCCCTGTATCTGCCCAATGACGGTGAAATTGACCCGGGCAGCCTGCTGCAATACCGGCGCGGCCACCGATGGCAGTTCTTTCTGCCGGTGCTGGATCCGGTCTATCCCGGCCTGCTGCGTTTCGCTCCCTGGCGCCCGGGGCAACCCATGGCACGCAACCGCTTCGGCATTCCCGAACCGGCCCTGCGCGGCAGACGACCTGCGGAATGGACGCTGGATGTAATTCTGATGCCACTGGTAGCCTTCGACGACGCCGGGCAGCGTCTGGGGATGGGGGGCGGCTTCTATGACCGCACGCTGGCAAAACTCAAGGCACGGCCGCGCCACCCGCAACTGCTGGGCACGGCCTATCAGTTCCAGCGCGTCGAACGCCTGGAAGCGGCAGAGTGGGATATTCCGATGGACAGCGTGGTAACGGACTGAGACCGCTGGCTGTATCGCTCAGCGGCTCACATCAACCGTTTTAACCCCGGCACTGGCGGCCATCTGGTCCAGGCGCGCCTCATTTCCCCCATAAGTCAGGCTGCTGACGAGAACGCCCAGCCCGAAAATCACTGCCAACAGTACTAATGCATCCGGTTTTTTCTTCATTTCCTGTAACTCTTCTTCCCCAGCCAGATCCAAAGATCTCTGCAACGGCCAATGTAATGACAACAGGCGCCACGCAAGTTCCCTCGCATGGCCCGAAACCTGATACCGAAGCGGCATCAGCAAAAAAGGTGGAAAGCAACGAAAGTGCCACATTACCGACTTGTGACGGACCAAGCCGGAACGAGTTCAAAAAATGAACAATTGGGCACCAAAAGTCAATGGGTTATCTGTAAACGCTGAGGATTCACTTTATCCATGCACCATAACTGTACATACGTTCAGCTAAGGAAAAGGCGGTAGGCCGGGTTATCCGATTCCTCGACCATGGGGTAGGGAACTGCCTGAAGATCCTTCTTGAGCAACTTGCGCTCGCCTTTGGGCACCTGGAAGCCGACCAGCACTCGCCCGTAGGCGGCACCATGGTTGCGGTAGTGGAACAGACTGATATTCCAGCGCCCACCCAGCGACATCAGAAACTTCAGCAGGGCGCCGGGCCGCTCCGGGAATTCCACCCGGTACAGCGCTTCACTGGTATCGGTCACCGGCGTATGGCCACCGACCATGTAGCGGATATGCAGCTTGGCCATTTCGTTCTGGGTCATGTCCAGCACCGGATACCCTTTTTCCTCCAGCGCCTCGATCAGTGATGGCAGATCGTCGGTGCCGGGGCGAATCTGCACGCCGACAAACACGGTGGCCGCGGAGGCATCGCGGTAACGGTAATTGAATTCGGTGATCGCGCGCCGCCCGAGGGTCTGGCAGAACTGACGGAAGCTGCCCGGGCGTTCGGGAATGGTCACCGCCAGGATGGCTTCGCGCTGCTCACCCAACTCGGCACGTTCGGCGATATGCCGCAGACGGTCGAAGTTCACGTTGGCGCCACTGTGCACAGCCACCAGCGTCTGTCCCTGCACATCATTCGCCTGCACCCATTTCTTCAGGCCGGCCAGCGCCAGGGCGCCGGCC
This sequence comes from Isoalcanivorax pacificus W11-5, assembly GCF_000299335.2. NCBI lineage: Bacteria > Pseudomonadati > Pseudomonadota > Gammaproteobacteria > Oceanospirillales > Alcanivoracaceae > Isoalcanivorax > Isoalcanivorax pacificus. The sequence goes on along the minus strand of NZ_CP004387.1, from coordinate 193,835 downwards.
GGTTCGGCAATCGAGCGGGTATCCTCGAAGGAATCCTTGATGGCCGCGCAGATTTCATCCGTCGTGCAGGTGATCACTTCATCGACGCACTGGCGCAGTACGCGAAAGGTTTCCTTGCCGATCTGGCGGACCGCCACACCATCGGCAAACAGGCCCACTTCCGGCAGTTCAACCCGGCGCTTTTTCTCCATCGCAGCCTTCAGGCAGGCAGCATCTTCCGGCTCCACCGCAATGATGCGCACTTCCGGTCGCACATATTTGATGTAGGCCGCCACGCCGGCAGCCAGGCCGCCGCCGCCCACCGGCAGGAACACGGCATCCAGCGGGGCGGTCTGCTGGCGCAGGATTTCCATGCCGATGGTGCCCTGGCCGGCGATCACGTCCGGATCGTCGTAGGGGTGCACGAAGGTGAGCTGCTCTTTCTCCTGCAACTCACGCGCATGGGCCAGCGCTTCATCAAAGCTGTCTCCAAACAGCACCGCCTTGCCGCCGTGCTCGCGCACGGAACGCACCTTGATGTCGGGCGTGGTGCGCGGCATCACGATCACCGCCTTCAGCCCCAGCGCCTTGGCGGCCAGCGCCACACCCTGGGCATGGTTGCCGGCCGAGGCACAGATGACGCCACGCTCGCGGGCCTCCGGCGACAGCCGCGAGATCATGTTGTAAGCGCCGCGCAGCTTGAACGAGAACACCGGCTGCAGATCCTCGCGCTTGAGCAGCACGCGGTTGCCGATGCGGCGGGAAATCAGCGGCGCATCGTCCAGCGGGCTCTCGATGGCCACGTCGTAGACGCGGGCCTGGAGGATCTTCTTGACGTAACGGTCAGGCATCGGGGACTCAGTCAGCAGCGGTTGGCAGGCGGAAAGCGACAATGGTACGGGGGCGCCGCGTCAGCGTCCACGCTCCCGCCAGCCCCGGCAGTGCCGCGAGCCAGCATTGAGGCTGCTTGTTATACTGCCTGCCCCGGTTTGCACAGCACAGGACGCATCATGGACCAGAACGCTATGAAGAAGGCCGCAGCAGTTGCCGCGCTGGCCTATATCGAACCCGGCACCGTGGTCGGCGTCGGCACCGGCAGTACCGCCAACTACTTCATTGATGCCCTCGCCACCCTGAAGGATCGCATCCGTGGCGCCGTGGCCAGTTCGGACGCCACCGCCGAGCGCCTGCGCCAACACGGCATCGAGGTGCTGGAGCTGAACAGTGTCGATGCACTGCCGGTGTACGTGGACGGCGCCGACGAGGTGAACCCGCACCGCGAGATGATCAAGGGCGGCGGCGGCGCACTGACGCGCGAGAAGATCGTGGCGGCCGTGGCCGATCAGTTCATCTGTATAGCCGATGGCAGCAAGCGCGTGGAGCGCCTGGGTGCCTTCCCGCTGCCGGTGGAAGTGATCCCGATGGCGCGCTCCTACGTCGCCCGCCGGCTGGCCGGCCTGGGCGGGCAACCGAAGTACCGCGAAGGGTTTGTCACCGACAACGGCAACATCATCCTCGATGTGCACAACCTGGATATGTCGCGGCCGCTGAAGCTGGAAGAACAGCTCAACAACATTACCGGCGTGGTCACCAACGGGCTGTTCGCGCTGCGGCCGGCGGACGTGGTGTTGCTGGGCACGGCGCAGGGCGTGGAGCGGTACTGACAGGGTGTTGAAAAAGTATCTTTGAGTGCCGCTCTGCTACGGCCGGTCATACTCACAGAGCAGTGCCTGCACGGTGCCAGGCGAAATACGCACGTCGCTGAGGTGGGTCACGTAGTGGCTTCCCTCAGCGGCGCAGAGGGCTTCACCAATCGCGACTTCTGTTTCGGACAATGAATCCGGCAGGACGCGGTAGTGGTCACCGTCTTTCAGGAAGCGCTGATTGACCACATGCGGATTGGCCTCTCGGTCATAGATCAGCACGGTGCGCTGCACCACGACACGACCTTCTTCCGTCTGGTGTTCGGTCACGCGCAGGATAGCGGGGTTGTTGCCGTCCGAAGATACCTCTGTTTCCGCCTGTGCAACGGCACTGGCCGCCAGCATCAGTATTACCATGGCACGCATGGAAGACCTCCCTGGTCTGTCAGCGCACCGGGCCATCAGGCCACTGATGTGCGCACTGCAAGAAAATTCCCCAGCTTCACCACCAGCCTGTCGCCGCTGGCCAGTGGTCCGACACCCGCCGGGGTGCCGGTGTAGACCAGATCGCCCGGCAGCAGGGTGAAGTGCCGGCTGATCTCTGCCACCAGCGGAAAGATCGGGAACAGCATCTGGCCGCTGTGGCCATGCTGGCGCACGTCGTCGTTCACTTCCAGCATGATGCTGAGGTTCTGGCGGGTGGAGACGCCGCGCGCCTCGACAAACCCCGACACCGGTGCGGCGCCGTCGAAGGCCTTGGCCTTTTCCCACGGCTGGGCTTTCTCTTTCAATGCGTTCTGCACATCACGCAACGTCAGGTCCAGGCCGACGCCATAGCCGGCAATCGCCGCATGCGCCTCGTCCACCGAAGCACGGGTCAGTGGCGCACCGATCAGCACGACGATTTCCACTTCGTGATGCACGGCACCCCGATCCTGCGGCAGCACCAGCGGCTCATTCAAATCGCACAGCGCGGTGGCCGGCTTGATGAACAGCAGCGGCTCGGTCGGCACTTCGTTGCCCAGCTCGCGGGCGTGTTCTGCATAGTTGCGGCCCACGCAGACGGCCTTGCCTACCGGCAGCCCGATTTCACTGCCATCAATCCACTTGTGTACGTACATCATTTTTTCTCTTGCCGAATCAGTCGAGCAGTTTGCCGGGGTTCATGATGCCGTTCGGATCAAACAGCGCTTTCACGGCGCGCATGTACCCGATTTCTTCCGGCGAGCGGGAATATTGCAGATACGGCTTCTTGGTCATGCCGACGCCGTGTTCGGCAGAAATCGAGCCGTTATATTGCTGTACGATCTCGAACACCCATTTGGATACGTTATTGCAGCGGGAAAAGAATTCCTCTTTCGGCAGGTCCGCAGGCTTCAGGATATTCAGGTGCATGTTGCCGTCGCCGATATGCCCGAACCAGACGATCTCGAAATCCGGGTACTCGCGCTGCACCACGCCATCGACTTCCTGCACAAACGCGGGCACCTTGCTGACCATCACGGAGATATCGTTCTTGTATGGTGTGTGCGGGGCAATGCTTTCGGAAATACGCTCGCGCAGTTGCCACAACTGTTCCAGTTGCGTCAGCGACTGGCTCATCACGCCATCGACCACCCAGCCCTGTTCCACGCAGTGCTCGAACACCGCCATGGCCTGGTCGCCAGCAGCTTCGGACAACTGCTCGAATTCCAGCAGGCAGTAGAACGGCGCCTCGGTGTCGAACGGGCGCGGCACACCATGCGCCAGCACATGGCGCATGGCCTTATCAGAAAAGAATTCAAACGCGGTCAGGTCGATCTGCTGCTGGAAGGCGTGCAGCACGTTCATCACCTCGCTGAAGCCGGGCACGCCCAGCACCAGCACCGCCAGGTCTTTCGGCTGGCGCGCCAGTTTCACGGTGGCCTCGACAACAAACCCCAGCGTCCCTTCCGAGCCGATAAACAGATGACGGAAGTCATAGCCGGTGGCGTTCTTGATCAGGCCCTTGTTCAGCTCCAGCAGGTCGCCCTTGCCGGTCACCACTCTCAGGCCGGTGATCCAGTCGCGGGTCATGCCGTAGCGAATCACTTTGATACCACCGGCGTTGGTGCCAATGTTGCCGCCGATCTGCGACGAGCCGGCGGAGGCGAAATCCACCGGATAGAACAGCCCCTGCTGCTCGGCATATTCCTGCAGTTGCTGGGTGACCACCCCCGGCTGCACGGTGACGGCCCGGTCATAGGGATCAAACGCCAGCACCTTGTTCATGCGATCAAAGGCCACCACGGCTTCGCCACTGGCCGCCACGGCGCCCGCCGACAGCCCGGTGCGGCCACCGGAGGGCACCAGCGCGACATGATGTTCATTCGCCAGCCGCACGATCTGCTGCACTTCCTCGACGGTTTCCGGCAGCAATACGACCGCCGGCGCCGGCGCCCACACCTTGGTCCAGTCCACGCCGTAGCGCTGGCAACTGTCGGCGTCGGTCAGGCAGCGGTTGTCACCCAGCAGGGGGCGGAACAGGTCTGCGACAGCGGTCTGGCTCATGCGATGCATCTCTCCGGGTGTTCGTTTTCGGGTACCGCCGGGCTGGCATGGGCGCCCCGGCGAACGGGGCGCGGGGACTGGTCTTACCGGGGGCGCGCTATGGTACCATACGCGCCCCTTTGACAGGTTACCGGGACTTCACCATGGCCAGAACTTCTCTCGAGAAGGACAAGATCCGCATTCTGCTGCTGGAAGGCATCCACGAATCCGCCGTGGCGACCCTGAAGAACAGTGGCTACAGCAACATCGAGCTGCTCAAGGGTGCGCTGACCGGCGACGAGCTGAAAGACAAGGTGCGCGATGCCCATTTTGTCGGCATCCGTTCGCGCACCCAGCTCACCGCAGATGTGATCGAATCCGCCGAGAAGCTGATGGCCATCGGCTGTTTCTGTATCGGCACCAACCAGGTGGACCTGGAAGCCGCTCTCAAGCTGGGCATTCCGGTGTTCAATGCGCCGTACTCCAACACCCGTTCGGTGGCCGAGCTGGTGATCGCCGAGGCGATCATGCTGATGCGCGGCGTGCCGGAGCGGAACGCGTCCTGCCATCGCGGCGGCTGGCTGAAATCCGCCAAGGACAGCTTTGAAGTGCGCGGCAAGAACCTCGGCATCGTCGGCTACGGCAACATCGGTGCCCAGGTCAGCGTGCTGGCCGAGTCGATGGGCATGAAGGTGTACTTCTATGATGTGGTCACCAAGCTGCCGCTGGGCAACGCCACCCAGGTACACAGCCTGGATGAGCTGCTCGGCATGAGCGATGTGGTCAGCCTGCATGTACCGGATACCGCCGGCACCCGCTGGATGATCAAGGAAGCCCAGATCCGGGCCATGAAGCCGAAGAGCTACCTGATCAACGCAGCCCGCGGCAAGGTGGTCGAGATCGACGCGCTGTGTGCCGCACTGAAAGACGGCCACCTGCTGGGTGCCGCCATCGACGTGTTCCCGGAAGAGCCGAAGTCCAACGACGACGAGTTTATCTCGCCGCTGCGCGAGTTCGACAACGTGATCCTGACCCCGCATGTCGGCGGCTCGACCCAGGAAGCCCAGGAAAACATCGGCTCCGAAGTGGCCGAGAAGCTGGTGCGCTACTCCGACAACGGCTCCACCCTGTCCGCCGTGAACTTCCCGGAAGTGTCGCTGCCTTCGCACCCGAACATGCACCGTCTGCTGCACATCCACAAGAACGTGCCCGGCGTGCTCAGCCAGATCAACCAGGTGTTCTCGGAAAACGGCATCAACATCGCGGCCCAGTTCCTGCAGACCAACGCCGAGATCGGCTATGTGGTGATTGATGTGAACGCAGACTACAGCCAGCTCGCGCTGGAAAAACTGCGCAATATCGACGGCACCATCCGCACCCGCGTCCTGTTCTGATCCGTTCCATGACCGGTCGACGCAAGGATGCCTCGACAGTGGGCCGGTTGAACGCTACCTTGAGCGTTCGACCGGCCAACTGCCTGCCCATGACAAGGACGCTGTTTCGCTTCCCGCTGCTGCTTGCCGCCACGCTGCTGACTGGCTGCGCCACCAATTCCCTGTTCAACCCGTATCCCAACCAGGCTGCCGACTGGAAACAGGCCGCCGCCGTGGGCCAGCCCGAGGCGGCCTTCAGCCGGCTGGAAAAAGGCACCCAGGGCGGCGACCGGCTGCTGTACCTGCAGGAGCGCGCCCGCGTGGCGCAGATCACCGACCTGCCCGCCGACAGCCAGCAGACTTTCAGCCAGGTCATCACCCTGTACGATGAACAGGACGAGCAGGCCCGCATCCGGCTCTCCAGCGCCGGCGGTGGCCTGGGCGCCCTGATGGTGAACGACAACGCGCTGCCCTATCGCGGTTACGAGTACGAGCGCATCGCCGTGCATGGCCTGCAGGCGATGAACTACTGGCAACAGGGTGATATTGAAGGCGCCGCTGTGGAATTCCGCCGCGTGACGCTGGAACAGCAGGTAGCCGAACAGCGCCACGAACGGGAAATCGGCCGCGCCGAGGACGAAGCCGCCGGCGCACCCACCATGGATGACTTCGACAGCCAGTTCGCCGGCCTCAATACCGCCGCCGCCACCGTGCGCAGCAGCATCCAGAACCCCTACTTCTATTACCTGGCCGGCGTGTTCCGCGAAGGCACCGGCAACTACAACGACGCGCTGGTCGACTTCAAGAAAGCCTACGAGATCATGCCGGAGATGCCGCTGTTGCAGGCCGACATCGAGCGGGTCAGCGCCTTGCAGCGCGGCCGTCGCGGCAGCGATGGCACCGGCCAGGTCGTGATCGCCTACGAGCAGGGCTATATTCCGCCGCGCCAGGAGATCAGCCTGCCGATCCCGACCATCCACGGCTATTTCGCGGTGTCCTTCCCGACCTATGGCGCCGACATGGTGGTGCCCAGGCCCCTGCAGGTCAGCGCTGAGGGCAAAAGCGCCCAGACAGCGGTGATCACCCGTTTCGACGGCATGGCCGCGCGGGCATTGAAGGAACAGATTCCCGCCATGCTGGTCCGACAGACATTGCGCGCCGCCGCCAAATACGGCGCCCAGAAGAAAGCCAACGACGAACTTGGCCTGCTCGGCGCCCTGACCACCCAGATCTACAACCTGGTGTCCGAGCGGGCCGACCTGCGCAGCTGGCTGACCCTGCCGGCGAACGCACAGATTGCCCGCCTGACCCTGTCCCCCGGCACGCATGCGCTTGCGTTGTCTGGCCTCGGGGGCAGTGCTAACGTGGAAATCCCCGTCACCCAGGGCGGCACCACCTTGGTACGGGTGATCGACACGGGCCAGCTGCACATTACTGTCATGCCCGTTCTGGAGGAACGCTGATGAAACGCTACGCCCTGCTATGGACCCTGCTGGTGACCGCCCTGCTGGCCGGCTGTGCCATGAACCCCGACGACGGCCTGTCCGATGAAGACCGGGCCGTGCTGCGCTACGACAGCGCTTCACTGGACGGTGCCTTTGAGCTGCTGGAAGTGAACCGTGCCACCAGCGGCGACATCGTGCGCGCCCAGGTGCATCTGCGGAACAAGTCATCGTTCTCGGTGGATTACCAGTACAAGTTCCGCTGGTACGACCGCAACGGCTTCGAGATTGCCCCGGAAGGCGAGCCATGGCGTCCGCAACGCGCCTCCGGCAAGGCCGAAGTGCGTCTGCAGGCGGTGGCACCCAATGCCGCCGTGGCACGCTTTGAACTGTGGCTGCGTGAAGAATAAGCCAACCCGATTTTATTCAAGGAGAGTTTGTCGATGCGTGTATTGATGATGGCCCTGCTGGGCGCCGCCCTGCTGATCAGCGGCTGTACCCGGGTGCAATACGGCGATGCCACCGCCACCGAAACCGTGACCGTGGACTTCGGCTCCACCGACCTGCAGATGATTGCCTCGCAGATGGTCGATGACCTGATGACCTTCCCGCCGGTGGTGCAGCTCACCGCCCAGCGTCGTCCGGTGGCGTTTGTGGACCGCGTGCAGAACCGCACCGTGGAACACATCGATACCGAATCCGTGACCGACAGCATCCGCGCCAAGCTGATCCAGTCCGGCAAGTTCCGCTTCGTTGACATGACCGTGGTCGAGCGGGTGCGTCAACAGATGGACTTCCAGACCCAGAGCGGCATGGTCGACCCGGCAACTGCGGTGACCATGGGCCGCCAGATTGGCGCCGAGTTCATGATCTATGGCGCGCTGACCAGCATCGTCAAGCGCGACAGCAGCACCAAGGATGTGTACTACAAGTTCACCCTGAACATGATGAACCTGGAAACCGGCATCATCGAATGGTCCAGCGAGAAAGAAATCCGCAAGACCCGTTCCCGCAGCCTGTTCGGGCTGTAACGCCTGCGGCCCGGCGGCCACGCCGGGCCCGTTTGCGCAGCAAGAGGATGGCACCATGCGCACCCTGTATCGTTTCCTGATTTCCGCTGTTGTTTTCGCACTGCTGTTTTCCCAGCACAGCCACGCCGCCACCGAGACCGTCACCCGCGAAGCCACCGGCTTTGGCAGCACGCCACAGACTGCCGTTGCCAATGCGCTGGTGGAGGCGGCCCGCCAGGGACTGGGCGTGACCGTGACGCTGGACCCGGATTTCCGCAGCCAGACCTACGAATGGGTGGTGAGCCAGCAAATCGCCACCGGTACCTGGCGCAGCGAGCCGGAAGCCCGCCTGCCGACGCTGGCGCCCGTGCAGGGCTATCGCGTGCTTGATACCAAACAGGTCAACGAAGACCTGTGGCAGGCGCGCGTGGAAGCGCGGCTGCTCACGCACAAGTCCATCGGCCCGGACCGCAGCGCATTGCCGTCACTGGTGATCGGCACCCTGCGCACCAGCGGCAGCAGCTATGACCTGGGCCGGCCGATCCCGCCGGCCACAGTGCGCAGCAATCTGCGCAACGCGCTGGTCACCAGCTTCGCCGACAGCGGCCGCTTGCGCATTCTCGACCGCGATTACAGCGCCGACGTGGCCGGCGAGCGCGCCGTCAGCGCCAGCAGCCTGATGCCGGAAGAACAGGTCCGCCTGGGCCGCCAGCAGGGTGCGGATCTGGTGCTGGTGGGCGACATCGAATCGTTCCAGCTCGGCCGCCCCGGCCGCAGCTACTATGGCGCGCAATTCAACACGCTTGAGCCCGTCATCCGCATCCAGTACCGGCTGCTGGAAACCGCCACGGGCGGCGTACTGCGCGCCGGCACCTTCAATTACACCGAAGCACCGGGCACGCTGCGCAGCAAACTGCGCGAGGCCGACATCGACCCGGACCGTGAGCCGGAACGTATCGGCGAATTCCTGTACCCGGACGTGGCCCGCGCGCTGACCGGCGAAGTGATGGATGCGCTGTACCCGGTGCGCGTGCTGAGCGTGCAGGGTGATCGCGTCTACATCACCCAGGGCAGCGGCCGCCTGAGCACAGGCCAGCAACTCACCGTGCACCAGCTCGACGGCGAAATGAAAGATCCCGACACCGGCCTGGCCATTCGCCTGGAAACCCCGGCCCTGGCCACGCTGCGTGTCACGGACGTGCAGCAGGACTACGCCGTGGCGGAACTGGTGGACGGTGATCGCGGCAGCCTGAACGAGCAGGCCGTGGTGCGGAATGTGCCGGCAGATACCCGCCGCCCGAGCGGGCCCGGCCGACCGATGACACCTGGTTCGTCCGAAGCCCCGATCAGCTGGGATTGACCAGCGCCCACCCTCCCTCTTCTTTTCAGGGGGAGGGTGTTGTTATTTCCCCGCTGCGTTGTCTCTCAGCTCCTGCATTCGCCGCGCCGTTTCTTCATCACTCTCGCGCAGCTGATCATCCGCCCGCCGCGATGCCTCGTCCCTGCGGCGCTGGTAGGCCTCAGAGCGCTGCGCGTCACGCTGCTGCAACTGCTGCTGGCGTTGCCCGCCCTGATCCAGCAATCGCTGCTGGCGTTGCCGTGACGCGTCCTGTGTTGCCTCACTGCGCTGGCGCGCCTGCTCCCGCGCCTGCTCGGCATTGCGATCAGGTTGATAGAGGGGGCGGGGTGACAAGCTGCCCTGCGCCAACGCGCAAATCGGAGCCAGAGGCAGCGCCAGCAGCAGAACATTCAGCAGGAATGGTTTCATCTCTCACCTCCACATTATCCCGAGCATAACGCAGGCAATCCTGTGGGGCGTGAATGAACGGCGCCGGCAGGGCCGGCGCCGTTGCCTCGTCAGAAGCGGTAGGTGAAGCCGAGCGACATGGCATCCATATCCACATCACTGGCGTCCAGCAGGCGGGCGTATTCCAGGTTCAGGGACAGCGCCTGATCCAGATCAAAATCCACACCGATGCCGTAGCCAAAATCGTCTTCGTTATCCGAGCCCAGCCGCGGATCGGTTTTCACCTTTGTGTAGCCGCCGAGCAGATAGGGCGTGAACTGGCTTTCGTTGGCCAGCGCCAGTTTTGCGTACAGGCCGTAGTAATGGTCCAGTTCCACTTTCACACCGTTGACGCGGTCATCGCCTACGCCGAAACCGGCGCGCGCTTCCAGCGCCAGAAACTGATTGAACTCCACACCCAGGCGGCCACTGAAGACATCGAACTCGGCTTCATCGCCACCGCCGTCCACTTCGGCAAAATTATACTGCGCACCGAAATAAGGGCGGGCTTCCTGTGCCTGGGCAATCCCGGCGAACGTCAGTGCGCCGGCTGTACCTGCAATCATCATCCACGTTTTCATCGTCTGGTCCTTCCTTATCTGAACTGAAACCGTTGCCGCCTTCCTGGCGCTTGTTATGGCGTTGCTTCAAGCGTGCTGGGGCGCTGGGCGCTTTCATCGTAAGCGCGTGATGGTGGCGTTGCGTTCTCACCGAGATTACGTTCCGCCACCGTCTTGCGGGTCTCGTAACCGCGCTCGGCAATGTACTCGCGCGCGTCGTCGGAACGGGTACGCTCATTGGCTGCATTGACAGCGGCCTGCACGCGTTCCAGGCGGTCCTCCCGGGTTGTTTCGGTATTGGCCACCGCACCGAGGCTGAGTGACAGCCCCAGGGCGAGCGCCAGCGTGATGTTCAGGCGGTTATTCATCAGTGGTCCCTCCGGCTGGCTTGATGTCCTGTTGGCCACTCGCAGGCTGTTGAAAAACAGCCTGTGCTGACGGCTCAATCAAGCCATCAGCATAATCAAGCGCTTGTTGCGCCTGGTTGTGCGTGCCCACCTTTGTGGACCTGCGCCGCAAAGGTGGCTTGAAAAAGCTTTTTCAACGCCCTGCTAGAGTACTGCACGGGCTGTCAGCGATGCGTCAGGCGGCTTGTAAAACAATCGAAAATCCGGAAACGTCAGCCGAGATGGTTGTCGAGGATGCGGTTGACCTGCGCGCGAATATCCGGGTGCTCGTTGGCGAGCTGATGGCGGGCGCCCTTGAGGATGTGGACCTCGGGCTGATTGAATTTGTCTTCGATGATGGACAGGTTATGACGCCAGTCCACGGTTTCGTCCATGTCACCCTGGATGATCACCGGGCTGATGCGCACAGCACTGGCACGCTCAAAACCCGGCACCCATTTTTTCAACGCACCCACCCAGCGTGACGACAGCGCACGATGCTGCAGTGGGTCCAGATGCTCCAGAAAATGCAGAAAGTCCGGATCATTGGAATTCACTGTAAAGACGCGGCGGATGTAATCGCGAAACGGGCTGACCAGGCTGTGCAGCAATTTGCCGGAACGCCAGGCCATCGGCCTGACCAGCGGTGCGAGCAGAATCACTTTCTCGAACGGCGCCGGTTCCTCGCCACCACCACCGCTCACCAGGTAATCCATGATGATCGCGCCACCGGTACTCTGTGCCAACGCATGCCAGGGGCGGGGAAACTGGTTCTGCTCATGGGCCAGGCACTGGCTCAGCACCTCGCGGTACACCAGAAAATCCTCAATCGCCGCACGCGGCCCGGAGGACAGTCCGTGGCCAGGCAGATCATAGGCCAACACCGCGTAATTCAGCTCCAGCAAGTGCCCGATAACATGCCGGTACAGGCCGACATGGTCGAAATAGCCGTGCAGCACCAGCACCGTGCCGCGCGCCTTCGGCGGCATCCAGGCATGAATGGCAAGGGTGTGGTTCGCCGCCTCAAAGTATCCGAACCCGTGCAACAGGCCGGGGAAACGGCCCGCAAAGTCGATGCCGTAATACTCGGCATAACGCCGCGCCTCGCCGCTGATTTGCTGCGGCGTTTTCCAGTCCAGTGGCTGCCAGGCCTGCTGGATGAGCTGGGCGTTGAAGGGAGGCGGGTTCATGGGCGATAGCATAACCATGCCGGCCGGGGGGCGAAAGCGGGCGAGCCGGCAGCCCGGAAAAAGCAAAGCCTCTCACGGGAGAGGCTTTGCGAGACAGCCGGTGGCGTCAGTTGACGCGCGGGTCCAGCTCGCCTTTTTCGTAGCGGATGAACATCTCTTCCAGCGACAGCGCCTTGATCTTGCTGGCGTTGCCTGCGGTGCCGAAGGCTTCGTAGCGGGCCAGGCAGATCTCTTTCATCGCCTTGGTGGCCACCGCCAGGTATTTGCGCGGGTCGAACTCGGACGTGTTCTGCGCCAGGAAGCGGCGGATGGCGCCGGTGCTGGCCAGGCGCAAGTCGGTGTCGATGTTGACCTTGCGCACACCGTGCTTGATGCCTTCCTGGATTTCTTCCACCGGCACGCCGTAGGTTTCCGGGATTTCGCCGCCGAATTCGTTGATCACTTTCAGCCATTCCTGCGGCACGGAAGACGAACCGTGCATCACCAGATGGGTATCCGGGATGCGCGCATGGATCGCCTTGATGCGGTCGATGGCCAGGATATCGCCGGTCGGCGGGCGGGTGAACTTGTAGGCGCCGTGACTGGTGCCGATGGCAATCGCGAGGGCGTCCACTTTGGTCGCTTTCACGAAATCAGCCGCTTCTTCCGGATCGGTCAGCATCTGGCTGTGGTCCAGGGTGCCTTCGGCGCCGATACCGTCTTCTTCACCGGCCTGGCCGGTTTCCAGCGACCCCAGACAACCCAGCTCGCCTTCCACGGACACGCCGCAGGCGTGGGCCATGGCCACAGCGGTCTGCGTGACGCGCACGTTGTAGTCGTAGTCCATCGGCGTCTTGCCGTCTTCGCCCAGCGAGCCGTCCATCATCACCGAGGAAAAACCGAGCTGGATGGAACGCTGGCACACCGCCGGGCTGGTGCCGTGATCCTGGTGCATGACCACCGGGATATGCGGAAACTCTTCCACGGCCGCCAGGATCAGGTGGCGCAGGAACGGCGCGCCGGCGTATTTGCGGGCACCGGCGGACGCCTGCACGATCACCGGGGAATCGGTCTCATCGGCCGCTTCCATGATGGCGCGCATCTGTTCCAGGTTGTTGACGTTGAAGGCCGGTACGCCATAACCGTATTCGGCGGCGTGATCCAGCAACTGACGCAGGCTGATGAGTGCCATATCTGTCCCCTGTCTCCGTTCGGGCGGTAGTCTCTACCGCATGGGTGTTCTGTATAGCGTCTGACGTCTGACGCAGAAAATCAGTCTTTCGCGCGTTCTTCGAGTACCGCCACGGCCGGCAACGTCTTGCCTTCCAGAAATTCCAGGAAGGCGCCGCCGCCCGTTGAAATATAGGATACCTTGTCGGCAATGCCGTACTTGTCCACGGCCGCCAGCGTATCGCCACCGCCGGCAATAGAGAAGGCATCGCTCTCGGCAATCGCCTCGGCCATTTCCTGGGTGCCGCCGCCGAACTGCTCGAACTCGAACACGCCCACCGGACCGTTCCAGACGATGGTGCGCGCTTCTTTCATCAGCGCGGCGAAGACGTGCGCGGTCTTCGGGCCGACGTCGAGAATCATGTCGTCCTCGGCGACGTCGTCCACGCTTTTCACCGTCGCTTCCGCCTCGGCGGAAAATTCCTTCGCCACCACCACATCCACCGGCAGCGGGATATGTACTTTTTCGGCGATCTTTTGCGCCGACGGAATCAGGTCGTGCTCGCACAGTGATTTACCCACCGGCTTGCCCGCCGCCGCCAGGAAGGTGTTGGCGATACCGCCGCCGACGATCAGCTGGTCCACTTTATCGGCCAGCGATTCCAGCACTTCCAGCTTGGTGGAGACCTTGGCGCCCCCGACGATGGCCACCAGCGGTTTTTCCGGGTTTTTCAGTGCCTGACCCAGCGCATCCAGCTCGGCCGCCAGCAGCGGGCCGGCGCAGGCGACCGGGGCGAACCTGGCCACACCGTGGGTCGACGCCTGGGCGCGGTGTGCGGTGCCGAAGGCATCCATCACGAAGATATCGCACAGCGCCGCCATTTTTTTCGACAGTGCTTCGTCGTCTTTCTTTTCGCCCTGGTTGAAGCGGACGTTCTCGCACAGCACCAGCTCGCCCGGTGCCACGTCCACGCCTTCCAGCCAGTCGCGCACCAGCGGTACATTGCGCTCCAGCAGCATGCCCAGGTGTTCAGCCACCGGCTTCAGCGAGGCGGCTTCATCAAACACGCCCTCTTCCGGGCGGCCCAGGTGCGACAGCAGCATGACCCGCGCGCCGGCATCCAGCGCGTGGCGAATGGTCGGCAACGACGCACGGATGCGGGCGTCGCTGGTGACTTTGCCGTCTTTCACCGGCACGTTGAGATCTTCGCGGATCAGTACCCGTTTGCCTTTCAGATCCAGATCCGTCATGCGAAGAATGGACATCGTTGTGTACCTCAAGTATCGCGTGTTCGTTCGTTGCACCGTGCCGCCGGCAAGCCGGAGGCCGTTGTTGATTGGTCGGACGTCGGACGTCGGACGTCGGACGCTTGGAGCAGTTGGCGTCAGACGTCAGACTGATTCCTGCTCCGCCATCCAGCTCACCAGGTCCAGCAGCCGGTTGGCATAGCCCCATTCGTTGTCGTACCAGGCCACCACCCGCACCATGTCGCCCTGCACGCGGGTCTGGGTGGCGTCGAAAATCACCGATTCGCTGCGGTGGTTGAAGTCCACACTGACCAGCGGCTCGGCATTGTAGCCGATCAGCCAGGGCACTTCGTCAACGCGCCGGATGAACAGCTCGTTGAGCTGCGGCACCGAGGGCGTTCTGGTCAGCCGCAGCGTCAGGTCCACCATCGCCACGTTCAGTGTCGGCACCCGGATCGAGTCGCCGCTGACGCGCCCGTTCAGGCGCGGCAGTATCTGCTGCACCGCGCCGATGGCGCTCGACGTGGTAGGCACGATGTTCTGTGCCGCCGCCCGGCCGCGGCGCGGATCGCGGTGCACATGATCCAGCAGGCTCTGGTCCGAGGTATAGGCGTGGACCTCTTTCATCAGCACCTGTTCCACACCGAACGCCTCGTCCAGCGCGGCCAGCAGCGGCGCGATGGCGTGCGTGGTACAGGACGCTGCCGACAGCACCCGCTGCCCCGGCTGGAGCTGTGTGTGGTTGATACCGTAGACCAGCATGGCGTCGGCGTGATCAAAGGGCACGGCACCGATGATGACCCGTTCCGCCCCCGCCGACAGGTGCCGGGCCGCTTCATCGTGCGCCCGGAACACCCCGGTGCATTCCAGCACCAGCGCCGCCTCCAGCGCCCGCCAGGGCAGCGCCGCCGGCTCGGCTTCCGAGAGCAGGCGCGCCCGGTGTTCGCCCAGCAGCAGTTGCGGACCGTCGGCACCCTGCTCCAGCGCCACCGGCACCCGACAGGGGCCGTGCGTGCTGTCGAAACGGCTGAGGTAGTACAGGTCTTCCGGGCGCCCGAGATCGTTCACCGCCACCAGCGTGAAAGGCGCCCGCCAGCCGCCCGCCTCGCGCTCCAGCAGGGCACGGACAAAAGAGCGGCCGATACGGCCGTAGCCGTTGAGCGCCACGCGCATAGGGTTATCCAATCAGCTCGGCCACAGCCTGCTGTACCGCCTCGGCGGTAATGTTGAAGTGTTTGAACAGGTCACCTGCCGGGGCCGAGGCGCCGAAGGTGTGCATGCCCACAATGCGGCCATCCAGGCCCACAAAGCGATACCAGTAATCCGCGATGCCCGCTTCCACGGCCACGCGATTGCGCACGGCCGCCGGCAGTACGGCTTCCTGATAGGCCGCGTCCTGGGCCAGGAAGGTGTCCACGCTCGGCAGGGACACCACGCGCACATTGCGGCCCTGCTCACCCAGCGCGGCGGCAGCCTGCATGGCCAGCTCCACTTCCGAGCCGGTGGCAATGATGATCGCCTCCGGTGTGCCGGTGCCGGTCTGGTGCAGCACGTAGCCGCCACGGGCCACATTGGCCAGGGTGGCGTCGTCACGCTGCATGCAGGGCAGTCCCTGGCGGCTGAAGACCAGTGCGGTGGGGCCGTCCTGGCGCTCGATGGCCGCCTTCCAGGCCACGGCGGATTCCACCGTGTCGCAGGGGCGCCAGGTGCTGACATTCGGGGTCAGGCGCAGGTTGGCCAGCTGCTCCACCGGCTGGTGCGTCGGGCCGTCTTCACCCAGGCCGATGGAATCGTGGGTATAGACCAGCATGGTGGGCTGCTTCATCAGCGCCGCCATGCGCACCGCGTTGCGGGCGTATTCCATGAACATCAGAAAGGTGCCGCCATAGGGGCGCACGCCGCCGTGCAGCTGCATGCCGTTCATGATCGCGGTCATGCCGAATTCGCGCACACCGTAATGAACGTAGTTGCCGCTGGCATCGGTGCCGGTGACCGATTTGCAGCCCTTCCAGAAGGTGTTGTTGGAGCCGCCCAGGTCGGCCGAACCGCCGATCAGCTCCGGCACCAGCGGGCCGTAGGCATCCAGTGCGTTCTGGCTGGCCTTGCGGGTGGCCACCTTTTCCATCTTCTGCTGGCACTCGCGAATAAAGGCATCGGCCTTGTCGCTGAAGTCCGCCGGTAACTCACCGCTCAGGCGGCGCTTGAGTTCGCCCGCCAGATCAGGGTGCGACTGGGCGTAAGCGCTCACCAGCTCGTTCCATTCGCCCTCAGCCTGAGCGCCCGCGTCCCGGGCATTCCAGGCCGCATAAATGTGGTCCGGCACCTCAAACGGGCCGTGCGGCCAGTTCAGTGCCTGGCGGGTCAGGGCGATTTCGTCATTGCCGAGGGCAGCGCCGTGGCTTTCTTCCTTGCCCTGCTTGTTCGGGGAGCCGAAGCCGATGATGGTCTTGCAGCAGATCAGTGTCGGCTGGGTCGTGTTCTTGCGGGCATTTTCCACCGCCGCCTGCACTTCCAGGGCGTCGTGGCCGTTCACATTCGGGATCACATGCCAGCCGTAGGCGCGGAAGCGCTCCACCGTGTCGTCGGTGAACCAGCCTTCCACTTCACCGTCGATGGAAATGCCGTTGTCATCATAGAAGGCGATCAGCTTGCCCAGGCCCAGGGTGCCGGCCAGGGACGACACTTCGTGGGAAATGCCCTCCATCATGCAGCCATCACCCAGGAAACAGTAGGTAAAGTGATCAACCACCGGAAAGCCGTCCCGGTTGAAATGGCTCGCCAGCATCTTCTCGGCCAGCGCCATGCCGACCGCATTGGCAATCCCCTGGCCCAGCGGGCCAGTGGTGGTTTCCACGCCCACGCACTCTTCGTGCTCCGGGTGGCCGGCGGTGGGGCTGTGCAACTGACGGAAGTTCTTCAGGTCGTCGAGGGACAGGTCATAGCCAGTCAGGTGCAGCAGGCTGTAGAGCAGCATCGAGCCGTGGCCGTTGGAGAGCACGAACCGGTCGCGATTCGGCCAGTGCGGGTTGGCCGGGTTGTGCTTCAGAAAGCCCCGCCAGAGCACTTCGGCGATATCCGCCATGCCCATGGGCGCCCCGGGATGGCCTGAATTGGCCTGCTGCACGGCGTCCATGCTTAGGGCACGAATGGCATTGGCGAGTTCGCGTGAAGCCAGCGAATGGGCGGACATGGGGCGTTCTCCTGACCTGGGAATCAACAACGGCGCCTCCCTTGGGGGTGGGCGCCGGTATAAAGGGGCGGTATTGTCGCTTAGGTGGGGGTTGGCGGCAAATAGGGCAGCTCAGCAGGGAGCGGGACAATGCGCCGGCTTACAACTGACCAAAAGATCAGTCCCCCTAATTCCTATTGCAAAAACATGCCGCCTTAATATAAATCACTTATTAAGAGTTTAGGCGGGATGCGGCGCGAGCCATAAAACAGCAACTTCTTATGCGCCGCCAGACCCCAAGCATCCTACGGAAGAAAAGCAATTAAAATAATAATCAAACGCCACCGGGAAGGCATGATGACCAGATACGAATTGGTAAAGGGGTCCTACAACACGAAAAAACTTGGCAACGGATTCCTAGTTGTATCCGATACGGGAGATTATGCATTTTTATCCGGCCAGGAACTGGATAGCCTTGAAAAAAACCCACTAATTTTAAGCAACCCGATCAGGGCAGACCTTCAGTCAAAGTTCATTCTGAGATCCAAGAATCAGAGCGGGAGCGAGTGGCTTCACCAATGTCGACAGGCAGAGCGGTCTCAAACCACTAAAGACGGCCCCAGCCTACATATGTTGGTCGTGACACTCCAATGCGCACATTCATGCCAGTACTGCCAAGTAAGCCGGTCGCTGGAGGAGCACGGCTGTTCAATGAGCCGGGCAATGCTGGAAAAAGCATGCGCCAATATATTTGACAGCCAAAATGAAACCATAACCGTTGAATTTCAAGGTGGCGATCCACTCCTACGCTTTGAACTTGTTCAGTACGCAATTGAAAAAATAAAATACATCAATGAAAGTCACAACAAGAGAATACGGTTTGTTGTAGCAAGTACATTACATCAGCTCACACAAGGAATGTGCGAGTTCTTTAGGGAAAATAACGTTTATCTTTCAACCAGCATTGATGGCCCTCCTTCGCTTCACAACAAGAACCGCCCAACCCCGGAAAGAACAGCGCATGAAAAGACTGTCCTCGGCATTCAAATGGCCAGGGAGATTATCGGAGAAGAAAGCGTTTCCGCCCTGATGACCACCACCAGATCATCACTTTCATTTCCCAACGAGATTGTGGACGAATATGTTCATCTTGGAATGCCCGAAGTATTTATCAGGCCATTAAGCATCTATGGCTTCGCCAAGAAAAACATTAAGCACATAGGATACAGCTTGGCCGAATTCATGGAGTTCTACAAAGCGTGCCTGGAGAGAGTTCTCTACTGGAACAGGCAAGGCAACCACATAAGAGAAGTCTATGCTTCCATCATTTTGAATAAGCTTCTGTCTCCGTTTGACGCAGGCTATGTGGATCTTCAAAGACCAACCGGGGCGGGACTTTCGGCAATAGCCTACAATTATGATGGCTATATTTATCCCGGCGATGAGGCCAGGATGCTGGTTGAAACCGGGGATCATGGTTTACGCCTTGGGGCGATAGGCACACCGATATCGGAACTTCTGAACTCCGATCTCCAAATCAACCTCGTAAGGGCTAGCCTGAACGATGAGAAAGATGAATGTGGTTCGTGTGCATACAAACCTTTTTGCGCCCCGAACCCGATAGACGCTTACGCTCAGCACGGCAACCTCTATGCAAGGCCATCCGAAACTGAGCATTGCCAGAAACACACCTTGCTGTTCGATTATTTTTTCAACCGGATAAAGCATGCTTCCACTTGGGAAATGGACATTTTCTATAACTGGGCAATGCCTTTCTAGGTCATACCATGAGACGAATCCAAACAGACATTGAAACCGCCAACTGGATGAAACCTCACCGGGTGGTCCAGCGTGATGACTTGGCAAACGAATGGTCACCGGAACTATTCTACCTTGTCATATCGAGGAATGGCACCGACATAGATTTTGTACGACAAATATTCAAAAAAGGCGTGCGCAATCTAGGATGGATTGCAGACCACCCGAACCTCGTGGACGGCGATATTATAGCGCCAACAAAGGCGCTATCTGGCCACCCCGTTCTTTATCGCGAAGTAGATATGCACCATGGATTCCAAATAACTAATCGCTGCAATAGCTGGTGCCTGATGTGCTCTCAACCACCCACAAAGTCAGACGACCAGTGGATGATAGAAGAGGTACTGGATACCGTTAAAGCAATCCGGAAAATGCCAAATGTTATCGGCCTCAGCGGCGGCGAGCCACTGCTTGAACCTCGCGGACTGAAAGAAATTGTCAACCAGATAAACTTGAAGAGCAGTGAAACTCACATTGAGGTATTGACCAACGGACGCCTGCTCAGCAAACCTGACATTGAGGAGACAATTTTCGACAGGAAAATATCAAACGTCTCCTGGCTAGTTCCATTGTATGGCCATGCGGACTTCCTGCACGATTATATTGTTCAATCCTATGGAGCCTTCGAAGAAACCATAAAGGGATTATTGGTTTTGCAAAAGAATTGTCAGCCCATTCAACTTAGAATCGTTCTGACGAAACCCGTCCTTGAAAATCTTGTACCATTATGTCATTTCATAGGCAAAAACCTTCCATTTGTCAGGGAGGTGGCAATAATAGGGTGCGAGCCCATAGGCTTCGCTCTCGCAAATAGAGACATCTGTGAGCTAAGAATCGAAGACTGGTCAGAAACCATCCTCTCAGCAGTCAACGAACTTGAGAGGCATAACCTTACAAGCATACTAATGAATATCCCGTTATGCCTTCTTCCCAGAAGACTATGGCAGTACGCACACAGAAGCATATCGGACTGGAAGAATTCATACGTAGATGAATGCAGGGGTTGTCTTGAAAGAGAATCGTGCAGCGGTCTTTTCTCATGGCATGAAAAAGGCTGGAAGCCTGGAAAACTTATTCCAATAATGGAGGAAAAGTGATGTCAAAATTCATAAAAAATATCTCCCTTTTCCTTGCGGGAACCCCAATTTTCTTGAACCCTAACTTATCTAGCGGGCTCGAATCTGAAGGAGCTCATCTTGATAACGCAGGAATGCCCGCATCGATAACACTAAAACCTCTTCATGAAGCCATGGAAAACCTTTTCGCTGCGCATCGCTCACATTCAAGCCACCGATCCCACTCCAGTCACCGATCTCATTCTTCTCATTCATCACATTACTCTGGATATAACAGCCGCAGCGCACCATCACCTTCCTATAGCACACCGACCACACCACCACCCAGTGCTAGCGGGCCGGCATCCTCCTTTTCTTCGGGTTCTACACAAACGCCCTCATCCGCCCTGAACAATCTCAGTCAAAGCGAAAAACTGCGCATTCAAATCATGAGGGTTCAAATCCAGCTGAACGCTATAGGCCTCTATAACGGCTCCATTGACGGGATTCTTGGTCAGCAAACCCAAAACGCCCTCAAACTTTTCCAGCGCATCAAGGAATTGCCTGAATCGGGCATGATGACAGATGCGACGTTACAAGCCCTTGGTGTATCTCCTGTCAATTAGACGCCGAACACGATAATTTCCAAGCCGTGCAAAGCTCCTTATCAGAATAGTCTTTGCCCGCCAGCTCACACCCACTGTGTGAATGAATTTTTGAAAACGAGCAAGACCAAGAACCTAATCAGGCCAGCGCGACCTTTCTCGTCCAAGAAATTTTTTTCTGTAATCAGGGTCTCTCTTAGCACATACAATCTCCCGAATCTGATCATCACTAAGTCCATCATACAGCTGCTCCAAATGCCGATAACCAAACTCCAGCAGATCATCCGCCACACGCGTCATTGGCTTGCCGACGGCTTTTGCCAGATGGTAAAGCCTCGGCGAATGCTTACTTATTCTTGGGACTGTACATGTTAAGTTCCTCCATGATTTGCCGCGTTGCTCCGAATTCGGAGCAACGATTATCTATAACCATGAAAGAATCAAGCTCCGATTTCGGAGCAAACGGATATGAATCTTCTCGGACCCAGAATCAAAACATTGAGAGAAGAACAGGGACTGACTCAAGGCGAGCTGGTGACCCGCTGTCATCTGATCGGCTGGGATATCAGCCGAGGCACACTGGCCAAAATTGAAGCTCAGGTCAGACGTATCACCGACGATGAAGTGCCGCTGATAGCGAAGGCGCTCAAAGTGAATATCGAGGAATTATATTCCTGAGAGGCGAGACCCTCTGCTATTACACTCTTGTCACGGCAGCGCTACCGCAAGGGACACAAGCATGGCACCCGGCACAACCCTATTTGACACATCCTGGCGCGACGCCACGATCCGCTCCGGCATAGCCGCGCCAGACAGGCTGCGTGATGAATTACTGCTGGCTTATGCCGAACCACAGCGCGCCTACCACACACATCAACATCTCGCTGAATGCCTGACACTGGCCACGCAGCACCTTTCTCTGGCACCGGACGCGGGGCAATTGTTGTTCGCCCTCTGGTTCCATGACGCCGTCTACGAAGTCACTCGACACGACAATGAACAGCGCAGCGCAGAATGGGCGCGCCGGGCGCTGGCCGAAGCGGGTGCGTGCGAGTCAGACCAGGAAGCTGTGTACCGGCTGATCATGGTGACGCGGCACCACAATCTCGCACAGCAGGACGATGAAAAGCTGCTGGTGGATATTGATCTGTCGATTCTCGGTGCCGAGCCAGCACGCTTTGAGGAAAGTAACCGACAGCTCCGACAGGAATACCAGTGGGTGCCAACGCCACTCTATATTCAGAAGCGTCGGGAAATTCTTGAATCTTTCATGGCCCGTCCGCAGATTTATAACACCCGGCCCTTCCAGGAAACACGGGAAGCGCAGGCGCGGGAGAACCTGCGAAAGGCGATTGATGCACTCGATGCCGGTGATGAGGGGTGACAGATATCAAGTTGTCTCAATAATTGTTGCGTTGGGTCCACTACAGCCCCAGCACCTGCTCCGCCGCAGCCAATGGCCCGAGCGGCATAAAATCCAGTTGCCCATCCAGCATCAAATGACTGAGGCCATGCACCAACCCCCAGGCCCGTAATGTCGCCGCATCAACATCAACGGCCTCAGCTTGGGCATCCTTCGCCGTCGCAACGCCTCTGCGCAATGCCTGATATGCCTCAGCCGCCGCCGCCCGCAGTTCCGCATCATCTCTGTCCGCAAGGTGCGCCCCAAACATCAGGCGGAACAGTGCGGGGTTCTCCCAGGCGAAGCGAAGATAAGCCCGACCAGACAAAGACAGCATCTGACCCGGCGGTGCGTCGCGTGCGGCCCGTTGTTGCGCTGTCTGCAACTGACGGAAACCTTCCGCCGCCAGAGCCACCAGCAAGGAACCCTTATCCGAGAAGTGTCGATACGCTGCGTTTGGCGTGACACCTACCCGGCGAGCGAGCGCCCGCAGGCTGATATCGCCCTGCGGGCTTTCGGCCAACAGCAACAATCCCTCAGTAATCAGGCTTTCTCGCAGGCGACCATGGTGATAACCACCCATATTCCTCACTCACAATGTTGACACCGTGAACATCGAGCCGCAAACTCATGTTCACAGCGTATACTTTTACACTCAGGCAGGACACCATGATGACACTTCACTGGATAGCCGCCACCCTGGCGCTATTGCTGGGAGCCTGGCAATTGGCCCGGCCAAAGGGCGGACTCTGGCATCGACGGCTTGGCTGGGCCTGGGTCATTGCGATGGCCATCACCGCCCTGTCCTCCTTTGGCATCTACAGTGCAATGCCGCTATTCGGGACTTTCGGCCCCATTCACCTGCTCTCGCTCTGGACGTTGATCTGCCTTGTCATCGCGGTCATCGCGGCGCGGCGAAAGCAACTGGGGGTACATCGTGGCTTTGTGGTGGGTGCCTATCTGGGATTACTTGGGGCAGGGATTGGCGCTTTCGCACCAGGCCGGCTTCTCGGGAATCTGGTCTTCTAGCCCATGGGCAGATGATTCCAGCTGACGCTCGGCGGTTTTATGAGTCTCCCTGCAGGGCGTCACCAGAATGGGCACGGGCAAGGCCACTTGTAATCACTTCTTGTCGCCACTTATGGCCACTTTCGCCCATATCACGACAACACTGCCGCATACCGCGTACTCCGCCCCCCACCCGGCAATTTCACCAGACACCCTCTGGCCACCAGATCCGACAAATGCCGCGTGGCCGTCGCCTTACTCACTTTGGCTACCTTCTGGTATTGCGAAGCACTGATCCCGTTCTCGAAACCCCTGGCCCCGCCATCCAGCAACCTGTTCAGCACTTTTATCTGCTCAGGCGACAAGCCAGCATCGCCAAAACGCTGCCAAAAGCGTGTCTTGCCCAACGTACGATCAATGCACTCGATGGAAGCATCAAGAGCAGCTTCCAACGTATCCAGAAACCACAGCACCCAGACCGTGATATCCGGCGTGCCTCGCTGGCTTTGTTCCAGCACGCGATAGTAATCACCGCGCCGTTCAAGAATCGCCACCGACATGGCGTAAAGCCGGATACTGCGGTCATCGGTCTGGGCAAGCGCCATATCGGTCAGGGCGCGGGTGAGGCGGCCGTTGCCGTCATCGAAGGGATGCAGGGTGACAAACCAGAAATGCGTGATGGCCGCGCGCAGTAGCGGGTCCAGTGTGGCGTCGTCGGCACTGTGATTGAACCAGTCGACAAACCCGTCCAGCAGCGCCGGCAGGGTGTCGCGAGGGGGTGCCTCGAAATGCACTGTCGGGCGGTCCAGGCGCCCGGAAACCACCTGCATCGGCGCTTCGCCACGCAGCGCGCCCACATTGATGTGCGACAGCAGGGTATTCGGCTCCGGAAACAGCCACTCATGCCACTGGCACAATCGGGCGCAGGACAGCGGCTCTCTGCGGTGATGGATGGCATCGAACATGATCCGGGCGAGCCCTTCCGAGCGCGCCGTCACCGGGTATTGGGTGCCCGCTACGCCCAGACGCCGAGCCAGTGAGGACCGCACGGAGGCGGCATCAAGGGTTTCATTTTCGATAGAGGAGGACGACACGATATTGGCCAGCAGGGTGTCGAGCTCCTGCTCGGGCTGGTCGCCATCGCCCAGCACGCCCGCTCGCCCCAGCAATTCGCCCTGCTTTTGACGCACGGCGCGCAGGCGCGGCTGCACAGCCGCCTCGTGCCAGGAAAAGGCTGTCCAGTCAGGGTGTTGCCATATCCATGTGTGCATAGTTGCGCCCTCTGTGAGCCGATTAATTCGCCCATTCGGCTCATATCATGAGCCGAATATAGTCATTATTCGGCTCATCTGCCAGATATGCCAGCCTCCCCAGCCAGGCCGCACCGCCCTGGTTGGCAGCACTGCCAGTCTGGCGGACACTGCTGGCCATCTATCTGTCCTGAGGATCGCTCGACATGGCTTCTTTGCGTGCCCGTCTGCTGTTCAACAGGGTTATGCCCTGGCTGAAGATGAAGCAACGCTACGCGCCACCGCTGGACGCCGCCACGCTGCTGGCCAGGCGACGCAAGGCCTGCTCACCACCCCGCGGGGCAACGCAGCGGGCCTTTCGCGGCCGCCCCGTATTGCGCCTCGGACACGGTGCCGAGCCAACCATGCTCTACCTGCACGGCGGCGCCTTCGTGAACCCCATCACCCGCCATCACTGGCGCCTGATTACCCAACTCGTGCGTGATACCGGCGGCACCTGCGATGTGCCGCTGTATCCGCTGGCGCCCGAGCAGACGCTGGACGACATGCTGGCCTTCACCAGCGCATTCTGGCGTGACCACACATGGCCACAACCGCCGGTGATTGTGGCGGATTCCGCCGGGACCTTGCTGGCACTGCGGCTGGCACAATCGCTGCGCGATGCCGGGGCACCGCAGCCGGCCGCGCTGGTGCTGATCAGCCCGTGCCTGGACCTGACGTTCAGTGATCCGCGCTCAAAGGACCGCGATGCCGTCGATCCCATGCTGGCGCTGGCCGGGCTGCCGCACGTCGGGCGCATCGTCGCCGGGCCGCGCGCGCTGGATGACCCGGCCATCAATCCGCTGCTGTGCGGGCTGCAGGAGCTGCCGCCGATGCTGGTGTTCAGCGCCGGGCGTGATGTGTTGTGGCCGGATGCGGTGCGATTGGTGGAAGGGGTGCGCGCGGCAGGCGGGCAAGTGGCGCAGGTGGATGCGCCGGAGATGGTGCATGTCTGGCCGCTGATGCCGATACCGGAGGCCGCCAGCGCACGCGTCCGGATGGCTGAATTCGTTCGCAAAACGGTGAATCCGTCCTTTAACTGATGCCGGACGGCGCAGGCGGCATGCTATTGTTCGATCGCGCCGGCACGCCAGACCGGCGCTTTTTCCGGACCAGCCAAGGAAGCTCCCCCATGCATTTTTTTGCCAAAGCCACGCTGACTGTCGCTCTGTTCTCCGTTGCCGCCGGTGCATCGGCCTTTGACTTCAAGTCGCTGTCGGATTCCGCCAGCAAGACCATCAATGACGCGGCCAAAGTCGCTGACGATGCCACCGGCAGCGCCCAGGCCACACTGGACCAGGCCAACAGCCAGTTCGCCGTGGCCGGCG
Organism: Isoalcanivorax pacificus W11-5; assembly: GCF_000299335.2. NCBI lineage: Bacteria > Pseudomonadati > Pseudomonadota > Gammaproteobacteria > Oceanospirillales > Alcanivoracaceae > Isoalcanivorax > Isoalcanivorax pacificus. Next base: position 167,887 of record NZ_CP004387.1, on the reverse strand, counting down.
ACACCGCTGATCTGGTGAACAGCCTCAGCAGCCAGCTGGGCGTGACCCAGACGCAAGCCGCCGGTGGCACTGCCGCGCTGATGTCGCTGGCACAGACGCAACTGTCCGGCAGCCAGTTCAGCTCGATCACGGACAAGGTGTCCGGCCTGACCGGCCTGCTCGGCAGCGGCGAATCCAGCGGTGGCATGCTCGGCACGGTGCTCGGCAACGTGCAGAGCCTGCAGGGTGTGCAGACTGCATTCAGTGCGCTGGGCCTGAGCCCGGACATGATCAGCCAGTTTGCGCCGATGGTGCTGCAGTTCCTGGGCGGCCAGGGTGTGCAGAACAGCCTGCTGGGTTCACTGCAGAATCTCTGGACCCCCGCAGCCTGAATCACGGTTGGGGGCGGCACCCGCCAGCAAGCCACCGCCCCAGAAAAAAAAGCGGAGCTCGCCAGGAGCTCCGCAATGGGGAACAGCGCTTGCGCAATCACAGGATTTTTCTGATCAGGCGTGCTTCACATTCATGGTGATCAGTGCCGTGAAGCATTTGGTGCCACCGTCGGTATAGGCGGACACCGGCACGACGATGTCGCCGGGTTCGGAAAAATCCACCCCGTCCGCATCACACACCACTTTCAGGTCAGACTTGGCCTTGGCCAGGTAACTGACCGTCATGCCCTGCGGAATCCAGCGCGCGCCTTCAGGAATAGATGCATCGGTGGCCATCCCCGCTACCAGCTCGGCGGCGTTGCACATGGCAATCGCATGGATGGTGCCCAGGTGATTGTGTACCTTGGGCTGGTTCTTCAGCACCAGTTCGCAGTAGCGCGGCCGGTAGTTGACGATTTCCGGATCGATGGACGAAAAGTACGGCGCCACCTGCCCGATACCTTTTGAAAAAGCCTGCGCGTCCATCTGTTTGTACATTGTCAGGAATTGACCCATAGCCTTCACCGTTCTGGTCGGTTGATCACGCGAAGTTGTCCATCACCTTGTTCAGGAAACGGACCACCACATCCAGTTCTTCATCGGAAAAATCTGCCGCCAGACTGGCATTCATGCGCGTCAGCAGCGGCATGACCCTGGGCAGTACGGCTTTTCCTTGCGGGGTGAGGTAAAGGCGGGAAGCGCGGCCATCCTGTTCACAGGGACGGCGTTCGATCAGGCCGTTCTGTTCCATGCGACCGCACAGGCCGGTGACAGCCGGCTTGTTCAGCGCCAGCGCGGCGCCCAGGTCTTTTTGCAGGCCGCCTTCATGCCGGGCAATGAACAGCAGTGCCGCCACTTGTGTCACGGAGAAACCCAGCTCTGCTTCGCACGCGCTGTCCACATAGCGGAACATCTTGCGCTGGGCCATGTTGATCAGGAAAAACAGCCGCCGTTCCACACCTCACCTCGTTTGGTTCGCTGACGAACCAAATAGTACACACACGAACCAAATGCCGCAAGCAGCCGCTGCGCTATCCCGCGCCCGCCATCCCAACTCATTGATACAAATAAAAAACGGGGCCATGAAGGCCCCGTTCCCGGTACCTGGCCCGGCGGGCCAGCCCAGTGACTCAGTGGCTATACAGCCACTCGCTCTGCGGCAACACGCGGCTGTTGATACGGATTTCCGCAATATCGCCGGCGAACAGATTGCCGGGGGACCCGTTCCAGCTGTTGATCCCGATGGACCAGGGCTGTCCCGGCTGCACCAGCAGGCCCTGTTGCGTGTCGACGCCGGTCCGCATGACCAGCGAGCCATCCACATACATCTGCACCCGCTCGCCATCGTTCACCAGCGCAATGTGGTACCAGTACTCATCGGCCACTTCCCAGGACCAGTTGTCCTGGCCCTTGCCGTTCTGTGATGTGCTGACCCACTGGAATTCTTTCAGTGAGGACACGTTCAGGCCCAGCGATGCGTCACCGCCGCTGCAGGCCACTTCATGATAGGTACAGACGGCGGTGATGCCGGGGCGATGATTGAGGATGCCCGACCACTGGTTGCGCGCCGGCGTCCAGCCTTGCGGCAAGCGCACCACCGCTTCGATCGTATAGGTCGGCAGATAACCGCTCTTGCCAGCGGCGCTGGTCTCGAACAGCAGGCTGGCGCCGGCGGACATCAGGTAATAACCACCGTCGGCATTGCTGCCTTTGAAGCGGGCGCTGCCTTCGGCGAAGCCGAACAGTGCACTGTCATCGATGACTTCGAAGAACGCGCTCATGTCGCCCTGCGGATCGTTGTAGGCGGTCAGCGTCATGACGTTGCCGTTACCCGAGGCATCGGCAAAGCGAACGCTGCCGTCGGTGCTGGTCAGCATGTGGGCGCGATCCAGGATCCAGTAGGCTTCGGTGCCCTCGATATTGCCCGGCTCGTCCGCCCCTGCGTTTTCGCCGAAGTTGGCGAAGCGGCTGCCGAAATGCATCGGCACGTCGAATTCCCAGCGGCTCAGTTCATCCTGCGGCCGGCGGTCCTCTTCCGGAATGGCGGCCACCCAGGGGGAATAGGACCGGAACTGAAGCAGGTTATCCGTTTCGTTGAAGCTGATCAGTTGCATCATGCCGTTACCGCCCCAGAAGCCGGACTGGTAATCGACCACGACCAGCACCACATCGCGCCCGAAGTCGTTCTTGGCTACCATCATGGCTTCGCCGTGGTGGTGCCCGTTGAGCGTCAGGAAGATCTGGTCGTTGTTGCGGATCAGCGTATCCCACAACATGGCGCCGTGCTCGGTGAAGATGGCGGTTTCACCATCGCCGGCGATGTTCATCAGCTGGTGGGTGGTCAGGATGGTCGGCAGGGTCGGGTGCTCGTCGAGCACTTGCTGTGCCCAGGCGGCGGTGTTCGCCGACACGCGCCAGTCCAGCGCCAGCACCAGATATTCGCGGCCATTGCCTTCGAAAATGTGGTAGCTGTTGAAGCCGGTGTCGTCCGCGCCCTGGAAGGTGGTGAAGTTACCGGCCTGCAGAGTCGGCGAGAAATGTTGCAGGAACGGCTCGTTGGCCAGATCACGCACGTCATCGTTCTGGCCGCTGTTGAGCACATCGTGGTTGCCGGCCAGGATCGAATAGGGCGTGGCCGCATTGGCTTCCAGTATCTGCATCGCCTCACGTGCTGCCGCCCATTCCTCCGGCGCGCGGGCGATATCCACCACATCGCCCAGATGTACAGTGAAGGCGATCTTTTCCTGTTCGTAGTGGTCCGCAATCCATTGTGTCTGAACGGTGTAGCGCTCGGGTGAATAGCGGGAATATTTCTGTGTGTCCGGCAGCACCGCCAGGGTAAACCCTTGCGTTTCGGCCACCGGCGGCTCACCGCCGTTGTCATTATTGGACGAGCTGCTGTCGCCACCACAGGCGCTCAACAGCAGGGATAACAGCATGGCCAGCCAGAGCGTTGGCCAGCCGGTGCGTTGTGAGGTGAACATGTGTGTGCTCCCGGATCAGGTGTTGTGTCGCGGGAAGCACCCTAGCGGCCAGACATGACAGCCGCATGGTCGTTATATTGCAAAACTGCCTGCAATACTGTCAGCAATATGTGTCTGAATTGCGTTTTGACTACCAGGCCACACCCAGCCCCAGGGTGTAGCGACGCTGGTTGATACTTCCGTCGCCAACGACCCGGTCCCATTCGGCCCGAATATTGAACGATGCCCAACTGGTCAGGCGGAAACGCAGCCCTGCCTGGGCGTCGAGCTTTTCCGACACCGCACTGCTGAGCGGCACACCGATTTCACCGTTGGTAAAGATTTCCAGTGTCTTGCCCACCAGAAAGCGGTTGTAGTCCCAGCGCACCGCCATGGAGGCGGTGCGTTCGTCGCCGCCGTCGGCGTACTCGTAATCATCCACATTCAGCAGCGAGGTGAGCGAGAAAGCGCCCAGCTCATTGTCCCAGAACTGGTAACCGGGGCCGGTACCCAGGCTGCGCCGGCGGGCAATTTCCTCGATGTCGTCGCGGCGGTATTGCAGGCGGCCCTGCCAGAACCAGTTCCGGTCGATAAAGTAATCCAGCGAATACTGTGCCAGATAATTGTCGATTGAACGCACCTCGTCCTTGTACTCACGGTTATATTCACCGCGCAGGTTATGCCGCCAGTTGTTGTGGCGGAAATCGGTAAGCACCATGATGTCGCGATCATCGATATCGGTATCGCCGCGCTGGAAGTCCAGCGCAAAGTCCACGTTGCCGCGCCAGATCCAGTCTTCCAGCATTTTGCGCGTCGGCATGATCTGGTAGAGATCCGCCAGCGCCACAGTGAAGGGTTCGCCATGGGTGACCAGCGTGACCCGGCCCGGCTGCTCGGCCGCCCGCAAGGTGGCGTATTGTTTGCGCCCACGCCAGCGCTGGTGGCGAATGACCATGCGCTGGCGCGTTTCCAGGGTGGCCACACTCTTGGCATTGATGCGCACGATGCCGCCGAATTCGGTCTCCAGCAGCAGGGTGCCGCCATCGAACAGGCGGACCTGTCCCGACAGCCGGTCGCCATTGAGGAGCCAGACTGTATCGGCCAGTGAAGGGGAAGCACCACAGAGCAGCAGCAGAGCAAATAACAGACGCAGCATCATGTTCGCTAGTGAAGCCCACCCCGCCGGGGGAGGGCGTTGGCCACAGAAGCGGCACATTATGCGGAAAACCCGGCTGCATGAAACAGGGGGAGTGCAAAATTCGCCGAAAATACGGCCGGCGCCATTGCCCGGCGGTACCATCCAGCGGCGCACCCCGCTCCGGTTCCGCATTTTGCGACCTGCTCCCCGTTTAGAGCTCTACCCGGTTTCTGCACGGCACGCTAGTATCCCAGCGCCTGACGCTGTCAGGAAACTGACATAACACGCTGTTTACCCCGTCATAGATGACGCTTTGTACTGCTTTGACAAGGACCTTTTCAATGAAACTTCGCTCTGTTATCGCTGCGGCCTGCCTCGCGCTGCCCGCCATGTCTGTTGCTGAAATCAACTACACCTATGTCCAGGGCACCTATCAGGTGTGGACGGAAGAGAAGGTGCACAAGTGGCTGATCAAGGGTTCCTATCAGGTCAATGACAGCCTGTACCTGACCGCAGAAGACGGCGGCATTTTCGATTTCCGCAATGCCAGCGTCGGCTTTATTGCGCCGATGAACAACCTGCACCTGTACGGCCAGCTCGGCCTGGGCGACAGCGGCGACGGCCTGAACCCGATCCTGGAAGGCGGCGCCCGCCTGGCGGCCGGCGATGCCATGGAACTGCGTGGTGCGATCCGCTACATGCCGGAAGTCTATGCCGCCAACGGCCCGGCACCGGGCGTGACCGACGATGAAGAACTCCTGTTCATCGTGGAAGCCAATTATTTTGCCAGCGAAAAAATCTCTCTGGTCGGTGGTCTGTCCATCCCGACCGAAGCCGATGGCATGATTCTCGAACTCGGCGCCCGCTACAACTTCTGATCTGCCCCCGGGGCCGGCTTCGCCGGCCCCACTTCTTCGCTTCCGCTATATACTCCCCCGACAGGCTTGCCGCGCCACGCGGCCCACCGCCCAAGCGAGGAGTAGGTCATGGAAGCAGCTTTCTGGCACCGCCGCTGGCAGAACAACGACATCGGTTTCCACCAGCCCGACGGACATCGCTGGCTGCCGCGCCACTGGCCAGCCCTGAGCCTGCCGCCCGACGCCCCTGTGCTGGTGCCGCTGTGCGGCAAGAGCGTGGACATGCACTGGCTGCGGCGCCAGCATCCGGTCGTGGGTGTGGAACTGTCACGCGCGGCGCTGGATTCCTTTCTGGATGAACACCGCCTCACCGCGTCATGGCAATCCGCTGGCGATCTGGAGGTGGCCCTCGCACCCGGCTACACCCTGTATTGCGGCGACGTCTTTTTGCTCAACGCCGAGGCCGTAAGCCATGTGCAGGCCGTCTATGACCGTGCGGCGCTGATCGCCTTGCCCCCGCCGATGCGCGAGCGCTATGTGGCGCACCTGCGCACTATCCTGCCGGCCGGCTGGCGCATGCTGCTGGTCACGCTGGAATACGATCAATCGAAAATGGACGGGCCGCCGTTTTCGGTCAGCGCCGACGAAGTGCAACGGCTGTTCCATGGATGCGCCGTGCGCCAGCTTGAAGTCGAGGATGTGCTGTCCGGGCAGGCACGCTTTGAAGAGGCCGGGCTGGAGGCCCTGCGTGAACGGGCCTGGCTGATCGAAGGCTGACACCCGCCATCAACGCGGCCGGATGCCCTCCAGCACCAGCGCGCGCACATTGCGCAGCGTCTCCTCGAAGAAGGCCGGGTCCTGCAGCGATTTGCCGGTGACGGCCGCGATCTGCACATGAAAATCCGCGTAATGCTGGGTAATCGCCCAGAGCGAAAAGATCAGATGGTGCGCATCGCAGGGCACCATGCGCCCCTGGGCAATCCAGGCATTGATGACACGAACCTTGGCTGCCACCAGCGGGCGCACACGCTGCTCAAGCACGTCGATCATGAGCGGCGCCCCCTGCATCACTTCCAGACAGAACAAGCGCGACTCACGCGGATAATCCCGTGACAGCACCAGCTTTGTACGGATGTAATCGCTGATCGCCGTCATCGGCTCGGCGTCGACGGTAAACCCCTCCAGCGAATACAGCCAGACATCCATCAGTTGCTGCAACGCACCGACGTACAGTTCTTCCTTGCTGCTGAAGTAGTACAACAGGTTGGTTTTCGAGATGGCCGCCTCGCGCGCGACCTGATCCAGGCTGGTGCCATGCAACCCGAAACGGGAGAAGTGGTTCAGTGCCGCTTCCAGAATCAGGCCGCGCTTGCTTTCCACCTGTGGGCTGCGCGGGGAGGTCGAGGCGGGATGCCTGAGCAGCCGGCGGGAGGGCGTTTTCTGAACATGCCCTGCGGTGGGGGGCTTTACCGAAGGTCTGGCCGCGGCCTTTTTTGTCGCGGCAATCTGGGGGGTGCTTGCGCCCGCCTTCCCTGCCCTGCCGCGCCCTGCTGTCCTGGAGACTTTGCCGCCCATCGTTCTCCTGTCACCCTGCCCTGGCCTCATAATGCGGCCACTTTACCATCAGTCACGGCGGATTCGGCCAGCCCCGCCCTCCCCCCCCCCCCCACATGACCCGGGCCAACAACAGCCGATCCATCTATATCAAAAAATTTTGATATAGATTTCCCCATGCCCTACACTGCGCCCCTTATGACCCTATTGCAGGTGGCGCCAGGCGCCGAGGACACCCAGCTGGATGTACTGGCGGCGCTGTTGAAAGCCGCTGGCGACCCGCTGCGCCTGCAGGCCCTGCAAGTACTGGGTTACAACAGCTTCGCGGTGCTGGAACTGGCGGAAATACTCGACATGCGCCAATCCGGCATGAGCCACCACCTGAAAGTGCTGGCAAAGGCCGCGCTGGTGGAGCAGCGGCGGGAAGGCAACACCATCTTCTATCGCCGCCAGTTACCGGACCCGCAGGCCGAGACCGGCACCCTGCACCGCGCCCTGCTGGAACGGCTGGATGCGCAGGACCTGGCACCTCAGGTGGCCCGCCGGCTGGCCGGCATCGAAGCACAGCGCGCGGCACAGAGCAGGGCGTTTTTTGAGCGCAATGGCGGCGATTTCGACGCACATGACGACCCGATCGCCGATTATGCGCAGTACGGCGACCTCGCCGACGAGCTGCTGGCCCGCGCCCTGCCCGAAGGCGGCGATGCGGCCCTGGAAGTCGGCCCTGGCGACGGCCGCTTTCTGGTCCGGCTGGCCGGGCGCTTCAGGCAGGTCGCCGGGCTGGAGAGCAGCGAGGCAATGCTGACCCGTGCCCGTCACCGGGTCGCCGACGCGGGACTGAAAAATGTCCGGCTGATACTGGGTGACTGGCCGCAGGCCGCGCCACCACGCCAGTTTGACGCCGTGGTGCTGAACATGGTGCTGCACCACCTGCCGACACCGGCAGACTGTTTTGTTACCGCCGCGCGCCGGCTGCGCCGTGGCGGGGTGTTGGTGATCACCGAGCTGTGCCGGCACGATCAGGCCTGGGCACGGGAGCGCTGCGGCGATCAGTGGCTGGGTTTTGATGAACAGGAACTGGAGGGCTGGGCGCAACGCGCCGGCCTGCGATTGCTGGAGATCCAGTTCCTGGCCCAGCGCAATGGTTTTCAGGTCCAGGCGTGCAGCTTTGTGCACGCGGACGATGCATTCAATCCGTAAACCCCTCAACCAGGGAGCCACCAAAGCAATGAGCGAATATTCCATCTTTACGTCGGAATCCGTATCCGAAGGCCATCCGGACAAAATGGCCGACCAGATTTCGGATGCCGTGCTCGACGCCATCATCAAGGATGATCCGCACGCGCGTGTGGCGGTGGAAACCCTGGTGAAAACCGGCATGGCCGTGGTCGCGGGCGAAGTCACCACCTCCACCTATGTGGACCTGGAAGACGTGGTGCGCCAGGTCATCCTGGATATCGGTTACGACAGTTCCGACGTCGGCTTCGACGGCGCCAGCTGTGCGGTGCTCAACGCCATCGGCAAACAGAGCCCGGACATCGCCATGGGCGTGGACGCGAAAGAAGACAAGGAAATCGGCGCCGGGGACCAGGGCCTGATGTTCGGCTACGCGACCAACGAAACCGACACCCTGATGCCGGCGCCGATCTTTTTCTCGCACCGTCTGGTGGAGCGCCAGGCTGAACTGCGCAAGAACGGCGTCCTGCCGTGGCTGCGCCCGGATGCAAAAAGCCAGGTGACACTGCGCTATGAAAACGGCAAGCCGGTGGCCATCGACGCCGTGGTGCTGTCCACCCAGCACAGCCCGGACATCAGCCAGGCCGACCTGCGCGATGCAGTGATGGACGAGATCCTGTTGCCGGTGCTGCCAAAAGAATGGCTGCACGACAAGACCCGCTTCCACATCAACCCGACCGGCCAGTTCATCATCGGTGGCCCGATGGGCGACTGCGGCCTGACCGGCCGCAAGATCATCGTCGACACCTACGGCGGCATGGCCCGTCACGGTGGCGGTGCCTTCTCCGGCAAGGATCCGACGAAGGTGGACCGTTCCGCTGCCTACGCAGGCCGCTATGTGGCGAAGAACATTGTCGCCGCCGGTCTGGCCGGCAAGTGCGAGATCCAGGTCAGCTACGCCATCGGCGTGGCCGAGCCGACCTCCATCTCGATCAACACCTTCGGCACCGGCAAGGTCGCTGATGAGGTGATCATCGAGCTGGTGCGCAAGCACTTCGACCTGCGTCCGCGCGGCATCATCGAAATGCTCGACCTGCGCCGTCCGATCTACCGTGTCACGGCGGCCTATGGCCACTTCGGCCGCGAAGGTGACAACTTCACCTGGGAAAAGACCGACAAGGCTGCCGCACTGAAAGCCGACGCCGGCCTGTAATACCACGCCCTGTTCCCGAGGGGCGCTGCAGCGGTCAGACCGCGAGGCTCGGGGGCAGGGCGCATCATTGATGCAACGGCGCCCATTCGTCAAAAACGAATGGAGAACCACATGAACGCAAAAACCGATGTCGCCGCAGACTATAAAGTCGCCGACATTTCGCTGGCCGACTGGGGCCGCAAGGAAATCGAGATCGCCGAAACCGAAATGCCGGCACTGATGGCGATCCGCGAAAAGTACCGCGCGCAGCAGCCGCTGAAGGGCGCAAAGATCATCGGCTGCATCCACATGACCATCCAGACCGCCGTGCTGATCGAAACACTGAAAGCACTGGGCGCGGAAGTGCGCTGGTCGAGCTGCAATATCTTCTCCACCCAGGATCACGCCGCTGCCGCCATCGCCGCCGCCGGCGTGCCGGTGTTTGCCTGGAAAGGCGAGACCGAAGAAGAGTACATGTGGTGCATCGAACAGACCTGCCGGGACGCCAATGGCGACCTGTGGGATGCCAACATGATCCTGGATGACGGCGGCGACCTGACCGCGCACATTCATGACCAGTATCCGCAGATGCTGGACAAGATCCATGGCATCACCGAGGAAACCACCACCGGCGTACACCGCCTGTATGAAATGCTGAAGAAAGGCACCCTGAAAGTGCCGGCGGTGAACGTGAACGATTCCGTCACCAAGTCGAAAAACGACAACAAGTACGGTTGCCGTCACTCGCTCAATGACGCCATCAAGCGTGGCACCGACCACCTGCTGTCCGGCAAGAAAGCGCTGGTGATCGGCTATGGCGACGTGGGCAAGGGCTCTGCGCAGTCACTGCGCCAGGAAGGCATGATCGTGCGCGTGACCGAAGTCGATCCGATCTGCGCCATGCAGGCCTGCATGGACGGCTACGAAGTGGTCAGCCCGTTCATCAACGGCCTGAACACCGGCAAGCCCGACAGCATCGACACCACGCTGCTCGGCCAGATCGACCTGGTGGTGACCACCACCGGCAACGTCAACGTGTGCGACGCCAACATGCTGAAAGCCCTGAAGCCGGGCTGCGTGGTCAGCAACATCGGCCACTTCGACAACGAGATCGACACCGCCTGGATGCGCAAGAACTGGGAATGGGAAGAAGTGAAACCCCAGGTACACAAAGTGTGGCGCGACAAGGCCAAAGGCGACTTCCTGCTGCTGTTGTCCGAAGGCCGCCTGGTCAACCTGGGCAATGCCACCGGCCACCCGAGCCGCATCATGGACGGCTCTTTTGCCAACCAGGTGCTGGCGCAGATGTACCTGTTCGACCAGGGCTACGCCAACCACAGCGACGCGGTGAAACAGCGCATGCTGAAAGTGGAAGTGCTGCCCAAGCAACTGGACGAGGAAGTGGCCCGCTATATGGTGCAGGGTTTTGGCGGCGTGATGACGCGCCTTACCGACATCCAGGCCGACTATATCGGCGTCGCGGTGGACGGCCCGTTCAAGCCGGATCACTACAAGTACTGAGGACACAGGGCCGGCCGCCAGGCCGGCCCGTGCACGGGACATCGCACCATGACAGGCAAACGCATCAGTTTTGAATTCTTTCCGCCGAAAACAGCGGAAGGGCTGGACAAGCTGCTCGGCGTGCAGCAGAAACTGCTGGTGAAAAATCCTGAATTTTTCTCCTGCACCTATGGCGCTGGCGGCTCCACCCGCGACAACACCATCAACACCGTCAACCGGCTGCGCGCGCAGCATGCCGACACTGCGCCGCACCTGAGCTGCATTGGTCAGGGCCGCGACGAGCTGGTCGAATTGATCAACCACTATCGCGACAGCGGCGTAACGCGCATCGTGGCACTGCGCGGTGACCTGCCCTCGGGCATGGGCTACGCCCAGGGCGAGCTGAAATACGCTGACGATCTGGTGGCATTGATCCGCGAGATCAGCGGCGATCATTTCACACTGGAAGTCGCCGCCTACCCGGAAATGCATCCGCAGGCGCGCAGCTTCGATGACGACATCGAACACTTCAAGCGCAAGATCGACGCCGGCGCCAACCACGGCATCACGCAGTATTTCTACAATGCGGACGCCTACGGCTTCTATCTCGACGCCTTGCAGAAAAAAGGCTGCACCGCGCCAGTGTACCCGGGCATCATGCCGATCCTGAACGTCGCCAACCTGCTGCGTTTTTCCAGCACCTGCGGCGCGGACATTCCGCGCTGGCTGGCCAGCAAGCTGAACGACATCAAGGACGACGACGCGGCGGTGAAAGCGTTCGGCACCGAGATCGTCACCCGGCTGTGCGAACGGCTACTGGCGATGGGCGCGCCAGGCCTGCATTTCTACACCATGAACCAGGCCGGGCCGACGCTGAAAGTGCTGGATAATCTGGGCCTCTGATCAACGGCCCTCCCTCGGGAGGGCCGTGCCATGGAGCCACGGCATGGCCAAAGACACCACCGAACGCCTCTACGCCCTGATCGCCAACGAAGAGGACGCCCGCGTCTGCACGGACATTGCCGACAACGCCTGTCGCGAAGTGCCGGGCAATTTCCTGCTGATGCTGTGCAGCCAGATACTGACCAGCATCGGCGACCTGCTGATCAATCCGAAAACCATCCTGGCCTGGCTGATTCCCGCCATCGGGGCGCCGTCCGCACTGGTGTCCGCGCTGGTGCCGATCCGCGAATCCGGCTCAATGATTCCGCAGCTGGCGATTGGCGCCTGGGTGCGCGGTCATCCGCGCCGCAAGCAGTTCTGGGTGCTCGGCAGCCTGTTGCAGGGCATGGCCGTGCTGGGCATGGCCGCGAGCGTCTGGTGGCTCAACGGCCTGCCTGCAGGGCTTGCCATTGTCGCGCTGCTGATCGCGTTCTCCCTGGCACGCGGCCTGTGCTCGGTGGCCATGAAAGACGTGCAGGGCAAGACCATTCCGAAGTCCCGCCGTGGCCGCCTCGGCGGGCTGGCCGCCACCTTCTCGGGCCTGATCACGCTGGCCCTGGCAGCGATGCTGTTCAACGACCAGACCGATCCGTCGCTGGCGCTCTACACTGGCCTGCTGCTCGCCGCCGCAGCGGCCTGGTTCGCGGCCGCACTGCTGTTTTCACGCATTGACGAATTCGACGGTGAAACCTCTGGCGGCGGGCACGCACTGCGCCAGGCCGTCAACAGCCTGTCGTTGCTGCGCGATGACGCGCCGTTCCGCTGGTTCGTGATCTCGCGTGCGCTGTTGATGGCGTCAGCGCTGGGCTCGCCCTTTATCGTGGTGCTGGCCCAGCAGCAGGGCGGCGGCGAGCTGGTGCTCGGAAGTTTTGTCATGGCCGCCAGCCTGGCCAGTGCCGTGAGCGCCAGCATTTGGGGGTTTATGGCCGACGCCTCGTCGCGGCGGGTGATGATTCGCGGTGGTGCCCTGGCGAGCCTGGCCTGCCTGGGTACGGCCGGTTTTGCGCAGTGGGCAGGGGAGGGCAGCCAGTGGTTTTTCCCGCTGGCGTTCTTCGTGCTGTCCGTGGCGCACGCCGGTGTGCGTATCGGTCGCAAGACCTATCTGGTCGACATGGCCGGCGGCAACAAGCGCACCGATTACACCGCCGTGAGCAATACCGTCATTGGCCTGTTGCTGCTGCTGGCCGGCGGCCTCAGTGCGCTGGCATCCTTGTTTTCCACGGAGGCCGTGCTGTGGTTGCTGGGCGGCATGGGGCTCGCCGGCACGCTGGCCTCGCTGCGGCTGAAAGAGGTGTCGGCCGCCTGACTCTGTTCAGCCGGCACGGGTATAAAGCAGGTCCCAGACGCCATGGCCGAGCCGCGCACCGCGACGCTCGAACTTGGTTTCCGGGCGCCAGACGGGCCGCTCCGAGTAAACGCCGGCACCGGCCATATTGGTCCAGCCGCTGGCCGCTTCCATGTGCTCGAGCATATGCACGGCGTAGTCTTCCCAGTCGGTGGCCAGGTGAAACACACCATCGGGCGTCAGCTTGCGGCGCACCAGATCGATAAATGCCGGCTGCACAATGCGGCGTTTGTGGTGCTTTTTCTTGTGCCAGGGGTCGGGGAAGTAAAGCTGCACTCGCGCCAGGCTGCCATCGGGGATGCACAGTTCAAGAATCTCCACCGCGTCATCGCAATAGCTGCGCAGATTGCGCAGGCCGCGCCCCTCGATCTCCATCAGCAGCGCGCCGACGCCGGGGCGGTGCACCTCGATGCCGATAAAATCCTGCTCCGGCGCTGCCTCGGCCATCGCCGCCAGTGACGCGCCCATGCCATAGCCGATTTCCAGCACCCGGGGGGCATCGCGGCCGAATACCGCCTGCGGGTCCAGCATGCCCTGGTCACGCTCAAGGCCGTAGACCGGCCAGAGAGTGTCCAGCGCCTTCTGCTGACCAAGGGTCAGGCGCCCTTCACGCAGTACGAAGCTGCGCACTTTGCGCATCACCCGGCCGGTGACGGGGTCCTTGTCCTGTCTGATGAAATCAAGCATGGTTCAGCGTCGTCCCGCTCTCAGAAGGGCGCCATTCTAGGCGCCACGCCGTAACAGCGCCAACAGGAGCCCCCATGATCACCGTTCATCACCTGGAAAATTCACGCTCACAACGTGTCCTGTGGCTGCTTGAAGAGCTCGGGCTGCCCTATGAGGTGAAACGCTACGCCCGCGACCCGAAAACCATGCTCGCGCCAGCCGAGCTCAAGGCCGTGCACCCCCTGGGCAAATCGCCGGTGATCACGGACGAAGGCCGCACGATCGCCGAATCCGGCGCCATCATCGAATATCTGGTGGCGAAGACCGGCGGCCAGCTCGCCCCCGCCCCGGACAGCCCCGCCGGGCTGGATTACCGCTACTTCATGCACTACGCCGAAGGCTCGCTGATGCCGCTGATGGTGATGTCGCTGGTGTTCACCCGCATCCCGAAATCGCCCATGCCGTTCTTCGCCCGGCCCATCGCCCGCGCCCTGTGCGGCAAGGTGCGCAGCAGCTTCCTGCAACCACAGATCATTGATCACCTGGCCATGCTGGAGGCACACCTGGGCAAGCAGACCTGGTTCGCCGGCGACGATTTCAGCGCCGCCGATATCCAGATGAGCTTCCCGCTGGAAGCCGCCGCCACCCGCGCCGGCGGCGACCGCTACCCGGCCCTGACGGCGTTCCTGTCCCGCATCCACGACCGGCCTGCCTACCAGCGCGCACTGGAACGGGGTGGCCCGTACCGGATTCTCGGTGGCTGACCCCATCTGACTCTTTCTGCACTGGAGTGCTCAGGCTATTCTTCGCCCTGTCTCGCCCGGCCCGTTTCCCGCCCGGCGCAGACAGGGGGCCGCGGGCATAGGCAGTACGATGCCGCGCGCATCGTATGCACAGGGGGAGGTTTCTCCAGGTTATGTCCGTCATCCTGGCCGCACTGGCTATCTATATCGGCTCGATTCTGTTCATTCACTGGCGTTGTGCGAATACGCTCAACCTGAAGCGCCAGCTGACCGATTTCTCCACCTTCATGGTGCCGTTCAATCTGCCTGCCTATCTGCTGTCGAAGGTGCCGACCACGCCGCGCGTGGGGCACGAGCATTTTCCTGAGCTGAAAATCCTCAATGACAACTGGGAAGTGATCCGCGACGAAGCCCTGGCGCTGTACGCCCACGGCCATATCGCCACCAAGGAAGACCTGCCGGCCAGTTCCTTTTACAAGGACAACCGCTGGAAGAGCTTTTACCTCAAGCTGTACGACAACGACATTCCCTCCGCGCGCGAACTGGCGCCGAAGACGCTGGCGCTGATCGAGCAGGTGCCCTACATGAATATCGCACTGTTCGCGGTACTGATGCCGGGCAAAAAGCTGAACAAGCACCACGACCCGTTCGCCTACACGCTGCGCTATTCACTGGGCCTGAGCACACCGAACGATCCCGGCTGCGGCCTGTTCGTCAACGATGCCGACTACGTCTGGCGCGATGGCGACAGCATCATCTTCGACGAAACCTATCTGCACCACGCCTACAACAACACCGACACACCGCGCATCATTTTGATGACCGACGTGGACCGCCCGATGCACAGCCGTCTGGTACAGCGCGTTTATTACGGCTTTGGCTGGCTGTTCAACCGGCTGTTCGCCGTGGACAACCTGGACACGCGCTACAGCGGCATCGGCAACCGTGTCGGCAAGTATGTGCTGGCGTACAAGAACTGGTTGAAGCGCATCAAGAAACGCAATCGCACCGTCTACACCGTAGGCAAGTGGGCGGTGATTCTGGGTGTGCTGGGCCTGGGTGCCCGCGCCCTGCTTTGATCCACCCCGGAGCATCGGCGGGCGCCGCCTTGCGCTGCCCGCCGATGTGCCCGCCCGCAGCGCATTTTAAATTTACGCCACCCGCCTTGAGCCCGCCGGCATGCTCCGATAAGGTGCCCGCCTCGTCATTCGGATACAGCCTTTATGTGGATCAAGAACCTCTGCGTTTACCAGAGCGCCGAACCCTTTACCTGGAGCGCGGCCGAGCTGGAGGAATACCTCGCCGCCGCGCAATGCCCGAAAATCACCCAGCAGACACTGAGCGTGGAAGGCTTCGTGCCGCCACTGAAAGACCACGCCGCCATGCTGCACGCGGAAGAAGGGCTGATCTATTGTGTCTATCAGGAAACCACACGCCTGCTGCCCGGGCCGGTGGTGAAAGAAGAACTGGATGAACGTGTCCAGGCCATCGAGGCAGAACAGGGCCGCAAACCCGGCCGCAAAGAGCGCGCCGAGCTCAAGGACCAGATCACCTTCGAGCTGATGCCGCGCGCCTTCACGCGCTCACGCCGCACTACCGTGCTGATCGACATGCGTCATCATCGCGTGCTGATCGACAGCGGATCGGAAGCCCGTGCCGAGCAGGCGATTGCCATGCTGCGCAAGGCGGTGGGTTCACTGCCGGTGAAACGCCCCACCGCCAATCACTCGCCGGCCACTGCCATGAGCCAGTGGTTGAAGGAGCCCGCGCAGTTGCCCGCCGGCTTTACCCTTGGCGACCGCTGCGAACTCAAAGGCACCGGCGACGAAGGTGCCAGCGTGCGCTTCACCGCCATGGACCTCAGCCGAGAGGAAATCCTCAAGCTGCTCGACACCGACATGCAGGCCGTCAAACTGAACCTGTGCTGGAACGACGAATTCGAATTCGACGTGACCGAAGACCTGCAATTCAAGCGCATCAAGCCGCTGGATCTGGTGCAGGAAAACCTGGACAACCTGCGCGACGACGACGCGCTGGCCGAACTGATGGCTCGCCTGATCCTTCAGGCCGGCTTGTTGCGTTCGGTGCTGGATCGCCTGTTCGAGTATTTCGAAGTGGACAGAAGCCCGGTCTGATCGCTCAGGGCGCAGGCAGAATGCCCAGCGCCCGCAGCGCCGCCTTGCCGGTAGGAATACGTTTTTCGCCATCCTTGGTGTCACGCACGGTGATGTTCAGTGCAAACGGATACACCGCATCACCGCGCGTGACCCAGCCCACCCACCAGGCCACTTCCGGGTCCTGGCCCATGGCCCAGCCGGTCTTGCCGTACAGCGCCCAGCCGTCGCCCTGTTCCAGCAACACCATCTCGCGCACCGTGGCCTGAACCGTCGGCGGCACTGGCAGCGCCCCCTGCGTCAGTCGATACAGGAATTGGGTCTGCTCAACGGCGCTGATTTTCAACGGACCCTGCAACCAGAACTGGTCTACCTGCGTGCCGATGTCAGCATTACCGTAACCCAGCCGCGTGACATATTCCTGCATGCGCGACAATCCGATACGCCGCGCCAGCTCCTGATAGATCGGCACGTTGGAGATGGGAATGGCCTCGCGCAGCGACATGTCCTTTTCCCATTGCGGAAACGGTTGCGGCTGGCCACCGTAGGGCAGCACTTCGTCAGCACTGGCCACCGCACCGCTGGCAAGGCCGATCAGGCTGTTGGGAATCTTGAAGGTCGAGGCGGGAATAAAGCGGGTGTGTGCCCTGGCTTCATCATGGCCGGTGAGTGTGTCGGCCTGTGGGTCAAGCACGACAAACGTGCCATCTAGACCGGCTTCATCAAACAACTTCGCCACTTCTTGAGATTCACGCCAAGTTTGCGCCTGGCCAGACGAGGCCAGCATTATAAGAAGAAGAAAAACATACTTCATGGAGAATGCTTCCACTTGCCTGTCCGAGAAGGCCATTCTACCTATTAAAGTAAAATGGGCACCATATTGCCCGGCACTAATATTTCATCTTAATCTACATCTGATACTTTCATGTCAGCTCTACACGGTCCGCGTGCTCATCATACTGCGCGCGAACAAGGCCACACATAATAAATCACAGTAAAAACAAATCATTACATCATATTGGAGGCAATCATGCTGGAACACGCCCCTTATCGACGTTACGCCGGGAAGGCAGAGATCGAGAAGGCCATTAACTCCTTAAAAGGACTGATCGAAGGCATAGCTATCGATAGACTTATTAACGCCCACGAGTTGCAATTTCTTCACATGTGGCTTGATGAGCATCGCCGCTATTCCAGCAAGCATCCGTTTAATGAACTCTTTCCTGTTGTAGAGAGCGCGATCACAGACGGCGTCCTGACCAATGAAGAACAGGCCGACATTTTGTGGCTATGCGACCAACTCCTTTCCGAAAGGTACTTTGATTCAGTCACCACAGACATGCAGCGCCTGCACGCGATGATCGCAGGCATTGCTTCTGACGGCCAAATCTCCGTGGAAGAATTACGTGGTCTCTCCAAATGGCTACAGAAACACGAGCATCTGCGTCGCTGCTGGCCTTATGACGAAATTGATACTCTCATCACCAGTGTACTCGCAGACAAACTGATAGACCCGGAGGAACATGCTCTGCTTATGCAGTTCTTCGGTGAGTTCATAGCAATATTGGACAATCGGACTGTTACCATGCCTCCGGTTGCTGAAGGCAGCACTTTGACTGGCCTGTGCGCCGTTTGTCCAGATATCTCATTTCAGGGAAGTGTATTCTGCCTCACCGGAGCATCGCATCGCTATTCGCGCAAGCAACTCTATAGCCTCATTCAGGAACTCGGCGGCAAGACGGCGAATGGGGTAAGCAAAAAAGTGCAGTATCTCATTGTTGGCGCAGAGGGAAACCCATGCTGGGCATTTGCTTGCTATGGCCGGAAAGTTGAGCAAGCAGTAAAGCTTCGTAAGGAAGGCCATACGATTCTTATTGTGCATGAAAATGATCTGCACGACGCCATAGCCGATCTATGACTTTCTTTATTAATAAAAAGTGTCCACCAGATCATTGAGAGAACAGGTATATCAAAGCGCTTCGCCTGCTATCAGCTGAGAATTGTCAGCATACTGTTCGTACATTTCGATGTGGCACACAGCGACATTGACGTGATCTGAACCTGTACCGATCTGGATCATTTTCTGCATGAGGTAAGTGTAGACTTTAACAAGATGGAAGGCTTCGAGTCATACCGGCGCCCGGCACATGTCGCAGCCTGCTTTCACAGCTAGGGATTCGTGTTTGAGATTTACGATTTGTCTGTGCCGCCTGCGAAGCAGCTTGCCGTGCGGCATTACCGCGTCATGGAACGCCTGTCCCGCCTTGGCGGCGCGTCACTGCAAATCGCCGTGCCGACCTGTCGACAGCAGGGCCTGAAGACCGAGCCAGCCATTGCCACCGTCTTAGGGCTGCCGGGCAATCCTTAGGCCGCAGTGCTGGCGCTCGAAAGCTGGGACGACACCCGGCTCAGCGCACTGATCCGGGCGCGCTTGAAGTGACTCAGCGGGACAGACCGCCCAGCGGCGAGGACGCACTGGCGTAGGCCTTTTTCTCCATGCGTCCGGCAAGAAACGCTTCGCGGCCGGCTTCGATGGCCTTTTTCATGGCACTGGCCATCAACACCGGGTTTTTCGCATGCGCCACGGCGGAATTCATCAACACGCCTTCACAACCCAGCTCCATCGCCAGTGCCGCATCGCTGGCGGTGCCCACGCCGGCATCGACGATGATCGGCACCTTCGCTTCTTCGAGAATGATGCGAATATTGTGCGGGTTGAGAATACCGAGACCAGAGCCGATCAGTGACCCCAGCGGCATCACCGCCACGCAGCCCATCTCTTCGAATTTCTTTGCCGCAATCGGATCGTCGTTGGTGTAGACCATCACCTTGAAGCCGTCGTTCACCAGTTCTTCAGCAGCGAGCAGGGTTTCGCGCATTTCCGGGTACAGGGTTTTCTGGTCGCCCAGCACTTCCAGCTTCACCAGGTCATGGCCGTCCAGCAGTTCGCGTGCCAGCTTGCAGGTGCGCACGGCATCGACGGCGGTGTAGCAGCCGGCGGTGTTCGGCAGGATGGTGTATTTGTCCGGCGAGATGAAATCCAGCAGGTTCGGCTCGTTGGCATCCTGGCCAATGTTCGTGCGGCGGATCGCCACCGTCACGATCTCCGCGCCGCTCATTTCGATGGCCGCGCGGGTTTCCTCGAAATCCTTGTATTTGCCGGTGCCGATCAGCAGCCGGGATTGATAGCTGCGGCCCGCGATTTCGAAGGTATCTGGGGTCATGGTCTCTCCTGATGACGATGGCGGTTCAGCCGCCACCGATGGCATGAACAATTTCGACGATATCGCCGTCGCTGAGCGCAAAGTCGGCGTGTTCGCTTTTCGGGATGATGTCGCGGTTCACTTCCACCGCCAGGCGGCGGCCATGAATCTCCAGCCGCGCCAGCAGATCACTGATGGTGCGGCCATCGAACTCAAGACTGTCACCGTTTACCTGAAGCTGCATGATCCTGCTCAATGGTTGGGGTGAATGGAATAAAACGTCCTGGCTCATCAGCCTCACAGGGTGGGTCAGGCCGCCTTGTAGAGTGACCAGGCCAGCCACAGCCAGCCAATGATCAGCGCGGTGCCACCCAGCGGTGTCACGGCGCCCAGCCAGCGCTGGCCGCTGAGCACCAGCACATACAGGCTGCCACTGAACACCAGCATGCCGGCGAACAGGATCCAGCCCGCCGTCACCATGCCGGTGCTGCCGAACTGTTTTGCCAGCACACCCACCAGCAGCAGGCCCAGGGCGTGATAGAAATGGTACTCGCTGGCCGTGGCCCAGGTGTCCAGCAGGGCGGCATCCACCCGCGCTTTCAGGCCGTGGGCACCAAAGGCGCCGCAGATCACGGCGAGGGCGGCGTTGAGGGCACCAAGGACGAGCAAGGCTTTCATGGTCGGGGCGGCTCCTGTCTGGGGGATCACCTTCAAGACGTACGGGCGGCCCGTTTCCCATACAAAAACGCCGCCCGGAGGCGGCGCTTATGTTACCTGAAAATCAGGCGATCATGGCGTTGCGCAATTTGCCGATGGCGGCATTTTCAAGTTGCCGGATACGCTCGGCGGAGACGCCATATTCATTGGCCAGATCCTGCAGCGTGGTCTTGTCGTCCGCCAGCCAGCGGCGTTCGAGAATGTCGCGGCTGCGGTCGTCCAGGCTTTGCAGGGCAGCGCCCAGGCGACGGCTGCTCTGCTGCTGCCAGTCGCTCTCGGCCAAAATGTCGGCCGGGTCGCCGCCGTCGGCTTGCAGATACTGCGCCGGGGCAACGATGGTGCTGTCTTCGTCATCGTCCATCGGGCCGTCAAAGGAGGCATCGAACGCGGCCAGACGGCCTTCCATTTCCTGCACGTCCTTCAGGCTCACACCCAGGTCGTCGGCCACGCGCTGGGATTCTTCCAGCGTCAGGCGGCCCAGGCGCTTTTTGGCGCCGCGCAGGTTGAAGAACAGCTTGCGCTGGGACTTGGTGGTGGCCACTTTCACGATGCGCCAGTTTTTCAGCACGAATTCGTGAATCTCGGCCTTGATCCAGTGCACCGCGAAGCTCACCAGCCGCACGCCCACGTTCGGGTCAAAGCGGCGCACGGCTTTCATCAGGCCGACGTTGCCTTCCTGGATCAGATCGCCCAAGGGCAGGCCGTAGCCGGTGTAGCTGCGTGCAATATGCACCACGAAACGCAGGTGCGAGAGCACCAGGCTGCGCGCTGCATCCAGGTCTTCTTCGTAGAACAACCGCTCCGCGAGCTCGCGCTCGGCCTCGGCACTGAGCACCGGCACGGCGTTCACCGCCTGGATGTAGCTATCCAGGCTGGCGCCGGGCACGTTCAGTTGCAGGGCCTGAGCTTCCAGCTTTTGCAGTTGTGTGGTCATGTTCCCGTTCTCCCAGTCATTGGAGCTGAGGTCGATATTAGCACTCGCTGCGTTGGAGTGCTAAAGGGGGAATTGGTTCCTGCGAAAGGCGGGCGCTATGGGCGAGCGGGCCGGCCCTTCAGAGGAGGTGGGGGTCGACATCCTGGAGATGGCGGGAGACGGCGAGCCAGGCGCCCATCAGGCCAAGCAGGCCGGCGAACAGGGGCAGCACTCCCGCATTGATCCAGCCCATGCCGATTAGCGAATACTCACTTTCATACAGTGCCGTGAGCTGATCCACCGGCGAGCCGATCCACAGCAGGGCGATCTGGACCAGCAGCACGGCCACCAGACCACCGGCCAGGCCGTACCAGAAGCCGGTATAGAGGAAGGGGCGGCGCACGAAGCCATCGGTGCCACCGACGATCTTCACCACCACGATTTCCTCGCGGCGGCTCTCGATCGCCAGCCGGATGGTGTTCACCACCACCAGCACCACGGCCAGCGCCAGCGCCAGGGTGAGGGCGCCGACGATGCGGCCGGCCAGCTCCAGCATGGCGTGCAAACGTTTGACCCATTGCACATCGAGTTGCACGAGATCGACTTCGCGGGCCTCGCCGAGCTGCTTTTGCAGGGTTTCCAGCGCCACCGGCGTGGTGTCGCGGGGGAACACCATGACCAGCGGTGGCAGCGGGTTGTCGGGCAGGGCGTCGAGCACTTCGCCGAAGCCGGACAGTGTGCGGAATTCCGCCAGCGCCTGCTCGCGCGTCACCACCTGCACCCGTTCCACATCGGCGCGCGCGCCCCAGGTGTTGGCCAGCGCCTGCTGTCGGCTGCTGTCGGTATCGCGTTTCAGGAACACCGACAGGTGGGCATTGCCGTCCCAGCCCTGGGTCGCTGCGCGGGCGTTTTCCAGCAGCACGGTGATGCCGGCCGGCAGGGCCAGGGCAATGGCGATCACCAGCACCGTCATGGCGGTGGCGGCCGGTGTGGCACGCATGCGCCGCAGCGCGTCCACGGCGGAATCGCGGTGGTGCAGGCGCCAGGCCTCGAAGCGATGATGCCAGGCGCTGCGCGTGGCGCGGGCGCCGGCACGGGGTTTCGGTGCCGGCGGCGGGGCCTGCCGGCGCGGCTTCAGCGGGGTGGCGTTACGCGCCATGGGCATCCTCCCCACGGTCGGCGATCAGGCGCCCTTCGCGCAGGCTCAGCAGCCGGTGCTGGTAGCGGGCAATCAGTGACAGGTCGTGGGTGGCGATCAGCACCGCCACGCCGACACGGGCGAAGTCCTGGAACAGGTCCATGATCTCGGCGGACAACGCCGGGTCCAGGTTGCCGGTGGGCTCGTCCGCCAGCAGCAGCGGCGGCTTGTTGACCACCGCGCGGGCAATGCCGATGCGCTGCTGTTCACCGCCGGAGAGCATTACCGGATTGAGTTTTTCCTTGTCCAGCAGGCCCACTTTGTCCAGCGCCGCGCGCACGCGCTTGCCGATCTCCGCGCGCGGGAAACCGGCGATGATCAGGGGCAGGGCGACGTTGTCGTAGACGCTGCGATCAAACAGCAACTGGTGGTTCTGGTGCACCATGCCGATCTTGCGCCGCAGCAGCGGAATACCGCCGCTGCCGATGCGGTTCAGCGGCAGGCCGTCGACAATGATGTCGCCGGAGGTCGGCCGCTCGATCATCATGATCAGCTTCAGCAGGGTGCTCTTGCCGGCGCCGGAATGCCCGGTGAGGAAGGTCAGCTCGCCGGCCGGCAGGTGCAGGGACACCTGACGCAGTGCGTCCTTGCCGCCGCCACCGGGAATGGGGTACCGCTTGCTGACACGATCCAGCTGGATCATCAAACGCCTCTTGCTTCGGCTCAGCGGCCGGCAACATCTTCAAACAGGGCCTGGACAAAATCCTCGGCGTTGAACGGACGCAGGTCTTCGAGTTTTTCACCGACACCGATAAAGCGGATCGGCAGCCCGGTACGCTTGGCCAGGGCAAACAGGATGCCGCCCTTGGCGGTGCCGTCGAGCTTGGTCAGCGCCAGGCCGGTGACGCCTACGGCCTGACGGAATTCCAGCGCCTGGTTGATGGCGTTCTGGCCGGTGCCGGCATCCAGCACCAGCAGCACTTCGTGCGGAGCGTCGGGAATCAGTTTTTTCATCACCCGCACGACCTTGGCCAGTTCGTCCATCAGGTTGGTGCGGGTGTGCAGGCGGCCGGCGGTGTCGGCGATCAGCACGTCCACGCCACGGCTCTGCGCCGCCTGCACGCCGTCGAACACCACCGAGGCGGAATCCGCACCGGTGTGCTGGGCAATCACGGGAATGTCGTTGCGCTCGCCCCAGACCTGGAGCTGTTCCACGGCAGCGGCGCGGAACGTATCGCCCGCCGCCAGCATCACGGACTTGCCTTCGTTGCGGAAACGCTTGGCCAGCTTGCCGATGGTGGTGGTCTTGCCGACGCCGTTTACGCCGACCATCAGGATGACGTAGGGCTTCCTGTCCGGTGCGATCACCAGCGGCTGGTTGACCGGCACCAGCAATTTGCGCAGCTCTTCCTGCAACGCTTCGTAGAGCGCATCGGCGTCCACCAGCTCTTTGCGGCCGACACGTTCGGTCAGCGACTGGATGATGGTATCGGTGGCTTCCACGCCGACATCGGCGACCAGCAACTGGGTCTCGATCTCTTCGAAAATCTCGTCGTCGATTTCCTTGGCGCCCACCAGCAGGTCGGCCAGGCCCTTGCCCAGGCTCTGGCGGGTCTTGCCCAGGCCGAGCTTCATGCGGGCCCAGAAACTCTCGCCGCTGCTGCTGTCGTCGTCCACCGGCGCAGGCTCGGCGGGGGGGGCGGCGACCGGCTCGGCGGGCAGTTCCTCCGCCGGGCGGCGGAACATACGCGAGAACAGGCCGCCACGGCCCTTGTCGGATTTATCGTGCTGATCGTCCTGGTGGTCCGGATCGGGTCGGGAAACTTCGTCGGTCATTACAGGTCTTTCCGTGGGTAGTCAGCCGGCCAGGGGCAGGCTGTCGGGATGTGCGTCCGGCGCCGGGCTATCCTATCATCCCGCACCAACCATAGAAACGCGCCACAGCACGCTGCGGCGCCGCGAAGGGGATCGCAATGCGTATCGTGCTCTCGCTGCTGCTGACGCTGTTCAGCACCAGCCTGCTGGCAGAAGAACTGCCGCCCACCCACGAATTCACGCTGGATAACGGTCTCACGGTCCTGGTACGCGAGGACCACCGCGCACCGGTCGCCACCGTGATGATCTGGTACCGCGTCGGCAGCATCGACGAACCGGCGGGCATGACCGGCATGAGCCACATGCTCGAACACATGATGTTCAAGGACACCGAGCACCTCACCCCCGGCGACTATGCCGCGCTGGTGTCGCGCTTCGGCGGCCAGACCAACGCCTTCACCTCCTACGAATACACCGCCTATTACCAGACCTACGAAGCCAGCCGGTTGCCGCTGGCACTGGAGCTGGAAGCCGAGCGCATGGCCCACCTGCGCATCGACCCGGAAGAATTCAGCCGCGAAGTGCAGGTGGTGCTGGAAGAACGCCGCCAGCGCACCGACGACAACCCCAACGCGCTGGCCTGGGAAAAATTCAGCGGCATCCTGCGTCCCGGCACCGGCTATGCCCACCCGGTGATCGGCTGGCGTCGCGAGATCGAACAGTATCAACCGCAACGCGCCATGGACTGGTACCAGCAGTGGTACACACCCGGCAACGCCGTGCTGGTGATCGCCGGCGACGTGACCCGCGAGCAGGTCGAGCCTCTGGTCAAACAGTTCTTCGGCCCGATCCCGGCCCGTGACGTGCCGTTCCGCCCGACCCCGAAAATGGCCGACCCGGCCGGCGACCGCCGCCTGGACCTGGTCCTGCCGGTGCAGGTGCCCTCGCTGTACCTGGGCTGGAATGTGCCCTCGCTGGCCACCGCCGAAGACCCGCAGACCTACTACATATTGAACATGCTCGCCGGGGTGCTCGACGGCGGCACCAGCGCCCGCATCGAATCCAGCCTGGTGCGCGGCCAGCGCGTCGCCGCCGGGGCCGGGGCCGGCTATCAGGGCCTGTCCCGCGAAGACGGCGTGTTCACGGTCACCGCCACGCCGGTGCCCGGCGTCACGCTGGACCAGTTGCAGGCCGCCATCGAGGCCGAGATTCAAAAGCTCGCCGAGACGCCGCCGGAACAGGCGGAGCTGGACCGGGTACGCGCGCAGGTGCTGTCCGGCTATGTGTTCGGGCAGGATTCCGTGTTCGGCCAGGCCATGGAGCTGGGTTACCTGGCGATGATCGGCCAGGACTGGCGCCTGAGCGCCAACATGGCGGAGGCACTGGCAAAGGTCACACCGCAACAGGTCAGCGACGCCGCCCGCACCTGGCTGGTGCCGGCACGCCGCGCCATGGCCCGCGTTGAACCCGAGGTAAGCACCGTGGAGGCCGCACAATGAGCCGCAATCGTTTGTTGATCGGCGCCGCCCTGACCCTCGCGGTGCTGCTGTTTATTTTTATCGGCATCAGCCCGGCGCCGAAGCCGGAACCTGCCGCGAGCACTTTCCCCACCACCCTGGAGGCCGTCACCCAGGCCGAGCCGGGGCGCCGCCAACTGGATATCCGGCAGTGGCAGACCGACAGCGGCAGCCGTGTGCTGTTCGTGCACACCGGCCAGTTGCCCATGCTGGACGTGCGCATGCTGTTCGACGCCGGCAGCGCCCGCGACGATGGCCAGCCGGGCCTGGCTTCGCTGACCAACGCCATGCTCGACCAGGGCGCCGATGGCCTGGACGTGGGCGACATCGCCCGGGGCTTCGAAGACCTGGGCGCCAGCTTCGGCAATTCCAGCCACCGCGACATGGCGCTGCTGACACTCACCTCACTGAGCGCGCCGGAGTTCCGCGACCCGGCACTGGCACTGATGCGCCGCGTTCTGCACGCGCCCAGCTTCCCCGAGGACGCCCTGGCGCGCCTGCGCACCCAGATGCTGCAAGGGCTGCGCATGCAGCAACAGGTGCCCGGCCCGCAACTCAGCCGCGCCTTTAACGCACTGCTGTTCGGCGAGCATCCCTATGCCACGCCGTCCGGCGGCACGCCGGAGAGCCTGCCGGGCATCACCCGCGACGACCTGGTGGCCTATTACCAGCGCTACTACACCGCACAGAACGCCGTCATCGCCCTGGTCGGCGACATCACCGAAGACCAGGCCCGCGATATCGCCACGCAACTCAGCGCCGCCCTGCCGCAGGGCGAGCGCGCCGTGCGCCTGCCGGTGGCGGCGACGCTGACCGAACGCCACACCACACACATCGACTTTCCCTCGTCGCAGACACACATCTCGCTCGGCAATCAGCTGATCAGCCGTGGCCACCCGGACTACGTGCCGCTGTACGTCGGCAACCATATCCTCGGCGGCGGCGGCTTCAGCGCCATCCTGATGGACGAAGTGCGGCAGAAGCGCGGGCTGGTGTACGGCGTGTATTCCGGCATTTCGCCGATGGCCTCCGGCGGCCCCTTTACGGTGAGCCTGCAAACCGCCAACGACAACGCCGACGCCGCGCTGAAACTGACACTCGAGCTGATCAGTGACTTTGTCGCCAACGGCCCCACGGACGAACAACTGCAACTGGCGGTGGACGACCTCACCGGCAGCTTCGCGCTGGCCACCGCGTCCAACAGCGATATCGTCGGCCAGCTGGGCGCCATCGGCTTCTACGACCTGCCACTGGATTACCTGGACGAATTCCAGCAGGCGATCAGCGATGTCAGCGCCGGGGACATTCGCGACGCCTTCCAGCGTCATCTGGTCCCCGACAATCTGGCCATCGCCAGCATCGGCCCGCGCGCCCCGGACCCGGCACGCGCCAGTGAGACGCCGGTAGACGACAGCACCCCGGCGGACACCGCAGAATGACCGTCAGCAAGGGCAGCGTGCGCATCATTGGTGGCGAGCATCGCGGCCGCAAACTGCAGTTCACCGACCAGGGCGGTGACCTGCGGCCCAGCGGCGACCGGATGCGCGAGACGCTGTTCAACTGGCTGCAGTTCGAGCTGCGCGATCGCCGCGTGCTCGACCTGTTTGCCGGCTCGGGCGTGCTGGCCGCCGAAGCCTTGTCGCGCGGTGCCGCCCACGCCGTGCTGGTGGAAAAAAAGCGCGAACGCGCCGCCGACCTGTCCCGGCAGCTCAAGCCGCTGTTCGGTACACGGATCTTTATCCAGGCGGCCGACGCGCTGACATGGCTGACACGGCAGCCGCCACAGGCGCCCTTTGATCTGGTGTTCATCGACCCACCGTATGATCTGGGCCTGGCGGCACCGGCCTGTGCGGCACTGGAAGGGGCACAGCTGCTCACACCAGACGCTCTGATCTACGTGGAATCACGCCGGCACGACCCGGCACCAGAGGTCCCGGTCGGCTGGCAGTGCATCAAGGAGAAAACCGGCGGCGATGTCCGCGCCCAGCTCTACCGGCGCGCGCAGGATGCCTGAGCCGGACACACCGCCACGGCATAGAATGTGGGGAGAACACAGATGAAACAGATCGCAACGGCCATGGTCACCAGCCTGGCCCTATTGAGTACCGGAGGCCCGGCCATGGCGGATGTCGTCGTCAAGAAAGTCGCCTACGACATTGACGGCACACCCTTTGAAGGGATGCTGGTCTATGACGACAGCCTGACCGGCGCCCGGCCCGGCCTACTGATGATCCCGAACTGGATGGGCCCCACCGACGATGCCGCCCGCAAGGCCGCACGTGTGGCCGGCAACCGTTATGTGGTGTTCGTGGCCGACATGTACGGCACCGACGTGCGCCCGCAGAACCCGCAACAGGCCGCCCAGGCCGCCGGTGCCGTGCGCAGCAACCGGCCCCTGATGCGCCACCGCGCCGCCGCCGCACTGGACGTGCTGCGCCAGCAAACTCCGGACAGCGAAAAGCTGAGCATCGACACCGATCGCCTGGGCGCCGTCGGTTTCTGCTTCGGCGGCAGCGGTGTGCTGGAGCTGGCCCGCTCCGGTGAACCACTGAACGGCGTGGTGTCGTTCCACGGCAACCTGGACACCCCCAACCCCGAAGACGCCCGCGCCATCCAGACGCCGATCCTGGTGCTGCACGGTGCCGACGACCCGTACGTCCCGGCCGGGCAGGTGGCCGCCTTTGAAGAGGAAATGCGTGCCGCCGATGTGGACTGGCAACTGGTCAGCTTCGGCGGCGCGGTACACTCTTTCTCCGACCCCACGGCCGATTCCCCCGGCCAGGCACAGTACAACGCCAAAGTGGCCGGCCGCGCGTTCGACATGATGAACCTGTTCTTCGGCGAGCAGTTCGGCCGCTGAACCGCATGCGCTTCAGCCCGCACCCGCTGATCCGGTCACCGCACCTGCAAACCCTGTGGGGGCCATTGATGCGCCGGCACGCCCCACTCGCCCGGCGCGAGGAACGCGTCACGCTGCGTGACGGCGATCATCTCTGGCTGGTCTGGGCCGGCCCCGCGCCCGCCCCCGGCCAGACACGGGTGCTGATTCTTCATGGCCTGTCCGGCAGTGCTGACTCGCATTATGCACGCGGCCTGCAAGCCCACCTCGCCACCCTCGGCCTGCCCAGCGTGGTGATGAATGCACGCGGCACCGGCACCCGGCCAAACAATCTCGCTCGCGGTTACCACGCCGGTGAAACCGATGACGTGGCCGATGTACTGGCGCACCTGCACCAGGCCGATCCCGAGGCGTCGATTCCGATGGTGGGCTATTCCGTCGGCGGCAGCCGGTTGCTGAACTATCTCGCCGACGAGACACCGGCGTATGTACCGGCCGCCGTGGCGGTCTCCGTGCCGCTGTTGCTGGGACCCTGCTCGGAAAGGCTGGAGCAGGGGTTTTCGAAAGTCTACCGGCGCAAGCTGATCGACGAACTGATGACGCAACTGCGTCTGAAACAGGCGCACCTGCACCAGCTTGCCCCGGAGGAAGCCGAACGCCTGCGCGCCCTCGGCCCACTGGAAGGCGTCGGCAGCTTCCGTGATTTCGACAACCGCTTTGTGGCCCCGCTGCACGGCTTTGCCGACGCGGACGACTATTACCAGCGCGCCAGCGCCGGCCCGAAACTCGCGCGCGTGCGCACACCCACGCTGGTGATTCACGCGCTGGATGATCCGTTCATGGTGCCGGAGGTGCTGCCGTCGCCGGATCAGATCGGCGAGGCCGTGACGCTGGATGTGCAGCCGCACGGGGGGCATGTGGGCTTTGTCGGCGGCAGCGCACGCCAGCCTGAGTATTGGCTGGAACGACGCATCCCGGCGTTCTTTGCCGACCAGAAGGTGGCGGGCTTCAGCCGCTGAATGCCTGCTGCCCGGTGCGGCGCAATGTCTGCGACGGCAATTCGCCGAAACACTCCCGGTAATAACTGGCGAAGCGGCTGAGATTGCGGAAGCCATATTCCAGCGCCACTTCCGTGACATTGCGCGCACGTCCGTTTTCCGTCAGCGCAATGTGCGCGAATTCCAGTTTCAGGTTGCGCACATACAGCGACGGGCTGATGCCCAGCTCGCGCTCGAACAGGTTATAGACCGATTTCACGCTGAGCCGGCACAGGCTGGCCAGCGCTTCCACGCGGATATCTTCCGTGCGATGTTCTATCACATAGCGGCGCACCCGTTCGATCAACGGGTTCAGCGCCGGGCGCGTCATGTGGAAGCGACGCAGGTTATTCGGCAGGCGAGTGATGGCAAGGTGCGCGATGATGCTCGCATAGGGGCCGATGATCTGGGCGCCGGAAACACTGGCACCATCTTCCTGATGCAGGGCACTGAGCAGGTGATACAGCCGCAACGCATCGTCGGTGGCAATTTTTTCCGTGCGGAAGCGCACGCCCGGTGCCGGCACATGGTAGCCATACTCGGTGGCTTTGTGCTCCAGGTACGCCGACGGCATTCTGAAGACCAGGTATTCTGCCGGCGAACAGTGTGAAATGGTGAACGCGTCGGCAGGGTTGAGCGCCACCACATCCCCGGCACTCAGTTGCAGACTCTGGTCGCGATGATGCCAGTTGCTGACCCCGGAGAGCACCACGCACAGCGCGTGGCAGTCCTTGCGCCCGGACACCTCGAAGCAACTCCCGGCGCCATACCGCGCGCGCAGCAACCCGTACCCGGCCAGCGTGCGTTCGCGCACCGACACCCCGGCGTGCGCGCCGCCCACCAGTGCATCATGGCGCGAAAAATACGCCGCCATCGCCTGGCCGTTGTTCATCGGCAGCGCCAGGGTCTGATCTGTGTTATCCGCCACCACACTCAGCATGAGCCGGGCCCTCTTTGTTCGCCTGCGCTGTCAGCCCAGCACGCTGGGCAGGTACAGCACCACGTCGGGAAACACCATCAGCAATGCCAGCACCACGGCATCCATGACCAGGAACCAGAACACGCCCTTGAAGATCGCGCCGGTGGTGACCAGATCACCCACCACGCTCTTGATGACAAAAATATTCATGCCCACCGGCGGCGTGACCATGCCGATTTCCAGCAGCTTGGTCAGCACCACGCCGAACCAGATCAGGCTCAGGCCCACGCTGTCGATGATCGGCAACACGATCGGCAACGTCAGCAGCATGGCGCCGATCGGCTCCAGGAACATGCCCAGCAAAAGATAGATCAGCACGATCATGCACAGAATGAGAACGGTGCTGGCGCCGGCATCAATGACCATCGACGACAAATAGTCACCGGCACCGGACAGCGACAGAAAGCGCGTCAACAGGCTCGCGCCCATGGCGATGATCAGCAGCGTCCCGGTGGTGAGCAGGGTTTCCAGAATCGCCGCGCGAAAGCGCTCCCAGGTCAGCGTGCGTTTGCACAACGCCACCACACAGGACAACGCAGCACCCACGGCCCCGGCTTCGGTCGGCGTGAACAGGCCGGCAAACATGCCGCCGAAGATACCCAGCATGATCAGCATGATCGGCCAGATATCCCACAGCGCCACGATCCGGTCGCGCAGGGAAATCCGTTCTTCCTGCGCCGGTGCCAGCGCCGGGTTCAGCTTGACGCGCACCACCACCACGATGATGTAACCGAGCACCGTCAGCAGGCCGGCGGTGATGCCGCCCAGGAACAGCTTGGTAATCGATTCCTGCGCGATGATGCCGTACAGGATCATGATGATCGATGGCGGCAGCAATGCACCGACGGTGCCGGCAATCGCCACCGTACTGGTGGCCAGGCCAGGATTGTATTTGTGCGCGATCATTTCCGGCACCGCGACACGCCCCATGGCGGCAGAGCAGGCCACAGAGGAGCCGCACACAGCAGCGAAACCCGTGGTCCCGAAGATCGACGCCACCGCCAGGCCGCCGGGCACCGCCGAGAGCCAGAGTCGCGCAGCGCGGAACAGACCCTGCGTCAGTTGCGCGTGGTAACAGACGTACCCCAGCAGCAGGAACATCGGCACCGAACTGAGCACCCAGTTGGCGGAAAACTGATACGGGATCAGGCCGAGCGACCCCCAGGCAATGCCCCAGCCCATCAGATACAACAGGCCACCGAACGAGACGCCGATCAGCGCCAGCCCCACCGGCATGCGCAGTGCGATCAGGAAAAACAGCACCGCCAGGCCGCTCAGGCCGATCTGTACATCACTCATGACGCGCCCCCTCGCCGGCATGACTGTCGGCGCGCACTTCATCCTTGAGCGCGCGTTCCGCGTCGGACACCTGCAGACCACACCGGGCGCCGGTCAGATACACGAGAAATTTGTACACCAGCACCACCACCATCAGGCCCATGCCCAGCGGCAGCATGAAATAACCTGGCCAGGTGATGATCGTCGTTCCACCTTCGACCAGGGCCGCGTTCATCTCGTACTTGCCGAGCGCTTCGGTCCAGGTCTTGACGGTCATGAAGCCCAGGATCACCGCACTGAGCAGCACCAGCCAGTTGGCCAGGTGCCGTTGCAGCGCCTGCGGCAGCCGCTCGGTGACCACCTCGACGCTGATATGCGCGTTGAGTTTTTCCGCATAGGCCAGCGGCACAAACGTGGCGATCACCATGTAGTAGTTGGCGACATAGGTGATGGTGCCGGGAATGGTGATGGAAAAGACAAAGCGCAACACCACGTCCGCCGTGATGTGCAGCATCATCATCGCAATGGCCAGGCCACCCACCAGGGTGGTGGCATCTGTCAGCCGGGAAAGCCAACGCCCTAACCGATACATAACGTGTTCTCCTCGCAGGCAGGCCAACGGTTGCTATGACCGGAAGCGGACCGTGGCCGTTGCCTCTGTCGCCACTTCACCCTGGGTATTGGATAAAGTCAGTGTCACGGTGGCTGTCATGCCGTCGACCGCCGTCACCTGCGCCTGGGCCACCAGCGCATCACCCAGATACGCCGCACGCCGGTTGCTGTAGCGAAAGCCGGTCATGTCGCCATCGTCGCCCAGCCAGTCGCAGACGATCTGGGTCAGCCAGTCGCCCTGCAACGGGCCGTCAATCAACAGCTGCGGATGGCCTTCTTCCGCCTGCGTGTAGGGCAGGTCGTAATGAATGCGGTGCGGGTTCCAGATCGCGGCGTTGTACAGGAACAACTGCACGGTGTCCGCCCGGAATTCGCGTGAGGGCAGTGCATCGCCCACGGTGATGGATCGCGTTGTCATGGCGTTACCTCGCAATTCTCGTCAGCCGCTCGATCACCACCGGCTCGCCAGAGCGCGTCTCGAAGCGGTTCTCGAACACCATGAAAATCAGCGGGCCGGCCGAGCCGTTCTTTTCGTACAGATCGGCCAGCCGCTGCCGGCACACCAGCACATCACCGGGGCGTACCTTGCGGTGAATCTGGTAATCGCTGCCGCCGGCCATGATGCGCTTGAGCGGCAGTTCGGGTATCAGCGGACTGTCCGGCTGGCGACCATCCGGCAGCAACTGGTCCAGCGGAATCACCGGCATCATGGCACTGAACAGAAACAGCAACGGCGCTTCGTCGCCATCCAGGTAGCAACGCCGGGTCTGGCCGGTGGCCACGGCGTATTTTTTCAGGTCGTTGCGACTGATCTCGAATTCAAACGGCGGCACTTCGGTGCCGATCAGTGCGCGCAGTGCGTCGGTTAACAGCGTCATGGCCTGTCCTGCCTGTGCGAGATGACATGACGCGGTGCTAGGGCACCGCGCCGGACACGGTCTTACAGACCGTGCTGGTTGACGTCTACCTTGGAGAAGATCTCGCTCCAGTACAGGTCCGCGAGCGCTTCTTCGGAATCCACGTCCTGTACCAGGCCGGCCCACTTGTCCAGCAGCGCACGGAAGGTGGTGATCAGCTCGGCGCCGTTCTGCACGCCGTAGCGACGGCGATAATCTTCGGCGATGGTGGCCATGTCCTGTTCAACGAAGGCATGGGTCTTTTCAATCAGCGCTGCGTCAGCCTTGTGCAGCGTGACACCACGGTCTTCGGCTTCCGACAGGATACGGTCTTCATGCTGGTGATAGATCCAGGGCACACCCGCCGAGAAAACACTGGCGGCACGCAGCATCACCGTGCGCTGTGCCGGCGACAGGCTTTTCCAGGTACGGGTGTTGATGTTGGTCCCGGCAATCGGCATCGGGCCGCCAGGCACGTCCATGGTGATATGCTTGACCACGTCAGTCAGACCGAAGTTATGGATCTCCGGTGCGGCCAGCACGATGCAGCCCACCACGCCCTGGCTGAGTGCTTCGAACATTTCGTTGGCAGACATGGTCACCGGCGAGGCGCCGACCGCTTCTGCCCAGCGCGACCAGTTCGACGCGCCCACACGCAGGCGCATGCCGCGCAGGTCGGCTTCGCTTTCTACCGGCCGGTTGCATACCAG
Source organism: Isoalcanivorax pacificus W11-5 (assembly GCF_000299335.2). Classification (NCBI taxonomy): domain Bacteria; kingdom Pseudomonadati; phylum Pseudomonadota; class Gammaproteobacteria; order Oceanospirillales; family Alcanivoracaceae; genus Isoalcanivorax; species Isoalcanivorax pacificus. The sequence continues at coordinate 133,633 of NZ_CP004387.1, read as the reverse complement.
CCCATAGGAAGAACCGCCGGTGCTGCCGGTGTACACCTGCCCCTGGCGGGCAAATTCCCGGTTGCACTCCGGGCAGTTGAAAAAGGTGTATTCCGACAGTGCGCCCATGAACACCATGCCTTCGCGGCCCCGCACCTTGTCGCCGAGCAGGCCGACCAGCATGGACGCTTCCACCGCCACGTTGCTGTGCGGGAATTCCGAGGCAAAGTAGGAGGTCAGCACAAAGCCGATGTCAGCCATGCCGTCACGCACGCCGCCGGAGGTTTCAGCGAAGTTCAGCAGCGACATGGGGAACACACGCACTTTCAGGTCGCCGTCCGAGAGTGACTCGACAGCGCCGGCGTATTCCTTCGCCACATCCACCACAAACGAACTGGGTGGGTGGCCGATGGCGTAACGCAGCGTGCGCGCTTCAGCGGAAAGGGTAAAAGCCCCGAGCAGGGTGGTGCAGGCCAGCATCAGGCCGGCGGTCACTTGACGTTTCATAGCATTCATCCGTCTTTGTTATGTAATAGTGTTTGTGTTGCAGCGTCGTATCAGATCACGCCATTGCGGCGCAGTGTTTCCAGTTCGTCCTCGTCCTTGCCAAGCCAGCCGGCGTAAATCGCCTCGTTGTCCTGACCCACGCCGGGCGCACTGGCGTGCTGTTCGCAGGTGCCCCCGGACAATTTCACCGGGTTGCCGAACACCTCGAAATCCACGCCCTGGTATTGCACGGGAATCACCATGTCGCGCTGGCGTACATGCGGATCGGCCACCACTTCGTCGATACCCTTGATCGGCGACAGCGGGAAACGCGCACCGGTCATGGCTTCCAGTTCCGCCTTGGTGTGACGGGCACACCAGCCTTCGACAATCGGCTTGACGCGGCGATCATGCACGTCCGGATTGAAGCGCTTGGCCATGGTGTCTATTTCCGGATCCGTGATCAGCGCTTCGTCACCAAACACGATGCACGCCTCGCGCCAGAACTTGTCGGTGTAGGCGCCGAAGAAAACGTAGCCGTCCTTGCAGGCATAGCGGCCGTAGGGCTTCACAAACGGATGGCCGTTGCCTTCCGGCACAGTGATCTTGCCGGTGGCGGTGTAGGTGACCAGTGCGTTTTCGGTCAGCGAAATGATTGAATCCTGCTGTGAGATATCCACCCACTGGCCGTGACCCGTCCTGTCGGCTTCGCGCAACGCAGCCAGCGTGCCGATGGCACCGTACAGGGCGGCGGAAAGATCCCCGAGCACCGTGCCCACGCGCATCGGTTCTTCCACCGTGCCATTCATGGACCACAGGCCGCCGGACGCCTGCGCGCTGCTGTCAAACGCCGGGCGCGGTGCATTCGGGCCCTGCTGCCCGAAGCCGCTGATACTGGTGAGAATGATGGCCGGGTTGGCCTCTGTCAGCGTGGCATAGTCCAGCGACAGTTTTTCCATGGTGCCGGGGCGGAAATTCTCGATCACGATGTGCGCTTTGCGCACCATATCCAGAAACGTCTGGCGCCCGGCTGGTTGTTTCAGGTTCAGGCTCACCGCCATCTTGTTACGGTTGTACTGCGCGAAGAAACCGCTGATGGCGTTACCGTCGGCACCCTGGAGCGGCGGAAATTCGCGCGTCAGGTCCGGGTCCTGCGGGTGCTCGATCTTGATCACGGTCGCGCCCATGTCCGCCAGCAGCATGGCGCAGTAGGGGCCTGCCACCACACGGGTCAGATCCAGGATGACGACGCCCGTCAGCGGGCCGCTTCTGGCGACCGGAATGCCGGTTTCGTTGTTCATGCAACCTCCGCATTTTCTTGTCATGTTCGGGGCCGCCGCCGGGATCCTCCGGCGGTGACGTCCGGGTAGCAGACTGGCCGCTTTTTTCGACCTCAGCCTGTTGCTTCTTCGTGCTGCACCCTGTGCTTTGCGCGCCATGCCCGTGCCACACGGGATGACGTTGTCCTGCCAAGTTGTTCGTCGATATAGCCACCGGCCTGTATCAGCGAAGCAAGGTCAACACCGGTATTCAGGCCCAGGCCGCTGAACAGATAGACCAGTTCTTCGGTCGCCACATTACCGGTGGCACCCGGCGAATAAGGGCAGCCGCCCAGGCCGGACACGGAGCTGTCAAAGGTGCGCACGCCCGCGTCCAGCGCGGCCAGGCAGTTTGCCACGGCCATGCCCCAGGTGTCGTGAAAATGAACCGCCAGCGAAGCCAGCGGCAATTCCACGGCACAGGCAGAAACCAGTTGTTTTACCGCGCCGGGCGTGCCGGCGCCGATGGTGTCGCCCAGGCTGATTTCCTGACAGCCCATCTCATAAAGACGCTTGCTGACCGCCACCACCTGTTGCGGCGCTACCCTGCCGGTGTAAGGGCAACCCAGCACGCAGGAGACGTACCCGCGTACAGCGATCCCTTCGGCGTTCGCCTTGTCGATCACCGGCGCAAAGCGCGCCAGGCTTTCTTCAATCGTGCAGTTGATGTTGCGCAGTGAAAACGCTTCCGAGGCAGCGGCAAACACGGCCACCTCGCGACAACCACTGGCCACGGCGGCGGCCATGCCCTGGCTGTTTGGCACCAGCACGCTGTAGGTCACACCTGTGCGCTGAACAAGCTGGCGCAACACCTCGTCAGTGTCCGCCATCTGCGGCACCCAGCGCGGCGACACGAACGAACCGGCTTCGATGTGTGTCAGGCCCGCCTCGACCAGCCGGTTGATCAGCGCAGCCCGCACGGCGGCCGGCAGCACACGGGATTCGTTCTGCAAGCCATCGCGCGCACCGACCTCGACCAGCTTCACCGCGTCCATGTTCAGGCGCCCCGCAGTGCGCGCAGCAGCGCTTCTGCGTGGTCGGCGCGTACGTCGCGGGCCGCGACCATGCGTTGCACCACCGCGTCCACTTCCTCGCCACGCGCGCCCACGGACAACGCGATGTTGCGCGCATGCAGCGCCATGTGGCCGCGCTGAATGCCTTCCGTCGCCAGTGCACGCAAGGCGCCCAGGTTCTGCGCCAGCCCTACGGCCACCGCCACTTCCGCCAGCTCCTGTGCGGTCTGCACGCCAAGAATCTTCAGCGACAGGCGTGCCAGCGGGTGCGTTTTCGTCGCGCCACCCACCAGGCCCACGGGCATCGGCATTTCGATGGTGCCGACCAGATGGCCGGCGGCGTCTTTTTCCCAGGTGGTCAGCGAGCCGTAGTGGCCATTGCGGCAGGCATAGGCGTGCGCACCGGCTTCCACGGCGCGCCAGTCGTTGCCGGTGGCGACAATCAGCGGATCGATGCCGTTCATGATGCCCTTGTTGTGCGTCGCCGCCCGGTACGGGTCGATGGCGGCAAACGTATAGGCATCAATAATGCGGTCGATCACGTCCGCGCCCCGGTAGTCCGCTGTCTCCAGGTGCTCCGGTGCAATCCGCACCTGGGCACGGGCCAGGCGCAGGTCGGCCAGGTTGGAGAGAATGCGCAGGCGCACGGTGCCACCGGTGATCTTCTCCATCAGCGGCGCCACGGCCTCGGCCATGGTGTTGACGGTGTTGGCGCCCATGGCATCACGCACGTCCACCACCAGATGCGCCACCACCATCGGGCCGCGCGGGCTGCTCGGGAATGTATGGATGTCCAGGTCGCGGCAACCGCCACCCAGTTTGTTCAGGAGCTGGTCCTTGCTGTTGGCCAGCTCGATGATCTGCTGTTTGTGCCGCAACAGGCTCAGGCGCGCGTTGGCCGGGTCGGCCAGGCCGACGATCTGGATCTGCGCCCGCATCAGCGGTGTGCTGCTGGAGGTGAAGAAACCACCGGCCGGCCGGGCCAGCTTGGCCATGTAGGAGGCCGCCGCCACCACCGACGGCTCCTCGACCACCAGCGGCACCAGTACATTGCGGCCATTGATCAGGAAGTTGCCGGCCAGCCCGAGCGGCAGCTCGAACTTGCCGATCACGTTCTCGATCATGCCGTCGGCAATCTCCATCGGCAGCGCGCCGGCGTTGCGCAGCAGGCCGGCTTCGTCGTCGGACAGGGACAGCTGCGTCTGCAGGTAGTCCAGCCGCTCGGCGGGGGAAAGATGACGGAAACCGGGAAGGTTTGAACTGATGCTCACTGCGCACCCCTTATGGAGCCGTTGTTGTTAGGGGCGCCTGTCGCGGCGCCGGGATTGGGCTTAACATAGCGGCGCCTGTACCCATGAAAAAGGTACAGTTATGGCAAACAGTCATTATCTGTCGGATAGTACGACCAAGGTGGAAGACAGAGTGCCCCCTCTCATGCAGCGCCTCACCCTGGCCCAGCGCGTGGCCGCCGACATTACCCGGCAGATCACCGAAGGCGCCCTGCGCCAGGGCGACAAGCTGCCGTCGCTGCGCGAGTACATGCGCCTGCATGGCCATTCCAAGAACACCGTGATCACAGCGTATGAGTACCTGGCCGGGGAAGGGCTGATCGAAGCCCGCCACGGGCAGGGCTTTTTCGTCTGCGCCACGCCGGCCACGCCCGAGGCCGAGCCGGAGCCACCGCCGTACGCCCGTGCGCTGGACACCATCTGGATGATGCGCCAGCAGTTCGTGCGCGAGCCGGGGCACTCGCACCTGGGCGAAGGCTTCCCGCCGGTGGACTGGCTGATGGACATGCGCCTGGACAAGTTCAACCGGCAGGTGGTGCGCAGCGGCATCACCACCCTGTTCCGCTACGGCGACCGGCTCGGCAACATCAACCTGCGCCAGCAACTGGTGAAGAAACTGGCCGGGTACAGCATCAGCGCCACGCCGCAGCAGTTCGTCACCACCTTCGGCGCCAACCACGCCATGGACCTGATCATCCGCCGCTTCGTCAAACCGGGTGATCCGGTACTGGTGGAAAGCCCGGGTTATTATCCGCTGTTCGGCAAGCTGCAATTGCAGGGCGCGCGCATGCTGCCGGTGACGCGACAGGTGGATGGCCCGGACACCACGCAACTGGCGCATCTGCTAGCGCGGGAAAAACCGGCGCTGTTCTTTATGCAATCGGCCGGGCACAACCCGACCGGCACGGACCTGTCAGCCGAGAAAGCACAGCGCATTCTCGCCCTGGCGCGCCAGCATGATCTGATCGTGGTCGAGAACGACGCCATGGCGGATTTCAAACTCAGCTCATCGGTCAAGCTGTCGGCGCTGGATCAGTTCCGGCGCACGCTGTACCTGGGCAGTTTTTCGAAACCGATTTCCGCTGCGTTGCGGGTCGGTTTCATTGCCGGCGACGAGGCCATGGTCAGCGAACTGGCGGATGTGAAAATGCTGCTGCACACCAGCAGTGCGGAGTATGCCGAACGCACGGTGAACGTGATTCTGCGCGAAGGGAATTATCTGCGGCACCTGTCGCGCCTGCAGGAGCGGCTGCGCGACGCCACCGAACGGGGCCTGGCCGTGCTGGATGAACTGGGCGCGGAAGTCTTCTGCCGCCCGGAGCAGAGTCTGTATCTGTGGGCGCGCTTTCCCGGCGTGGATGACGCGAATGAATTAACACGTCGCTGTCTGGAACGTGGCGTGATGCTGGCGCCGGGTTCCATCTTTTCCGTCGACCGGCGTCATATCGTCCCCTGGACCCGATTGAACGTGGCCTATCTGGACGACCCGGCGTTCCGCGCCAGCCTGCAACCGTGACGGGGCTGCTCCGGTTGCCGGAGCAGCCCGCCTGTTCAGAAGAAATATTTCGCCATGACTTCCACCTGTTCGCCCTGCGGCCGCAGCGCGGCCAGCGACAGATTGTATTCGCGCCACTCCACACCCACATCCATGTTCGGCAGCAGGCGATACAGCAGGTTCACGTGCGTGGATTTGTACAGGGTCTCGTTATCGTCATCCAGTTCCGTGCGCGAATGCACCACATTGCCACGCAGCCGCTCGGTAAAGAAGTGACGATAGCCGACGCGATAACCGTACTGCGACACAGCATCACCGTTTTCCACATCACCCGCCAGCGCATCATTGACACCCACCAGACTGTAGGCGCCCAGGCCCTCACCGTAATGCGCGTTGACGCGAATGTCATTGCGGCCAAGCATGACCTTTGCCGCCATGGAGAAGCCCACCGCCACATCGTCGTTTTCGATTTCACGCGTGGCGACAGTGCCTTTCAGTATGTGGCCGCCCTCGAAATTCTGCGTGTAGGTGACGGTGGTATCCGGAAAGCTGGCGCTTTCGTAGACCGGGTCCTGCATGGACACACTGAAGCCGTGGCTCTCATACCGCACCAGCGTCGGCCGGAAGTTGCCGCCAGACAGATCGCCCCGGCCGCCGCCCCAGATATCCACCACGTCATAGGCAATGATGCCCTGCGTGTAACCGCTCCAGGCCTGCCCCATGGTCAGGTTGCCGACTTTTACCCACGCCTGGCGCAGACGCAGTTCGGAGGAACTGCCGGTGGCATTGCTGCCGTAGAAATCGCCCTCGATGAACGCCGTCACTTCCTGGCCATTCACCGTGCTGTCGCTGCGGAAATTCATCCGGCTCTCACTGGCCGTGGCATCGAACGTGGATTTGCCCTGATCCGGGTTGCTGAAAATCCCCTGCGCCTTGACGTAACCGCCAATAGCAAAGCGGGTGTCCCCCACCGTGTTCAGTTCGACCGCCAGGGCCGGCGAGACCGCCAACGCGCCCAGGCACGTCATCGCGATTTTTCGGTTGATGCAAAACATGTGTCACGACCTCTTGTCATTCTTGTCAGAAGAACAACCAAGATCGCGGACGGCCGGAGCGGAAAATAGTCACATAGTGCAAAGTACACCCGCACCGCGCGGCGCTTTGCGCGGCGCGACGGCAGTGCCGGTGGCGTCGCCAGAGACGATTTCGGTAAAGGGAGGACGTTTCAGGCAAGCACTCAGCGCGGCAGGTCGAAACCCGTGACCGCCTGTTGCAGGGTGTCACAGAAGGCAACCGCCGCCGTGGAAAGTTCCCCGTCGCGGCGCGTCAGGATACCCACCGGCCGCTGGATCACCGGCGCCCGCAGCGCCACACAGCGCGCACCCAGCTCGTGCATCTGCCGCACGCACAAGGCCGGCACGGCACTCACGCCAAGACCGCAAGCCACCATACGGCCCACCGTGGCCAGCTGGTGGCTTTCAATTTCCACCGGCAGCGCCATGCCGTGTGCGGCAAGCCGTTCTTCGAGCATCACCCGCACCGCCGACGGCGCCTGCAAGGCAATAAAGGGGTACTGCAACAGCGTGGCCCAGTCCGTGTCGGCTTGCATGGCCAACGCGGAATCCGCCGGCAACACCGCGTGGAAACGATCCACATACAGCGGCGTAAACTGCAATGGCGAACCCGGCGGCGGCTCGAAGGCAATGCCCACTTCCACCTGCCGCGCGCGCACCTGATCGAGCACTTCTTCATTGATCACATCGTGCACGCGGATGCGAATGCCGGGATGCGCCTCGCGAAACACGCGCAGTACCGGCGGCAACAGGTTGCCCGCAAACGACGGCATCGCCGCCACCGAGACATGCCCCTGCTGCAGCGCAAACCGCTGCCGCAATTCATGCTCCGTCCGCGACCACTCCGCCAGCAGGCGCCGCGCCAGTGGCAGCAATGCCTCGCCCTCGGGCGTCAGGCTGACACTGCGCGTGGTGCGGCTGAACAGCCGGCCACCGAGCTGATCTTCCAGTGCCTTGATGGTCAGGCTCAGCGCCGACTGCGACAGGTGCAACTGTTCGCAGGCCTGGGCAAAGCTCAGGGTCTGGGCCACGGCGAGGAAGGCGCGGAGCTGTTTGAGCGTCATGACAAAAGCCGGCATTGATTGGTTTTTCTGGATAATCACCCAGAAAAACAAACTTAACAAATAAATTCCCCGCCGCAACACTGCTTCAAGTCGCCCAGGCGACCCCTTAAAACAACCTACCGAGGCATGACAGTGGCGGGATTTGATAAACGCGTAGCCTCCGTCGAGGACGCCCTGGCCGGGCTGCAAGACGGCATGACCCTGATCGCCGGCGGCTTCGGCCTGTGCGGCATCCCCGAGAACCTGATCCGCGCGATCCAGCAGCGCGGCACCCGCGACCTGACCGTGGTTTCCAACAACTGCGGCGTCGACGGCTTCGGCCTGGGCGTGTTGCTGGAGGACCGCCAGATTCGCAAGATCATCGCCTCTTATGTCGGCGAGAACGCGCTGTTCGAACGGCAGATGCTGGACGGTGAACTGGAAGTGGAACTGACCCCCCAGGGCACCCTGGCAGAAAAAATGCGCGCCGGCGGCGCCGGCATTCCCGCCTTCTACACCGCCACCGGCTACGGCACCCCCGTGGCCGAGGGTAAGGAAACCCGCGCATTCGACGGCCGTCATTATGTGCTGGAGCACGCCATTCGCGGCGACTTCGCCATTGTCAAAGGCTGGAAGGCGGACTGGTACGGCAACGTCATCTATCGCCACACGGCGCAGAACTTCAATCCGCTGGCGGCCACCGCCGGCCGCATCACCGTGGTCGAGGTGGAAGAAATTGTCCCACCCGGCACGCTGCCGCCGGACCAGATCCACACCCCCGGCATCTACGTGGACCGGTTGCTGTGCGGCCAGTTCGAGAAACGCATCGAGCAGCGCACGCTGTCCGCCTGACCCACGGGGAATTCCATGACTCTGACACGCGAACAGATGGCGCGCCGCGTGGCGCGCGAGTTGCAGGACGGTTTCTACGTCAACCTGGGCATTGGCATCCCGACGCTGGTGGCCAACTACATTCCCGACGGCATGCAGGTGATGCTGCAATCGGAAAACGGCCTGCTCGGCATGGGGCCGTTCCCCACCGAGGACACGCTGGACGCCGACATGATCAACGCCGGCAAGCAGACCGTGACGGCGCTGCCGGGCGCGTCGATTTTTTCCTCGGCGGAATCCTTCGCCATGATCCGTGGCGGGCATATCGACCTGACCGTGCTCGGCGCCTTTGAAGTCGATGTGCAGGGCAACATCGCCTCCTGGATGGTGCCGGGCAAACTGATCAAGGGCATGGGCGGCTCCATGGACCTGGTCGCCGGCGCCGACAACATCATCGTCACCATGACGCACTGCGCAAAGGACGGGCAATCAAAGCTGCTGCCGGCCTGCACCCTGCCACTGACCGGCGCCGGCTGCATCCGCCGCGTGCTGACCGACCTGGCCTATCTGGAAATCGCCGACGGTGCCTTCCATCTTAAAGAGCGCGCACCGGGCGTCAGCGTGGACGAGATCGCCGGCAAAACCGCCGGCCAGCTGATCGTGCCCGATCATGTGCCGGAAATGACCTTCGCCTGAACCAGGAGCCGCAGCCATGCACGACGCCGTGATCGTCGCCGCCACCCGTACGCCCATCGGCCGCTTTCAGGGCGCGCTGGCCAACCTCAGTGCCGTCGAACTGGGTGCCATCGTCATCCGGCGCCTGCTGGACGAAGCACCCTGTGTACCCATTGATGAAGTGATCATGGGCCAGGTGCTGACCGGCGGCGCCGGGCAGAACCCGGCCCGGCAGGCGGCACTGCACGCCGGCCTGCCACACGCAGTGCCGGCCACCACATTGAACAAGGTCTGCGGCTCCGGCCTGAAAGCCGTGCAACTCGCCGCCCAGGCGATCCGCGCCGGTGACGCCACCGCCATCATCGCCGGCGGCATGGAAAGCATGAGCAACGCGCCCTACCTGCTGCCGCGCGCCCGCACCGGGCTGCGCATGGGCCACGGCGAGGTGATCGACAGTATGATCCGGGACGGCCTGTGGGATGCCTTCAATGACTACCACATGGGCATCACCGCCGAGAATCTGGCCGCTCAGTACGGCATCGACCGCGCAGCTCAGGATGCCTTCGCCGCCGACTCCCACCACAAGGCCATCGCCGCCCGGCAGGCCGGCGCCTTTCAGGCCGAGATCACCCCGGTGACCGTGCCTGCCCGGCAAGGCGAGCAACGCGTCGACCATGATGAACAACCCCGCGATGACGTCACGCCGGAGAGTCTTGCCGGCTTGCGCCCGGCCTTCCGCCCGACCGGCAGCGTCACCGCCGGCAATGCCTCCGCCCTGAACGACGGCGCCGCCGCCGTGCTGGTGATGAACGCCGATCATGCCCGTCAGCAGGGCCTACCGATCCTGGCACGCATTACGGGCTACGCCAGTGCCGGGGTTGACCCCGCTGTCATGGGCATCGGCCCGGTCCCGGCCACCCGCCGCGCGTTGGCGATGGCAGGCTGGGCACTGGACGAGCTGGATCTGATCGAAGCCAACGAAGCGTTTGCCGTGCAGGCGCTGGCCGTCGGGCAGGCACTGGGCTGGGACGCCAGCAAGGTGAACGTCAGCGGCGGCGCCATTGCGCTGGGGCATCCCATCGGGGCCAGTGGCTGTCGGGTGCTGGTGACGTTGTTGCATGCGCTGCAACGGCGTGACGCGAAACGGGGGCTGGCGACGCTGTGTATTGGTGGTGGGCAGGGTGTGGCGTTGGCCGTAGAGCGATGACGGCAGCAGGTATCCGGGTGCATAACGTGTCGCTGCTTTCCGATTCTTGCGACACGTTATGTGCTCATGTCGCCAGCGGCGACCTGTCGCTTCACGACGACGGGCCAGCGCCGAACAACAGCCCCAGGGTATCGCCACTGCCCACCCGATAGCGGGCCTTCATTTCTTCCAGGTGCGCCGCCGCCTCACCGCGCAGGTAGGGCGCTTCCAGGCAGATGATCTGGTAGATGCCCTGGCGCAGCAGTGTCCGGTCCAGCACCTCGTTCTGCCGTTCCGCCGGCACCAGGCTCTGCACGAAACTGGCCCACGACGCCGCCAGCACCCAGGTATTCACCAGCAACGCCCGCATGGCGTCGTCATCTACTTCTACCAGCGCGGCCACGCGCAGCCCCTCATACACCCTCAGGCCACGGTCCAGGCTTTGCCGCACAAAATCCCCATACCGCTCGCGCAGGCGCGTGTCCTGATTGAGCAGGTGCCCCAGATCCCGATGGAAGAAGCGCGCGCCCCACATGCTTTCCAGAATCGCCTCGAAATAGCCGATCTTGTCTTCCCACGTGAGCGGCCGCCCATCCGGCACGCTCAGGAACCCGGCGACGATCTGCTCATAGCGCTCGAACAGCTCGAACACGATCTCCGCCTTGTTGCGGAAGTGGTAATAGAGGTTGCCGGGGCTGATGCCCAGCGCCTCGGCGATATGGTTGGTGGTGACATTGCGCTCGCCGTGCTGATTGAACAGGGCCAGGCTGGTGTCGAGGATGCGGTCGCGGGTGCTGGTCATTTCGGGTCAAAAGGCCTGCGCTGAAAACCGGTGGGAACGGTGGCTGATTGACAGTTAGAGTAATTACTCTAAGAATCGATGACAACCTGAATACAGCCTGTTCACCCAGGCCGCATACCGACAACAAGGCCGCCCCAGCGCGCGCGGCAACCACAGGGAGATGCACCATGGTCGCCGAAGTGAAATCACTGCATACCCATCAGGAAGACGTCAGCCGCCTGCGCACGCTGTTCGATGCGCAGCGCGCTGCCTTCCGTGCCCAGCCTTACCCGACCGCCGAGCAGCGCATCGAGCACCTCGACCGCATCAAGCCTCTGCTGCTGGATCATATGGACGAGATCATCGCCGCGCTGAAAGCGGACTTCGGTCACCGTTCTGAAGACGAGACCAAGCTGGCGGAAATCCTGACCAGCCTGGAAGGCATCAAGTACTACCGCAAGCGCCTGCGCAAATGGATGAAGCCGCAGAAGCGTGGTGTCGGCGCCATGGGCTTTCCCGGTGCGGCGTCGGTGATCTATCAGCCGGTGGGCGTGGTCGGCGTAATCGTGCCCTGGAACTATCCCGTATATCTGGCGGTAGGCCCGCTGATCGCCGCTCTGGCGGCGGGCAACCGCGTGATGATCAAGATGAGCGAGTTCACCTCGCATACCGGCGAGCTGTTCGCAAAACTGATCGCCAAGGCGTTTCCGGAAGATCATGTGGCCGTGATCAACGGTGAAGTGGAAATGGGCGCGGCGTTCTCAAAACTGCCGTTTGACCATCTGCTGTTCACCGGCTCCACCTCGGTCGGCCGCCACATCATGCGCGCGGCAGCGGAAAACCTGACGCCGGTGACGCTGGAACTGGGCGGCAAGAGCCCGACCATCATCGGCGAGGATTTCGCCATGAAGGACGCCGCCGAGCGCATTGCCTTCGGCAAGTGCTTTAACGCCGGCCAGACCTGCGTGGCACCCGACTATGTGCTGTGCCCGGCCGGCCGGGTGGATGAATTCATCGAGGCGTTCCGCACGCAGGTCAGCGGGATGTACCCGACCATGCGCGACAACCCGGACCTCACCAGCGTCATCAATGAGCGCCAGTATCAGCGCCTGAAAGGGTATCTGCAGGACGCGCAGGAAAAAGGCGCGCGCCTGGTGGAAATCAATCCGGCCAATGAAGACTTTACCGGCACGCGCAAGATTCCGTTTACGCTGGTGCTCAATATCACGGATGACATGAAGATTGCCCAGGATGAAATCTTTGGCCCGCTGATGATCGTGCAACCGTACCGCTCACTGGACGAAGCCATCGACTACATCAACGACCGCCCCCGGCCGCTGGCGCTGTATTACCTTGACTGGAACAGCGAACGCGCCAACCAGGTCATCACCCGCACGCACTCCGGCGGCGTGTGCCTGAACGACACCATGAGCCACGTGGGCATTGACGATATTCCGTTCGGCGGTATCGGCGAATCCGGCATGGGGCATTACCACGGTTACGAAGGGTTCCTGACCTTCACCAAGGCCAAGGGTGTGTTCCGCAAGGGCCGGTTCAATGCAACGCGCAATATCCTGCCGCCGTTCGGTGGTGCCATGCACAAGTTCATCTACAAGTTCCTGCTCAAGTAACCTGACACGGACAGCATAATGACAATAAATCCTCCGGACAGCGCCGGCCTCAGCCGGCGCGATTTCATACGGTTCGGGCTGATCAGTGGTGCCTTGGTGTCCTCCGGCGCCTCGCTGGCCCTGCTCACCGGGTGCAGCCGCGACATGTCAGCCGCCGATGGTTTCCTGCACCTGCGCGACAATGATCTTGCCCTGTTGCGCCCGCTGACACCGATTCTGCTCGCCGGTGCCTTTACGCCTTCAGAAGAAAAGATCGAGTACGCGCTACAGCAAATGGACAAGCTGCTGCACTCCGCCTCGCAGGGCGCGCGTGCAGAACTGTTCAAGCTGCTGGACGCCATGCACCTGCCGCCGATGCGCTGGTATCTCACCGGCACCTGGCGCGCCTTCGACAAGCAGGCGCCAGAACAATTGCGCGATACGGTGCAGCAGTGGTCCGAACGCGATAACGGCCTGGCACGGCTCTCGCTGCGTGCCATCAACCAGCCGCTGGTCTGGGCCTGGTATCTCACAGAAGAAGGCGTGCGCCATACCGGCTATCCCGGCACGCCACAGAAGGTGGCCACTGTATGAAACAGGATCTTTCCCAACTCGTGATTCGCGGCATTCCCGATCCCTGGGAGCAGGGTATTCGTGATGGCTGGCATGTCATCGACGGCGCCACCCTGGCGGACGACATGGCCATGGATGCCGATGTGGTGATCGTCGGCACCGGCGCCGGTGGCGGCGTCAGCGCAGAAATCCTGACCAAGGCCGGGCTGAAAGTGATTCTGGTGGAAGCCGGTCGCCTGAAAAGCAGCAACGCCTTCAACATGGATGAAGGCGAAGCCTATCGTGATTTGTATCAGGAAGGCGCCACGCGCACGTCCAAGGATGCCGGCGTATCGATTCTCCAGGGCCGCGCCGTCGGCGGCACCACTGTGGTGAACTGGACGTCCAGCTTCCGCACCCCCGACCAGACGCTGGAACACTGGCGCGATGCATTCGGTGTGGACGGCCTTGCCCCTGCGCAGATGGCGCCCTGGTTTGACCGCATGGAAGCCCGCCTGAATATCAGCCGCTGGGTGATGCCGCCCAATGCCAACAATGGCGTGATACAACGCGGCGCCGAAAAACTCGGCTGGCACTGGGATGTGATCCCGCGCAACGTCAACGGCTGCTGGAATATCGGCTATTGCGGCACGGGCTGCCCGACCAACGCCAAGATGTCGATGCTGGTGACCACATTGCCGGAAGCCATGAAAGCTGGCGCGACGCTGTTCCACAGCACCGAGGCCGCCACGCTGGAACATGACGGTACGCGCGTCACAGCCGTCAACTGCCAGGCCATCGGCGCCGACCGCGTGCCGACCGGTCGCCGTATTACCCTGCGCGCACCGACCATCATCGTGGCCGGCGGCGGCATCAATACACCGGGGCTGTTGCTGCGTTCGAACGTACCCGATCCGCACGGCCGCGTTGGCAAACGCACCACGCTGCATGTCGTAAGTTGCGCCTTTGGTGTGTATGAGGACGAAATCGCCGGTTACTACGGGGCGCCGCAATCCGTGTACTCGGATGAATTTGTCTGGCGCGATGGCGTCACGGGCAAAGTCGGCTACAAGATCGAGGCGCTGCCAGTACACCCCGGCGTCACTTCCGTGCTGCTGGACACCCATGGCGAACGCCTGCACGAAGAGATGTCGGCCCTGCCGAATCTCGGGGTGAGCCTGGCGCTGATGCGCGACGGTTTCCACGAGGACAATCCCGGCGGCGCCGTGGAACTGCGTGACGATGGCACCCCCGTGGTGGATTATCCGGTCACCGACTATATCCTCGAAGGCGCACGCCACAGCATCCTGAGCCAGGTGGAAATGCAGTTCGCTGCCGGTGCCCAGAAGGTCCGCGCCCGGCACTCGGACGCCCGGTTCCACACCAGGTGGTCGGACGCAAAGCAGGCTATCGAGCAATACACCTTTGCCCCCAACTATGTCCCCCTGGGGTGTGCCCATGTGATGGGTGGCTGCGCCATGGGCGAGGATGACAAGACCGCCGTGACCCACAGCGACGGCCGCTATCGTCACCTGGACAACCTCTACATCTTCGATGCCTCGGTGTTCCCCACCAGCGTCGGCGTCAACCCGCAGCTGAGTATCTATGCGGTGACCGCCCGCAACGCCTCGCTGCTGGCGGACAAGCTGCGCCCCGCCACCGCCCGCGCCTGAACCACTGGCCCCGGAACCACCCCGGGGCCGGCATTTCAGATTGCCACCTGCTTCCGGTATCCTTCGCCGCATCATCTTCGGCGAATGAGTAACGCGCTATGACCAACCGTGTCGTCTATCCGGGTACGTTCGATCCGATCACCAACGGCCACAAGGATCTGGTAGAACGGGCTGCGGCCATGTTTGATGAGGTGATCGTCGCCATCGCCAAGAGCGAAAAGAAAGGCCCGTTGTTTGATATCGACCAGCGCGTGGCGCTGGCCGAGGAATGCCTGGGGCACCTGCCCAACGTGCGGGTGGTCGGCTTCTCCAAGCTGCTGGCGTTCTTCTGCCAGGAGCAGGAGGCCAATATCCTGCTGCGCGGGCTGCGCGCGGTATCGGATTTCGAGTACGAGTTCCAGCTCGCCAATATGAACCGCAAGCTGGCACCGGACCTGGAAACCGTGTTCCTGACGCCGGCCGAGCACCTGTCCTTTATCTCCAGCAGCCTGGTGCGCGAGATCGCCCTGCTGGGCGGCGATGTCAGCCAGTTCGTGCCGCCGGCCGTATCCCGCGCACTGCAAGCCATCTGCAAGGAACGCGGCTGACCCTGCCGCGTTTAGGCCACACCACCCATTCGGGAGCCTGACATGCTGCGCCACGCCTGGATTCTGCTGATTATTCTGCTGGCCCCACCGGCACTGGCGGACGACAGGCCGCCGGCCGCCGCCATCGCCAGTGCCCACCCGCTCGCCACCGAGGCAGGCTTAGAGATTCTGGAGGCCGGCGGCAATGCCTTTGATGCCGCGATTGCCGTGGGAGCTGTGCTGGCGGTGGTCGAGCCCGCCAGTTCCGGTATGGGCGGCGGTGGCTTCTGGCTGCTGCATCGGCAGCACGACGGGCTGCAGACCATGCTCGACGCCCGCGAAACTGCCCCGGCGGCGGCAAGCGCGACCATGTACCAGGACAAGGACGGCAACGTCGTCCGCGACCACGCCATCAACGGCCCGCTGGCCGCCGGTATTCCCGGCCAGGCCGCCGCCTTCGTACACCTGGCTGAACATTACGGCCGGTTGCCGCTGGCACAGTCACTGGCGCCCGCCATTCAGATCGCCCGCGAAGGCTTCCCGGTAAGTGAGCGCTATCGTACGCTGGCCGGCTTCCGCGATGAGGTGCTTCATCGCTATCCCGCCGCCAGCCGGATCTTCCTGCAAGACGGCAAGGTGCCGCCAGCCGGCCATCAGATCCGCCAGCCAGATCTTGCCCGCGTACTGGAACGCATTGCCCGCGCGGGCCACGCCGGCTTCTATGAAGGCGACACTGCCCGCGATCTGGTGCGCGGCGTTCGCGCAGCAGGCGGTCTCTGGACGCTCGATGATCTCGCCAGTTACACCATCAAGGAACGCGCGCCCATCGTCAGCACCTTTCGCGGCGCGCGCATCATTTCCGCGCCGCCGCCGTCGTCTGGCGGCATTGTGCTCGCGGAAACGCTGAATATCCTCGCGCAATTCAACGACGGCGATATCGCCCCCGAACTGTTGCCGCACCTCACCGTTGAAGCCATGAAGCGCGCCTATCGGGACCGCGCCGAGCACCTGGGCGATCCTGATTTTGTCAGCATGCCGGTGACGCGTTTGCTCAGCGTGCAGCATGCACGCGAACTGGCACGCGGGATCAGCCTGGACAAGCCCACGCCGAGCAGCGAATTGGGCGCACCACTGGCACAGCCTGCCGGCACGCACACCACGCACCTTTCCATTCTGGATGACGAAGGCAACCGCGTCGCCGCCACCCTGAGCGTGAACCTGCCCTTCGGCTCCGGCTTCGTTGCCGAAGGCACCGGCATTTTGCTCAACAATGAAATGGATGATTTTTCTTCCAAACCCGGCAGCCCAAATGCCTACGGCCTGATCGGCAGCCATGCCAACGCCATCGCGCCCGGAAAACGGCCGCTGTCTTCCATGACGCCCACGTTCGTGGAATGGGACGACAAGGTGGCCATTCTCGGCACGCCTGGTGGCAGCCGCATTATCAGCATGGTGTTGCTCGGGGTGCAGGAAGCACTGGCGGGCAAGCCGGTGACCGAGTGGGTGAGTCGGCCGCGTTATCACCATCAGTATCTACCGGACGTGGTCGAGGTAGAGCCGGCATTTATTGGCTCAGATGAAGCGCGCTTGCTGGAAGTGCGCGGCCATACGTTGAAATCTACCGGGCGGACGTATGGGGATATGCATGCGGTGTTATGGGAGAAGGAAAAAGGCGAGGTGAGTGCGGCCAGTGATCCGCGAGGGGAGGGGAGTGCGCATGTATCCATCACGTCTGATCCCGAGTGAAGCCGCGCGACTTTTCCTATAGCTTCGGCTCTCTCGTAGCGACCGCAGGACAACCGACCGCCAGGGGCGCGTACCGGGAGAACCTCAGACGCCAAGCGTAGGACGGGCCGCTTATCCAACTTGCCGAGCATTGCCAGGCCCTGGTCTTCTCTGCCAAGGTCCAAGCAAACTCCCTCCCCTGCCAAGGGGAGGGCCGGGGAGGGGTCCGCCCAGCCCGAATGCCGCACTATAGCCCACCACGGTAGAGCCGGCTGGCTCACCGGGCACCGTCAGGAAGCGGTCCAGCTTCACTTTACTTGACCGCGTGTAAAAGCTATTCCACGATGCGCTTCTTAGCTTCGCTCCATTGTAGCGACCTTAGGGCGTCCGACCGCACCGTAATCATTTTCCAGTAAAAAAAGGTTTATTATAGATTAGCGGTAAAGAAGTGGCACTGAGGTCGCAGGCGCCGACGTCTGGCGCGAAACCAAAAAGCAAACGATCCTGCCGATGGAAAGGTGATGCTGGGGCTTTCAGTTCTTCGGGGCGTCAGCCTCTGCTCTATTTTACTAAAAAGCCATGATAAGTCACGGCTGGATAACGCTTCGAGTGTGTCCGGTGATGATGGCTGGTAGTCGTAGCAAGCTAAGGTGCGGCATTCTGGGCGGCCCCCTCCCCAGCCCTCCCCTTGGCAACATTGGCAAAATTCCTGGCGTGACGTTTCCAAAAGTTGGCCTCACGCCCGCCAATCCGCGTAAAAAAACCGCCACCCTTTCAGGTGGCGGTTTCGTATCAGCGAAGGATTTCTTAAAAATATTTACTGAATAGTGATTGTCTTCACTGAAGGCGCAACATTAGCCGCGCTCTGTAAGGTCACCAGAATATCTGTACCGATCTCAATGGTCTCACCCGGGCTCGGCTTTACCGTAAAGGTACATACCAACGGTTCAGTCTGGTTAGCCACCTGGCAGCTGGACGGGCCGATAATATTCGCCGATGAATCGCTCGCGGACACCGAAATACTAGAGCCTATCGCCGGTGCGTTACCATTCAAATCTGCCATGACAACATTGAATTCACCGCCTGTCACGGAGAGGGTGGCAAGCGGTTGCAACCCGGTTAGCACCGCGCTGCCCCAGCCCTGAGGCGGCAGGGCGGAATTAGCGGAATCAGCCCAACTCGTATAACCAGAGCCAGGTTGCACCACCCACCCCTGGATATTATCGGTGGACAGCACGATCAGAACAGATCGGCGCACGTTCGTCAGCGCGTCACAATGATCCGATTGCGCATCCGCACAACCCACGCCCCGGAAACGGGCCGTCACCATATCCACAGCGGTGTAATCCCCACTGGCATCAAAGTCCATATATTCTTCGGCAAAGAGCTGCTCGAACTCGTGAATACCAGTTTCATTATCATCCCGGAAGGCTTCCGGCAAAGGTGTCCATTCCTCGCCCACGTCAAATAGATTATTGCCGTTCTGATCCACAAAACTTTCTTCACCGATTGTCCAGGCAGTGATAGTGCTACGGCCGTAACGATCGAAGGCATTACACGCCACCGGACTCAACACCCCTTGCTCAAACGCTTCATTACGGGGCAGACAAGGTCGAGTAGAACGATCCCCGTCAAAGTGTATTGGTTGGGCAGCGTGGCTGGTCCATGTCACAGAACATGTGCCATCTGAAGTCTCGCAGCTACCATCAATATCACCCAACTCGGTGGTGAAGTTGACGTCTACTCCGTCCAACCAGTTACCGAAGCGGTCCGCAGCCCGAATTGTCACTGGTACGCTCACGCCCTGATGATTACCGGCCAGAACGTTGATCTGCTCTGAGGCCAGTGAAAATCTGTTCTGCGTTACCACGCCGGAATGGATAGAGATCTGGCCCGTCGCGAAGATGGAAGGGGTATCCACAAGCTCCGCTCTGACGCCGGCCACCATTGGTACGCTGCCGCTCTGTACGGTAGCAGTCACCTCACCATTATGGTCAGTCTGGGTCACCAGATCAGAGGTAATATCGAAGCCGCCGATATTGTTTACTGTCGTAAACTGAACCTGCATACCTGCCGCGACCGGGTTACCTGTATCGCTGCGGACAACGAAGGTCAAACGGCCTGTCTCTGTCGCCCCTGCCTGCGATGAGCCTTTCAGGCCTAGTACGGCAGGTGAGGCCCCCAGGAACTCGATAACGCGGGCAGGCGCCGGGGTGATCTCAAATGCACGCTCGACCAGCAGCAGATCAGGGCCTACCTGGGCACGCGCATACAGCGTATCAACCAGACAGCCCGTGCCAGGCGTGTAAGTCGCTCTGGCGTAACCTCCCAAGTTGGCCACCGGGCCATCTGGCACCACCGTGGCGTTCCCGGCTTGCAGACAATAGGAGGAAAACTCGACATAACTCTCGCCCGTCCACGGCGCGCCATTTGCCGTAAAGGCAACAGAAACTAGCAGGCTCTGGCCCTCGACGAGCGTAAGCGGCAAACCTGGCCCCGGATCGATGGCGGAGTCAAACTCAAGAGCGATCTCCACCGGATCCGGCGTCGCCCCCGTTCCACCTCCTTCGGACGAAAAGGATGCGCTCTGGCTGGAGCTTTGCATTTCACCTTCCCAGCCGATACGTACGGTGGCGGTTACCATACCCGCTCCGCGTTCAGTCCCGGACGTAAGCCTTATCGTGGCAACACCGTTGCCATCGGTCAGCGCGGTGCCGTTAATCGGGTCAAGGCCACCGACGCCAGCGGGTGAATCCAGGGTAAAGGTCACTACCCGGTTTTGCATCGCAATGCCGCCGCCATCGATCACCCGTGCCTCGACGGTCAGGAAGTCACCCGCCGGCACTACCCGAGTCTCGACATTGTTGTTGTCATAAACCCGCAGCGCTTCAAGGTAAACATCATTTACCCCGCTCTCACGGATGGTGAAGACCGCCGTTGCTGTCAGGTCCGCTTGCGGGAAGCTTACTGTGACGATGCCGCCGCCAGATACTCCCCTTGAGGCTAGTTCTACCCAGGCCTCGCCGCTGGCATCCGTGGTGATAGTGGCAGTGGTGCCCGACGAAACCGGCCCCTGGAACTCACCCAATGTTGTTTCCAGTGACACGAGCTGGTTCGCCACCTCGCTACTATCAGGATGTCCCACACGGACACGCACACGCGCTGGGTCCTCTCCACGGATTGGGTTATCCGTAGTAACCACCCCTCCGCTGTTTTCAATACCGATGATTTCGAGCGTGAACAAGCTTTCTCCGCCCAGGGTTTCAACCTCTGCACTCGCACTGACAGCAGCGTTATCGGCCATCGTGACGCTGACGTCGCCAGTGCCAGGTGCCGCGCCTGCGACAAGTGTCACCTGCACTTGGCCGCTTGCGTTCGTCCGGCCCGATGTTCCGGCAAGTTCGCCCGCGGTCGCTGCAAAGGTGACAACCCGGCCTTCAACGGGGCCATTCGCACCCGTCAGGGTGGCCACTATTGTCGCCGAATGTTCACTGGTCACTACACTGGCTGTCGGGTCGCTATAGTTCACCTGCAGCGCCAGCTGGAAATCCTGCACCGCAGTAAAGTTATGGGTAGTAAACTCGCTGTGAGAGTCGAATTCCGTTCGTGCCGTCAGCGTGCCCGCGCCGGACGCGGCGCCAATATCCAGCATGATGCGGGCCACCCCGGTCGCGTCCGTCATTACTCTGCCCGATGATGGCTCGAAGGTACCGAGCTCGGAAGAGAAGACAACGATCTGGTCCGCCACCGGAGCGCCGGATGCGTCGGTCAGCCGCGCTGTTACTTCTTCCGGCTCACTGGCGTTGATCGTCCTCGGTGCGGTCAGGACAATATCGCCCGCTGCTGGCTCTTCGCCCGTCAGCATATAGTTTACTTCCGCGCTCAAGCTGCCAAAGGTGGCCGTGACAGTGCCGGCACCCGGTACGCCGCCGGACGCCAAATTCGCCTGTGCACGTCCATCCGGCCCAGTGAGTACCAGTCCATTTGCGGGCAGTAAGTTCCCGGCAGTGGCATCCAGGCGCACAATTTCGTTCGCTACACCATTTCCCTGTGCATCAAGCAGGCGCACCATGACCAGGCCAATATCATTGCCGCCTATCTGCGTGATATCGGTGCTGTTGGCCTGGTCACGCAACGCCAGCTCCAATGTCCAACCCGTTTGCGGATTTTGTGCAACGCCATCGTCACCAGCGGTGTTGAAATTAACGGAGTCCGCAACGTCTGCCACGCCCCTCAGCGCCGCGGTAATCGTCCCGGCGGTCTCTACCTCACCCGCCAGCAAGCTCAGCGTGGCCACACCCGAAGCATCAGTCAAAGCATTACCGGAAGTGGGGCTCAGGGTTCCCGCGTCGGTTGAAAATTCCACCACCACACCCTCTAGCGGGACACCCCCTTGGGTCACTGTCGCCCGGGCCAGCGCCGGATTGTCCTTGTCCACCTGGATATTGGAAAGGGTCAGCGCAAGCACTGGCTTCTGATCAACCTCGGTGTTGACCAGTGCAAAGTTGAGGGTTACCTCGTGTTGCTCACCTGCCAGCGTAAAGAATGCCCGGAGCGTGCCCGCACCACTGATATCATCAGGGCCTACAGACAGTCGCGTTGCCGCCACGCCGCTTGCATCAGTGAGCCTTGTTTGCTGCTCCAATTGTCCCAGTTCAGTTTCGAAGGTTATTACCTGACCGGGGAAGGGTATCGCATTGTCACCCCGTGTCAGGGTTAGTCGTACTTCGCCCGGGCTGGTATTGGTCAGTGGATTCAATGCATAGGGGTTGGACTCGCCGTCCAGGCTCAACGTCAGTGTTACCGTTTCGCCATCTTCCTCAGATAAGCCGCGCGTCAGGAAGTTGACATTGGCGGTGTAGGTCTGGCCCTGGTACGGCACGGCCGCCAGCAGAGTACCCGCGCCTTCCTGTTGCCCTGCATGTAAACGCACAACAGCCTCGCCCGCTGTATCTGTCAGCGCACTGGCTGGTGCAAGCTCACCAAAATTGCCGCTGCTGAAATTGACAACTTCACCCTCCAGCGGCTGACCATCCAGGGTGACCGTTGCCGTAACCGTTGCCGACCGGTCCTGAGTAACAGGATTGCCCGCGGTACCCACCGGATCACCGGTAGCGTCCCGGAGAGCAAGACTGACAACGAGCGGCGCGGTACCCGTGCCGGGCTGTTGCCCGCCCAGCGATTCCGCATTGATACTGGCATTTACAGTTGCTTGCCCAATGCTCGCAGTGGCGGTGATTGAGCCCGCGTTCGGGGTGACCCCCGCAGACAACGTGGTTTCGGCAATACCTTGGCTGTTTGTCAGTCGCGACGCATGCTCAAGCTCGCCCACGGCGGTAGAAAACCGGATCACCTGGCCAGGTACGGGCGCGCCGTTCTGCGTCATCGTGGCGCGCAATGTCAGAGGCGCCGTAGAGGTTACGATCGCCCCCGCCGGCGCAACTACCGTGCCCGCAGCGTCCACCAACTCCAACACCAGCAGGTAATCCTCGGTTTGCACGGGCGGCGCTCCAGATGCATCGCCGTCAGTCGCAAAATTTACCGTATGAGTCGCTACGCGCTCGTCTTCGCCGTAAAGATAATCATGGATGACTGTCAGCGTGCCCGCGCCTCGCGTTTCGCCAGGCCCCAGGATTACCGTTGCCAAGCCAGAACTGTTCGTCAAGGCGCTGTCTTGTGACAGCTCGCCCAAGGTCACCTCAAAGCGCACCACCTCACTGGCCAGCGGCTGGCCCTCGGGGCCACGCAGCATGACCTGGACGGTCGCGTTCTGGGCTTCACTAACCGGATTTTCTGCTACCCCCACGCCGTTGAGGGAGACCGTCAGGCGGCGTACGCCTGGGTCAGCAGGATCATTCTCTTCAGGGTCTGGGTCCGGCGGGATAACCACCTCGGCGCCACAGCCCACCTGGTGGACTCGATTCGCATCCTTGGAGGCAATGCCATTACGTCCGTTACTAAAGGTACAGACTGTACCCGTAGCTGCCAGAGTCAGGGTATAGCTTTTGTTATCCTGCACCTGGGTGGCGAACGAACGCGTCTGGTCGGTGTTAAAGACGAGCTCGCTTCGGGCGTTAAGCGAGACGGTGACCGTTTGGCCTGCCGTCAGCCCCAGCACTGACACAGAGGGACGTCCCAGGCTGATACCGTCACCCCCGCCGCCACCACCACCGCCGCCGCAACCGAGGAGCAGCCCTGCCATTATCATCCATAGCCAGATATTTTTTTGCATTCCTGTTCCCCCGATGACACGAGCCGTTCGCGGCACTCGCCCACCCCTTTATTAAGCTGTTATAGAGTCCACTATTTAAAAGCGCCAAATAGCCCCGAATGAAGGTCCTTTCAGGGTTACGTTGCCAATATCGTAGTACTGCACATACTCTGCGTTAACACCGATACGCTTACCCAGGCTGATATCCATGCCAACCGCGTAGGAAACGTCATCAAAGGTTTCCCTGAATTTACTGCCGTTGGCCAACTCCAGCCATTCTTTACCGTATGTCAGCCCTACCGCCGCGTACGGCCGCACAGGCCCGATATCATAGCCAGCGCGCAGCATTATCGAAACGATATAATCGTGGCCAAATTCACGGCCGCTCCCGGTTTTTGTCGAGATCGTCGTACCCGCCCGCAGTTCGGTATCAAAGATCTCATTAAGATGCCCACCCAAGCGGAAAAAAACATCTCCGGTATCAAACCGGTCATCGCCAAAAAAACGGTCATTTTGCTCTGGCTGGGCATAGCTGATACCAATATAACCCTGCGGGAAATCCTGCGCCTGAACGCCCCCCCACATACCCATTGCCGCAGCAGCTACGGCCGCACACACCTTTTTCATTTAATTATCTCCATTAAATACCGGCTTTTTGGTTTTGCCGGCTTTTTATATCGATTCGCTTATCGATTCGCGTCGCGGGTACGCTTCGCAGCCTGACGCTGTTCATGCTGTGCGGGTGTGCAACCCAGGCAGCGCAGGAACGTGGAGCGGGCTGGTGCCTTGACGAGTGTCTCGCCGGCTTCATCGACATTGCCGCCCAGTGCACTGAATGGCAGCGAGACCGTAAATGCAGCCAGGCCCAGGCCGGTAATCACCAGCATCACCGGACGCGCAATCAGAATATCCCCCGCCACCGCCATTTCGGTAGGACGATCCTCTGCGTAATACGTGCTGGCGTTAGCGGTAAGTGGTGCCATCCCCATGGTGATCAGAGAGGCGGCAAGGACACCGGCCAGGAACGGCCGCTTGGCTCGCAGCATGATCAATCCCTCATTGATTGTGTTTTATGGAGTGCTTCTTATAGTTAGGGTCTGTTGCCGCTTCATTCATCACCGCGTTGCCGCCCCCAGGCACGCCAGGCAAGGCGCGGGCGCAGGGAAGGGCAGCCCCTTTCCAAGCCCCGCAACGCGGCCTAGCGTGCCTGGGGGCGGCAACCCGAAGGGCCGGGCCTGTTTTTGCGTGGCGCCGCGTTGCTCGCCGCTCATTTAGAATGACTAAACTTCGCTGCTCGCGCCTTGCTCCACGCAAAAACAGGCACCGGCGCGGTGATGAATGAAGCGGCAACAGACCCTCATGTATTGCTGTCATTATCCATTCTAAGTGGTTAATAAACCGGCAATTGCATCACAATCTACACCTTTGGTCTGAGAGCGGCAACCATCCTTACCGCTGATCCGCCGGCTCTTTCAGGTCTGGCAGCGACGGCAATAGACGGTGCTGCGTTGCCCGTGGCGGCTCTGGCTGAGCAGGGTGCCACATTGCAGGCAGGGCGCGCCCGCGCGGCCATATACCGACAATTCCTGCGCGAAGTATCCGGGCTGGCCATCCACCCGGCTGAAATCCCGCAACGTGGTGCCGCCAGCCCTGATTGCCCGGCCCAGCACCTCGCGGATCGCGGCGGACAGACGCTGGTAGCGTGCAGCGCTGATACGGCCCGCCGGTCGCGACGGGTGAATACCCGCCATGAACAGGCTTTCCTGAGCGTAAATATTGCCAACGCCCACCACGATCCGGTTATCCATGATGAATGTCTTCACGCTCTGCCGGCGCCCCCGGGACAGCCGGAACAACAGATCGTCATCAAAGGCGTCGTCCAGCGGCTC
This sequence comes from Isoalcanivorax pacificus W11-5, assembly GCF_000299335.2. Classification (NCBI taxonomy): domain Bacteria; kingdom Pseudomonadati; phylum Pseudomonadota; class Gammaproteobacteria; order Oceanospirillales; family Alcanivoracaceae; genus Isoalcanivorax; species Isoalcanivorax pacificus. The sequence continues at coordinate 108,237 of NZ_CP004387.1, read as the reverse complement.
CGGCCCCAGGTGATCCAGCATCGGGTGCTGGCCCGGTGAAGCAGTCCAGAGCAGGGCGCCGAACCGGCGTGGGTCGGTAAAGCGCAGCATCTGGCCGCTATCGAGCACGAAATCCACATGATCATGCTTGTTCGGCGGCGTTTTCTCCGGCACCACCCGCAGTGAGCCGGACATGCCCAGGTGCATCAGCATCTGGCCGCGAGGCAGGTCCACCAGCAGAAATTTGGCACGCCGGCCCACGCTGCTCACGGCCGCATTTTTCAGGCTCGCCACTTCATCGGGCACCGGCCAGCGCAGTTGACGCTGGCGCAGGTCCACCCGGCGGATACGGCGGCCTTCCAGATGTGGCGCGATACCCCGGCGGGTGGTTTCGACCTCGGGCAATTCGGGCATGACGCAGTGTTTCCTGTCTGTGTGATAGGGCGATGACATCCGGATGATACCTGCATTATCGCCGAATGCATCGACGACACGGCGCATCCGCGTTACCGTTTCGCAGGCTTTCACCTCAGCGTTACAGGCTCGCTCTTCATGACCTCACCCCGCTTCTGGCTCGGCGTCGACACCGGCGGCACCTTTACTGACTTCGTGCTGCTCGGAGAGGGCATCGAGCGTATCCACAAGGTGCTTTCCACGCCCTCTGCGCCGGAGGAGGCGATCTTCCAGGGCATCCGCGAGATGGGGCTGGAAGAGGCTCTGGGTAGCGGACGGCTGGCGATCATTCATGGCACCACCGTGGCCACCAATGCCGCGCTGGAAGGCAAGGGCGCACGCACGCTGTTCATCACCAACGAAGGGCTGGAGGACGTGCTGCTGATCGGACGCCAGACCCGGGCAGAGCTGTACAATTTAACGCCAACCCGTGATGACGCGGTGATCCAGGCAGATGACATCCTCGGCATTGCCGGACGCCTCAACGCAGACGGCCAGGAGATCGTACCCCTGGATGAGGCGGCCATTGAGCAATTAGTGGCGCGTGTCCGGGCTGTGCGGCCGGAGGCCATCGCGATCAGCCTGCTATTCAGTTATCTCAACCCGGAGCATGAACAGCGCTTGCATGCGGCGCTGGCAGACTGCGCCGGGTTTGTCTGCCATTCCGCCGAGGTGTTGCCCATTGCCGGTGAGTACGAGCGCGGGCTGGCCACTTGGCTGAATGCCTGGCTGGGCCCGAAGGTGGCGGATTATCTCGACCGGCTAGGGCGCGGCGCTTCCCCGGCGCCGGTCAGCATCATGCAGTCCGGCGGTGGCACGCTGGCGCTGGATGCCGCCGCTGGCCGGGCGGTAAATCTGCTGCTGTCCGGGCCGGCCGGCGGGCTCAATGCGGCACGCGCCATCGGCGAGGCACTGGATGAACCGCGCCTGATGACTTTTGACATGGGCGGCACCTCCACCGACGTCGCCCTGCTGGATCATGGTTTCCGGCTGACGCTGGAAGGGCACATCGGCCGCTGGCCGGTCGCGGTACCGATGGTCGACATGCACACCATCGGCGCGGGCGGCGGCTCGCTGGCCGCCGTCGATGCCGCCGGCATGCTGCATGTAGGGCCGACCTCCGCTGGCGCCGACCCCGGCCCGGCCTGTTACGGACGCGGCGGCACCGGTGTGACGGTGACCGACGCCAACCTGGTGCTGGGCCACCTGCCGGACGATCTGCAGCTCGGCGGCGGCCTGCCGCTGTCACGCGCCGCGTCCGAGCACGCGCTGGCGGCGCTGGCCAAACAACTGGGCACATCGCCCGAACACGCAGCACGCGGCGTCATTGATCTGGCCAATGAGCACATGGCCCAGGCACTGCGCGTCATCTCCATCCAGAAGGGGTTTGATCCGGCGGACTTCATGCTGCTGTGCTTCGGCGGGGCCGGCGGCCTGCATGTGTGCGCCCTGGCAGAGATGCTCGGCATCCCCCGCGCCTTGGTACCGCGCAACAGCGGCGTACTCTCTGCCCAGGGGCTGGTGCGCGCGCCACGGCAGCGGGAGCTGATCCAGGCACTGCCTACAGAAACCGATACCGAGAGCCTCAATGCGCTGGCCAGCACCCTGATCATGCAGGCACACGAGGCCATGCAGACGGAAGAGGGCGGCGCCCTTGATCCTGCCGCGCTGGAGCAACAGGTCATGCTGGATGTGTGCTACGCCGGCCAGTCGTTCCCGCTGAGCGTGCCCTGGCAGGGCGACATTGCTGCGGCAGAAGCGCATTTTCACCAACTGCATGAACAGCGCTACGGGCACCGCCTGCAAGCGCCGGTCGCGCGGGTGAACCTGCGTGCCCGTCTGAGCCTGAGGGAGACTCTGCCCGATGCCCCGGCTGGCCGGGTCACGGCGCCCGGTCCGGTCCGGACGAGCCAGGTAGCCGGCCTGGGGCCCGTGCCGGTGCGGGGGCGCGACAGCCTGCCGGTGGACGAGCCGCTCAACGGGCCATTGATCGTTACCGAGGCCGTGGCGACCACCTTCGTGAGCCCCGGCTGGCAGCTGCTTCGGCTGGTGTCGGATCATCTGCTGGTGACGCGTATCCAGTAAGGGAGGTGGCGGGATTCGCTGCGCGCTTCCCGCCGAGCCCACCCAGCCTGCCACACCATTCCGCTTGCAAACTGCTCCCGCGCCCGCACACTAGTAGGGAGAGCGCCCTATCCCGGCGCCTGCGTCATTCAGGAGAAAGCGCCTGTCCCGCCAGATGCGGCTCCTCCGCCCAGCGCTATTGGCCTTACAGCCCCTGCCGAGCCAACGCATCACTGGCTAGAATGGCGACTTTAAACTGTTACCCCGCCCATCGGCGCCGTGGACATTGTTATGTGGAATGGTCTGTTCAACCCTTCGGTCTGGCAGCTTGTACTGATCACGCTGGTCCTGACCCATATCACTATCGTCAGTGTGACCGTGTACCTGCACCGGCACTCGGCGCACCGCGCGCTGGACCTGCATCCGATCGCAGCGCATTTCTTCCGTTTCTGGCTGTGGCTGGCCACCGGCACGGTCACCAAGGAATGGACGGCGATTCACCGCAAGCATCACGCACGCTGTGAAACCGACGAAGACCCTCACAGCCCGCAGGTGCTGGGCCTGAAAAAGGTCCTGCGTGAAGGCGCCGAGCTGTACAAGGCAGAAGCGATGAACCAGGAAACGCTGGCCCGCTATGGCGCCGGCACGCCTGATGACTGGATCGAGCGCAATCTGTACAGCAAGTATTCTTTCGCCGGCATCTTCCTGATGCTGGGCATCGACATTCTCTGTTTCGGCGCCATCGGCATTACCGTCTGGGCGGTGCAGATGGTCTGGATTCCGTTGTTCGCCGCCGGCGTCATCAATGGGGTCGGGCATTTCTGGGGGTATCGCAATTTCGAAAGCCGCGATGCGTCACGCAACATCAGCCCGATCGGCATCCTGATCGGTGGCGAAGAGCTGCACAACAACCACCACACCTATCCGAATTCAGCCAAGCTGTCCGTGCGCCGTTTTGAGTTCGATGTGGGCTGGTTCTGGATTCGCGTGCTGGAAACCCTGCGGCTGGCCAAGGTCAACAAGGTGCCGCCGCGCCCGGTGCTGGCCAGAGACAAGCAGGTGATCGATCTGGACACCCTGCGTGGCCTGATCAGCAACCGCTTTCAGGTCATGGCGCGGTATCGCCGCGAAGTGATCACACCCGTGTTCCAGGAAGAACGCGAGCGCGCCTGTGAAGTCACGCGCAGCTTTTTCCAGCGTTGCCACAGCCTGCTGCACCGAGATGAGAGCCTGATTACCGAACGCTGCCGTGAACGGCTCGACCGGCTGACCTCGCACAATGAAACGCTGGCTGCAATTTACCAGTTCCGGTTGCGGCTTCAGGATATCTGGTCGCGGACCAGCCTGAGTTCGGCGGAGATGCTGGAAGCATTGAAGCAGTGGTGTCAGGAAGCTGAGGAGAGTGGGATACGGGCGTTGCAGGAGTTTGCGGCCAAACTGAGAGCCTATACCGTTCATTCACCTGCCTGAATTTAGAGGATAAAGGCCCGCTGCGAAACGGGCCTTAAATTTGTCTACTCATCAAGTAGCTCACAATTCACGAGGAAGCAGTCTAGCAGAACCACCTGATCCTGACTGACATGGGTTACATCAACAGACATTCCTCCGAGGTTTAAACCCAGGCCCGCAAGCAGCGGGCCCAGAATGTCACTGGCAAGACCATTCAAGACTCGAACCAACGTATCATTCACCAACGACTCAATGGCGGGCCCGGTAATATCGTTCAATAACTCGTCAAGCAGTGGGTTCAGCAATTCACCCAACGGGCAGGTCAGCCAACTGAGCAGGCCGCGGCAATCCTCTTCCTGCAACCTGACGTCCACATCTATCTCCAAACCTGCACCAACCGATGTCACTCCCAACCCGGGCGAAACATAAGCTCCCACAGGCTCTTTTGAATAGAGATTGAACACCAATTCTCTAAGCACAGGTTGTGACGGCCTGCTACCGACTGTTAGCTCTCCAAGACGAGCAGACACAGAAATAGTCAGCAAGCTACGAAGCGCCTCTAAAAGATGAACCTGCACCCCATCTTGCACTAGTGCCCCATTAGCTTGCAGTGTCTGCGTCGATACTTTCACCACCTCGGGCTGCAGCAAAAAGCCAAGCAAAACATTATTGCTCGTCCCCACAGCACAGTCCGCATAAGCTAGATAGCCACTCCCCCCACCGGTTTTAACCAAAAGCGGGACCGTTATCGTAGCCAAGCCAGGTATCTCAACGCCTACCCGCAAACCCAATATCACATCGGCGACTTCAAACGTCAGCATGGGATCACCATTGGGTTCAAACCGGGCGGGGGCTATCAGCACAGCGGGCGCTTCACCCACGGTCAAATCGAGATCGACCGACACTATATCGCCCAAACCGACATTTACCTCTCTAGGTGCAGCGAGACCCACAACATTCCCGGAAAGCGCGTTCAGAACAACAGCCATTACAGTATCGTACACAGGAATCTTGACGTCACCTGGCCTCTCAATAGGGCCGACGCTACGTAATACGTCTCCCAGCCGCACATTGGTGGTGATAAGGCCAGCAGCATCCAGCATTTGATCTATTGCGTCACCCGCATCCCCTCCTCCCTCACCAAGACCGGCGAGAATTGCTTCAAGGAGGTGATCTACTGGCACAAGGCGGTCAGCACCCACCAGAAGATCGCTGACACCGATATTGTCAAGAAAGCCACCAAGAGCAAACGTTGTACTTGCCAGGCTCCTAACGTCCGTTGCATCCAGCGCAAAGGGTTTACCATTTGTCAAAAGCGCCCCGAGCAGCGCGCCCAATAGCCCAGCGGTTTGATCATCTCCGCCGATAACAGCCGTTGATCCGCCTGCGGAAACGGTAGCTACGACTTCTTTGCGTGCCACGGCAATCGCTGCCATATCAACGCCACCAAACAAACCGGGTAGCAATGAGGAAATTGGCTCGCGCAGCGAGTAAACGACTTTTACGGCATTGGATTCTTTGACCGACTGATCGAATTCTCGGAAGTGCCAGCGATCATTAACAGAGGTCAGCGTCCCGGCCTGTATCACCGTCAAATCTCCGCCAAGGGCTTGTTTCCCTGCGGCAACAGCCGCCGCCTCTGCGATACTCCGAATAGATTGATCGTTTTCCAGTTCCAGTCCCGCGCAAGCCTGCGCGCCATCCGCTGCCGCCATGGCAGCCGCATTTGCTACAGCCTGCATTTCGCGCTTTACCGCATACAGCCTCGCACCATCAAGCAAAAGTACTGTGAAAAGGACAATCAATATGATTAGTAACGGCGTGGTAACAGCCAGCACACCGCGCTGGCGGGACAATAATACGATGCGCTCACGACGGTTCATGACACATCTCCTGCAGACACCGCTCAGCGACCGGATTGCTCGCGTGTCTGCTCACCAAAGGAATCGGGAATCGGCGTCCTGAAGCTGTCACCCAGACGACGCTGACTGTCCACGTACAATTGTGCGGGCAGTTCGCTCTCCACCGCGGGCGCGTTCTGTCGCTGTTGTTGCAGCAGCCAGTCGGTCACGGTCTCGCGCTGCATATTGACCACAGTGTCGGAGAACCCGGAAGGATAGGATTCAGGCTCAGCAGCCAGAGCCGGCAATGCCATCACGCCGCTCAGCAATACGACAGAAATCGGCAGGTGTTTCCACATGATCAGAACCTCCTGAGCTGGTTGGCCAGGCTACGCGCATGCGCCAGCTCGTCATCGGTGTAATGATAATTCTGTTGCAGCCTTTCAAGCCCGGCGCTGTCACCAGACAACATGTAGGCCGCCGCCAGGTTCTGGCGCGCACGGCCGGCGCCATTCTCCAGCTCCAGTGCCGTGATCAGTTCGAACATCGCCTCATCGTGACGGCCGGCCATCAACAGCGCATAGCCATGGTCGTTACGTACATCCGGGGAAGCTGGCAGCATACGCGCCGCACGTCGCAGTTCCGACAGGCCGCTCTGTAGATCGCCCTGTTTCACCATCACCATACCAAGGCCATGGCGCGCTTCGCCGGTATCACACTTTTCTACCAGTGTTTCGAATACCGAGCGGGCGCGCAGCAGTTGTTGGGTCTTGGCCTGTAGCTGCCCATAGCGCAGCCAGTACTCAATGTTTTTCTGCTGCGTCTTTTCCAGTTGTGCCAATGCCGCATATGGGCGCCCCCGGGAGGTGAGGGTGTCCACCATTTCCAGCTCCACGCGCTCTTCGGGCGCCACGTTGGTCGAGCAGTTTACTCGGGGCCGGAAGTCACTGCGTACCGGCGTCTCCGCCGGCGCTTCGACCACTCGCGCCGGGGCTGGTGCGGGCTCTGCGGCAGCGTCGGCATGACCACCGTTCAACGGGCGGTTTGCGCAGCCGCTGGCTACAATAGTGATGGCGACCATCAGGGCTGTCTTCATGGATCTCATCCGGGTCACTCCCTTCCTTTTATCCGTTATCGGCTCAACGCCTGTCCGATCGATACGATCGCCGGGCCACCAATGATGATGAACAGCGCCGGCAGCATGAACACCATCATCACAATGGTCATTTTGGCGCCCACGCGGTTAACGTCTTCCTTGATGCGACTTTTTTCGATGTTCTGGCCTTCGTTGATGATCTGCTCGATGCCGCTGGTGATACCGCCGCCGAGCCGGCTACCCTGCTTGAGCAGTTGCGTCAGGTTGTAGAGCACCGGCACGTTGCGGTCGCCGCCCATTTCCGCCAGGGCTTCGCTGCGGTCTGCGCCGGCTTCCATCAGGCGGCCGAAGCGGTCCAGCCGGTAGATCATGGTCGGCATCAGTTCGCGGGCCTGCAGTGTGGCGATGCGAATGGCGCGCTCGATGGACAGGCCAGATTCAATCAGCATGCGCAAGACATGGCCAAACTCGATGGCTTCCAGGTTCTGCCGCCGGCAGGAGCTGTGCCCCATGCCGCGAATCATGCGTCGTGGCAGGATAAACCCCACTGCCAGCAACACCATGAAAGGCACTATGCCGCCCAGAACAAGCCCCAGCACCGCTACGGCGGCCGGCAGCATCCAGCACGCTATCAGGTAGATCGTCTGGATTGATTCGGCACTGCGGCCAGTCAATCGCAGGGCATTCGCCATTTCGAGATAATCGGCCTTCGCAAAGGAGGAGCCCGCAACCCGACGAGACAACATGGACAGCACCGCACTCTGCGGCGCAGGCCCTTCCTCGTCGGGACGTTGCAGCATGCGCTCGGTGACACGCTGGTGGCGCTGCCAGACTTCCGCGCGTCCCACCGCCAGCCAAAGCGCGACCAGCGCGAGCAGTATGACGACCAGGAAACTAACCACGGCCCACCCCCTGAATCATGCGCAGAATGACGATCACGCCCAATGTCTGTAACGCGCCAGCCACCATCAGCATGACCTTGCCACTGTCCGTGCCGAGTAACACATCACGATAGGTGTCGTTGGTGAGCACCATATACAGCGACAGCAGTATCGGCACAGCGGCGAACACACCGGCTGTCATGCGTGTTTCAGCCGTGGAGGCCATGAATTCGCGGCGCATTTCCTGCTGTGCACGCAATGAATCGGACACCTGCCCAAGCACCGGACGCACCGATGAACCAAATCGGCTGGTGGTCCGCAATGTCACCGCCACCAGCACCATCGGTGGCACCTGATACAACCGCGCATAGCCATCGAACAGCCCGGCATATTCACGGCCGGCTTCCACGGCGCTGCGCACCCGGAACGCCAGCGGTGCAAACACCTCCGGCGCTTCCCGCAGGCTATCGATCATGGCCTGGTCCAGCGACCGGCCCGCATCCATGTTGCGCAGTACGTTATCAATAATGGTCGGCAGGTTATCGAAGATCGCGCGACGCAGGCGCTGATAACGCAGGTTCCAGTACACCCAGCCCAGCAGCATCCACCCCAGCAGTGACAGCAGCGCCGCCATCGGCCCGTACAGTGCAAGAATCACTGCTGAGGACACCAGCAATACCAGCGCCAGCAGCATCAGGCCGCTCTGCGTGGTGCGAATACCGGCCTTCATCAGCAGCTTTTCCAGCCGGCCTGTAATCAGCAGACTCTCACTGTTTTCGTCCAGAAACTCACGCTGACTGACCATGCGCGCGCCGATCACTTCGCGCATCTTTCGCCCACGGCGGTAGTGCAGCAGCCAGCACTGCGCGACCACCACCAGGATGGCGAGCAGGCCCAGCATGCGGGCTGCGGACAACAGCGCTTCAGAGCTCATCGGGGCTCCTGTACAGATATTTCATGGCATACAGGTTGTCGTCGTCCGGCGTCAGTTGCACCACTTCCTTGAGGATACGTTTGCCGCTGGGCAGACGTTCAAGCTGGACGATGACATCCAGCGCCGAACTGATCAGCCGGCCAATGGCTTTTTCGCTGGCTTCATAGCCGCTCACCGCCAGCAAGGTTTCAATCCGCACCAGCGCTTCGCGGGTGCCGTTGGCATGGATGGTGCTCATGGAACCGTCGTGGCCGGTGTTCATGGCCTGCAACAATTCGATGATCTCGGCGGAACGTACTTCGCCGACTATGATCCGGTCAGGCCGCATCCGCAGGGCATTGACCACCAGATCTCGCGCTGAGATACGGCCCTTGCCTTCGGCATTGGCCGGGCGGGTTTCCAGCCGCACCACATGCGGATGGTTGAGCACCAGCTCGGCGGAGTCCTCAATGGTAAGAATGCGCTGGTTGCGGGGAATGTACTGGCTGATCAGGTTCAGCATGGTGGTCTTGCCCGTGCCGGTCCCCCCGCTGACGATGATGTTGCGCTTGCCCTGAACCGCATCAATCAGAATGCGCAGGCATTCATCGGTCATTGACCCGGCCTTGATCAGATCATCCGCCATCAGGTGGTGACGGGTGAATTTCCGCACCGACACCGACGGACCGTCCAGCGCCAACGGCGGGATGACCGCATTGACACGCGAGCCGTCCGGCAGGCGCGCATCCACCATTGGGCTGGCTTCATCGAGGCGTCTGCCCAGTGGCGCGAGAATACGGCGGATTACACGCAGTACATGATCATCGTTGATGAAACGGGTTTGTGCTTTTTGCAGCACACCAGCCACTTCCACAAAGACACTGTTCGGGCCGTTAACCAGAATGTCATTGATCCGGGGGTCTTTCAGCAGGGGCTCCAGCGGCCCAAAGCCGGTGACTTCATCGATCATGTCACGCACGAGCTGGTTCATGTCCTGGCTGGAGAGCGGCGTGCGGCTTTCGGTGACGTGCTGGATGACGGCGCGGCGCACGGTATCGTGCAGCCGCTCGGTCTGCGTGCGACTGACTTCAATACCTTCCTCATCCAGCCGCTCCACCACGCGCGAATGCGTGGAGGCTTTTAGCTGCTGGTATTCGTCGTCGATACGTCCCGCCACAATATGCCCCGATCAAAAAAGTTGGTCGCCGTCAGGCGCGTTTCCATGGCCAGAAGCGCCGGCCCGCGCCGCCGCTCTGCACACCACCAAGCGTCATGACCAGTTGATCCATTTTTCGGTTGTACGCGGATTTCGGTGCCACATCCTGAATCGGTTGCCCCAGGTTGATGGCTTCCAGGCGATGCTTCCAGTCCATCGGCAGCGCCCCGGCCACACTGGCGCCGGTGGCCTCTGCCACTTCTTCCACACTCGGCGGCAACTGGGTCTCATGGCCATCCAGCACCAATTGCAGGTTGGAATTGCCGGAAAGATAAGGTCGCCAGTTCATCACCTGCTCACGCACCTGATGCACCTGCTCCACCTGGGGGTGCAGCATCAGCAGCACATGGTCGGCGTGCACGCCCAGCGTGCGTACCCAGGCATGGTGATGACGGCTGCCGATATTCAGCAGCACTTTGTCGAACATGCCCATCAGGCGGTTCAGTGCAATGAACAGATCCGCGCCACGATCGCCCAGCACGTCACCCTTGCCCAGGCCACCGCGCAGCAGGCGCACACCAGGGCGGTATTCTTCCAGTGCGGTGTCGATCAAGGCACGATCGAGCGTGTCCGGGCTGCTGAGCAGATGGTTGAGATCGAAATCACTGCGCGCATCCAGATAGAAGACGCTTTCGCGATGCGACTCGATATCGATGGCCAGGAAGGATTTGTCTGGTTCGTGCCGGCCCATGGCCAGCGCCAGGTTCTGGGTGAAGAAGGCGGTGTCGACCAGCGGATCAGCGCCAGCGACCAGCACCAGATTGCGTATCTTTGATTTCAGCCCTTCCCCCCAGGAGGAAGGGCGGATCAACTGATGGCGGCGCAGACGATCACGCATTTCCGCAGTATCGCCGCCCATGATGATGCAATCCCGCGCACCAGCACGCATGCATTGCAACAGCAATTCCTGGTCGGTGCTGCGGCACACCGCAATCACCGTGACCCAGGGTCGCGCATTGGTCAGCGCGGTGATCACCGCCAGCGACTGGTTAATATCCGCCTCGACCACTTCCACCAGCGCAATCTGCGCGCCGGTGGCTTCCAGCAGGCGCAGCACGCGCCCGAGATCGGCACGGCTCACATCCTCAAGCCTCCAGTTATCTTCCAGCGCGCGGTCCAGCCAGCGTTGCGTATCGGCATCGTCGGTGACCGACAGCAGAATTTCATGCTCCACCATGCTTGGCTCCTTACCAGCTCAGGCCGTGGCGAATAGGCTGCGACCCCTTGCGGGTTTCCGTCATCATGTCCAGCCAGCCGGTGCTGCTTTCGTGGTAACCCGCGCCCGGCAGCACGCCCGGAGGCATGGTCGAACGTTGCGGCGTGACCAGATGCGGCGTCACCACCATCACCAGTTCCTTGTCGTCACGGCTGATGCGGCTGGAACGGAAGAAGGCACCCAGTACCGGAATATTGCCCAGGCCCGGAATACGGTCGCTGTTATTGACCGTGGAACGACTGACCAGGCCGCTGATGATGAAGGTTTCTCCTGGCGCCAGTGACACCGTGGTTTCTGCGCGGCGCACTCGCAGACCCGGCACGGAGACGCCGCCGGTGGTGACGCCGGCAGAGAAGTCCAGCTCGCTCACTTCCGGTGCCACTTTCAGAATGATCTGGTTTTCATCAATCACGGTCGGCGTCAGTGACAGCCCGACGCCGAATTGCTTGTACTCCACCTGAATACCGTTGTTATCACTGCGGATCGGTACCGGAAATTCACCGCCGGAAAGGAACGATGCGTTCTGGCCAGACAGACTGGTCAGGCTGGGCTCCGCCAGCGTGTAGGCAAAGCCGCCGCTTTCCAGCGCGGTGATGATGGTGGTGGAGTTACTGCCGAGACGAAACAGATTGAAGCCATCGGCGCTGATTGGCGCCGTAACACTTCCCGCGCCGCCCGGCGGCACATAACCCGGACCACCCGGAGGGCTGATACCCACACCAGTACCATTGAACACATGACTGTAGGCAAAGCCGAGTGCGTTGAGCTCCGTCTTGCTCACTTCAAGAATGCGGATATCGGTTTGCACCTGTGTCCCGAAGGGCAGGGCACTTCCCGCAGTGGCCGAGACCACCACAGTGCTGACCATCGGCTCACTCATGCCTCGCAACCAGACCGACAGCACCGAGGAACCCTCTTTTTTTGCCGTCAGCAGCAGCTGCGTTGTTTCGCTGACCGTCACCGCCGCCACCTCCGGATCAGAGGTGGCAACACGGACAACCCGATCCGCGTACGTCAGCACACGCTGGTCACCGGGCGCAACACGCATGACGTCGCTGTCCATCTGTGACTGGCCTTGCGCCGGCCATGCCAGCAGCATGCACAAGGCCCCCAGTACGACTCCGACCACTGCGCACTTGCGGCGCACTACCTCTGCCACCCCACCCATGGAACCGTCTCCCTTTTTGCAGTGGCCCTGCGGGCACACGTCGCTAGTGGACATAAGTGCTCCTTGAACTTGACCCCTCGATCACTTCCACACGCTCACCCGGCCGTGCAGCCGGTGCAGCTCGTTGCGGTTTCGGGAACAGGGAATCAAGTTTCATGACGTCTGTTTTAGCCGTTGCGGCAGTCTGCGCGGCCTCACCATCCTTGCCGGCATCAAAGCGCGCCTCACCGGCCACGGCGAGACGCAATGAACCGTTGTCCGACGCCACCAGCAGCCGTGTCAAATCCTCACGCGGCACTGCCAGCACGGCAGAACTGTTGCGGCTGCTACGTTGTTGCCGCGCGTTCTCTGGATCAACCGGCTCGCCATCAAGCTGGCCATAGACGGCGAGCACTTCGATGCTGCTGAGCAAAATCACGGCCGTGGGTTGCGCATCCTGGCCGGTGCGGAATGACGCCAGCACATCCACCAGATCACCGGGCTTGAGCAGCCCGCCTGCGGCAACCACATCATCGATGGAGATAGCAAAGGCGCGATAACCCGCCGGCACGGCGCGGGCAAGCTGATTACCGGCTTCAAGATGGGTGCGCGCAAGGACTTCGCCCTGGCGCAGATTGCGGCGCAGCAACTGCCCCGCCATATTGGTCTCCGCCGTCACCGCGTCCGCAAGCGGCACACTGACTGCGATACGCGCCAGGTCCTCCTCGGCAATGACCGTGCCCACCGGCAGCTCACGCGTGCCAACCCAATATTCATGGGTGAGTGTGGGCTCGCGCTCTTCGACCACCTGGATCACAGTACCAGGCCCCTGCTGCTGATCGGGATCCGGCATGCGCGCCAGACCCACCAGCGCCAGAATTACAGCCAGCACACTCAGCAGTATTGCGGGCAGCATATAAAGCCATCGGGACCCCATATCCCCTCCTGTGTTCACCGGACCGGCACGGGCGACCTGCACTGCTGACGACGGGCCGGTGTGACGTCCCTGTACTACGTGTGATGCGCTTTACGTCAAAACGCCACCTGGGCACTGGCCCGGATACCGTTTGAGGGCGCTGGTGGAAATTGGCCCAGAAAACCAAACGTTATGGCAGGTAGCGCAGCCTGAAGAGCCGCTTGAGGCATTGTCAGCTCACACCGCACCACGACTATGCTTTGCGCAGATACTGTTTCTGTTACACAGTTATCCGCCGACAACTCCAGACGCTCCTGCACGGGAGATGGCAGGTCTTGCACCAGCTCCGTCAGTGCGCTGTAAGCACGGGTACGAACCTGCGTGCCAAGCTGCTGCTCAGGAAAGCGGGAACGGTCCAGATACATCCCACTCGCCACCGCGCCGTCTACAACGCTCTGCATCCTATACTGCCAAGAGAAGAGAACGCTGTAGTAGCCGGCGGCATATAAAATCGCAACGATGAAAGGGAACAGCAGCAGGAACTCAAGAGTTACCACTCCGTCTTCTGCTTTCCCATTGCCATGCGTTACATTCATGGGCCGTGTCCTTTAGAGGGGCAGGAACACCCAATCAACCCTCACCGGCAGGCATGTCAGCCGCATCTCGGAAGAGTTTCTCAAACGCTGCCTCCAAGGTCTCTTTAACCGTATTGTTGGTTGCAAGCACGCCGATAATTATGATGATTGTCGCGGCAAGAATGATGTATTCCAACGCCGAAGCCCCTTTCTGCCGATCTCTCGCCGACCAGCTCGCCACTTGCGTACGTGAAGCCACGACGCGGGCCAACTGAAGCAACCCGCGATACAGAAAGGTAAATACCGATGCAATCTGAATAAGCATTTTCATTTTGACTCTCCCTGAAACAGGAACAACTCTGATACCAATCCGCTTGGCCTGACATCCTGTGTGACGACTGCTCGCCATCCCGCAGAAACCCTGCCGGCCGACCTGAAGCAAGTCATAAGATGGAGATGGTTAGGAAGTGCCCCCGGCAGTCAGGAAAACTGCGAAAAGTAGATTCATCCTTTATTGCTTTATGGGCTTTCCCTAACAACACCGCACCCTAAGCCTTTAGTCGTACCGACTGATTGTTATACTACGGCCGGATAATCCAGTTTCTCAATATGCTTTTGTATCTGAAATCGTCTCTTTCTGTAAGCTATGGCTTACTTGTTCACCTTTGTCATTACTCGAAATGACAGACGCGCCGAAAAAGGTGACCAAAACGATTTGCTTAATGTCATTGTGCTAGGCCAATTATGTTTTCTTATATAATTCACTCGTTCAAATAGATTATTAATTTTGCATGGCATCCTCACTGGCCATGCTTTCTTCTAGTGCATGAACGCGGCCCGCCTCCCGCTTGCCGCGCCACCCTTGCCTCGGCAGCCCGCAGGCGAACTGTTCCCATTTTGCCGCTCATACCGGCCTGTATCTGATATCAAAAGTACAGCCCCGGATTAGCAAAGCAGTCCCTGTCACCGACCAAATTCCCTTAGTATGGCCACAGCCTTTCACGCCCTTTAACCAGGTGTTACTGATGCGCCGTACATTGCGAACACTTCTGGCCGTGAGCGTCATGTTTGCCGGACCAGCCCGGGCCATCACTGTCTATGCCGCCGCCAGCCTGACCGATGTGCTCGATGCCATAACGGAGAAATACCAGCAAATCCGGCCCACCGATATCCGTCTTTCGTACGCCTCTTCCTCCACCCTGGCGCGCCAGATTGAGGCGGGCGCCTCCGCTGATCTCTATATCCCGGCCGATGAACAGTGGATGGATTACCTGTCCGAACGTGACCTGATCGACAAAGGCAGCCGGCGCAGCCTGCTGCGCAACTCGCTGGTGATGATCGCACCCGTGGATCATCCACGGCAGGTAGACATGGCTGCGGCCACGCCACCAGGCTTCGACGGACGCCTGTGCATGGGCGAGCCCGACAGCGTGCCGGCCGGCATGTACGGCCGGCAGGCCCTGGCATCGCTGGGCTGGTGGCCCTTTCTGGAGGCCCGTGTGGCCGGCATGCAGGATGTTCGCGCCGCGCTGGCGTTTGTGGCGCGTGGCGAATGCCCGCTGGGTATCGTCTATGAAACAGACACGCGGGTGACCGACCAGGTCATGATTGCGGGCCGCTTCCCGGAGCACAGCCATATGCCTGTGCGTTATCCCGCAGCACTACTGCACGGGGCAGACCCCGCAGCACGCGATTTCCTGGATTACCTGAGCGGTCCCGAGGCCGCCACCCTGTTTCGTGCCGCCGGCTTCACGGTCATCGCCCCCTGATGCTGACGCCAGCCGAAGGAGAAGCCCTGGCGCTGTCCGCGAAAGTGGCGTTCTGGTGCATGGTGATCGGGCTGGTGCCCGGTGTGGCGCTGGCTTGGCTGCTGGCGCGCGGGCGCTTCCCGGGCAAGGCATTGCTGGACGCGCTGGTGCATCTGCCCATGGTGCTGCCGCCGGTCGTGCCGGGCTATCTGCTATTGCTCGCGTTTGGGCGGCAGGGGCCAGCGGGGCAGTGGCTCAATGAGACATTCGGCATCAGCCTGGCCTTTCACTGGACCGGCGCCGTGCTGGCGTCGCTGGTGATGGGCCTGCCGCTACTGGTGCAGCCAGTACGGCTGTCATTCCAGTTGATCGACTCCCGCCTGGAGCAGGCCTCCCGCTCCCTCGGTGCCGGCCCCTGGCGCACCTTCCTCACCATCACGCTGCCGCTGGCCGCGCCGGGCATCCTGGTCGGAGCGATTCTGGCCTTCAGCCGCAGCCTGGGAGAGTTTGGCGCGACCATTACCTTCGTGGGCAATATCGCGGGCGAAACCCGCACCCTGCCGCTGGCTATCTACAGCTACATTCAGCAGCCGGGCGGTGAAGCGCCGGCCGGGCGGCTGATCCTGATTTCGGTCGGGCTGGCCCTGGCGGCCCTGTTGGCCAGCAATGCGCTGACCCGACGCCTGCAACGCCAGTTGGGGTACCGCGACCATGCTTGAGTTCGATCTGCGCTGGCAACGCGGCGACTTCAGCCTGCGGGCGCAAGGCCGGCTTGATGGCGGCGTCATCGGGTTGTGCGGCCCCTCCGGGGCCGGCAAGAGCACACTGCTGGCAATGATCGCCGGCTTGCAGCGACCGGATGCCGGCGCCGTCCGCTGGAACGGCGTCGCGCTGGTGGAGACAGGCCGGCGCGTTTTCCTGCCTCCGGAGAAGCGCCGCATCGGGCTGGTCTTTCAGGACGGTTGCCTGTTTCCACATCTCACCGTGCAGAACAATCTGCTCTACGGCTATCGCCGCCGGCCCGCCAGCGAGCGGCTGTTTCCGCCAGACGCCATCATTACATTACTGGACATCGGCCACCTGCTCACCCGCCGGCCGCGTGACCTGTCCGGGGGCGAGAAGCAGCGCGTCGCGCTGGGGCGGGCGTTGCTGTACTCGCCGTCGCTGCTGTTGCTGGATGAACCGCTGGCGTCGCTGGACAACCATCGCAAGCAGCAGATCCTGCCGTTCCTGCTGCGGGTGCGGGACACGCTGGGCCTCCCGATGCTGTATGTCAGCCATGCCGAGGACGAGGTGCGCTATCTCACCGACCGGGTCTGGCATATGGAGGCGGGCCGGCTGCATACCGGCCCGGCAGGGGAGAGAATCGGCCCATAGGCTCGCAAATCGGCTCATACCGGTCCAACAATGGGCCGATTACTGGCAAAATGAGCCGATTAACGATAAAGTGAGCCGATACGAGCCGATTTGAGACCGCCTTCATGTCCACCCGTGAAGCCATTCTTCAAGCGCTGTACCGCCAATCCCAGACGACGCATCCCTGGTTAGTCTCCAGCGAACTCGCCAGTGTGGTGGGGACCAGTAAATCCACTGTGAAACGCCATCTCGATGCACTGGTGGACTCAGGCGAGGTCATCCGCGAAGGGCAGGCACGCTCCACACGCTACCGAATCTCAGCCAGCTCGTCGGCCGTACCGACTGTCGTCCACACACCTTTCTCAGGGTTTGCCCTGTCGGCAAAGAGCCAGGCGCTGCTGGCCTCGCTGACGCGCCCACTCGGCGCGCGTGATGTGGTCGGGTATCAGCGCGCCTTTGTGGACGATTACACACCGAACAGAAGCTCGCTGCTACCACCTGCCCTGGCACAGTCTCTGGCCAGCGAAGGGCGCTTGCCAGGCCAGCAACCTGCTGGCACCTATGCCCGCAAGGTGCTGGAACCCCTGCTGATCGACTTGTCCTGGTCATCTTCACGCCTTGAGGGCAACCGCTACTCCTTGCTTGCCACGGAAGCACTTTTCCAAAGCGGCAACGCCGGAGGCGACACCGACGCAGTGATGCTGCTCAATCACAAGGCGGCCATCGAGTTTCTCGTCGATGCGGTACCCGAGTACGGCCTGACGCCCGCCCTGATTCGCAACCTGCATGCCATCCTGATGCAGGATCTCCTTGCCGACGCCTACGGGCTAGGCTGCATTCGCCAGAAGGTGGTGAACATCTCTGACACCACCTATACGCCAAGCCATGTACCCTCGCTGCTGGAAGAAATGTTCGAGCTTATTGTGGAAAAGGCGCGCCAGATCAAGAATCCGGTGGAAGCCGCCTTCTTCCTATGGGTTAACCTGGCCTACCTGCAACCCTTCGAGGACGGCAATAAACGCACTGGCCGGCTATCGGCCAACATTCCGCTGATGCTCTATAACTGTGCTCCCTTATCCTTCCTGGATATCGAGCAGCAAGATTATGCCTACGCCATGATGGGCATTTACGAGCACCGCGATGTGGCGCTCGCTGCGGAGCTTTTTGAGTGGGCCTACCGGCGCTCTGTCGCAAAGTACGCAGTAACACTTGAAGCCATGGGAGCCCCCGACCCGGTCCGCCTGCGCCTGCGCAATGCACTGAATGACGCGATCGGCATGATCGTTCGAGATGGCGCATCGGCAGAAGTCGCTACTGGCACATTGGCATTGTCCGGGGACACAGAGGTTTTCCGAAAGCTACTTTCTGAGGAATTGCGCGCGCTGGGCACGCACAACTGCGCACGCTACCGGCTGACCATGCGACAGACACAACAATGGGTCATGGCCGGGCGACCACACTGACACTCAGAGCAACGACGGAAGGCCACTGCCCAGGGCCATTGTCACGTCTTTGCGCAAGACACAAAAAAGCCCGGCATCGCCGGGCTTTTTCAGCAAGACTTCCGACAGGAAGGCTTACTTGATCTTGGCTTCTTTATAAGCCACGTGCTGGCGCACCACCGGATCGTACTTGCGGATCTCGATTTTCTCGGGCGTGGTCCGCTTGTTCTTGGTGGTGGTATAGAAGTGGCCGGTGCCTGCACTGGACACCAGACGAATTTTCTCACGTACCGCTTTACCTGCCATGACTCAGGCCTCCGTTATACTTTCTGGCCGCTGGCGCGGATATCGCCCAGCACTTTATCGATGCCGAGCTTGTCGATGATCCGCATGCCTTTGGACGATACACGCAGACGCACGAAGCGGTTTTCGCTGGCTACCCAGAAACGATGGTAGTGCAGGTTCGGCTCGAAGCGGCGCTTCGTCTTGTTGTTGGCGTGCGATACGTTGTTACCGGTGACGGGGCGCTTACCGGTAACCTGGCAAACCTTGGACATTGTCTTGCTCCAGAGAATCGTTGCTCGGGGTGTTCCGCAGGCGTGTGGCAGCTGCCGGAACCCCGGAATAAGGCGGCGATTTATACCAGAGGGGACCGGGGGAGGCAAGGCTCTTTTCCGCCCCCGGCCCGGAATGACAGGTTCTCCGCCCTTCAGAACATCTTCCGGCTGGCCATCGACACCCACTTCTCGTCGCCGACCACCAGATGGTCCAGCACCCGGACGTCGATCAGCTCCAGCGCTTTCACCAGGGCCCGGGTGATACAGCGGTCCGCCGAGCTGGGTTCCGGGTCGCCGGAAGGGTGGTTGTGGGCAAAAATCACCGCTGCCGCGTTATGGTCCAGAGCCCGGCGCACCACTTCACGCGGGTACACCACCGCAGCATTGATGGTGCCGCGGAACAGCTCTTCGTAGGTGATGATCCGGTGCCGGTTGTCAAGAAACAGGGCCGCGAACACCTCGCAGGGATGCGGTCGCAGTCGCGACATGAACAGCGGCCCGACATCACAGGGCTCGCGCAGGGGCTCTTCACGAATATAGTGCTGATCCAGATAGCGCTTGCCCATCTCCAGCGCGCCTTTGAAAAGGGCGAGCCGGGCCGGGCCAATACCCCGGAGCTTGCAGAACTGCTCTCGTGGCATATCCAGCAGTTGCCGCAAACCGCCAGCCTGTCTGAGCAGGTCTCGACCAAGGTCCACCGCATTGCTGCCGCCGGGGCCATGTCCGATAAAGAGTGCCAGGAGTTCGGCGTCGCTGAGCGCTTGCGCGCCACGCCGGATCAGTTTTTCGCGGGGCCGTTCGGTTTCATGCCAGTGTTTGATCGCCATGTCACATTTCCCTGTGATACGTGAGAGACCCGGACCACCCGTGCGGGTGTCCGCCTGTCATCTCCCCGAGCAGCCAGTGAGTGGGCAGTTACGCCTGTTACCCATTCGGTGCTACTCTTTGCGCCTTCCCTGGCGCGGCTTTACAGGACAATAGGCACTATGGAACGACTGGTCAACAAACGCATCCTGCTGGGCGTCACGGGGGGCATTGCGGCCTATAAAAGCGCCGAACTGATCCGCCGCCTGCAGGACGCCGGTGCCGACGTGCGCGTGGTGATGACCCAGGGCGCGCAGGAGTTCATTACCCCGCTGACCATGCAGGCGTTGTCCGGCAACCCGGTGCACACCGACCTGCTCGACCCGCACGCCGAAGCCGGCATGGGCCACATTGAACTGGCCCGCTGGGCCGACCTGGTGCTGATCGCGCCAGCCTCCGCCAACTTCATGGCGCGCATGGCCCATGGCCACGGCTCGGACCTGCTCTCCACACTCTGTCTGGCCACCGGCGCACCGATTGCCATTGCCCCGGCCATGAACCAGCAGATGTGGGCCGATATCGCCACCCAGAAGAACCTGCTGATCCTGCAGGAGAAGGGCGTACACGTATTCGGCCCGGCCGCCGGCAGCCAGGCCTGCGGCGAAGTCGGCCCCGGCCGCATGCTGGAGCCGCACGAGATCGCCCTGTGCGCGGCCAACGTGTTCGATTACAACCTGCTCACCGGGCTGCATGTCGTCGTCACCGCCGGCCCGACCCGCGAAGCTATCGACCCGGTGCGTTACATCACCAACCAGAGCTCCGGCAAGATGGGCTACGCCATCGCCGAGGCGGCAGCGGAAGCCGGCGCCCGGGTGACGCTGATCAGCGGCCCGGTGAACCTGCCCACCCCCACCCGTGTGAAGCGCATCGACGTGGTCCGTGCCGAGGACATGTATAACGCCAGCATGGCGGTCGTCGACGAAGGCTGCGACGTGTTCATCGCCACCGCTGCCGTGGCCGACTACCGGCCGTCAGTGACCGCCGAACACAAGATCAAGAAATCCACCGAGGAGATTCACCTGACCCTGGTGAAGAACCCGGACATCGTCGCCGCTGTGTCAGCGCACGCGAAGCGCCCGTTCACCGTGGGCTTTGCCGCCGAAACCCGGGACGTGGTGGCCTACGCCCAGGCCAAGCTGGACAACAAGAAGCTCGACATGATCGCCACCAACGATGTGTCCGGCGAGAACGTCGGCTTCAACAGCGACAATAATGCACTGACGGTAATCTGGCCCGGCGGCCACAAGGTGCTGCCGCTGGCGGCCAAGCGGCAGATCGCCAAACAGCTCATCGAGCTGATCGCCATTCGTCATAAACGCGACTGACCGGGACCGGATAGATCGCGGCACACGGACGTGCCAGCCAGCCCGCTCCCGCGGGCACAGGATGAGACGGCACGGGAAACGCCAGCCTCACCACCGGAGACACTCAGCCGACACGCCGGGGAAGGACGCATGCAATTGCAGTACAAGGTACTCAATCCGAAACTTGGCAGCGAATTCCCGCTGCCGGCCTACGCCACCACAGGCTCCGCCGGTCTGGACCTGCGCGCCATGGTCGAACAGCGCCTGCAGATCGAGCCGGGCCAGACCGTGCTGATTCCCACCGGCCTGGCCATCCATATCGCTGATCCGGGCTACGCCGGGCTGGTGCTGCCGCGCTCGGGCCTGGGCCACAAGCACGGCATCGTGCTCGGCAATCTGGTCGGCCTGATCGACTCCGACTATCAGGGCGAGCTGATGGTGTCCTGCTGGAACCGCGGCCACGCCACCTTTGCGCTGGAGCCGGGGGAACGGCTGGCGCAACTGGTGATCGTGCCGGTGATGCAGGTGACGCTGGAACAGGTGGAAGAATTCGAAGCCAGCCACCGTGGCAGTGGGGGGTTTGGTCACAGCGGCAGGCAGTAACGCGGGGCGCGTCTGGGGGACAGCACCATGGGCAAGAAACAGCAACCGGCAGACAAGAATCCGGCCACACCGGATCAGCCGGACAGGAAAAGCAGAAAGAAAGCCGGCAGCAAAGCCAGCCGGCACGCCGCAGCGCGAGGCATCCAGCGTTTCATGCTGGCCAGCGCAGCCATTACCGTGCTGTTGATCGGCGTGCTGGGCGCGGGGCTGTCGTACCTGCATCAGGGCGAGCGCGAACGTACTGCCAACCAGGCCGCGCACGCGCTGGTGCTGCAACCGGCAGCGCTGCTCAGCCAGGCCATCAACCTCAGCCAGGCCAGCGTGGAAACCCTCGCCGCCAGCTATGCGGTGCGCGACGCGCTCGCCAGCGGCCGCAGCCCGGAGGTGGTCTCGCAGCAGCTCAGTAGCCAGCTGCCCGCCAGCCGTGTCCACCTGATCCGTATCGGGGAACTGCCACGCGCCACCCTCTCGTTCACCGCCCGTGACCTGGTCCAGCAGGCCCGCGAGCACACGCCGCCTGTGGTCCTGTTGCCCGGCAACACACCACAACTGCTGTTCGCCCGGCGCACCCCCGACGGCCAGGGCATCCTGCTGGTGGAACAGGACCTGAGTGACACCCTCAAGCACCTGCGCCGGCTGGACATGCAGACTGGCGGCGTGCGCATCGTGCAGGCCGGCACGCCTGTGCTGCAGCTCGGCAACCCACAGGGGCCGGAGCGCGCCACCGTCCAGGCCAGTGGTGGCCTGACGCTGACCTATCTGGGCACGCCCGGAGGCGGTTTCGATGAAGTGGGCCCGCTGGCCGTGCTGGGCTTCGGCTGCGTGCTGGTGCTGATCCTGCTTGGCCAGTGGCTGGTGTTACGGGCCATCAGTGCCGGTATCAGCCGTGATGCCGGCCACCTGCAACAACACGCGCAGGAAGCCGGCCGCGCCGGTGCCGGCATCGGCCGCCGCTATACCTTCTCGGCGCTGGAAGCCGTGCGCAACCAGCTCGACAAGCTGGCCGGCCAGCGCCGCTCCAGCCGCCCGGCCAGCGCGGCTTCGCGCGGCAGTTCATCAGCGGGCGGCAGCGCCTCCCCGCCGCCAGACGCGTTCCTGGATATCCTGGTGGAGGACGACGCCCACCCGCTGATCGACGACACCGCAGCCCGCAAGATCGCACTGCCGGACGACATCTTCCGCGCCAGTGATATCCGCGGCGTGGTCGGCCGGACACTGACCCCGGACATGGTGGAACTGCTCGGCCAGGCAATCGGCTCCGAAGCTGGCGAACAGGGCCAGCACACCGTGCTGGTAGCCCGCGACGGCCGCACCTCTTCCGACGAACTCAGCCAGGCGCTGATGCGCGGCCTGGTGCGCAGTGGCCGCGAAGTGCTGGATATCGGCGCCATGCCATCACCCGTGCTTTATTACGGCACCGCCGTCATGGACACCCAGACCGGCGTGGTGGTCACCGGTAGCCACAATCCCTCCACCTACAACGGCCTGAAAATCATCATCGGCGGCGAGACCCTCGGTCGCGAGCGCCTGCTGGCCCTGAAGGCCCGCATTGAAGAAGACCGCCTCAGCGAAGGGCTCGGCGAAGTGATCTCGCGCGACATCAGCGAGCGCTACCTGCATGCCGTCAGCGACGACATCCTGCTGGCGCGCCCACTCAAGGTCGTGGTGGATTGCGGCAACGGCATCACCGGCGTGATCGCCCCGCAGCTGTTCCAGGCGCTCGGCTGCGAGGTCATGCCTCTGTTCACCGAGGTCGACGGCCACTTCCCGAACCACCACCCGGACCCCGGCCGCCCGGAGAACCTGCACGCCCTGATCCAGGCGGTAAAACAACACGGCGCGGATATCGGCATCGCCTTCGATGGTGACGGTGACCGCCTCGGCGTGGTCACCCCGGCCGGCGAAATCATCTGGCCGGACCGCCTGCTGATGCTCTACGTGCGGGATCTGCTGACCCGTTCCCCCGGCGCCGACATCCTCTATGATGTGAAGTGCAGCCGCGAGCTGACCAAGCTGATCAGCCGCATGGGCGGCCGGCCGCTGATGGTCCCGTCCGGCTATGCACAGATGAAGGCAAAGCTGCGCGAGACCGGCGCGCCGCTGGCGGGTGAGCTGTCTGGCCACATCTTCTTTGCCGACCGCTGGCACGGGGTAGAAGACGCGCTGTATGCTGCCGCCCGGCTGCTGGAGATCCTGGCACTGGAATCGGCTGGCGCGGACAGCGTATTCGCCCGCCTGAAGACCGGCCTGGTCACACCAGAGCTGTTGATTCCCGCCAGCGACACGGGCAAGTTCGAGCTGATGGACAAACTGCTCGCCCGACAGGACGCCTTCGCTGACGGCAGCATCACCACGCTGGACGGCCTGCGCGTGGACTTCGATGACGGCTGGGGCCTGGTACGGGCCTCCAATACCGTGCCCGCCCTGAGCGTCCGTTTTGAAGGGCGGGACAAAGCCGCCCTGCAACGCATCGCCGGGCTGTTCCGCACCGAACTTCAGGCCATTGAACCGAAACTGAAACTGCCTTTTTGATACGGAGACACCATGGACCAGCAGCGGGCAGGTGAAACCGCGCGCATTCTGATTGAAGCGCTGCCCTATATTCAGCGTTTTTCCGGCACCACCGTGGTGATCAAGTACGGCGGTAACGCGATGGAGAACGAAGAGCTGAAGAACTCGTTCGCCCGCGACATCGTGCTGATGAAAGCCGTCGGCATCCACCCCGTGATCGTGCACGGCGGCGGCCCGCAGATCGGGGACCTGCTGGCCCGGCTCGGCAAGGAATCAAAATTCGTCCAGGGCATGCGCGTCACCGACAGCGAGACCATGGACGTCGTGCAGATGGTGCTCGGCGGGCTGGTCAACAAGGAAATCGTCAACCTGATTCACCGCAATGGCGGCCGCGCCATCGGCCTGACCGGCAAGGACGGCGAGCTGATCCGGGCGAAGAAAATGCTGCTCAAGGGCGACAGCAATGACCCGGCACTGAAAGCCCCGGAAATCATCGACATCGGGCATGTCGGCGAAGTGCAGGGCATCGACGTGCGTGTGCTGGAGATGGTGGCCGGCAGCGACTTCATTCCGGTGATCGCGCCGATCGGCGTCGATGACGAGGGTATTTCCTACAACATCAACGCCGATCTGGTCGCCGGCAAAGTGGCCGAAGTGCTGCGTGCCGAAAAGCTGATCCTGCTGACCAACGTGTCAGGCCTGAAAGACAAGCAAGACAACATTCTCACAGGCCTGTCCGCTCAGCGTGTCCAGGAACTGATCGACGACGGCACCATTTATGGCGGCATGCTGCCGAAGATCGGCTGTGCGCTGGACGCGGTACAGAACGGCGTGCACAGCGCGCACATCATCGATGGTCGTGTACCGCATGCGGTGCTGCTGGAGATCCTGACCAATCAGGGTATCGGCACCTTGATCACGCGCCGCTAGGGGCCGGTGACGCGGCGCACCGCCATCCAGAGGGGAAAAGGGGAGTTGTGATGAGCGAACAGAAAGTCTCGCGCAAGGATCAGATTCTGCAGGCCCTTGCGCACATGCTGGAGGCGGAACCGGGCGGACGCATCACCACCGCCGGGCTGGCCCGCGAAGTGGGCGTGTCCGAAGCAGCGCTGTACCGGCACTTCCCCAGCAAGGCGAAGATGTTCGAGGGGCTGATCAATTTCGTCGATGAAACCGTGTTTTCCCGCATCAACCGCATCCTGCAGGACACTCCGGATGCGCTGGCGCAAACAGAACAGATTCTGACACTGCTGCTGACCTTCACCGAGCGCAATCCGGGCATCACCCGGTTGCTGACCGGCGACGCACTGGCGGGTGAAAACGAACGGCTGCGGCAGCGTATCGAGCAGTTCTTTGACCGCGTGGAAAGCCAGCTCAAACAATTGCTGCGCGATGCGGAATTCAAGCAGGGGTTGCGCACCAGCGCCACGCCTGCAGTGACCGCGAACCTGCTGCTGGCCGCTGCGGAAGGCCGTATCGCCCAGTTCGTCCGCTCCGGTTTCCGCCAGCCGCCGACACAGGGCTGGCAGGAGCAATGGCCGCTTCTGGCTGCAGGGCTGTTCAGGGAATAAACAAAGCGTGGTGGCTTAACGTGAAATCACGCGCAAGCGTTCTATGATGGGCTCGAAGGATTCACGCACCTTGATGATTTCCTGTTCGTAATGCGCGATATCGGTTTCCAGCTCACTGATCTGGCGGGTGTAGCGATCAATCACCAGCGCGGTGTTCTCCGGCACTTGGCGGCCGCTGCGCTCGATACGCGCCGCGTTGCTGATTTCCTGATCCAGCCGGGTGCGGGTCTGTGTGATGTTGCCCTTGGCGTAATCGATGTTCAGCCGTAACGCGCTGATCTGCCGGTCTCGGGCACGTTCGGCGTCTTCCGGTGCCGCATACATGCGCATCAGTTCTGCATCACGTTGCGCCTGCTGCTGCTCCCGGCGTGCCTGTTCACGGGCTTCGCGGATTTCCGCCAGCTCATCAGCGGATGGCGCAGGCGGCACGGTTTTGATCACACGTCCCTGGCTGTCCACCACCTCATAACCCACCTGCACACCTTCCGGCGTAAGCATGCTGGTCATCACCATGTTGCCCTGCGCGTTGATGTAGCGATAAACCGCCCCCGGCGGCAGCACGTCCGGCCCTGTTGACGGAGCCGGCGCACACCACACCGACACCGGCGCCGCCAGCGCCAGGCAGAACACCACCACCCGGGGAAGTCTGATCATCATGAGACGCCATATTCGCGGCGATATGCCTGCATCGCCGCAGTCTGTTCCTGTTGTCCGGTCTGCGCCAGATATTCGATGATATCCGCCATACAGACGATACTGTAGACCGGCACGCCGAGACTGTGTTCGACTTCCTGAATTGCCGACAGTTCGCCGCGCCCTTTCTCCTGGCGGTCCAGCGCCACCACCACGCCGGCCATCTGTGCCTCGGTCCGCTCAAACAGCGTGGCTACCTCGCGGATGGCCGTGCCGGCGGTGATGACATCATCGATCACCAGCGCACGCCCCGTCAGTGGCGCACCGACCAGCCAGCCGCCCTCACCATGATCCTTCGCCTCCTTGCGGTTGAACGCCCAGGGCACATCGCGACCGTGATGCTCGGCCAGCGCCACAGCAACCGCCGCCACCAGCGGGATCCCCTTGTAGGCCGGCCCGAACAGCATGTCGAACTCGACACCACTGGCGACAATCGCCTCCGCGTAAAAGCGCCCCAGCGTGCCGAGCATGGCGCCGGTATGAAAGGTGCCGGCATTAAAGAAGTAGGGGCTCTTGCGGCCGGACTTGAGCGTGAATTCACCGAACTTCAGCGCTTCGCGCGCCAGCGCAAAATCCAGAAACGCCTTCTGATACGCCTGCATGCTCGCCTCTCCGTTACCAGCCCAGCGCCTGCTGTTGCAGGCGGATCAGTTCACGAATGCCGCTGTCCGCCAGGGTCAGCATGGACTGCTGCTGATCCAGCGTGAACGGCTCCGCCTCGGCGGTGCCCTGGATTTCCACAAAGCCGCCCTGCTGGGTCATGACCACATTCATGTCCGTGTCCGCGCTGGAGTCTTCCACGTAATCCAGGTCCAGCACCGGGGTGCCTTTATAGAGGCCCACAGACACCGAGGCGACCAGGCCCACCAGCGGGTCTTCCTTGATCTTGCGGGCATTGAGCAGGTAGGTGAGCGCGTCCACCAGCGCCACACAGGCACCGGTAATGGATGCCGTGCGTGTACCGCCATCGGCCTGCAACACATCGCAGTCAATCAGGATAGTGTTTTCACCCAGCTTTTTGGTGTCCACCGCTGCCCGCAGCGAACGGCCGATCAGGCGCTGGATCTCCAGCGTGCGGCCACCCTGCTTGCCACGCGCCGCTTCGCGCTGGTTACGGGTGTTGGTGGCGCGGGGCAGCATGCCGTACTCCGCTGTGACCCAGCCTTTGCCCTGGCCCTTCATGAAGCGCGGCACGCCGTCCTCCACCGACGCGGTGCAGAGCACCTTGGTGTTGCCGAACTCCACCAGCACGCTGCCTTCGGCGTGCATGGTGTATTGGCGGGTGATACGGATATCGCGCAGTTGGTCCGGGGCACGGCCTGAGGGACGCATGCTGTCTCCTTGCATTCTCGGGGATTGAGTCAGGCCGCGATTCTAGCACAGGCCGGCGGCTCGCAGCCCCGCGCCCGGCGGGTTAGACTGCTTCTCTTCGCAGCATGACGGAAGAGATGATGATTCAGAGCATGACCGCCTTCGCCCGCCGGGACACCCATGTCACTGGCGCCACCCTGGTGTGGGAACTGAAATCCGTCAATCACCGCTATCTTGAAGTCACCCCTCGTCTGCCGGAAGCCTTCCGCGAGCTTGACGGCCCGTTGCGCGAGCTGTGCCGCAAGCATCTCAACCGCGGCAAAGTGGAAGTGGGCCTGCGCTACCAGCTGGACAGCGGCGACACCGACATCGTCATCGACGACGCCCTGGTCACCCAGTTCGGCGCCGCCATGGACCGCATCAACGAACTGCTCGGCCCGACGTCTGCGGTGAATCCGGCTGACATCCTGCGCCTGCCGGGCGTGATGCAGACTCGCGAAGCCGATTTCGCACCGCTGATGGCGCCAGCCCTCGCGCTGCTGGACGAGACCCTCGCCGTGCTGGTGGAAACCCGCGCCCGCGAAGGCGCCGCACTGAAACAACTGCTCGAAGACCGCCTCGACGGCGTGCTGGTGCAGGTGAGCCGCACCCGCGCCGCCTTGCCACGCATCCAGGACGCGCTGCGCCAGCGGCTGGTGAAGCGCGTGGAAGACGTGATCGCCAACCCGGACCAGGACCGGCTGGAACAGGAACTGGTGATGCTGGCGCAGAAGATGGATGTGGCGGAAGAACTGGACCGCCTGGAAGCCCATGTCACCGAAGTGCGCCGTGCGCTGGGGCAGGGCGGGCACGTTGGCCGGCGGCTGGATTTTCTGATGCAGGAACTGAACCGCGAGGCAAATACGCTGGCGTCGAAATCGATTGATACGGAGACGACACAGGCGGCGGTGGAGCTGAAGGTATTGATTGAGCAGATGAGAGAACAGATTCAGAATATCGAATAGAATCCACAGAGATCCACACCTATCCTCAATTCATTGTTTTAAAAGAAATTAACTGACAACTTCGTCCATAGCGATCCATCAGAACCCGCCAGAATCCAGACCATCCTGGTGGGCAAAATGGTGGGCAAAACGTGACTTTCTGCCCACCACCCCCTATTCTCGACACCAAATGGTGGGCAGCAATAACCGCTTCTCACTGAAAGGCCCATAAGCCGCGCCACACAGCTGCAATCCATAATTCAAAAGCGGTGGGCAGCCATTTCGTGACGGCAAGAGCAGAGGATAGGGATGAGTAAACTGACAGCCATGCAGATCAAGTCGCTGCTTAACCAGCCCCCCAAGAAACACGCTGATGGAGGTGGCCTGTATTTCTGTGTCCGGCCATCCGGCTCTCCCTACTGGATGCTGCGCTACAGCAACCAGGGCAAACGACGCGAGGTCACTCTGGGGCAATATCCGCAGATGACACTGGCCCAAGCCAGAGAGGATGCGGTCATGGCCAAGCAAGGCCTCCGCCAAGGCTCAGATCCTATCCAAGAAAAGGCCAAACTGGCGCTGCCGGAGCTCAACACCGTTTCAGAGTTGTTCCAAGACTGGTACGACAGCGACCTTTCAAAGCGTCTGAAACATCCGAATATTCCCAAACGAATCTTTAGGAAAGAGATCGCCCCTGTCATCGGCAAATATACCATAGGCGACGTTTCCCCCAGGGACATACGAGCCGTACTGCAAAAGGTTCAAAGCAGTGACAGACCCACGATTGCCAATGACACCCTCATGTACATGAAACAGCTGTTTCGCCATGGCATTAAACTGGATCTGCTACAAACCAACCCCGCCTCACCTTTTTCACCAAGTGACGCCGGCGGAGAAGAGCGCAGCCGCGAACGAAGCCTTTCCCTGGAAGAGCTAACGCATGCTTTTCAGGTCTTCAAGGAGAACATCAACAGTTTTGGCAGAGATAACCACCTGGCATGCTGCTTGTTTCTTGTACTCGGCGTGAGAAAAAGCGAACTGTGTGAAGCTCGCTGGGATGAATTTGACCTAAATGCCGGCATCTGGAACCTGTCAAAAGAGCGAAGTAAGACTGGAGCAGCCATCACCATCCCCCTGCCCACACAGGCTATCCGGTGGCTCGAAATCCTTCATGGCCATGCCTGTGGTGCCCCCTACGTTTTTCCGGCTCGTCGCGCCAGCAAACGCCCCCATATGGGTCCTGATACCCTAAACCGAGCTATCAGCAAACTGTTTGGCCGGGAAACAGGACGCAAAAAACAGCCTCCCAACAAGATGGGAGGGCTTGAACACTTCACCGTTCACGACCTGCGGCGCACCTTCCGCAGCCTTGCAGCTGCGGAAGGTGTGCCTGGGCATGTGGCAGAAAGGTGTTTGAACCATAAATTGAAAGGGGTGGAAGGTATTTATGACAGATATGACTACTTTGAAGAACGGAAGCTTGCACACCAGAAAGTTGCCGACCGCATTGAACCGGTGATACGGCTCTGATGCACAGGTGTGTTTAGACCGAATATAAAGACTTTCCTGTTGATTACTTCAATACCCTACACCTAGCCCTACACCAGAATTGTGGATTATAGCGGACGAAGATGAACTGATCTGGGCATAAGAAAGACGCGCCGCGCACAGCGGCAGACACATGCATGGTAGGGTCTGAAATCCAAAGGTACCCAGGCATAACGCCACTGGTCATCGCTCCTTGCCTATCCATGACCCAATAATATCGATCAAAAGTAAAGGTACAGCCAAACATCAGCTAGCGGATAGGCGTAACCGTCCGGCGAACTCATCTACCCGACGCCATTTCCGCCAGTAACTTAGGTGTCCACCTATTTCTAAGTGGACACCTAATATGAGTGAGATGCTTCCAGCCAAGACACCAGCCAAGCGCCGCCGCTATTCCCCGGAGTTCAAAGCCAATATTCTCCAGGAGTGCCAGGCCCCGGATGCTTCCGTCGCCAATGTGGCGCTGCGCTACGGTCTTAACACGAATCTTATTCATAAATGGCGCCGTGCTGCCGAAGGCAGTTCCAAGCCGTCGGTTCAGCGT
The DNA here is from genome assembly GCF_000299335.2 of Isoalcanivorax pacificus W11-5. Lineage (NCBI taxonomy): Bacteria > Pseudomonadati > Pseudomonadota > Gammaproteobacteria > Oceanospirillales > Alcanivoracaceae > Isoalcanivorax > Isoalcanivorax pacificus. Next base: position 77,459 of record NZ_CP004387.1, on the reverse strand, counting down.
GAGTTTGTCCCTGTGCCGATGCCGACGCCCTCTGTGTCCGGCGCGGCGGAGGTAGTGTTCGAGCTGCCTGGCGTAACGGTACGCTGGCCTCTGGCACAGATCGAGCGCGCCCTTCCCTGGCTGCGGACGTTTACGTCGTGATCCGGATCGACGCCATCTGGATGGCCACGGAGCCGCTGGATATGCGCGCCGGCCCGGATACGGCCCTGGCCCGTGTGGTCCAGGTATTCGGCGAAGCACGTCCCCACTGCGCCTACCTGTTTGCCAACAAGCGAGGCAACCGCATGAAGGTGCTGGTGCACGATGGCTTTGGCCTGTGGCTGGCCGCGCGGCGTTTGCATCAGGGCGGCTTTGTCTGGGGCAGACTGAGTCAGGGCGAGCGTATCGCCCTGACATCCGAACAGCTTCAGGCGCTGGTGGTCGGTTTGCCCTGGCACCGGGTTGGCCGTGACAAGGCCATTGCCATACTTTAAGCCGCTTGGCGCTGGCCTGTGCGCCGGTCAGCGCGCCCTCTCTGGTATCACTCCCGGCGGTGTCGTCTGGCAAGATAATGGCCATGACGACACCGCCGCATCTCGACCAGCTCACTGCCGAACAGCTACGCCAACTGGCGGCGCAACTGTTGGCCGATGCGGCGGAAAAAGAGCACACCATCGCTCAGCAAGGTCAGACCATTGCGCAGCAGGGTCATCAGCTCAAGCGTCACCAGCTGCTGAACGACAAGCTCACGCATGAGCTGGCTATCCTGAAGCGCCATCGCTTCGGCAAGAGCAGTGAAGGCCTGGATAGCCACCAGGCCAGCCTGCTGGATGAACTGGTGGACGCGGATATCGCGGCGATTGAGGTGACACTGTCCGAGCCCGTCGCATCAGTGGGGGCCACCTCGGCACCGGAGAAGCGCCAGCCCAAGCGTGTGCCGTTACCGCCGACCCTGCCGCGCACGATCATCGCGCACGAGCCGGACCACACTGAATGCCGTTGTGGTTGCCAGCTCCAGCGCATCGGCGAAGACATCAGTGAAAAGCTCGATTACACCCCCGGCACCTTTACTGTCGAGCGCCATGTGCGCGGCAAGTGGGTCTGCAAACACTGTGAACGCCTCACCCAGGTCCCGGTCCCGGCGCAGATCATCGACAAGGGCCTGCCCACCAGCGGTTTACTGGCCGACCTGCTGATCGCCAAATACGCCGATCACTTGCCGCTGTACCGGCAGGAAAGGATCTTTGCCCGCGCCGGGCTGGGCATCGCCCGCTCGACGCTGGCTGACTGGGTGGGCCGCTGCGGCGTGGCCCTGCAACCGCTGGCAGATGCCTTGCGTGAAACACTGCTTACGCAGCCGGTCCTGCATGCTGACGAGACGCCTGTGCCCATGCTGTCGCCCGGCAAGAAGAAAGCCCACCGGGCCTACATCTGGGCCTACTGCAGCCCGACCACTGCCGCCCTGCATGCCGTGGTGTACGACTTCGCCGAGAACCGGGCCGGCGCCAACGCCCGCACCTTCCTCGAAGGCTGGCAGGGCAAACTCGTCTGCGACGACTACAGCGGCTACAAGGCGGGCTTCCAGACCGGCATCACCGAGATCGGCTGCATGGCCCATGCACGCCGGAAGTTCTACGACCTGCATACGGCGAACAAAAGCCAGATCGCCGAACAGGCGCTGAGACTGATCCAGCAGCTCTACGAGATCGAGCGCGAGGCCAATGCCTTGTGCGCCGATGAGCGACAGCGTCTCCGGCAACACCGATCAAAACCCATCCTGAACAGCTTGCACCAATGGCTGATGACACACCGGCAGAAAGTGCCGAACGGCTCCGCCACGGCCAGGGCAATCGACTACAGCCTCAAGCGGTGGCAGGCGTTGATACGCTACTGTGAGGATGGGGCCGTGCCCATGGATAACAACCAGGTAGAAAACCAGATCCGGCCCTGGGCGCTGGGGCGTTCCAACTGGTTGTTCGCCGGCAGCCTGCGCAGTGGCCAGCGTGCTGCTGCCATCATGAGTCTGATCCAGTCAGCTAAACTGAATGGGCATGACCCGTACGCGTATCTGAGAGATGTGCTGCAGCGACTGCCGACGCAGAAGAACAATGCCATTGATGAGCTATTGCCGCATCACTGGAAGCCGGATGCCGTTTAGCAAGGCGTGATAGCCGGACGCTTACGGATAGGCACCTTATCGCCGCCGTGCTAAGGGAGCATTTCCTCGATTATTTTCCCCGATATCATTGCATGTATGCTCTGGATTAGGACATCCAACGCGGTGCTTGCCAGCAGGCCGGCATCGTCGAAGCTGAAGCTCGCGCAATCTTACTATTTACGCCCCACTGGCGAAGCCAGACCAGAAGGGGGGGGGGGGGAGAGTTTTCTCTTTTGGCACGATTTCTTCGAACCCGTAAAAGGTCGAGACCACAGCACTACGATACGCGGCTCAACCAACCAATGTCACACCACAACAACCAGAATTCGATCAATGATTACATTCTTGCCATTAACGATCGTGCCATTTATTCGTTGATAGAATTTGGTTTGGGAAAGGAACTTGAACAGTAACAGTTAACCCACCTGACCGGCCAAGCCCGCATCTTACCTCCCCCCCGTAGCGCTGAACGATTTCAAACACAATAGCCAGTCCCAGTCCGTGACCCGGGGCTTGCTCATCAAGTCTTAACCCCCGCTTTCCCAGCGTCTTCAGAGCTTCCCCGGCCACACCCGGGCCATCGTCACCCACGACAATTATCATCTGATCTCGGCATTCCTCCAGAAGGAGCTCTACGCAACGAGACGACCACTTTCCAGCGTTATCGAGAAGGTTGCCAAGTACCTCATTCAGGTCTTGCTCGTCTATAGGCCAGCACCGCTCTTCTGCTAGATTTGTTGCAAGCTCAAAGGATTTTTCCGAGTGTAGACGACCCAGCATCCATAGCAGGTCCCGTGCCAATTTAACCGGGTAAGCGCTTTGGCCTACATGAGCGCCCGCAAATTTGCTACGCCGTAATTTTGCCTCTAGTTGCTTATCGATATCGTCCAGCCTCGAGACTATTGCCTGCCGCAGCTCCTGATCTAAAGGGCGGCCAGTGTCTTGTAGAATCTGGCGTACCGCTGCGATAGGTGTCTTGACGCTATGTGATAAGTTGGTGAGAGCATTCCGAGATCGCTTGAGTCGATGCTCGAGAGAATCCAACAGCTGGTTAAGCTGACCAACAAGCGGACGGAATTCATCTGGTCCGGTGGCGTCGATTCGAGAAATCTGGCCAGACTGAAGCCTGTTCAGCGCGCTCTGAAGGGCCTCTACAGGTCGAAGGGCCAAGGTAACACCTATCCAGAGGCTTCCAACCAGCAGCACCATTAGCAGGACAGAAACAACCGCCGTCCAAGTGTGCAGCGTCTCTTGACTCTGTTGCAGCGACTCCATATTTTCGGCCACAATCACCACAATCATGACTCCATCAATCATGAATGACCGACGATAAGCGAGAATCCATGGCGGTGCTTCAGGTACGGACGCATCATGAATGTTAACTCCCCCCTGTTTATCGGAAGCGAACAAAGGCTTTAAGAGAGGGGCCCAGGACTCAGGGGAAACCATCTGTTGTGACGGTGAGGCAATAGCGAAGGCATGATGGAAAACTTCTTGGAAATAATCACCGGTATCTAAACTATCGATCGCCCCCCCGGACTCTCGTATTCGATGCTCCAGAAAAGCGACCTCTTCCTTTAATCGACTCTCCACAAACTCACGGGACATGCGCTCCAGCAACGTGCCGTGAATAAACCAAGCCAAAGCCATCAAGGCAACGCCTGCGGGCAATAGCAGGAGTAAAAGCATCCCCCGTACCGAGCTGGGCCTTTTAGTCACGGGCATCGAACATATATCCTTGGCCACGTCGTGTTTTAATCGTGTCTGTACCGACTAGCTTCCTCAGCCGGCGGATGTAGGCCTCGATAACGTTCTCACTCGGATTATCGTTTAGGTTATAAAGTTGCTCCATTAACTGCTCCTTGGAAAACACGTGTCCGGGACGCCCCATGAGACACCTGAGCAGCCGGAATTCAGTGCCTGTCAGGCTGTGCTCTTGGCCATCGTTTGCTTTAAGGGTCTGGCGACTCTGATCCAATTCGAAATACCCAGCCTTGACGATATCTACCATCCGCCCTTCGCTACGCCGTATTATCGCATGCAGCCGGGCAATCAGCTCTTCGGCCTGGAACGGCTTGGTCAAATAATCGTCAGCTCCGACCTTCAGCCCGTTGACCTTTTCTTGCCAGTCTCCCCGTGCCGTCAGGATCAATACTGGAAAGCCGATGTTGCTGCCGCGCCAGCGCCGCAAGACGTCCAGGCCGCTACCGTCAGGCAATCCCAAATCCAATATACATGCCCGGTAGCTTTCCTGTTCACCCAGCACTATCCCATCATGGGCTGTAGACGCAATGTCCACACTAAAGCCTAGCTTCTCCAATTGACTCGACAGGCCGTCCGCTAATAGTCGGTCATCCTCCACCAGAAGCAGCCTCATTATTTACACCTTTTAGTCAGTATTTAGATACCCCATCAATATCGCAGAGCAGCCTGAATCCAGCCTGAAAAAAATGGGTAAGCGGATTAAATGGTTGATCTTACCTTTGCATGAGAGTGAGACAGACCGGCATCTCATCGGATTATCTGGTTGATGCTTCACCTACTGCTGGTGCATGTTTCCTTCGCTAATTCCAGCAAGAACCCCACACGCCTCAACTTCCCGGTCATCGTTGCAACTCGCTCTCAGTGAAACGAGTTGTTTCTCAAGCGCTTTCAGAGCGGTTATCTGCGACCGCACATGAGAGATGTGATCATCGAGCAAGGCGTTGACGGCGGTACAAGGCTGATGAGGGTCGTCCTGATAGCTCTGTAGTTCGTGAATCTCAGCCAGTGACAGGCCCAGGATTCTGCAGCGACGGATGAAGGCCAGCCCCTCACCATGCTTCTCGGTATAGACACGGTAACCGTTGTCCTGCCGATCAGGCGGCGGCAACAAGCCCTGCTGTTCATAGAAGCGGATCGTCTGTGTTTCGACCCCTACCAACTGCGCCAACTGACCAATGCGCATCAGCCTCCTCCCCAACGGATTCTTTACTCTATTGACCTTATAGTAGCTTTATAGTTTTAAATGGTACCACAACATTGTTCAAGTGGAGTCGTATCATGAGCAAATCCTGTGGTGGCGCCTGTGGCGGTGATGCAACGTCCGCAGCGGATACCGATATACAGGCCTCCTCCGAGGCGCCAGGGAGATGGGTCAGTGTTTATGCCGTGCCGAAGATGGACTGTCCATCAGAAGAACGAATGATTCGCCTAGCCCTGAACGGCTTTGAGGAGATTCGGGCGCTGTCCTTCGACTTGTCGAACCGCCGGCTGAAGGTCGTGCATGACGGCGAGGTCGAGCCCGTCACCTCGAAACTGAAGACCTTGGGGCTAGGCGCCTCGCTTCAGGAAACCGTCGCTGCAAATCCGGAGACCATCAAGGCCGCCGAGTTTTCGGCAGCTTCTGCTAAGCAAGAATCCGGGACCCTGCGCTGGTTGCTCGGCATCAATGCACTTCTGTTCGTGGTGGAAATGACTGCCGGTCTGATCGCCCAGTCCACCGGCCTGATTGGAGAATCCCTGGACAATTTTGCCGATGCGGCGGTGTACGGGCTTGCCCTTTATGCGGTTGGACATAGCGTGAAAATGCAGGTACGTGCCGCGCATCTTGCTGGTGTACTGCAACTGATCTTGGCTGTGGGCGTGCTCGTAGAGGTGGTGAGACGCTTTGTATTCGGTAGTGAGCCTGAATCGCTGGTGATGATGGCTATCGCATTCGTCGCATTGATTGCCAATACCAGTTGTCTGCTGCTCATATCCAAACATCGGGAAGGCGGGGCGCACATGAAGGCAAGCTGGATATTCTCGGCCAACGACGTGGTGATCAACCTGGGGGTCATCACCGCCGGCGCCCTGGTCGCGTGGACCGGTTCCAATTATCCGGATCTGATTATCGGCACCATCGCGGGGGGCATTGTACTTAACGGTGCCAGACGCATTTTGGCGTTGAAGGGTTAAATAATGCTCATTATTGGCAAAAAGCTCTCGCCGTATGCCCTATTGTCCATATCGGGCCTGCTGGCAGCGTCTGATCAGGCTGTAAAGTGGCTGGTGCAGCAATCAATGGCCTATGGCGAGTATGTTTCGGTGACCCCGTTCTTTAACTGGGTGCACCTATGGAACACCGGTGCCGCATTCAGTCTTTTTGCGAATGGTGGAGGCTGGCAGCGCTACTTATTTATCGGAATCGCGGTAGTGGTCTCGATTTTTCTGATCAAGCTGATCCTTGAAAATCGTCATAAAGGAGAAGCCATCGCTTACAGTCTTATCCTCGGTGGCGCCATGGGCAACCTGATTGACCGGGTCTTTCGCGGCTATGTTGTGGATTCCTTTGATTTCTATTGGCGAGACTGGCATTGGCCGGCCTTCAACCTGGCTGATATTGCAATTGTCCTCGGTGCCTTACTTTTCGTTTCCAGCAGCTTGTTGGGTAAAAAAGCAAACACCAATGCCGAGCCGGATGGATCTGACTGACACCTACGCCTATACAACACCATGACCGAACTTCCCGACAACATCCTTCACCTGCCGCAATACCAAGTACTGGGCTGCAAATCAACCGACGACGAAATGCACTTCCAGGTGGACGTGCCCGATCCCATCGCCTGCGAGGAATGCGGCGTGCAGGGTGAGTTCGTACGGTTCGGCAAGCGTGACGTTCCCTATCGTGATCCGCCCATCCACGGCAAGCGGGTCACTCTCTGGGTGGTCCGCCGCCGATACACCTGCCGGGCCTGCAAGACAACATTCAGGCCCCAGCTACCGGAGATGGTGGACGGATTCCGTATGACACTGCGGCTGCATGAGTACGTGGAGAAGGAATCCTTCAACCACCCCTACACCTTTGTGGCGGCACAGACCGGCCTGGACGAGAAGACGGTGCGCGACATCTTCAACGCCCGCGCCGAGTTCCTGGGGCGCTGGCACCGCTTCGAGACGCCCCGCATCCTGGGCATTGACGAGCTATACCTGAACAAGCGCTACCGCTGCATTCTGACCAACATTGAGGAGCGAACCCTGCTCGACCTGCTGGCCACCCGCCGCCAGGACGTGGTGACCAACTACCTGATGAAGCTGAAAGACCGGCAGAAGGTCGAGATCGTCAGCATGGACATGTGGAACCCCTACCGGGCAGCGGTCAAGGCTGTGCTGCCCCAGGCCCGTATCGTGGTCGATAAGTTCCATGTGGTGCGCATGGCCAACGATGCCCTAGAGAGAGTGCGCAAGGGCCTCAGAAAGGAGCTGAAACCGTCCCAGAGCCGGACTCTCAAGGGAGACCGGAAAATCCTGCTGAAACGCGCTCACGAAGTCTCAGACCGGGAGCGCCTCATCATGGAGACCTGGACAGGCGCGTTCCCGCAACTGCTGGCCGCCTACGAGCACAAGGAGCGCTTCTACGGCATCTGGGACGCCACCACACGGCTCCAGGCAGAAGCCGCCCTGGACGAGTGGATAGCCACCATCCCGAAGGGCCAAAAGGAAGTCTGGAGCGATCTGGTCAGGGCAGTGGGAAACTGGCGCGAAGAGACCATGACCTACTTCGAGACGGACATGCCCGTCACCAACGCTTACACGGAGTCCATCAACCGACTGGCCAAGGACAAGAACCGTGAAGGGCGCGGTTACTCCTTCGAGGTGATGCGGGCACGAATGCTCTACACCACGAAGCACAAGAAGAAGGCACCGACTGCGAAGGTCTCTCCTTTCTACAAGAAAACCATCGGTTACGGACTGCCGGACTTCGCAGAGTGAACCTGCCCCGCTGAAACGGACGCCAGGAAGCGATATTCTCATCGCACCTGGAGGTTCTCATGCAACGTATACCCCGTCGTCGCTACACAGACGATTTCAAGGCTCAGGCGGTCACGCTGGCCGGCTCAATCGGTCGTGCTCAAGCGGCACGACAGCTGGATATATCCGTCAAAACACTGGCCAACTGGCTGGATGCATCACGGGCCGAGCGGCCCGTGAGCTCACCCTCGCGTGCACCGGTTAGCGACCTGGAAAGTGAGCTGGAGCGGCTCCGAGCCGAGAATGCCACGCTCAAGATCGAGCGTGAAATCTTAAAAAAAGCGACGGCGTTCTTCGCCAAGGAGTCCAAGTGAAATACGCCTTCGTCGCTCGTGAACGGGCTCTGTTTCCGGTCAGGTTGCTATGCCGAGTGCTGGCAGTCTCGGTGTCCGGTTTCTATGACTACCTGCGTCGGCAGTCAGCACCGCGCCGGGATTCAGACGCGATGCTTCGGGCGGACCTTCATGCCATCCATGCGGTCAGCCGCCGGACCTACGGCCGTCCACGTCTGGTCAGGGCGTTGCGAGCCCGTGCTCATGTTGTCGGCCACAAGCGTGTTGCCCGCCTGATGCGCGAGGAGGCGCTTCAGGGCAAGGTGAAGGGCGGCTTCAAGCCCCGCACTACCGATAGCCAGCACAGGCGGCAGGTGGCTCAGAACCTGCTGGATCGCCAGTTCGCCGTAGACAGTCCTGTGCCGGCCTGGGTGGGAGATATTACCTACATTCCCACCAGGGAGGGTTGGCTGTATCTGGCTGTGGTACTCAGCCTGCAAACCCGGCAGGTGCTCGGCTACAGCCTGTCCGAGCGCATGCCTGACGACTTGGTGCAGCAGGCATTCCTCAATGCCTGGACCGCTTCGCCGGTCGGTGAGGGCGTGCTGTTCCACTCCGATCGTGGCAGCCAATATGCGAGCGGTGACTTCCGTGCGATGATCGCTGCGCTGGGCTTCGTGCCGAGCATGAGTCGCAAAGGTAATTGCTGGGATAACGCCGTGGCTGAGAGCTTCTTCGCGACGCTCAAAAACGAGGAAGTCACGGGCGCGTATGCCAGCAAAGCGGAGGCACATAACGCTATTGCCAGCTACATCCACGGCTTTTACAACCCCACAAGGTTGCACTCAGCCCTCGGATACGTGTCACCCAATGACTATGCAAGCAGACTGAAACACGCAGCTTGATTCACGGCTTCTTGGCGTACGTTTTCGCGGGACAGGTTCAGATAGACCGCTTCACAGAGCCCTTCTTCATGGGCGAGGGGCAGATTCCGGGAGGTAAACTTGACCAGCCAGGCCTCATCGCCTGGCCTCGCCACCGTGCGGCAGTGATCTGGCTCATCCGGGGAGATGTAGAGCTGCGCCTTAGGCCTGGCACCACCGGAACTGCCCGCCGCTACCAGATCCGCCAGCACCTCTTCCGTCTGACCGTCAAAAAACGCCTGCGCCTCCATGCCTAGCGTCGCTAGCTCGATGTCGCCGGTTGAGGCAAGCGGGTATTCCGAGGTCGGCGAGAATGACAGCCCCCCCATCCCGGAAGCCCCAACGAACGCCAAACGATCCATGGCGGTAATCTGGGCCGGGAGAATGCCATGCTGCCGGAATACGCGATCTTGCAGCAGCACCCCCCAGCCATCCGGCAGACTGTCGCCGAACAGGCCATGCAGGCCCGAGTGCGGCCTTTTGGGAGCAAGCTGCAGCTCCGTGGTTGCCTTTAGGCCAAAGGGCGAGAGGTTGCCATATCGCCCCAGATAATCGGCATCGTACTGAAAGAAGACGCCCTGCCGGTTCTGCGCCAGCACGCCCACCATCACCGCCTGCCCCGTTGTCAGCGTCCGGGTCACCGTCAGCTTGCGAACCGGTTTAAAGGTCATCGCTCAATACCTCATCGATACTGGATGGCATCTCGGTTTGGTCAGAGGAGTGACGGGTTAGCGCGTACAGGCGACGCAGATCATCCAGGCTCTGCCAGAGCAACAGCAACTGCCGGAACGAGATTTGGCCGGTGAGCTCGAATTTCTTGATGGTGGATGCCGGCACCCCGCTACGCGCAGCTAGCGCATCGCGAGACAGCTTGGCCTGCTTGCGCAAACGCCGCAGATGGGTAGCAAAGGCCTGTTGAACATCGGCATCGTCAAGTAGGGCGACCATATCACACCTATATGGATACTATTTTGTCCAATTATCGCATCAAATGAACAAAATAGACACGATAATGCCCATTACCGACAGGCCGTGCACCAAAGACCAGGAATCGTTCTGCCTTTAGCAACAACTCCTTCGCCAGCAATCTTAGCCAAACCCCTTCACTAACAAACGTGAGAGCCCTGGAGCCTCATTCAGTAATAAAGCCAATGCCGGGCCCAATGAAGAATCCGCCTTCCAGGTCCTCAGCACCGCCCCTTCTTCATTAGTAGCTACCAGCCATCCATCCAGATAACGCCAACAAATTGTCATCTTGCTCTCCAGTGAGTATGTTCACCAGAAAACCTATCGTCACGACCTGAAAACCGGGCAACATGGACCCTGAATTTTCAGCAAGCCCCCTCCTCCAAAAGGCCCCGCGTATTTGCTCATTAAGCTAAATCAAGGGCTTAAAAGTGGTGGGCAGCATGGTGGGCAAAGCAAAAACCGCCACACAAAAACACCTTCAACCAATTGATTTCCAAGTATTTTAAACTTTTAACCAACAAACAAATTCAGAATATTGAGTAACCTTCGCATCGCCGGCGGAACAATCCCCAACTCTGAGAGGTCAGCATGTTCAAGTACGGGTGGTTAGTATTGATACTATGTCTGAACCTGCCGGCCCATGCTGGCGAGGCACGCTTCGACGATATCCCGTTGAGCGAGTTCACAACCGGGAAGGCCGTCAGCATTGCTGGCCTGGAAGACGACAAGCCCACTTATCTCAAGTTCTGGGCCACCTGGTGCAAACCCTGTATGGAGCAGATGGCTCATTTTGAGGCACTGCACCAGACGTATGCCGACCGGATGAATATCGTCGCGGTCAATATCAATATCAATGAACAACGCCCCCATATTGAAGGCGTTATTGAACAATATGATCTGAGCATGCCGGTATGGCTGGATGAAAAAGGCCAGCTCGCGCAGGCCCTGGGCCTGGTGGGCACGCCCTACTCCGTACTCATCAACACCGCTGGCAACGTCGTCTATACCACCCACGAATCCGATGACAGGCTTGACCGTTTCATCAGTATGCTGGCACAGGGCCAACAACTCGAAAGCGCCGGCACCGAGGCGCTTACCGAAACGCAGCAACAGGCATTGCTCGAACCCTGGATGAAGGGCGAGCACCTTTTGTTTTTTACAGCCACCTGGTGCGACTGGTACCTGAAGGATTCCAGGCCCGAAATGTCACAAGCCTGCGCGCAGGTGCAGAGCGGATTGAATGACCTGCACGCACGGCTCGACGACAAGCACTGGCAAGGGGTGGTCAATCACCTTTGGACCGACGAGCAGGCCCTGGCGGATTTCACGCAGCTGTATGACCTTGAGATGCCCTTCCAGGTGGATACCGGCGGAGCCTTGTTCACTGCGTTCCAGGTCAGAAGCATTCCCACCCTGATCCGGGTGAAGGACGGGGAGGTTCAGGCCAGAATTACGGATTTCAGCAATAGCGATACCGTGATAGAGCAACTGGCATACTGATCCCCCGGCAGCCTCATATTGGCGGGTATCAACCCAGGGAACCTCTGAATAACTCCCCGGGACAATTATCAGAAACAGGAAAGTCAGCCGCACTTCAACACAACACACATACCTCTCAACAGGCAGGCCAGCCGCTCCCCCAGAGACAATTGATCGGCACGGCGTACAACCCCTCGCCAAACCGCACCACTGAATCGCCATCGTAGAGCACACACCCCACGGCAAAACGCTTGCCCACGGTGCTCTGCAACATTTTCAGCCCCTTGAAATCACCTGCCGTGACAGTCGATGCCGCCTTGACCTCAACCCCCACCAGCTTTCCGGCAGATTCCATCACCACATCCACTTCCACTTTTTCCTTGGTGCGGAAATGGAAGAATCTCACAGGGGCTTCATACCAACTCGCCTGTCGTCGCAATTCCTGGAAGACAAACGATTCAAGCATCTGCCCGTACAACGCACGATCTTCCCACAGTGCCACACCGTCCATGCCAAGCAGGGCACAGGCGAGACCAGTGTCACCGATATGCAGTTTCGGTGTTTTGATCAGGCGGCTCAGTTGATTGCTGTGCCAGGGCGGCAAGGTGTCCAGCAGGAAAACGCGTTCAAGCAGGGTGATGTAATCACGAATGGTCGGGCGGCTCATCTGAAACGGCGCGGCCAGGTCCGTCACGTTGAGCAGGCGAGCGGTCTGGCTCGCCGCCATTTGCAGCAGACGAGGCAGGGCATCCAGGGCATTGATGCGTGCCAGGTCCCGCACATCCCGCTGCACCAGCGTTTCGATGTAGTCCCGATACCAGGCCGCGCGGCGCTTCATGGTCTGGCGCATTAGCGCAGCAGGGTAGCCTCCTGCGACAATCCGCTCCGCCAGAGCCTGCCCCTGCCGCGCCCCCACGTTGCCAGCAGAAAGACGCCCTGAGAACAGCGCGACCAACAACCCGTCCGCCGACCCATGCAGCTCTGCCTGCGCCAGCGGATGCAAACGGAGTATCTCCATCCTGCCGGCCAACGAATCCCCCAGTCTGGGCACCAGCAATACGTTGGCCGAACCCGTCAGAATGAAACGTCCAGGCGTCCGCCGGTTGTCTACCGCCGCCTTCAGCGACGTGAACAGTTCGGGAACGCGTTGCACTTCATCCAGAATCACCCTGTCAGGCAGCTCCGCCACGAAACCGACCGGGTCCGCTTGAGCGGCCGCTTTCTGAAGGTCATCGTCAAAGCTCAGGTAAGTGTAATCCCGCGTCTCGGCCACCTGCCGGCACAAGGTTGTCTTGCCGCTTTGGCGGGGTCCGTGCACCAACACCACGGGGGTGTCAGCCAAGGCCTCCAGCAGGTTCGGCATCAGGAACCGCTGGTGTAGTGGCGCGTCCATCCGGCTTCCCTCATGGCATCATCAAACCCGGTCATTCTGACTGATCGAAAGGTAGCATGTCGACCAATTGAAAGTTAAAGGGCGACCGATCGAAAGCAGCCATTCTGATTCATTGATATGACATGGTGTGAGGAAGCCCCTCCCGGCCGCCGATAAGCCAGCTACCGTTTTGACACCGCCCATTGATCAAGAGAAGATGCGCCGCAGAACAAGGCCGGCACCCAACCGGCACCCGTCCCACCCCGATCCGACCGAGTACCCGCATGCATCCAGTGTCCCATCGCGGCAGCCTGTTTATCGTTTCCGCGCCCTCCGGCGCCGGCAAGACCAGCCTGGTGGCGGCGCTGGTGGCGCAGATGCCGAACGTCTGTATCTCGGTGTCGCATACCACCCGGGCGATGCGCCCCGGGGAAGAAGAGGGTGTGAACTACCACTTCACCGACCGAGAGAGCTTCCTCAGGCTGGTGGCCGACGGACGGTTTCTGGAGCATGCCGAGGTGTTCGGCAATCTGTATGGCACCTCGGCGGACTGGGTGGAGCAGAAGCTGGCCGAGGGGCTGGACGTGATCCTGGAGATCGACTGGCAGGGCGCGGTGCAGGTGCGGCACCTGGTGCCGGCGGCGACCAGCATCTTCATCCTGCCGCCGTCGCTCCCGGAGCTGGAGAAACGCCTGCGTGGCCGCGGCCAGGATGACGATGCCGTGATCGCCCACCGGCTCTCCGGGGCCCAGGAAGAGATGGCCCACTATGCGGAATTCGACTATCTGGTGGTCAACGACACCTTTGACCACGCCCTGGGCGACCTGAAGGCCATCCTGCACGCCAGCCGCCTGAGCCAGGCCCGCCAGCAGGAGACGCTGGCCGAGGCGATTGGTGAATTGTTGTCCAGCCCCCCCGCAAACGGGTAGAATCGCCCGTCCGGCGCCCGCCAGACGGGTGCGCACCGCATCAAGCACTTACTGAGGTAGCAGCATGGCCCGCGTCACCGTTGAAGATTGCCTGGAAAAACTCGACAACCGCTTTGAACTGGTGCTGGTGGCCAGCAAGCGCGCGCGGCAGCTCCAGACCGGCGGCAAAGAGCCCCGCGTGGCCTGGGAAAACGACAAGCCGTCCGTGGTTGCCCTGCGTGAAATCGCCGAAGGCTATGTGACCCGCGATTCCGTCGACAACGACCTGTCCGATCGCAGCGGCGAGATCGATGAACTGGCGCTGCTGACCGAGTCGTTCGGCGAGTAAGCCCCTTCCCGACAAAACCCCCGCTTTATCAAGCACTCACGGCGCTTTCATCAGAAAGCGCCGTAGACAAAGCCCGGCTTCAGACTTAGGCTTGGGTGTAACGATCCGTTACAGCCCGTGATGCACCACTGAAGCAAAAAAGGCGCCCCTTTGCCCACCGTCAACAACCTGGTCAAACGACTGAAGAGTTACCTGAGCGACGATCAGATCGCGCAGGTCGTGCGCGCCTATGAGTTTGCCGAGCGGGCGCATGAGGGGCAGTACCGCCGCACCGGCGACCCGTACATCACCCACCCGCTGGCCGTGGCGAACATTCTCACCGACATGCACATGGACCATCAGAGCCTGATGGCCGCCATGCTGCACGACGTGATCGAGGACACCGGCGTCACCAAGGAGCAGCTCGCCGAGTTGTTCAGCCCGGATGTGGCCGAGCTGGTGGACGGTGTGTCGAAGATCGCCCAGATCAAGTTCGAATCCAAGGCCGAGCAGCAGGCCGAAAACCTGCGCAAAATGATGCTGGCCATGACCCGCGATATCCGCGTGATCCTGGTAAAGCTGGCCGACCGGCTGCACAACATGCGCACACTGCATTCGATGCCGTCGGAGAAGCGCAAGCGCATCGCCACCGAGACGCTGGAGATCTACGCCCCCATCGCCAACCGGCTGGGCATGTACAACATGCGGGTGGAATACGAAGACCTGGGTTTCAACGCCATCTATCCGATGCGCGCCAACCTGATTTCCAAGGCCGTGAAAGCCGCGCGCGGGCACCGCAAGGAAATTCTCTCCACACTGAAAGCCAGCATCGAGCACTGCCTGGAAGAAGAAGGCATCCCGGCCCGCATCCTCGGCCGCGAGAAGCACCTGTACAGCATTTACATGAAGATGAAAGAGCAGCACAAGCCGCTCAATGAAATCATGGATGTGTACGGCTTCCGCATCATTGTCGACAAGGTGGATACCTGCTACCGCGTGCTCGGTGCCGTGCACAATTATTTCACGCCGATTCCCGGCCGCTTCAAGGATTACATCGCCATCCCGAAGGCGAACGGCTACCAGAGCCTGCACACCACCCTGAAGGCGCGCAGCGGCATTCCGCTGGAAATCCAGATCCGCACCGAGGAAATGGAAGCGATGGCCAACAACGGCATCGCTGCGCACTGGCTGTACAAGGCCGAGGAAGCCGGCAGCAACACCCCCACACACACCCGCGCCCAGGCGTGGATGGGCCGCCTGCTGGAAATGCAGCAGAAAGCCGGCAACTCGATGGAATTCATCGAGAACGTGAAAGTAGACCTGTTCCCCGACGAAGCCTATGTGTTCACGCCCAAGGGCGAGATCAAGGAACTGCCGGTGGGCGCCACGCCGGTGGATTTTGCCTACGCGGTGCACACGAAAGTGGGCAACACCTGCGTCGCCGCACGCATCGACGGCAAGCTGGCGGCCCTGTCCACGCCGCTGGAATCCGGCCAGACGGTGCGCATCATCACCGCACCGAATGCCACACCGAATCCGTCCTGGCTCAACTTCGTCGTCACCGGCAAGGCCCGCTCCAATATCCGCCACTTCCTCAAGCATCAGCGCCGCGATGATTCCATCCACCTGGGTGAACGCCTGCTGGAAAAGGCCCTGGCCGGCTATGGCATCACCATGAACGAGCTGCCGATCGAGCGCGTGGTCGCGGAACTCGCCGCTAACGGCTACGCCTCGCTGGATGACCTGCTGGAAGATATCGGCCTGGGCAACCGGCTTGCGCCGCTGGTCGCGCGCAAGCTGGCCGGCGGTCGCGAGGAAGAACGGCAGGACGCCGACGACCGCAAGCCACTGGCCATTCGTGGCACCGAAGGGCTGATGGTCAGCTATGCCAAATGCTGCCACCCGCTGCCGGGCGACGCGGTGGTGGGACATTTGAGTGCCGGGCGCGGTATCGTGGTGCACCGGGACACCTGCAACAACCTGCTCAGTGAAATGCGCAGCAACCCGGAAAAATGTATCGCGCTGTACTGGGATCGCGACGTGGAGCAGGAATTCTCCGTCGCCATCCGGGTAGAGCTGGTGAACAAGAAAGGCGTGCTGGCCACACTGGCCACCACCTTTTCCGAACTGGGTTCCAACATCGACACCATCACCATGGCGGAGAAAGACGCCACGGTGACCGTGATAAATGCCACCGTGACGGTGCGTGACCGGATTCATCTGGCCCGGCTGATCAAACGACTGCGGAAACTGGAAAACGTCATCCGCATCAGCCGCCTGAATGCCTGAACGCACCGGCACATTGCTCAAGACAGGACAACGACATGCCAAACCGATCCACGATCCAGACCGACAAGGCGCCCGCCGCCATCGGCACCTATTCGCAGGCCATCAAGGTCGGCGACACTGTGTACCTCAGTGGCCAGATTCCGCTCGATCCGGACAGCATGGAACTGGTCGGGGGGGATATCAGCGTCTCGATCCGCCGGGTCTTCGACAATCTCACCGCCGTGTGCGAAGCCGCTGGCGGCTCGCTGCAGAACATCGTCAAGCTGAATATCTTCCTCACCGACCTGGGCCACTTCGCCACCGTGAATGAAGTGATGGCGGAATATTTCGAGCAGCCGTATCCGGCCCGTGCGGCCATCGGCGTCGCCGCGCTGCCGAAAGGCGCGCAGGTGGAAATGGATGGTGTGATGGTCATCGAGTAATCGATACCCGGCGGGCGCGTCAAGCGCGCCCGCGTTCACTGCAACGTCTGCAATACCGCCTGATAGCCGCTGCGATAATCCGGATGCAGCAGGCGATACTGACCACCGCCCAGGTACTCGCTGTGCACAGCCCGCCCGGGCACCTGTTCAGGCACCACCAACCCGAGTGGATGGCCTGTCCGCTCACCCAGCCAGCCCAGCACCTCAAGATTCGACACCGGACATTGATCCGTACCGATCACCACGGCCGGCGGTGCATCGTTCTTCAGCCAGCGCTCACCCAGATGCCGCAACAGACCGACACAATCCGCGCTGTGAATGCGGTTGGTCAGCACCGGCGCAGGCGGCGCTTCGCCACCTGCGATGGCGTCCACCTGGCGTAACAACCGCAAGCGTCCCGGCCCATAGATGCCGGAGAAGCGCACACTCGTGCCCACCGTGCGCAGGGAGATCTCCTCTTCCGCCGCCAGCAGGATGCGGCCATTGAAGCGGGCAGGGCGCGGCGGTGTCAGTTCGTCCACGGTGCCTTCGGCCTCGCCGTAAACTGCCGTGCTGGACACAAATACCACGGGCGGCAAGGGCTGCTGCCCGGCCAGTGCATCCAGCAGGCGCGCAGGCGCGCCCAGAAACACACGTTGATAGGCGGCTTCGTCACGGCCATCCGGTGTCAGGATGATGTAGAGCAGGTCCACCTGATCCGGTGGCAGCAGCGGGGTGCCTTCCAGGATATCCTGCGCATACAGGTCCACCCCCGGTGGGGCCTCATTACGGCGGCGGATGGCACTGACGCGATGTCCGTCGCGCATCAGCGCCTGCGCAAGGCCGGCGCCCAGGTCGCCCAGGCCGAGGATCAGGATATGTGCCATGTGATACGCCCCGCAGGTGCCTTGACCGGCACCGCATTTGCCCCTATTAATTCTCAATGATTCATAGCTAGACCTGATTACCATAGGCCGCTAACGTATACGTCATGACACTAACAGAACTTCGCTATCTGGTGGCGCTGGCCCGGGAAAAACACTTCGGCCGCGCCGCCGACGCCTGCCACGTCAGCCAGCCGACGCTGAGTGCTGCCATCCGCAAACTGGAAGAGCACCTCGGCCTGAGCCTGTTTGAACGCCGCCCGCGCGAGGTGCGCGTCACCGCCGATGCCGAGCCGGTGATCGCCCAGGCACAACGGGTGCTGGAACAGGTCGAGCTGCTGGAGCAACTGGCCAACACCCAGCGCGATCAGCTGGCCGGCCCGTTGCGGCTGGGCGCCATCTTCACCGTCGCCCCCTATCTGTTCCCGGTGCTGGTGCCGAAAGTGCGCAAGAACGCGCCGGGCATGCCGCTGTTCATTGAAGAAAACTACACCCATGTGCTGCGCGGCAAGCTGGAGCGTGGCGAGCTGGATGCGATCATCGTCGCGCTGCCGTTCTCCGGCGGCGGGCTGGTGCGCGCGCGCATGTACGAGGAATCCTTCTCGGTGCTGTTGCCCGCCGGTCATCCGTGGGAAAAACAGAAAGCCATCCGCCCGGACCAGTTGCTGGAAGAAAACCTGCTGCTGCTCGGCGAAGGCCACTGCTTCCGCGACCAGGTGCTGGAGCTGTGCCCGGCGATTGATTCCGAGAAGCACAAGAACCTGGTGCAGATCGAAGGGGGTTCCCTGGAAACGCTGCGGCACATGGTCGCGGGCGGGCTGGGCATCACCATCCTGCCGGATTCCGCGCTCAACAGTCACGGCTACAAGGAAGATGCCTTTGTGGTGCGGCCGTTTGTGAAACCGGTGCCGATGCGCACCATCGCGCTGGTCTGGCGTGACAGTTTCCCCCGCCCGAAAGCCATCGAGGTCGTCCGCCAGGCCGTACCGAAGGAAGGTCTCGGCCATTGAGCGAGCTGGCCGCACGCGCCGTGGGTTCGCTGCGGGGCGTCGGCCCCCGCGCGGCCACGCGGCTGGCGAAACTCGGCATCCACACCGTGGAAGACCTGCTGTTCCATCTGCCCTTCCGCTATGAAGACCGCACCCGCATCGCGCCCATAGGCCGCCTGCGCCCCGAGCAGCACGTGGTGGTGGAAGGCGAGATCATGGCCGCCGACATCCTATTCGGCAAACGCCGCAGCCTACTGTGCAAGGTCAGCGATGGCACCGGCATGATCAGCCTGCGGTTTTTTCACTTCAGCGCTGCGCAAAAGAACAACCTGGAACGCGGCCGCCGCATTCGCGTCTACGGTGAAGTCCGCGTGGGCGGCACCGGGCTGGAGTTTTTTCACCCGGAGTACGAGCTTGCCGATGACGACACCCTGCCTGCACTGCACAAGAGCCTGACGCCGGTGTACCCGACCACCGAAGGCGTGCAACAGCGCAGCCTGCGCACGCTGATGCAACAGGCACTGGCGCTGCTCAACCAGCACCCGCCCCGCGACCTGCTGCCGGAAGCCCTGCTGGCCCGCAACGGCCTGCCCACATTGCGCGAAGCCCTGCTCAAACTGCACGCCCCGAACGTCGATGATCCGGTCGACATGCTGCTCTCCGGTGGCCATCCGGCCGTGCAGCGGCTGGTGATGGAAGAAATGGTCGCCCACCAGCTCGGCATGTTGAGCAAGCGCGCTGGCCAGAAAGCGCATGGCGCGCCAGTGCTCGAAGGCGAGCGATTGTTCGCCACACTCTGCGACGGGCTACCGTTCAGCCTCACGGGCGCCCAACAGCGGGTGATTCATGAAATCGCTGCCGACCTGGCACTGCCTTCACCGATGCTGCGCCTGGTGCAGGGCGACGTGGGCGCAGGCAAGACACTGGTGGCCGCCGCCGCCGCGCTGATGGCGATTGAATCCGGCTACCAGGTGGCGCTGATGGCGCCCACCGAACTGCTCGCCGAGCAGCATCTGGCCAGTTTCCGGCGCTGGCTGGCGCCGTTGGGCATTGAGGTGCTGTGGCTGTCCGGCAGCCTGGGCCAGAAGGCCCGGCGTGAAACGCTGGAAAAACTGGCCGACGGCAGCGTCGGCATGGTGGTGGGCACCCACGCCCTGTTCCAGGAAGCCGTGCAGTTTCACCGGCTGGGGCTGACCATCATCGACGAGCAGCACCGCTTCGGCGTGCACCAGCGGCTGGCGCTGCGCGAGAAAGGCCGGCAGGACAATCAGGTGCCACACCAACTGGTGCTGACCGCCACGCCGATCCCGCGCACCCTGGCGATGAGCCTGTACGGTGACCTCGACACCTCCGTGATCGACGAACTGCCGCCGGGCCGCGAGCCGATCGAGACACTGGCGCTGCCCGCCGCCAGCCGGCGCGCCGATGTGATCCAGCGCGTGCATGCCGCCGCCGCAAAGGGCACCCAGGCGTACTGGGTCTGCACCCTGATCGAAGAATCCGACACCTTGCAGGCCCAGGCCGCCGAGGCCACCTGGGAAGACCTGAAAACCGCCTTGCCCGATCTCACCATTGAGTTGGTGCACGGCCGCATGAAGCCGAAAGACAAGGCCGCCGCCATGGCCCGTTTCGCCAGTGGCGAGGCACAGCTGCTGGTGGCCACGACGGTCATCGAAGTGGGCGTGGACGTGCCCAACGCCACGCTGATGGTGATGGAGAACGCCGAGCGCCTGGGCTTGTCCCAGTTACATCAGTTACGCGGCCGGGTCGGGCGTGGCAGCGGCAAGAGCTATTGCGTGCTGCTGTACCAGACGCCGCTATCACAGACCGCCAGACGCCGGCTGGCGGTGATGCGCGAAACCGGCGACGGTTTCCGCATCGCCGAAGAAGACCTGCGCCTGCGCGGCCCCGGCGAATGGCTGGGCACACGGCAGACCGGCGAGCTGGCGTTTCGCATTGCTGACCTGATGCGCGACGAGGCACTGATGGTGCCGGCGCGTGACATGGCCGAACGATTGCTGGCCGACCACCCGGCCAATGCCGAGGCGCTGTTGCGCCGCTGGCTCAAGGGCGCGGAGGGTTACGCCGACGTCTGACCTTTTTGTGATAGACCGGGAGAACAGGATGACTTTCCGCCGTATCACGCTCATTGCACTGGCCGTGCTGCTGTTGCTGGCCGTGATCGCCACGCTGGTGATCAGCCGTATCGACACGGACACCTATCGCGACGCCCTCGAACAGGCCGTCGCCGAGCGTCTCAACGCAACGCTGGATATCGGCGGGCCGCTGACGCTGCGCTGGTTCCCGTCTCCCGGCGCCAGTGCAGAGAGCCTTAGCCTGATGCAGGGAGACACCGAGGTGGCGAGCGCGGACAACGCGGAGGTCAGCCTGAGCTGGGCCACACTATGGCGAGGTGAACCGGTGCTGCAGAGCGTGACGCTCACGTCGCCCACGCTGCATCTGGTACGCGATGCCGAAGGCAACCTGAATCTGCAACGGACATCCACCCGCCCGGACAACGGTCGCGGCGCCAGCCTGGCCAGGCTGCGGGTGGACCATGGCACCCTGTCGCTGACGCAACAGACACAGGGCACCTCAAAGACCTTCGAGGCCAACGCACTCACGCTGGACCTGCGTGACATCCATCTGCAGGCCGGCGATGCCCCCCTGCCGCAACGCCTGACACTGCAAGGACAACTCAACGCGGACACGCTGGATATCCATGGCATCCCCGCCAGCGACATCGCGCTCGACATCGACGCCAGCCATGGCCTGGTTACACTGGCCAACCTGCGCGCGCGACTGTTCGACGGCACCGGCGAAGGATCGCTGACAGCAGATTATTCCGAGGACATGCCGGTCTATGACCTCAGGCTGTCGTTGCGGGATTTTTCCCTGCAGCAGTTTCTGCGGCAGCTCTCTCCCGATCAGCAGGCCAGCGGCCAACTGGCCTTTACCACCTCGCTGCGCACCCGCGGCCGCAGCCTGGACGACTGGCTCGCGCAACTGGATGGCGACGCCACCCTGCGCGGCGATCAACTGGTCATCGAAGGCATCGATATTGATCAGGAACTGTCGCGCTACCAGAGCACGCAACGTTTCAATCTGGTGGACCTGGGTGCCCTGGCGTTCGCCGGCCCGGTGGGTATCGCGGCCACAAAAGGGGCCGGCTTTGCGCGTCTGTTTGATCGTACCGATGGCAGCTCCACCCTCACTGCACTGATTTCCGACTGGCAGATCAGGGAGGGCATCGCCCGCGCCCGCGACGTCGCCATGGCGACAGAGAAAAACCGGCTGGTGATGCTCGGCGAAGTAGACCTCGGCCAGCGCCGTTTCAGCGACGCCCGTGTGGCCGTGGTGGACCGGCACGGATGCACGATCATGACGCAGGGCATCGCCGGGCCGTTTTCAGCGCCGAGGGTAGAATCGGTCAGCTATGTGAAAGCACTGCTGGGTGCGCCACTGGATCTGCTACGGCAGGGCTTGTCGCTGGTGGAGATGGACGAGGAATGTGAACCGGTCTACGAGGGCAGCGTTGCCGCACCGTAAATAACGGCTACGCGACGCCCGGTGTCATGACATGCCCCGGATAAACCGGGGCGTGTCGTCTGAAGGCTTCTGCGCCCGTTCCGTCGGGCGCGGTGAGCCAGCAAACAATGCACCATCTGGTGAGAAAATTTGCCATGGCCGGCAGAGCATGGACACGGCGGGTGTCGCCGCAGGCGACGCCCGCCCGACGCATCAGCTGCTCAGTTCCAGTAACAGTTTATTGATACGCTGCACGTAGGCGGCGGCGTCTTTCAGGTTATCGCCACCGGCCAGCCGTGCCTGTTCATAGATCACCATGACCAGATCACGCGTGCGCTCATCGCTGCCTTCCTGGTTCAGCCGCTGCACCAGTGGATGTTCCGGATTGATCTCCAGGATCGGTTTGGCATCCGGCACTTTCTGGCCTGCGGCTTCGAGGATACGGCGCATCTGCGCGCCCATGTCGTGCTCAGCCACCACCAGGCAGGCCGGGGAATCCGTCAGCCGGTGGGTAGTCCGCACGCTGTCGACATCCGCTTCCAGTATTTTGGCGATTTCCGCCGTCAGCGAGGCAAACTGCTTGTCGGTTTCTTCATGCGCCTTTTTCTCGGCCTCGTCCTCCAGCTCGCCCAGATCCAGGGCGCCGCGCGCCACGTCCTGCAACGGCTTGCCGTCGAATTCATTCAGATGGCTCATCAGCCATTCATCAATGCGGTCCGACAGCAACAGCACTTCGATACCCTTTTTGCGGAACACTTCCAAGTGCGGGCTGCCCACCGCGTTGCGGTGCCCGTCGGCGACGACGTAATAGATCGCTTTCTGGCCTTCCTTCATGCGGCCGACGTAATCCGCCAGGCTGACGTTCTGCGCAGCGTCGCCGGTCTGCGTGGAAGCAAAGCGCAGCAGTTTGGCGACGGCCTCACGGTTGGCATAATCCTCCGCCGGGCCTTCTTTCAGGACCGCACCGAATTCATCCCAGAACTGCTGGTATTTTTCCGCGTCGTTGTCCGCCAGTTTTTCCAGCATACCCAACGCGCGCTTGGTCATGGCGGCTTTCAGTGCCGCGACCGTGCGATCATTCTGCAGAATTTCCCGAGACACGTTCAGCGACAGGTCGTTGCTGTCAATCACGCCCTTGATAAAGCGCAGGTACAGCGGCAGGAACTGTTCCGCGTCGTCCATGATGAACACGCGCTGTACATACAACTTCAGCCCGCGCGGCGCTTCACGCTGCCAGAGATCAAACGGCGCCTTGCCCGGGACATACAGCAGCGAGGTGTAGTCGAGCTTGCCTTCCACCCGGTTGTGGCTCCAAGTGAGCGCATCGCTGTAGTCGTGCGACACGTGCTTGTAGAAATCCTGGTACTCCTCGTCACTGATTTCGGACTTGCCGCGCGTCCACAGGGCGGTGGCGGCATTGACCTGTTCCCAGGCCGGCGCCGGCGTGTCATCGCCATCTTCGGCCGGGGCGGGTTCTTCGCGCATCATCACCGGCACGGCCACATGGTCGCTGTATTTGCGCACCAGGGACTTCAGCCGCCAGCTATCCAGAAATTCCTTTTCGTCGTCACGCAGGTGCAATACCAGCCGGGTGCCGCGCTCGGCCAGCTCGGCCTCACCCAGTTCAAACTGGCCATCGCCTTCGCTGGACCAGTACACACCTTCGCTGGCCGGCGCGCCGGCCTTGCGGGTGAAGACCTCGACCCGGCTGGCGACAATAAAGGCGCTGTAGAAACCGACGCCGAACTGGCCGATCAGGCGGGAGTCTTTTTTCTGGTCACCGCTGAGCTGCCTCAGAAATTCCGCCGTGCCGGAACGGGCGATGGTGCCCAGGTTGGCCACCACCTCGTCACGGGTCATGCCGATGCCGTTGTCGCGCAGCGTCAGGGTGCCGGCCTCTTTGTCCGGCTCGATCCAGATGCGCAGGTCGCCATCGCCTTCGAACAGGCTGTCATCCTGCAATGCCAGGAACGACAGCTTGTCGCCAGCGTCCGAGGCGTTGGAGATCAGCTCACGCAGGAAAATCTCCTTGTTCGAATAGAGCGAGTGCACCATCAGGTGCAGCAGCTGTTTCACTTCCGTCTGGAATTCGCGTTTTTCGGTCCGGGCTGTCTCCGCCATGGTGCTGAATATCCTCTCTGGTTCAGTGTGCTGGTTCAGTATTGCAGATGGGCGCTTTCTGGGGCTGCCCGCCGGGTTTTCAACCCCGGGCGGCCAGGCTAAAAAACTGTAAAGGCCGCTGCGGCGGTGGCAGCCGGCCGGTATCCTTGGGCCAACTTCGCCATTCCCCTAACGGTATGCAACGACTGAAATCCCTGATTCTCTGGCTGATCGACATGGCCCGCCGCCACCCGGGCCTGATCGCACTGTTCGGCTTCGTCTCCGGCGTGGCCAGCCTGGTGCTGGTGGAACGCAAGGAAAGCCTGGCCCAGATGATCGCCATTCTGATGCTGGTGAGCTGGGTCTGGCTGACGCTGGAGAACGTGCTGCGGAGGGGGATTGCCGCGCGCTTCGGGGTACAGCTGCCGCCGCCGGTGCTGGCCTTCCTGACGCAGATGGTGCACCAGGAGAGCCTGTTCTTCGTGCTGCCGTTCTTTATGCTCGCCACCACCTGGGACAGCGGCCAGCTGGTCTTCACCGGCCTGCTGATGGCGGCGGCGCTGATCTCCGTGGTGGACCCGCTGTACTACAAGTGGCTGGCACGGCGGCGCTGGCAATACCTGGCGTTCCATTCGCTGACACTGTTCGCCGTGCTGTTGACCGCGCTGCCGATCCTGCTGCACCTGACCACCGCCGAGAGCTACAAGCTCGCCACGCTGATTACCGCCGTGCTCTCGTTCCCGAGCCTGGCCCAGACCGTGCCACTGGGCCGCTGGTGGCGCGCCCCCCTGGTGGGCCTGATGATGCTGTCCCTCGGCGCGCTGGTATATCTGGTCCACACCTGGATTCCACCCGCCACGCTGCGGCTGACCGAGGTGGCCGTCACCACCGAACTGAATAATGGCGAGCGCACCCCCGGCGAGCGCCTCGCGCGGCTCGACAGCGCCACCTTGCGCAACAACGGGCTGTTTGCCTATACGGCCATCCGGGCACCACGCGGCCTGAACGAGCGCATCTACCACGTCTGGTACCAGGATGGGGCCGAGGTGGACCGCATCCCGCTGGATATTCGCGGTGGCCGCCAGCAGGGCTACCGCGCCTGGACCCACAAGCGCAATTTCCCCGCTGCGCCGGCCGGCCGCTGGCGAGTGCGGGTCATCACCGAAGGCGGGCAACTGATCGGCGTGCTGCGGTTCCAGGTCACCCCCTGACCCGGCACCCTGATTGCATCCGGCCAGTGATGCTGGGAGAATGATAACGATTTCTATTTCCATGCAACCCGATTGCACCCGCATCGGTCGCCCGAGATGCCCGGATGATGAGCTTTACAACGCGCCCCGCCTGGCGGCCCGCGCTGGCCGTGCTGTCCCGTCTCATTGCTGCACTGTTCGGCGGCTACGGGCTGGCCGTGCTCAGTGGCTGGATGATCGCGCTACTGCTGGTGCGTTTCACCGATACCACCCGCGCGGACGCCGTACTCACCGGGATGTTGCCCGGTTTTTTGGTATTTGCCTGCGCCGCGCTCTGGACCTTTGCCGCCCGTGACAGCCTGCGTGCCTGGCTTGGCCTGCTGGTGCCGGCGGCACTGATGGCGTTGCCGGTGTGGCTGCTGTGGCAGGGAGCGGGCGCATGAAAGGGAATTTCCGGCAGTCCATGGCCTGGCTGCATACCTGGTCGGGGCTGGTGGTCGGCTGGCTGCTGTTCATGATCTTTCTGTCCGGCACCGCGACTTATTTCCGCCAGGAAATATCGCAGTGGATGCGGCCGGAACTGAACGTGCCGGTAGTCAGCGCCGAGGCTGCGCTCGACAGCGCCACCCGCTATCTCAACACCCATGCCGCCGATGCGACACGCTGGTTTATCCGCCTGCCGGACCCGCGCAACCCGGCGGAAATGTTCGCCTTCTGGGAGCACCCGGACGGCAGCTTCGGCGACGCCCTGATCCATCCCCAGACCGGCGACGCCCTGACGGCCCGCGACACCCGGGGTGGCGAATTCTTCTACCGCCTGCATTTTGACCTGCACTATATGCCGGCCATTCCGGCGCGGCTGATCGTGGGCCTGTGCGCCATGATCATGCTCATCGCCCTGATCAGCGGCATCATCACGCACAAGAAAATCTTCAAGGAATTCTTTACCTTCCGCCCGGGAAAAGGACCGCGCTCCTGGCTGGATGCCCACAATGCGCTGGCGGTGCTGTCGCTGCCCTATCATCTGGTGATCACCTATACCGGGCTGCTCACGCTGATGTTCCTGTACCTGCCGTTTAACCCGCAGCCGCTCTACCCGGAGGCCGGCCGCACCTTCTTTAACAAGGCCGTCGGCCATCTGCCCGCCCCCGAAGCCACCGGCGAGCCCGCCGCGCTGGCCGACTTCGCGCCCATGCTGGCGGCAGCCAGTGCCCGCTGGGACGGGGCCGCCGCCGGCATCGTGACCGTGCATCATCCTGGCGACCGCGCCGCGCGGGTGGATATCCAGCGCCTCGACAGCAGCCGTATCGCCTTCAATCCGCAGGTGGCCGTGTTCAATGGCGTGACCGGCGAATTCGTCCGCGCGGCCGGCAACCCGTCGGCTGCGGCCACCACCTTCGGCGTCCTGTACGGCCTGCATATCGCGCGCTTTGCCGAACCCGCACTGCGCCTGCTGCTGTGTCTGGCCGGGCTGGCCGGCACCGCCATGATCGGTACCGGGCTGGTGCTGTGGGTGGTCAAGCGCCAGCCAAAGCAGGCCGGGCAGCGGCAACCGTTTGGCGTGCGGCTGGTGACGGCGCTCAACCGCGCCGTGGTGATCGGGCTGCCCACCGCCATGGTGAGTTATTTCTGGGCCAACCGGCTGCTGCCGGTCGGCATGGCGCAGCGTGCCGAGTGGGAGATCCACCTGTTCTTTATCGTCTGGACGCTGGGCCTGCTGTTTGCCTGGCTGCGGCCGGGCCTGCGTGGCTGGCTGGCGCAACTGTGGCTTACCGCCGCCCTGTGTGCATTGCTGCCCCTGGTCAATGCGCTGACTACCGCACGCAGCTTGCCCAGCACGCTGATGCAGGGCGACAGCGTCTTTGTCTGGTTTGATGTCGCGATGCTCGCCATCAGCGCGCTACTGGCGATGACGGCCCGTTACCTGCAACGCCGTGCACGCCAGGCGCGCCGTTCGCCGGCACAGCGCGCACGCCATGCGGCATCGCTGGAGTCGATATCGTGATCCTGCTGGCCAGCCTGCTGACCTTTATCGCCTTGCTGCTGTTGTGCATGGCGATGCGGCGCTCTGCTGCGCGGCCGGGCCGGCACCGGAAGGTGCCACCGGCTGCGCGGCGACAACGCTGGCGCCTCGCCGGCATGGCGCTTTTGGTGGTGTCACTGGGGCTTTGTGCAGCGCACTATGGTTTCGGCGCCGGGCTGGTGTGCTGGTTCTGCATGATTTCCGCAAGCGGGCTGGTGCTGATTTTTTGCCTGCCGTATCGGGAGCGGTGGAAGCAAGCATGGCTGCGGCGCGGCTGAACCACCGCGCCGCAGCTTTTCATGTCATGCAGAGGAAATGTTGTTAACGCGTTTGCCCGTGCGGAACAGCTGATCCATCTCGCCCTGGTAATAGGCTTCCACACGCGGGTTCATTACCTTCTTCCACAACGGTGGAAATAGCGCCAGCACATACATGCTCGCGTAGCCACCGGGCAGTTGCGGGCTGTCGTCGTAATGTCGCAGCACCTGATAGCGCCGCTTGGCGTAGGCGTGATGATCCGAATGCCGCTGCAACTGGAACAGCGCCAGGTTGGTGAGAAAATAATTCGAGTTCCAGCTATGTGCCGGCGTCACCCGCTCGTACTTGCCATTCTCAAGCACGCGACGATGCAACCCGTAGTGCTCGATATAATTGATCACTTCGAGCGTAAAGGCGGCGACGAAACTCTGTCCGTAGAAGAACAGTACACCCTGCCAGCCAAACAGAAACCAGAACAGCACACCGAGCAGGGCAGAGATGCCGTACCACCAGATCAGCTCGTTGTGCAGGCTGATATTCTTCTTGCCCTTGCGCGCCAGATACTGTTTTTCCAGTTTCCAGGCATTGATGAAATTATGCGGAAACGCATGCAGCAGAAACGCGTACACGCCCTGGTTGTAACGCGACGACGATGCATCTTCCGGCGTAGACACGGTCACATGGTGGCCGCGCACATGCTCCACCTTGAAACCCGCATAGGTTACCGAAGCCAGCAGCAGGCCGCCGGCCCAGCTTTCCAGTTTTGGGTCTTTATGGATCAGTTCGTGCGCCAGGTTGATGGCGATGACACCGCCGACCGTACCGATGGACACAATCCAGCCGAGCTGGCCAAACCAGCCGTAGTCGTTGTTCACGAACACCCAGCCGGCATAAAGCAACACGCCGTACCAGAGCGGCACCATCAGTAACGTCAGCACCCGGTAGAAGGTTTCCTGGGTCATGGCCGGCACCTGGACGGCTTCATCCGGGTTGCTGGGGTCTTTGCCGATGATGTAATCCAGGATCGGCACGATGCCGAAGATGACAATGTAGATGAACCAGGCCCAGTAATCCTGGGTGCCGGATTCGCGTCCGATCATCGCCGACAGGGGCAGGATCGGCAGCACGGACAACCAGAACAAAAGGTAGCCCCATTTCTTCAGTTTCAGCACCCGGTTCGGGTCTGCGCGGCGCAACATGACACGGCCTCCTCGCGGGGATTGTTATTTTTACATTGGCCAATGTAACGTTCCGATCTTAGCACCGAAATGGCGCATCGCCACCCCATCCTGGCGGGCCATGAAATCCGGATTATGTCGGGATTTTCACCTGCTACACTGCACCCTTTCCCCTCTGTACAGGCAGAGCTCATGCACGCGACCTCCGAACAACTGATCCGCGACTACTACGACGCCTTCAACGCCGGCGACATGGACCGCTTCCTGGCCCTGCTCACCGACGACGTGATCCACGACATCAACCAGGGTGAGCGCGAAACCGGCCGCGACGCCTTTGCAGCCTTCATGACGCGCATGAACCGTTGTTACCAGGAAAGGCTGGAGGATATGGTCATCATGGCCAGCGGCGACGGGCGCCACGCAGCGGCGGAATTCGTCGTGCTGGGAGAATACCGGACCATGGATGAGGGGCTGCCGGAGGCCAACGGCCAGACCTACCGCCTGCCGGCGGGCGCCTTCTTCGAGATCCGCGAGGGCAGGGTGGCGCGCGTCACCAACTACTACAACCTGAACGACTGGCTCGCCCAGGTCAGCGCCTGATTCAGCCCACCGGATGATGCCGGCGCCAGCGCAGCGGGGTGGTGCCGGTGTGTCGGCGGAACGCCTTGCTGAAACTGCCGGCGTCGTTGAAGCCCAGCCGCGCAGCCACCTCGCCCACCGGCAGGCGGGTGTCGCGCAGCCACTGGCAGGCCTGCTCCATCAACACTTCGTCTTTCAGGGCACGAAAACCCGGCCCGGCCTGATCCAGCAGACGGCGCAACGAGCGCACCCCCAGCCCCATCGCCCGCGCCAGGTCGTCCAGCGTACCGATCGCCGGCAAGCCGGCGCGCAGCACCTGCCGGGCCTGTGCCACCGGGTCCTGGCCCGGCGCGCCGTCCAGGCCAGCGAGATAAGCCTGCACGCCGGATTCGCCCTGCCGCACCAGCGCCTCATTGCCACCCAGACGGGGTGCTTCCAGCAGATCCCGGGGATACCAGAGCACGGTTTCCGGGGCACCGAAGGCCGGCAGCACACCGAACGCCTTGCGCCAGGGCGCGGGCTGTATCGGCGCCGGGCGGCTGAGGCTGACTGCCACCGCGCGCAGTGTGTCACCACCCACCAGCTTCATCATGCGCAACTGCCCGGCAGTGAACGCATCCAGCGCCATCGGGTGCACCGGCACCTGCGGCAGCTCGCGAATGCACAGGCCCAGCCGGCCCGGCTGGCTGACCAGTTGCACATGCACACTGTCGGAGATCAGCCGGTAGTAGCGCACCAACGCCAGCAACACGTCCAGCGGCCGCTGGCAGGCCAGCATCATGATGCCCAGGTCGCGGAAGTGCAGCGGCTGAGCGTGGCCGGCCACTTTCAGGCCAAAGGCCGGGTCGCCGGTCTGCTGTTGCACCAGTGCCCACAGCCGCGTCATCAGCGCCGTCGGCACACGGCCCCCCGGCGAGGCTTCCAGCACTGGCTGGCTCAGGCCCGCCATTGCCAGCAGGGCAGCACCATCGCGGCCATCCGCGTCCAGCGCACGGGCCACCGCCAGTGGCCAACTGGCCAGGGTGGTGGGCGTTTTCAATCCTTCTGGTTCCATCATGGCCATTTCGCACGATTTTCTGGCCATTTAGCCCGAAAACCGGCGCCGCGCCCAGCCTAGAATGGAAGCCATAACAACAAGGGAGCCTTTGCCATGCGCCACCTGTGCCTGCTGCTGACCGCCGCCTTGCTCGGCGGATGCGGCGACGAAGCCGCCACCACCACGCCGCTGCGTTCTCCGGAGGGGCTGCATGCCCACAGCGAACTGTTCGAGCGGGAAGTGATTGAAGTCACCGAAGGCGTCCATGTCGCAGTGGGCTTCGGGCTTGCCAACAGCATCATGATCGAGGGCGACGACGGGCTGATCATTATCGACACGCTGGAAAGCGTGGAAGGGGCCGGGAAGGTATTGCGGGCCTTCCGCGCCATCAGCGACAAGCCCGTGGCCGCCATTATCTATACCCATAACCACACCGACCACGTGTTCGGCGCCGCCGCCTTTGCCGAGGGGCGCGACATTCCTGTCTATGCGCACGACAGCACGGCGTACTACATCAATCGCGTGATCAACGTGGTGCAACCGATCATCACCACACGCTCCATGCGCATGTTCGGCAACCACCTGGAGGAGGATGGTCTGGTCAACGCGGGCATCGGCAAAGCGCTGTTGCTGACACCGGACCACACCCTCAACGCGCTGCCGCCCACCCACACCTTCGCCGACCGGATGCACGTCAGCATTGCCGGCGTCGAGCTTGAGCTGGTCCATGCACCGGGCGAAACCAACGACCAGATCATGGTGTGGTACCCGGCGAAACGCGTGCTGTTTTCCGGCGACAATATTTATGAAACCTTCCCCAACCTGTACACCATCCGCGGCACCCCCCACCGCGACGTACTGCAATGGGCCAACAGCCTGGACCAGATGCGCGCCCTGCACGCCGAACACCTGGTGCCGAGCCACACGCGCCCGGTCAGTGGCGCCGACACCATCACCGCATTGCTGACCGATTACCGCGACGCCATCCGCTTTGTGCACGACCAGACCGTGCGCTATATGAACCACGGCCTGACACCGGACGACATCATCCAGCGCGTCACCCTGCCGCCGCATCTCGCCGGGCATCCCTGGCTACAGGAATACTACGGCACCGTGGCCTGGTCCGTGCGCTCGATCTTTGACGGTTATCTGGGCTGGTTCGACGGTAACCCTGCACACCTGCAACCCCTGCCACTAGCGCAGAAAGCCGCTGCCATGGCAGACCTCGCCGGTGGCGCACAGGCCCTGCTTGAGCGCGCTGTCGCCGCGCAGGAAAACGGCGAGGCGCAATGGGCGCTTGAGCTTACTGATTACCTCCTGGTCGTGTTGCCCGATGACCAGCGCGTGACTGATCTGCGCGCGGCGGCGCTGCGCACACTGGGCGAAGCAGAGAGCAACCCGAATGCCCGTCATTATTACCTGACCATGGCCGAGGAACTGCGCGACGGGCTGGTGCCCGGCTTCCGCATGAAGACACCGCCGGCGTTTCTGGCTTCATTACCGATTGAGAATTACATGCATACCATGCCGATTCTTTTGAAAGCGGAAGAGACGCTGGAGGTGGATGCGCATATCGGATTTCGTTTTACCGATACTGGCAAGGCGTTTACGTTGGCGATCCGGCGTGGTGTGGCCAGTGTGAGCGAAGGGGAAACGGAAGGTGCCACTGCCACGCTGGTGGCGCCGGAGCAGGTGTGGAAAGAGGTGGCGGCGGGGGAGCGGAATTTTTTGGTGACCGTGGCGGGGAGTGATATGGGGGTTGAGGGGAGTCGTACCGGGTTGTTGCGTTTTTTGAGTTATTTCGAGAGGCGTTGAGAGAGGAGCGGCCTGGCCTTTCTCTGGCCTACTGATGGAGTCACCGGCGATGCCTCCCGAATAGCATCGCAGGTAGCTCTGCATCCAGGCTTTGCGTGCACCGTAGGCTATCGCTAGACACAAAGGAACCAAAAACCAATCGGGGACACGTATAAATTTATAATGACAGAGGCCATCGAAACCATACCCCCATACCTAACTAAACCGACAATTCATGTCTATTCCGGCTTTCGATACCGAAGTTCGTCTGTTTCCTGAACTTCGTCATTAGTGCCGGATCTATTGAAAAAAACAGGCACAAACATGATTAGAACTGAGCTTATAAAACCAGCCGCCATCGCCAAAGCTCCTATTGGATGGAATACGCCGAAAAATAACAAAGCCGTCCACGATGAAGAAAGCAGAAGCATCGCTATACAGAAGATTATAAATCTCTTCCCCCTACTGCCAGCCCCTGCTATTACCCAAACAGCTAGAATTGTCGTGGCAAGGACAGCAACGACGAACAATGGCAACCCAGCGCTCATTACCCTGTAGTCTCCTTTGGAAAAATAAGGACATGGTCGGGGACACGCATACATTTATAATGACAGATGCCGTCAAAATCACATCCCGAACCGAGCTAGGCCGACAACTCATGCGTGTGCCGAAACCTATCTTTGGTGTTGGATGGAAAACTTGGAACTGCACCGAAAATAGCCACCGTTAGTCCAGAAGCCTCTCTGGTGCATCCATCTCTTCGTGCAAAACACGAACAACGAGAATCTCCAGTTCAAACACTTGATAAAAAACAGCGTGATGTTCGACCTGCAATCTGCGATACCCAGGAAAAACATGGGCGTAGTCCGCGCCAAGCGATGGATGGTTAATCAGCTGCTTCATTCCACCCTCCAGTTGATCCAGGTATTTATCCGCCTGATCAACCCCCCATTCTTCGCAGGTATACATCCAGATTCCGACGAGGTCTGATTCCGCCTTCGGCGTGACGCTTAGCTTCAGCACTAATCTGCCGCCTTGGTCCGCTTACGGCCAGCCGCCTTGATTGCCGATATATCCAACGGTCTGGGCTCACCGCTTGACTCACCTGCAGCGAGGGCTTGTCTCAGCATGGCAAGACGTTCTTTGGCCAGCTGATCTCTTCGGATGAGATCGCGGATATACTCGCTGTCATTGCCAAAGTGACCGCTCTCAATCTGGCCCTTCACCCAGTCGTCTTGCTGTTCAGTCAGTGTGATGGTTTTCCGATGCATGCTCATGGCTGGTGCTCCTAGCACAGGAGAAGTATGACAATATCATACCACTCCCTTGTGCCGAATCAACGCTCCACTTCTCGGGAAGAACAGTCAGGGGCACGCATCCATTTATCATTGAGCAGCCCGCCAACACCTTGAACCGCTATCCCAGCGCACACGCAAATCTTTGTCCTGACACCCAACATCGCCCCGTCGAGGCGGCAAAGACTTGCAAACGCACCAGTGAGCCCATAGAAAGGCGCGCCGGAAACAA
This sequence comes from Isoalcanivorax pacificus W11-5, assembly GCF_000299335.2. Lineage (NCBI taxonomy): Bacteria > Pseudomonadati > Pseudomonadota > Gammaproteobacteria > Oceanospirillales > Alcanivoracaceae > Isoalcanivorax > Isoalcanivorax pacificus. Next base: position 43,523 of record NZ_CP004387.1, on the reverse strand, counting down.
CGGCAGATGCAGTGGTAGTACGACATATCGTCCAGGGAAATCTGGGATGCTCGAGACTGGGTCATGGCAGCACTCCTTGCTGATTGAGTTGCCGCCATAACCGGAACCCGCCAAGCTGAATGTCAGCTTATTGACCGGATCGCTGTAGGTGTCCAATTCGTGTGTGTCCTGGATTTCAGTGTCAGCCACATCAGCCTGCCAACGTGTTACCAAGGGGTGACCGGAGAACAGTCTCATCCAGCGCTCAGCCACCTCCTCGGATGACCAGGACAGCGCGCGATGGCGGTCTATCTTCAGTACCAGATGGTAATGATTGGACATCACCGCATAAGCGCACAGGTCGACGGCGAAGACTTCCACCAGCAAGGCAAGCCGGTCCACTACCCACTGTCGGCGATGCTCGTAGTCCTGGCCTGAGTAATGATCCCTGCCACATAGAAAGGCACGCCGGACACAGCGGCAAATGCAGTGGTAGTAAGGGGTGTCATCCAGGGATATCTGGGATGCTCGAGACTGGGTCATGGCAGCGCTCCTTGCTGATTGAGTCGCCACCATAACCGGAACTCGCCAAGCCGGATGTCAGCTTATTGACCGGATCGCTGTAAGAGATTGTCCAATTTGTGCGTGTCCCGGACTTCTATTCCACTGCATGCGATTGTTATGTTTTGGTTCTGTCATTGACTGGCAACTCTGCTAAAATTTTCATAAGCTGTTGTTTGTCAACAATGATTTCGCAAAGCTTCCTATCTTTGTCATTTGAACCTCTAGTCATAATATCAAGTGATAGATACTCAATATGATCAAATTTGTCAGATGCGGAAGAAAACTTAATCCAACGCTCTGAAACTTCGCAGCTTAGCTTTCCTTCTTTGGCTTCTAATCGCTTTCTGTCTCCAGAGCGTTTAGGAAATCGAACTATATTCTTACTCATGTTTTATTGCTTCCAGAAAAGTTCATTGTCATACTCTGGCTGTAGATCCGTGTCAGATATTCCTTTGCATTTTTTTATGATTTCGATGCAATCAGGGCATGTTACTTTGCCTTCACCAAGCTCCACTGCTTCATTTTCTTCGTGTATCGCATTTGAGCAAAGAGCAAAACCTTCTGTATCCGTTGCGTGAGTTCGAACCCAATTCCGACCTTTGATGCTTACTCTTTCAAAAAGTATTTCAGTCATCCTTGCTACCTACCTCGTGAAACATAACAGGTATTAAGACAGTTCATGCGTGTCCTGAACTTCGTCACCGGCTGATTGAGTTGCCACCATAAACGGAATCTGCCAAACCGGATGTCGGCTTATTGATCGGATCGTTGTAAGAGATTGTCCAATTTGTGCCTGTCCCGGACTTCTCCCGCTTTATTCGTGCGTGTCCCGGACTTCGGCGCTGCGACTGTTAGCCACGACCTGGATACCAAAACATTTGCGCACCAATATGCCGCCCGATAAAACCACTCAGCAGGCTCCGCACAAGCCATACTTTTCCTACGTCACTTCCACTTGAAAGCGAGTCAGATATTTGACGCAAATCCACCTGCCAACTCTCATCATTAACCGCTAGCTCCTTTAGTGATTCATAAAGCAGTCTATTTGATTCTGACATTGATGCTTTTCTCGTCTCGCGGAGACGCTCAAAAATGAAATCGTTACCCAATCTGGGGGATTTTTCTATTTCACTATGAAGCAAAAAGAAATCGCTAGTCTCCGTAAACGTCACATATTTATGTAGCTGGGTAATATCTCGCACATCCAGGAAAGGCGTTTTGCATAGCAAGCTACCATCCTTCGATATTTCTTTAAGATTTTCTTTTTTTAGAGTTGAATTTGTCGCGTAAAACGTGGGGTAATTTTTATTTGCAAGCTCTTTAAGCCTTTCCCACTGGTGATAGTCATCTTGATGCCTGTTATCCGGACCTTTGGTGCTATGCGGGATTTTGAATCGAAGATAGGGCTCTTTCCAATCGTTCCATTGCCCAGCACCTCTGGTAGTCAACTCACACGAAAGTTTATACTGAATGAAAAAATTGCAGCCTTCATGTTCTTCTAGCGCAGGGTGAGGCAACCATGGAAAGTAAAATGCCGAATCCCAACCAAGCACAAACTCATCAAATAGAGAAGGCACGTTCGCAAAGACCCATTCTCCGCGCTCCTCAAAAATTAACCTGATAAACGCAGAGTTAACAGCTTGCTGTAGCTGTGATTCAGAAAAATTTGGTTCTAGCATCGATTTCCCTATGGCTAGCAGGTATTAGAACGCTCGCACGTATATCGAATAACGACGCACGCGGCACAACATTATAGGAAAGCACATCAAAATCCCCTCGCAGCTCTTTAAAATATAAGACTGCATTTTTCTACGAGCCGCGCGGTCCGGGTGATAGGCAAAAGGCGACTTTAGTCCGCTGCCTCAGCCACACCACCACCGCAAATACATGCATGACACGGCCAATCCCGCCCTCTGCAAGCCAGCACACTTCACCCGTGCCAGGTACAGTCCTGATGCAGATGTCACTCAGAAAAAGCAACACAAAAGCGATCATTTCAGGCGATCACTCTTTGCCACAATCCAATCATTTCCCCGATTTCCACACCACCGGGCTACCACCGCCCTCCGCTGGCAGCTCCGCAACCGACGGCTCCGCATCCAGATCCTTACGCATCCCACAGGCAACACACTCCATCCAGAGCATGTCACCATCCTCCACCCGCACAATCTTATCCAGGGCGCCGCACTCGGGGCAGGTGGCACCAGCAATAAACCGCCGCCTGATCACGCCGCAATCCCGCTATGCCGCAACAACGGCTCCACACTCGGCTCACGCCCACGAAACGCAACAAACAGCTCCATCGGCTCACGGCTGCCGCCCTGCGACAGGATATGACGCCGAAACGCCCGCCCGGTCTCTTCATTGAAGATGCCTTCTTCTTCAAAGCGGGAATACGCATCAGCAGACAACACTTCCGCCCATTTGTAGCTGTAGTAGCCTGCGGCATACCCCCCGGCAAAGATGTGCCCAAAGCTGTTCTGGAAACGATTGAAGGCCGGCGGGCGAATCACCGACACTTCATCGCGCACTTCATCCAGAATCTGCTGGATATCCAGGCCGTCTTTGTATTCGGCATGGATACGCATATCGAAGATGGAAAACTCCAGTTGCCGCACCATGCCCATGGCGCTCTGGAAGTTTTTCGCCGCCAGCATCTTTTCCAGTTTTTCCGCAGGCAAAGGCTCGCCGGTTTCGTAGTGACCTGAAATCAGGCGGATGCCTTCTTCGGTCCAGCACCAGTTCTCCATAAACTGACTCGGCAACTCGACCGCATCCCAGGCCACGCCGTTAATACCGGAAATCCCGCTGACTTCCTGCTCGGTCAGCATGTGATGCAAACCATGGCCGAATTCATGGAACAGGGTGACCACTTCATCGTGGGTCAGCAGGCCCGGTTTGCCGCCGGCGGGTGGGGCGAAGTTGCAGGTCAGGTAGGCCACCGGCAGTTGCAGTGAACCGTCCGCACGGCGACGGCGAACTTGGCAATCGTCCATCCAGGCACCGCCACGCTTGCCGGTGCGGGCGTACATGTCGAGGTAGAAGCCGGCCATTTTCTGGCCACTGTCGTCGAACACGTCGTAATAGCGGACATCGGCGTGCCAGGTGTCCACGTCGTCGCGCTGTTTGATCTGGATGCCGAACAGTTTTTCAACGACGGCGAACATGCCGCCGATGACTTTTTCGGCCGGGAACCAGGGGCGCAGTTCTTCTTCGGAAATGCTGTAGCGCGCTTCGCGCAGGCGTTCGCTCCAGAAGGCGATATCCCACGGCGCCAGTTCACCGGCGCCCTGTTCGGCGGCGAAGGCCTGCAATTCGGCCAGTTCTTTTTCCGCCTGGGGTTTGGCGCGGCGGGCGAGGTCGCGCAGGAAGCCCAGCACTTCGTCCACGTCGCGGGCCATTTTGGTGGCCAGGGATTTTTCTGCGTAGCTGGCGAAGCCCAGCAGCTCGGCCTGTGCATGGCGCAGCGCGAGGATGTCGTTCATGCGTGCGCTGTTGTCGAATTTGCCGGCGTCCGGCCCCTGGTCGGAGGCGCGGGTGCTGTAGGCGCGGTAGATGTCCTCGCGCAGGGCGCGATTGCGGGCATGGCAGATCACGGCGTAGTAGCAGGGGAAATCCAGGGTCAGCAGCCAGCCGTCCAGGCCTTCTTCCCTGGCCTTGTCGGCGGCGCCTGCGAGCGCCACGTCCGGCACGCCATCGAGCTCGGCAGCGTCGGTCACATGGCGGCGCCAGCTCTGGGTGGCGTCGAGCACGGCATCGGAAAAGGCGGACGTCAGCTCGGAGAGACGTTTGCTGTTTTCCATGTACTGCGCTTTCTTGTCCGCCGGCAGGTCGACGCCGGAGAGGCGGAAGTCGCGCAGGGTGTCGTCCAGGTCTTTCTGTTGTGCGGGCGTCAGGGTGGCGAATTCGGCGCTGTCGCGGACGCTCTGGTAGGCGCGGAACAGTTCGGCGTTCTGGCCCACTTCGGTGCCGTATTCGGACAGTTGCGGCAGGCAGACATTGTAGGCGTTGCGCAGGGCTTCGTTCTGGGCCACCGCATTCAGGTGCCCGGCGGGGCCGAAGGCCTTGCCGAGGCGGTCGTCTTCTTCATCCAGGGCGTTGACCAGGTTGTCCCAGTTCCACGGGCCGCCGCTTTTCAGCACGTCAGCGATGCGGGCGCGGCCGTCACTGATCAGGGCCTGGACCGCCGGCTCGACGTGCTCGGGGCGGATGTCGGAAAAGGGCGGCAGGCCGGGGTAGTCGATCAGGGGATTCTTGCTCATAGTCACGCTCTTGCCGATTGGTCAGGCAGCACCGCTGCCGGGACATGATTTCTGGATATCAGGGTGGACAATACCACTATCAAGTGCCAGTTTCAGAGGCCGCACGACTCAGCACAGGGGGCAACATGGCAGTACGGTCATTCGGCGGCAAAACGCCGCAATGCGGGGCAGGTGTGTGGGTGGATCCGTCGGCGCAGGTGATCGGCGATGCCAGCCTGGGCGAGGACTGTTCCGTCTGGCCGGGGGCCGTTATCCGGGCCGACATGCATTTTATCGAGCTGGGCGCCCGGGTCAGTGTGCAGGACAACGCCGTGCTGCACATCACGCACGATTCTCCGTTCAACCCCGGTGGTTTCGCGCTGACGATCGGTGACGATGTGACCATCGCCCATCAGGCCATGTTGCACGGCTGCCATATCGGCAACCGGGTGATGATCGGCATGCAGGCCATCGTGATGGACGGGGCGCAGATCGAGGACGATGTGATTCTGGCCGCCGGCTCGCTGGTGCCGCCGGGCAAGCGGCTGAAGTCCGGGTTTCTCTATCGTGGCAAGCCGGCGACGCAGGTGCGCCCGCTCACGCGCGAGGAGCGGGAATTTCTGCCCTATGTGGCAGGCAATTACGTGAAACTGAAGAACCAGTATCTGGCTGAGGCGGACTGATCACATGCGCCAGGTGAACGACAGGGTGCCGAAGGTCAGCGGTTCCTTATTGGTCTGCTCCTGTGCCGTCGTGGCGCGCACGGTCAGGGCGAAGTGGAAGTTGTTCGAGTGCAGGCCAGCGCCAACACTGACATGCCCGACCACCGGCTCCTGTTCGAACTGGTACGGCCCGGCCTTGTCCTCGATGTAGGAATACGGGATCACCTCACCGAGCAAGCCGGCGAAGACCGTCCAGCCGGCGCCCGGCGCGTCAAGCATGCCCGGCAGGCCGACGGACGAGGACATGCCGGCGTACTCGGGCACAAAGTTGCCGGGCAGGTTGCGGCCCATGCGCCAGAAGATGCCAACTTCACCACTGCTGATGAACGAGCTTGCCGTCGCCCCCGCACCCCAGACAAATTCGTGCTGGATCTCTGACGGATCGCCACTGAGGAAAAAGCGACGCGCATGCATCGCCTGAACCCCGCCGACCACATCCGGGCCCAGCTGGTTTTCCCAGCCTCGGGGGTCGGTGCTGCCGGTCACCTTGTGCACCCATTCCTGTGTACGCCGGGCGCCGGAATCCGGCCCGGTCACACCGATCGTGATGCCATAACCGGTCAGGCGGGTGCGGTTCCAGGCATACAGGCCCGCGTCGATCGACAGGTAACCCACATAGGGGATGTCATCGTATTGCGGGGTGTCGAGCTCGATGTTTTCCGGCGTCACCATGGCCTGTTGCAGGCTGACCGCCAGCGCATGATCAGATTCAGGGCTGCCGATCCCCGGCAGCCAGGACAGGCCATCGCGTACGCCGGCGGCGACACAGAAACGGCAGCTGTCGTTGCGCTCTGCCGCCGTACTCAGCCATGAGAGACGCAAACCGTTGGTATAGCCGCGATCAGTCCCGGTAAAGAGATCGTTGTCCCAGGCCACGTTCCATAATCCGGCCTCCGCCGGTGTGACTGCCAGCAGGCCCAGTGACAACATCCAACCTCTGTTCATCGAGCACACCCTCACGATCCCCCCCCGGCAGTATGACGACGACATGCATCAGACAATGGCAACAGTGGGCCGCCTGTTTCGCAGCCACACGAGGTACATCTACCTCATCCTGCATTACGGGAGACTGACACAACCCCGATTACCCACGCTCGATACTGCACGCAGCCGGAAAATAATTCCGTTATCTTTGCGATAAGCGAATGTCACACGCCAGTAAACATCTGCAAAACCCCGTGAGGCATTGCAAAACGTGACAGGACATCAGGAAGTGACGGGCGCCCTGCTGGTGACGACGCCCGGCGAAGAAACGGCGTCGCTATTTGCCGAACGAGGCGATCACTGCTGCGGTCACCGGCCGCCAGCCGTGCCAGATCAAAAAGGCTTCGGCAGCCTGTTCCACCAGCATGCCACGACCGTCGGCGGTCGCTGCACCCTGTTGTGCTGCCCAGCGCAGGAAAGGTGTCGGCTCGGCGCCATACATCATGTCATAACATTTGCTGTCGCGATGCACCTGCATTGCAGGCAGCGTCAGCGCAGCACCGGCCAGGCTCGCAGAGGTGGCATTGATGATCAGATCGAATTCACCCTGCAGGTCGTCCAGACCACCGGCTGTGATATTGCCATGGCCGGCAAACAGTGCGGCCAGCTGATCCGCTTTGTCGCGTGTGCGGTTGGCCACATGCAGGGAAGCCGGCGCCGCCGCGAGCAACGGGCCGAGCACACCACGCACCGCACCACCGGCACCCAGCACCAGTATGCGCCGGCCCGCCAGTGGCCAGCCCAGGTTGTGGCACAGGTCCGTGACCAGCCCGGCGCCATCGGTGTTGTCACCGAACAGCCGGCCTCCTTCCTGCCAGAGCGTGTTCACTGCGCCGGCCTGTTGTGCGCGCGGCGTGAGCACGTCACACAGAGAGAACGCCTGTTCTTTGAACGGCACGGTCACGTTGGCGCCCGCACCATCGTGCTGGAAGAAGGCCGTCACGCTGCCGGCAAAATCGTCCAGCGGCGCCTCGATACGTTCGTAACGGAGCGACAGCTCGCGCTGGGCCGCGAACGCCGTATGGATCTGCGGCGATTTTGAATGCGCAATCGGGTTGCCGAACACGGCAAAGCGCTTTGGCGGCTGCGGCGTGCTCATACCCACTCCCGGTGACACAAAAATTGTTCGTACAACGCAGCTTCCGGCGTGCCCGGCTCAGGCTGCCAGTCGTAATCCCAGCGCACCAGCGGCGGCAGCGACATCAGGATGGATTCCGTGCGGCCGCCGGACTGCAGGCCAAACAGGGTGCCCCGGTCATAGACCAGATTGAATTCCACATAGCGCCCACGGCGGTACAACTGGAACTGTCGTTCACGCTCGCCCCAGGCGGTGTCTTTGCGACGCGCCATGATCGGGCGGTAGGCGTTGATAAAGGCATTGCCCACGCTTTGCATCATGGCAAAGCTTTGTTCAAAGCCGGGTGCGTTCAGGTCGTCAAAGAACAGGCCGCCGACGCCTCGCGGTTCATTGCGGTGGCGCAGGAAAAAATACTCGTCGCACCATTTCTTCCAGGCCGGGTACAGGTGCTTACCGAAGGGCGCGCAGGCGTCCCGCGCCACGCCATGCCAATGACGCACATCGTCCTCGAAGCCGTAGTAGGGCGTGAGATCGAAGCCGCCGCCAAACCACCAGACGGGCGGCTCGCCTTCTTTTTCAGCGATGAAAAAACGCACATTGGCGTGGCTGGTGGGCACATAGGGGTTGCGCGGGTGTATCACCAGCGATACGCCCATGGCCTGGAAACTGCGCCCGGCCAGTTCCGGCCGTGCAGCCGTGGCGGAGGCGGGCAGGGTGCTGCCGAATACATGGGAAAAATTCACGCCGCCTTTTTCGATCACCGCGCCGTCGGTGAGCACGCGTGAGCGGCCACCGCCGCCTTCTTCACGATCCCAGCTGTCTTCCACGAAACGCCCTGCGCCGTCTTCCTGTTCGAGCTGGGCGCAGATGTCGTCCTGCAGGCCAAGCAGGTAAGCCTTTACGGCATCGGTGGCGATGTCTGTCATAACGGGTGTCCAGGCACTGAAAAAGGCTCAGCCGCGCAACGTGCGGCCGCTGGTCAGGTCGATAATGGTAGAGGGTTTGGCCGCCAGATCACATTGACCTGCGACCAGGAAATCGATCTCCTGCCCCAGTTGTCGCCCTACCTGAAACGCATTGCGCGCCGATGGCCGGCCAGACAGGTTGGCGCTGGTCGAGACAATCGGCGTGCCGGCGGCCAGGGCGAGCGCCCGTGCCAGCGGATGGCCGCTGACCCGCACCGCCACGCTGCTGTGCCGGCCACGCACCCATGCGGGCACGCGCTCACTGGCCGGCACCACCCAGGTCACCGGGCCGGGCCAGGTGGCCTGCATGCGAGCCATGTCCGTGTCGGATACGCTGATCCAGGGGCGCAGCTGTGCGGTGTCACCAGCAAGCAGGATCAACCCCTTGTGCATCGGGCGCTGCTTGATGGCGAGCAGGCGCCGCACGGCGGCTTCGTTGGCCGGGTCACAGCCCAGTCCGTAGACCGCTTCGGTGGGATACGCAACGACACCGCCGGCGCGAATCACGCGCGCGGCAGTGTGCAGGGGCCAGTAGGTGGCAGTGGTCAGACTCATGGCAGGCATCGCCGAACGGACAGGCTCAAGGGCCTGCAAGGTAACCAAGCGCTCTGCGCCAGACAAGCCCGGCGTGCCCCGGCGTTTATTCTGCGCGGGCGTAACCGGTGCCCAGGCGCATCACGCGGCCTTCGATTTCCAGCGCCGACAACTTGCGCATCAGCTCGGCAGCCTCCAGCCCGGTGCGTTCGATCAGGTCATCCAGGCTGTTCACGCCGCTGGCGAACAGCGCCAGCAGCGGGTCGGTGCAGGCCTGCGGCGCGGCCTCCGCCTCCACGCCCGCCGCCAGCGTGGCGAACTGGGCAAACTCCGCCAGCACGTCGTCCACGCTTTCCAGCCACAGCGCGCCGTCACGCAGTAACTGATGGCAGCCCCGGCTGAGCGGGTTGTGTACCGCGCCGGGCACCGCGAACACCGCCCGGCCCTGTTCCGCCGCCAGCCGGGCGGTGATCAGGGAACCGGAGCGCAGCGCCGCCTCGACCACAATGGTCCCCAGCGACAGGCCGCTGATGATGCGATTGCGCTGCGGAAAATGCGGTTTGCGTGGCCCCACGCCGGGCGGGTACTCGGTGACCAGCGCCCCGCCACCGTCGAGAATACGCCGGGCCAGCGCCTGGTGGCGCGCGGGATAAATGCGGTCACCGCCCGTGGCCATCACCGCCAGCGTGCGGCCGCCTGCCAGCGCGCCCTCGTGTGCAGCGGCGTCGATACCCAGCGCCAGCCCGCTGGTAATGACCAGGCCCGTGGCCGCCAGCGCCCGGGCGAAGTGCCGTGCACTGCGCAGGCCATCCGGCGATGCCCCCCGTGCGCCCACCATGGCGATCTGCGGCGCTCGCAGTAACGCCGCATCGCCGCGCACGAACAGCATGCCGGGCGCATCGGACAGGGTGGCAAGCAGGGGCGGGTAGTCCGGGTCGCCCAGGGCGATCAGTTGCCAGCCGTCATCGGCCAGCCAGGCATGCCAGTGGTCCGGCGGGGAGGTGGCGGGGCGGATACCCGGCGGCACCTGTGCGCGCCATACCGCCGGCTGTTGCAGCAATTGCTCCACGCTGCCGGCATCACGCAGCAGGCGACCGAGCACGGGCGAGGCAGTATGAAATGTCAGGGCGAGGGCAAGACGGGCGTGCTGGCCATCCATGGAGCACCTTTGATGTTGTAAGTGAACGGCGACGCATCCATGCGCCGCCGCAGGTGAACCCGGCTCAGAGGCCGCCGGGGTTTTTCACCAGGTCGTTCATGTAGATCGGCTTGGTGGATTCGATCACCAGGCCATAGGACACCTTCTCGAACACGCGGAACAGCACCAGGGTGCCGGATTTGCTGTCCGGCAGGCGGATCATTTCGTTGCGCACCTGATCGCGCACGCGCTCGCCACGCTGGTACACATCCAGCACATTGCCTTCTTTCAGGCCCTCGCGGGCGCCGCGGCTGATGACCACCACGTCGTTGCGCGCCACGCTGCTCAGGCGGCCGAACAGGCGGATGATGGAGGCGTTCACCTCGGTCTCCGGCGCGGACGGATAGAACATCGACTGTACGCGGCGTTCCGGGCTGCTCAGCACGCGGTCTTCCGCACGCAGGTCCTGATTCGACTGCTGCACGCGCAGGGTCAGCATTTCACCATCGTGGGCCGCCACGCTGCCACGGCCGATCTGCAGGGCTTCATAGCCGAGAATTTCCTTGGTTTCCGGGTCCACGTACTGGGTGCCGACGCGGTAGAAGCCGTAATCCTGCAGCAGGTCGTCCCACTGGTCCGCCGGGTCGCGGGCATACACCACATCACCCTGGCCAAACACCACCCGGCGATCCTGGCCGCCCACCAGATACGGCGAGGTGGCCAGCTCGTCGCGGCTGAGCACCAGCGCCTCTTTCAGGAAGGATTGAATGCTGCCCAGCGGGATCGCAGGAATGGCCGCTGCCAGGGGCATCTCCCTCGCCTGGGGCGAGAGCCGCACCACGCCGTCGCTGTCCGGCTCGATCTTCACCGCGCGGTCCACGGTCAGTTGCGGCTGGCCGTCCACGTAGCGCAGGCGGATCGCATCGCCGGGGTAGATCAGGTGCGGATTATCGATCTGCTGGTTGCCGTGCCACAGCTCCGGCCATTCCCAGGGGTTGTGCAGGAAGGCGCTGGAAATGTCCCAGAGGGTGTCGCCGGCTTTCACATAATAGACTTCCGGGTGGTCGCTTTTCAGCGCGACATCAGCCGCCGTCAGCCCGGACACAGCCAGCAGGGCACCAGCGGTGAGTGTCCGCAGGAGCGATTTCATCATTGCCGGAATCCTTTTATCATTATTGGCACACTTGCGACCTGACGGTCGGCCCCCGAATGTGTTGGCGTGAGATACCGGGGTGGACGCCGAGGCGGCCAAACCCGATAGTGCTACAGTCGTTGTACGATTTTCGACCGATATTAGCAATCTGATCATGCAGTTAGCAACCGACTTTCGAGTGCCGTCACAACTTTGCACTTCAACGCTGGAACGCCCATGGCAGTAATGGACATTCTCGAATTCCCGGATCCCCGGCTACGCACGGTAGCAAAGCCGGTGGAAAAGGTGGATGACGAGCTTCGCAAACTGATCGACGACATGATTGAAACCATGTACGACGCCTCCGGTATCGGCCTCGCCGCCACCCAGGTCAATGTGCACCAGCGCCTGCTGGTACTGGATGTCTCCGAAGAGCGTGACCAGCCGCTGGTGTTCATCAACCCGGAGATCACCCCGCTCACCGACGACACCAAGACCTATGATGAAGGCTGCCTGTCGGTGCCCGGCTTCTACGAAACCGTCGAGCGCCCGGACCGGGTGCGGGTGAAGGCCCTGAATCGTGACGGCGATGTCTTCGAGATGGACTGCGACGGCCTGCTGGCCGTGTGCCTGCAACACGAGATTGATCACCTGGACGGCAAGCTGTTCGTCGACCACATCTCGCGCCTGAAGCGCGACCGCATCAAGAAGAAGATGGAAAAACTGCACCGGCAACAGGCCTGAGCCTGACCGGCTTCGCGCCAGGGACGGCGCCCGCCCCACCGCATCCCGAGAGGTTTCACCTTGTCCAGCTTGCGCATTGTCTTCGCCGGTACGCCGGATTTTGCCGCCATCAGCCTGCGCGCCCTGCTGGCCACCCCGCACGAGATTGTCGGCGTGCTGACCCAGCCGGACCGCCCGGCCGGGCGCGGTAAAAAGCTGCAACCCAGCGATGTAAAAATGTTGGCCAGTGAGCACCAGCTTACTGTGCTGCAACCGGAAAACCTGAAAGGCGACGACATCCGCCAGCAATTACGCGACTGGGCGCCGGACGTCATGGTGGTGGTGGCCTACGGCCTGATCATTCCGCAGGCGGTACTGGATATTCCCCGCTACGGCTGCATCAACGTGCACGGCTCACTACTGCCACGCTGGCGCGGCGCCGCACCGGTGCACCGTGCCATCGCCGCCGGCGACGCCGAAAGCGGCGTCACCATCATGCAGATGGAGGCCGGCCTGGATACCGGGCCGATGCTGCTGAAACAGGCCACACCGATCCATCCGGACGACACCGGCGGCAGCCTGTACCAGCGCATCGCCGACCTGGGCGCCGAGGCGCTGGTGAGCGTGCTGGCGGATCTGCCCGCGCACCTGGCCCGCGCCACACCGCAGCCGGCGGCAGGCGTCACCTATGCGCACAAGCTCAGCAAAGACGAAGCTCAACTGGACTGGGCCGAACCGGCCCGTGCCCTGCACGACCGCATCCGTGCCTTCAATCCCTGGCCGGTGACCTGGGCGCCCTTCGGCGAACAGGTGCTGCGCATCTGGGCCAGCGAGCCGGCCAGCGGCAAGGGCGCGCCGGGCACGATCCTGGCGGTCGGCCCGGACGCGATCGAAGTGGCCTGCGGCGACGGCAGCCTGCGCCTTCTCCAGGCCCAGCTGCCCGGCAAAAAGCCGTTGCCCGTCCGCGACCTGCTCAGTGGCCGTGCCGATCAGCTGGTAAGCGGGCAATTACTCGCTGACGGTTTCCGGGGAGCCCGGTCATGAGCGGCCAGCCACGGCTGATCGCCGTCCGCACCCTGATGGACGTCCTCCCCGGCGATGGCCATGGCCGCAGCCTGCGCGAAGCCCTCGCACACCACCGCCAGCCATTGGAGCCCGCCGAGCGCGGCCTGCTGACGGATCTCTGCTTCGGCGTCTGCCGGCATTACCGTTTGCTCGACCACTGGCTCGACCAGCAACTGCAAAAGCCGCTCAAAGCCTCCGCACGCCAGGTTCGGCTGGCGTTGCTGTGCGGCCTGTACGAACTCTGGTTCACCGAACGCGCCGCGCACGCCGTCGTCAACGCCTACCCGGACCTGTGCCGCACCTTGAAAGCCCCCTGGGCCGCCGGGCTGGCCAACGCCGTGCTGCGCAAGGCCACCCGGCTGGACCTGGCCACCTGGCGCGCCACGCTGCCGGTGCCGATTCGCTGCTCGCTGCCCGACTGGCTATGGCAGCAGTGGCAACAGGACTGGGGCGAGGCCGCCACCACGCTGGCGGAGGCCAGCCTCAACGAACCACCGATGACGCTGCGTGTGAACCGGCAACATCAGGACCGCGATGCTGCCCTGGCCAGCCTGGCCGCGGCCGGCATCGCCGCCAACCCCGGCACCCGCGCACCGTTCGCCATCACGCTGGCGCACGCCGTACCGGTCCAGCACCTGCCAGGTTTCGACCAGGGCACGCTTTCTGTACAGGACGAAGCCGCACAACTGCCGGCGGAGCTGATCGAGGCGCCGCCCACCGGACGCCTGCTGGATGCCTGCGCCGCCCCCGGCGGCAAGACCGGGCAACTGGCCGAGCGATTTCCCGAGGCGTCATTGCTGGCCCTGGATAATGATGCGCACCGCCTGCAACGGGTGCGCGAGAACCTGACCCGCCTGGGCCTGCACGCCGACGTGCAGCAAGGCGACGCCAGCGACCCGACACCCTGGTGGGACGGCACCCCGTTCGACGCCATCCTGCTCGACGCCCCCTGTTCCGCCACCGGTATCCTGCGCCGGCAACCGGATGTGAAATGGCATCGCCGCGCCGCCGACCTGCCGGCGCTGGTCGGTTTACAGGCCCGCATGCTGGATGCATTATGGCCGCTGATCAGGCCGGGCGGCCTGCTGGTATACGCCACCTGTTCACTGCTGGACCAGGAAAACGCCGCACAGATCAGCGCCTTTCTGGCCCGCCATGGTGACGCGCAGGACGACACACCGCCCGACACGGGGGATGTTCCGGTCACGGCCGGGGCCCAGTTACTGTCAGGGACAGGCCAACACGATGGCTTCTACATTGCGCGGCTGCGCAAGCACTGACCCGCTCCACGGAGCACACGGCGACCTATGAAAATCATCATTCTCGGCGCCGGTCAGGTGGGTGGCACCCTGGCGGAAAACCTCGCCGGTGAACGCAACGACATCACCGTCATTGATACCGACGCCGAGCGGTTGCGCGAACTGAGCGACCGCATCGACATCCGCACCGTGGAAGGCCGCGGCTCCTACCCGTCGATCTTGCGTCAGGCCGGCGCCCAGGATGCCGACATGCTGATCGCCGTCACCAGCAGTGACGAGGTCAACATGGTCGCCTGCCAGGTGGCCTATACGCTGTTCCGCACGCCGACCAAGATCGCCCGCATCCGCGCCGCCAGCTACCTGCACAAGGAAAAGCTGTTCAACAACGACGCCATTCCGATTGATGTGATCATCAGCCCCGAGCAGGTGGTGACCGATTACATCCGCCGGCTGATCGACCTGCCCGGGGCACTGCAGGTGGTGAACTTCGCCGGTGGCCGCGTGCAGCTGGTGGCGGTGCGCGCCTATTACGGCGGCCCGCTGGTGGGCAACGAACTGCGTGAACTGCGCCAGCACATGCCCAACGTGGACACCCGCGTGGCGGCGATCTTCCGCCGCAACCGCGCCATCCAGCCGGAAGGCACCACCATTATTGAAGCCGACGACGAAGTGTTCTTTGTCGCGGCACGCAACGACATTCGCGCGGTGATGAGCGAGCTGCGCCGGCTGGAACACAACTACAAGCGCATTGTCATCGCCGGTGGCGGCAATATCGGTTTCCGGCTCGCCAAGGGCATGGAGCACCGTTACAACGTCAAGCTGATCGAAAGGTTTCCGCAACGCTGCGCCTGGCTTGCGGAGAACCTGCACCGCACGGTGGTGATGCAGGGGCTGGCCACAGACCGCGACCAGTTGCTCAAGGCCAATATCGAAAACGCCGACGTTTTCTGCGCGCTGACCAACGACGATGAAGCCAACATCATGTCGTCGATGCTCGCCAAGCGGCTCGGTGCGCGCAAAGTGATGACGCTGATCAACAATCCCGCCTATGTGGACCTGGTGCAGGGCCATGACATCGACATCGCCATCTCGCCGCAGCAGGCCACCATCGGCAACCTGCTCACCCACGTGCGACGTGGCGACGTGGTCAGTGTGCATTCCCTGCGCCGGGGCGCGGCCGAAGCAATCGAGGCAATCGCGCACGGCGATTCACGCAGTTCGAAAGTCGTGGGCCGCATGATCGAGGATATCGACCTGCCCGAAGGCACCACCATCGGCGCCATCGTGCGCGGCGAGAAAGTGCTGATCGCCCACGGCGATGTGGTCATCGAACCGGATGACCATGTGATCATGTTCCTGATGGACCGCCGCCGCATCGCTGACGTGGAAAAACTGTTCCAGGTCGGTTTCACCTTCTTCTGATGAACGCCCAGAGCCCGCGGCCATGCACTTTGCACTGATCACCAAGATTCTCGGCATTCTGCTCATGGTGTTCAGTTTCACCATGGCGCCGCCGGTGGCCATCGCCTACTGGTACAACGACGGCAGCGAGATGGCATTCCTGGCGGCGTTCGCGGTGATCTTCCTGCTCGGCCTGGGCATGTGGCTGCCCGTATGGCGGCACCGCGCCGAACTGCAGACCCGCGACGGCTTTCTGGTCGTGACGCTGTTCTGGACCGTGCTCGGCGTCATCGGCGGCATTCCCTTCCTGTTCAATCCGGCACTCGACATCAGCATCACCGACGCCGTGTTCGAATCCGTTTCCGGGCTCACCACCACCGGCGCCACGGTACTGAGTGGCCTGGATGCCCTGCCGAAATCACTGCTGTTCTATCGCCAGCAACTGCAATGGCTCGGCGGCATGGGCATCATTGTACTGGCCATCGCCATCCTGCCGATGCTCGGCGTCGGCGGCATGCAGCTCTACAAGGCCGAAACCCCCGGCCCGATGAAAGAGGCCAAGCTGACACCCCGCATTGCCGAAACCGCAAAGGCGCTGTGGTTTCTGTACGTGGCCTTTACCATCCTGTGCGCCGTGCTGTACCGCGCTGCCGGGATGGACTGGTTTGATGCCGTGGCACACAGCTTCAGCACCATTTCCACCGGCGGGTTCTCCACCCACGATGCCAGCATGGCGCACTTCGACAGCCCGACCATCGACATGATCGCGTCGCTGTTCATCCTCATCGGTGCCATGAGTTTCACACTGCACTTCGCCGCTTTCCGCAGCCGGTCGTTGAGGGCCTACGTGCTCGACCCCGAGTTCCGTTTCTTTATCGGCCTGCTGACCATCTATATCACCATGGTCGCTGTCGGCCTGTGGGTCTACGATCACTACCACCACAATGCCGGCACCACCTTGCGCCACGCCATCTTCCAGGTGATGTCGTTCAGCACCGGCACCGGCCTGACCAGCACGAACATGGCGGCCTGGCCTACCTATGTCCTTTATTTCCTGGTGCTGACCAGCTTTATCGGCGGCTGCGCCGGCTCCACCGGCGGCGGCATGAAAGTGATCCGCTCGGCACTGGTCTTCCACCACAGCCTGCGCGAACTGCGCCGGCTGATTTATCCCTCCGGCGTGTTCGCCGTCGGCTTCGGCAACCGCTCTACCGATGATCGCGTGCTGCAGGCGGTGTGGGGATTTGTCGGCGTCTACATCATGCTGGCGGTGATCTTCACCATGATCTTTATCATGACGGGCCTGGACCCCGGTACGGCACTGGCCACGTCGGCCGCGTCACTGAACAACGTGGGGCAGGGGATTGCCGGCGTCGCCAGCGGCTTTGGTGACATCACCGATTTTGCCAAATGGATGATGTGCTTCGCGATGCTGCTGGGGCGGCTTGAGGTGTTTACAATGCTGGTGTTGTTTATGCCGTTGTTCTGGCGGCAGTAGGGTGGGTAGAGCCAAAGGCGAAACCCACCATGTCCATGTCGCACACTGCTCGCACAAAACCAGCGAAACTACCCACTACCCAAGCCGGGTGATTTCGATGATTTTGCGGGAGTGAGTAACAGGCATGGTCCCGGTGGGTTTCGCCTTTGGCTCTACCCACCCTACGGTCCCCGCACAAAAAAACGGCCTTCAAACGCGGAGTGTCTGAAGGCCGTCAAGGGACACGCGCCGCCATCCCGGCAGCGCGAAAGGTCACTCGGTATCAGGCAATGTTGTTAACCCGCTTGCCGGTACGGAACAACTGATCCATCTCACCCTGGTAGTACGCTTCCACCCGCGGGTTCATCACTTTCTTCCACAGCGGCGGCACCAGCGCCAGCACGTACATGGCCGCGTAGCCGCCCGGCAGTTGCGGGCTTTCCTCGTAGTGACGCAGCACCTGGTAACGACGCTTCGCGTAGGCGTGGTGGTCGCTGTGACGTTGCAGCTGGAACAGCGCGATGTTGGTGAGCAGGTAGTTGGAGTTCCAGCTGTGGGCCGGCGTAACGCGCTCGTACTTGCCGTTATCCAGCTCGCGACGGTGCAGGCCGTAGTGCTCGATGTAGTTGATCACTTCCAGTGCAAAGGCGGCGAAGAAGCTCTGGCCGAGGAAGAACACCACGCCCATCCAGCCGAACAGCAGGCCAAAGACAACGGCCAGCGCGGCGGAAATGCCGTACCACCAGATCAGTTCGTTATGGACGCTGATGTTCTTTTTCCCTTTGCGCTCGAGGTACTGCTTTTCCAGCCGCCAGGCGTTGATGAAGTTGCGCACGAAGGCGCGCGGCAGGAAATGGTACAGGCTCTGGTTGTAGCGCGAGGACGAGGCATCGTCCGGAGTGGACACATGCACATGATGGCCGCGCACGTGCTCGACCTTGAAACCGGCGTAGGTCACCGAGGAGAGCAGCAGGCCGCCGGCCCAGGTTTCCAGGCGGGAATCCTTGTGGATCAGCTCGTGCGCCAGGTTGATGGCGATGATGCCACCCACGGTGCCGATGGACACGATCCAGCCCAGCATGCCGAACCAGGAATAGTCGTTGTTCACGAATACCCAGCCAGCCCAGAACAGGGCGCCAAACCAGATCGGCACCATCAGCAGGGTAAAGACGCGATAGATGCGCTCTTCGTTCAGCGAGGGCACTTCGGTGATCTCGTCCGGATTGGAGGGGTCCTTGCCGATGATGTAGTCGAGGACAGGGATGATGCCGAAGACAACGAAGTAGAGGCCCCAGGCCCAGTAATCCTGGGTGCCGGCCTCGCGGCCGATCAGGGCGGTGAGGGGCAACAGGGGCAGCATGGTGGCCCAGAACAGCGGGTAGCCCCATTTCTTGATGGTCATCATCCGCTGGGCATCACTACGTTCAAACATGGTGTCTCTCCCATCGGCCTCGCGGGCCGGATTTGTCCTTGTCATTGGGTACTGTCAAGGTGGGAGGCTATACCTGAGTAATTGAAGTGTCAAACAATTCATGTATTCTGTCTGTCACGGTCTGTTGTGTATACTGGCCGCTCTGACACGGAGTCCTGATCCATGCCCCTGAAAGCCGTCGCCCTCAGCGACCAGATTGCCGATCACCTGGCAGAGCAGATCATTCACGGCACGCTGCCGCCGGGCGCCCGTCTGCATGAGAATGAGCTGGCCAAACAGCTTGATGTAAGCACCAACTCACTTCGGGAGGCCTTCAGGCTGCTGGAGGCACGGCATCTGATCGAGATCCAGCCACGCCGGGGCGCGCGCGTGCGCGAGGTGACAGAAGCTCAGGTGCAGGAGCTGTATGACTTCCTGTTCCTGATGCTCTCCGAACTGGCCGGGCGGGCGGCGAAGGTCTGGCAACCGGGAGAGCTGGACGAGCTGGCGCGGATGCTGCCGCAACTGGAACAGCTGCATCAGGCCGGCGACATAGCAGGCGCCCACCAGATGGTGTTCCGGTTTCTGCCACATATGCTGGTGTTTGCCCGCAATGCGTACATGGCGCGCGCGATCAGCGATCTGATTCCCCTGCTGCAACGCTATTCGTACATCGCGCTGATCGAGGAAACCTCAGAGTTCGATATGTCATTGCAGATTTTCCAGCGGCTGCTGGTCAACGTGGTGGCACGGCAGGCCGAGGCGGCCTCGGCGGATATTCTCGAGTACGGGGAAAACCAGTGCCGCATCGTGCTGCGCGCGCTGCACAAGCGGAACGCCACGCCGGTCGCGGCCGTTCAGTAAAGCAGCCACCATGATCCGGCGCCGCCGAGCGTGGTCAGCGCCAGGACGGGCAACAGCCCCCAGCCACGCCACGCCAGCAGCCACAATGCCAGCGCACACCAGCCCAGTGGCAGCCATTGCAGACTGTGCAGCACCGGCAAGGTCATGCCGGCGATATGCCGGGTTTCGCTGAACAGCACATGCGCCGCAAACCACAACGCCAGGCTGGCCATCACACCCAGCACGGCGGCGGTGATCGCCCGCAGCGCGCCGGACAAGGCCTGATTGGCGCGCAGCCGTTCAACATAGGGCGCGCCAGCAAAAATAAAGAGGAAGCAGGGCACGAAAATCACCCAGGTGGTGAGCACCGCCCCCAGCAGCCCGCCCAGCCAGGGGGAGAGCGGCGCGGCATCACGGAACACGGCCAGGAACCCGACAAACTGCACCACCTGGATCAGCGGCCCCGGGGTGCTTTCCGCCATGCCCAGGCCATCGAGCATTTCACCCGGTTGCAGCCAGGCGTACTGCTCCACCGCCTGCTGTGCGATGTAGGCCAGCACCGCGTAGGCCCCGCCGAAGGTCACCACTGCGACTTTGCTGAAGAATTCTCCCACCGTGACCAGCACGTGATCCGCACCCAGCCATAACGCACACGCGAGCACCGGCGCCGCCCACAACACCAGGCCGAGCGGCACCACCCGCCAGAGGTGGCGATGACTGACCCTGCCGTGCGGCATGTCCACCGCCGGCTGCAAGCCATCGCCCAGCCAGGCTCGCCGATGACGCGCCACCCAATAGCCGAGCGCACCCGCACCCAGCACGATGAGCGGGAACGGCAGGTCAAACACCGCAATGGCAACAAACGCTGCCACCGCCAGCCCCCGCAGCCAGGATGTCACCAGCGCCTTGCCCGCCAGACGCCACACGGCCATGAAGACCAGCGCCAGCACGGCGGCTTTCAGCCCGAACAGCAGCGCCGTGACCGCCGGCACATCCCGCATGCCTGCATACAGCAGCGACAACGCCAGAATCGACACAAACCCGGGCAGCACAAACAGCACCCCCGCCACCAGCCCGCCGCGCACACCATGCAATGTCCAGCCCAGATACGTGGCCAGTTGCTGGGCTTCCGGCCCGGGCAGCAGCATGCAGAAATTCAGCGCGTGCAGGAAACGGGGTTCATCCACCCAGCGTTTTTCGTCCACCAGGATCCGGTGCATCACCGCAATCTGTCCGGCCGGCCCGCCAAAGCTCAGCAGCGCCACGCGTAACCACACCACCAGCGCATCACGAAACGGAATCGCAGGGGAAGATGGCATGGACACTCCGCGCGCAACAAAGGGTGTCGGCAGTGTAGCGGGTGAAGATGACAGGCAGAATAGGCGTGCGGCCGATACCACGGCCGCACGCAGGAGGACAGGTCAGCCGCGGCCGAGCAGATCGCGCGCGATGATCTCCAGCATGATTTCGCTGGTGCCGCCGTAAATACGCTGGATACGCGCATCCACGTAATCACGGGAAATCGGGTATTCCTGCATGTAGCCGTAACCGCCGAACAATTGCAGGCACTGGTCCGCCACCACGCCCTGCAGTTCGGTGGTGGTGTACTTGGCGATGGAGGCGTTGGTGGTGCTCAGCGCGCCATCGTCGTACTGGTCTGTACATTGCGCCACAAACGCCTTGTTCACTTCGACCTGGGCTTTCAGGTTGGCCAGCTTGAAGCGGGAATTCTGGAACTGGGCGATGGACTGTCCAAAGGCCTTGCGCTCCTGCACATAGGTCGTGGTGCGCTCGAGCATGCCTTCGCAGGCACCCACGGCGCCGATGGCAAGGATCAGACGTTCCCGTGGCAGCTCGTTCATCAGGTTGGCAAAGCCACGGCCTTCGCCGCCGAGAATCTGGTCGGCGCCCACGCGCACGTTCTCGAAGAACAGCTCGGAGGTGTCGGCACAATGATGCCCCATTTTTTCCAGGTTGCGGCCACGGGAAAAGCCGGGCAGGGAAGTATCGACGGTAAACAGCGTCATGCCTTTGCTGCCGGCGTTCGGATCGGTCTTGGTGGCGAGCACGATCACGTCGCAATGCTGGCCGTTGGTGATAAAGGTTTTCTGGCCGTTGATCACATAGCTGTCGCCGTCTTTTTCGGCACGGGTTTTCATGCCCTGCAGATCCGAGCCGGCGCCCGGTTCGGTCATGCCGATGGCACCGATGGCTTCGCCGGTCACCATTTTCGGCAGCCAGGTCTGTTTCTGTTCTTCCGTCCCCAGGTGCAGGATGTACGGCGCCACAATATCCGAGTGCACGGAGATGTTTGACGCCAGGCCGCCAAAGCCGAGGCGGGAGGCTTCTTCCACCACGATCGCGGACAGACGGAACGGCGCGCCGAAGCCACCGTATTCTTCCGGTACGTCGACACACAGGAAGCCATTCTCGCCCAGGCCGGTCCAGACCTCTCGCGGCAGGATTTCTTCTTTCTCCCACTTCGCGTAATGCGGGCCGATTTCCTTTTCCAGGTATTTGCGGACGTTGGTCCGGAACAGTTCGATTTCGCTTTGATCCAGCATGCGGGCATTCCTGTTGTTGTGGGGTGCCGGGACACAAAAAGGACACACCATGGCGCGCACCACGCGGCCGCCATGTCCATTCAGAGTCGGGATTGTAAGGAAAACCGGCGCGCCGGGCGAAACCGGCCAGTCACTGTTGCCGGGCGCCGGGCCCGGCGCAGGCCTGTCGCAGCCGGGGTCACCGGTCTGCGGGCCTGGCGGCGAAGGGGATCAGAAGGTCGGGATCTCCGGCTCCAGCAGCATGCGTGCGTTCAGGGTGTTGGCGATAAAGCAGTGCTGGTGGGCGTCATCATGCAGACCGCGCAGGGTGGCCTCATCCGGGGTCGTGTCATCGGCGAACACCACACGCGGGCGCAGCGTGACTTCGGTAATGGCCATGCGGCCCTGCGCGTTACGGTCCAGCACGCCGGAAGCGCGATCCAGATAACTCAGGACACGCAGTTTTTTCTTTGCGGCCAGGGCCAGGAACGTGAGCATGTGACAGCTCGCCAACGCCGAGATCAGGGCCTCTTCCGGATTCACGCGCGAGGCCGTGCCCTGATAGTGCGGGGACGCAGATGCCGGCACCACTTCACCACCGGGGAAGGTCCACTCGTGATCGCGATTGTAGCTGTCGGGAGAGAATGCCGCGCCGGGGGCCACGTGCCAGGTGACCGTGGCGCTGTATTGGGAACTCTGTGAAGAATCGCTGGATCGCATTGCACCGGATTCCACCATAACCGTCTCCTTGCCTGCCATGAAATACAGGCAGCATCACCGGACTGTTACGGCTTGCCTCCCGGACGATACCGCCCTCACTGCTTTCATCATGGCGCCGTTGGGCAGATGACTCAAGCCTGTTTGCGACCAACGTCTTGCCCTGTGTCAACAAGCGGCCATTCAGTGCTCCTGCGCCGATTCTTCTGCGGGTTCACTCTGCTCGCTGGTGCCGCGCAGGCAGGCTTCCACTTCGTCGAGCACGCGGCGGCTGTAGAGCAGTGCGCAGTGACCATGCAGCGGTACGTGGATGTTGCCGGCGCCGGGCAGCACGGCGCTGCTGGCCGGCAGGATGAAGTTGTCGAAACTGGAATAGATTGAATAGAAACGTGTGTCACCCGGCGGCTCGCCCAGCGCGTTCAGTTCACGAATGAAAGCGCTCTGGTAACGCATCTGGAACGCGGCACCGATAGCCGGGAACAGGTTTGCCACGCGAGAACCTGCATGGGGCGAACCCAGCGTGACGACCTTGCCGACCCGGCCGGCCAGGCCAAGATGATGCAGGGCGTAGCGCGTCAGTGGGCCGCCCATGCTGTGACAGACCAGGTGCGCCTTCTCCGCCTGGGTGACACGCAGCACTGCCTCCACGTGGTCGGCCACCTGCTGCGCCAGCTTGCGCGCGTCGATAATCGGTGGCGTGTAACTCACCGCGTAGACATTGCGCCAGCCCCGTCGCTTGAGCCGCCACTGCATCAGCAGAAAATTGGCACTGTCGCCGCCGTAACCGTGCACGAGGATGATCGGTTCTTCACCCGGCCTGCGGTTTTTGACCGGCGAGGCGTCATGCAGCAGCCGCAGCGGGTAGCTCACCACCAGCGCCGTGATGGAAAGCCATTCGCGCACTGCACCCAGCAGGCCCGGCCACAGCCTGACCGGGGTGCCGCCCGGCACCGCCGCCAGCTCGGGTGAAACGCGTTGTTCGTAGAACCAGATGGCATAGAAGGCGAAGGTTTGCAGCCCCGTACCAAGTAACAGCAAGCCCGCCAGCCACAGCAACAGTTCCCACATACGCCTGATCCCCGGATTTGAATGTGTTCTGATATTAACAGGCTGTTGATAAACAGCCTCAGACTGAGGACAAACCCCTGTTTTTATGAATCACCTCTTCGAGGCGATATAAAAGTGGGTGGTCGCATTCCAGGTTGCAGCCCTATGGCTATGCAAGTGGAGGCTATCACCAGAAAAACAGCGACTCTTTGCCCTGGGTGGATAATTTTTTAGTAGAAGAATGGCTGCCGAGGTTTGTCAGCAGCCTGAGGCTGTTGATAAACAGCCTGCTCAAGCTGTCAGCAAAATCAAGCGCGACAAGCGATTGATTTCCCGTACCCACCTTGGGGCTCAGCCGACGCGGGTTCAGGTTTCTTCTTCCACCAGCGTCCGGCGTACGTTGATCGCCGTCGCCTGCGGGCGGATCACCCGGCCCCGGGCTTCGGCGTGGGCACGTGTGAAGGCCGCACCAAACAACAGGATCATCGACGAGTAGTAGACCCACAACAGCAGCAGCACCAGTGACCCCGCCGCACCATAGGTGGACGCAGTCGCCGTATTGGCGAGATAGAACGCGATGAGAAAACGCCCAAGCGAAAACAGCAGCGCGGTAATGAACGCACCCAGCCGCACATCCCGCCAGGTCAGGCGCACGTCCGGCAAGACGCGGAAAATGGTGGCGAACAACAGGGTAATGACAGCCAGCGAGACCAGGGTTTCGAGCCCCACCGCAATAAAGCCCGGCATCGGCAGCCAGTCGGAAGCGAACGTCATCACCGCCCGCAGGATGACGCTCAGCAGCAGCGACACCAGCAGCACAAAGCCGATCGACAGCACGATGGTCAGCGACAGTACGCGACTTTTGAGCAACAGAAAGAGGGTGTTGCGTGACGGACGCGGCATCACACCCCAGATGTTGTTCAGCGACCGCTGCAACTGGGCGAACACCGTGGTGGCCCCCACCAGCATGGCGCCGAGACTGATCAGCGTCGGCAGGATACCGCCGCGATTGATCTGCGTACCCTCCACCGCAACGCGGACGGCCTCGGCCGCGTCCGCACCGATGGCTTCCTGCAGCTGGGCCATGATCTGGTTCATTGCCGCATCCGTACTGAGGACGATACCGATCACCTGTACCGCCAGAATCACCACTGGAGCAATGGAAAACAGGGTGAAGAAGGCCAGCGCCCCGGCATAGATCATCGCCTGGCTGCCGAGCCAGTTCTCCAGCGCAGCACGGGTGATGCGGTACCAGTACTTCCAGTGCTCAGTCACGTCAGCCTCCTGCGGCATGGCCAGGAGCCGAGTCTACCAGTCTCCGCAGATGCATCCGACGCCCGGCAGTGGCAGACTTGGCCCGCTTGACAGGCTGTTGGTCGCAGCCTGTGCTGATAGCCTGATCAAGCCTCAAAAGGCTTTGTCAGCATTCTGTGAACAGCATAACAGGGCCGGCCAGGCCCTTCCGGGAGAGCACAGCATGCGCGAGCGCGTGATCATCAATGAAGTGGGCCTGCGCGACGGACTGCAGAACCAGCCGAAACACGTCAGCACCGGGGACAAGGCCCGGCTGGCACGGGCACTGGTGGATGCCGGTGTCCGATACCTGGAGCCGGTCAGCTTCGTCAGCCCGAAGGCCGTGCCACAGATGGCTGATGCCGCAGCGCTGACCACGCAACTGCCCCGCGATGCGGGCCTGCACTACACCGCCCTGGTGCCCAACCTGAAAGGTTACCAGCTGGCGCGCGACGCCGGTTACGCCACCGTGGCGCTGGTGCTGTCCACCACCGACACCTTCAACCAGCGCAACCTGAACATGTCCCTGGCACAGGCCGTCGACAGCTGCCGGTTGATCATTGAGGCCGCGCGCGCAGACGGCATTGCCACGCGCACCTATATCTCCGGCGCGTTTGCCTGCCCGTATGACGGCACGACGCCCGTGGACGTCACGCTTGACCTGACCCGCCGCATGATCGAGGCGGGCAGCGACGAGCTGGCCATCGCCGACACCATCGGCGCCGGGCATCCGCAGCAGATGAAAGACATCATGACACCGCTGATCAGCGAGTACGGCGCTGAACGGTTCTATGTGCACCTGCACGACACGCGCGGCCTGGCCAGCGCACTGGCCTGGACTGCCTGTGATCTCGGCATCCGCCGTTTCGACGCCTCCGTCGGCGGCCTCGGCGGCTGCCCGTTCGCACCGGGCGCCACCGGCAATGTGGCCACGGAAGACCTGGTCTATCTGCTGGAGGCCGTGGGGCTGGATACCGGGATCGATATCCAGGGGTTGCGCGCGGCGGTCCGGATCGCCGAAGCCGCCACGGAGCGGACCCTGGGCGGGCGCATTCTGCGCTGGATCGACTCCCAGGAAGCGCGCGGCAAAACGGTCTGTCTGAGCTGACCCGTCAGCGGATGTAGGCGATCGCTGACACATACCGACGCCAATGTCGTCTGGTCATACACTGTCGGTCATGCACACTGGCAGCAGGATTTTTCAGCAGGGACGCTGCCTCATGTACCGCTCCATCTCCGCACTCTTCATACCCGCGCTGCTGGGCTGCTGCCTGGCCTGCCAGGCCGGACAGATATGGCGATGCCAGCAGAACGGCCAGATGGTCTACGTCAATCAGCCGTGCGAAGGGCAGGGCGAACCGGTAGAACTCGCACCACTGGGCGAAATCAGCGGCATGGAAAACCGGCCGGCACCCCGCCGCGCGCCGCCGCCAGCGCGTCACAACACCACCGCCGACACCCGCCGGCAAAGCAACGACGGCCCGCTCGGCTACGGGGAACGCAGCCGCCTGCGCCAGCTGCAGATTGAACGCGATGGCTTGCAACGGGACCTGCAGCGGGGCAACGTGCGCGGCCACACCCGCACCGCCATTCAGGACGAATTGCGTGACATCTCACGGGAGATCGCACCGCTGGAGCGCCGCGCCCGTCAGTACCCGAGCGGGCCCTGAGACCGGCGCCGGTCAGCGCCGACGCCACCAGAGCAGCAATACGCCCAGCAGAGCGCCGGAACCATTGGCGACCATGTCGATCAGGTCAAACTGCCGGGAAAGCGTGAACGACTGGGCGTATTCCATCGCCACACCGAACAGGAATGACACCAGCCAGATCAGCCACAGTGGCTGCCGCGGCCAGCCGCAACCAAGCAACCAGGCCAGCGCAACGTATGCGAGAAAGTGCCCCACCTTGTCATTGATGTAGCCCATGCCGACGCGCACCAGTTCATCCGCCGGCCACAGGCTCAATACCGCCAGCGCCACGGCGCAGAACAGCGCCAGTACACGCCAGAACAGCGCCATGTCACGACTACCCGTCTGCTTCACGCTGCCTGTCTCCGTACAGAAAACACCTGCTTCATGATTGTCCCTGCTCAGGCGTGATCGCCGCGCAATTGCTGTACCTGATCCCGCAGGGCGGCGGCACGGACCGTTTCCGGTGGCTGCGGGGCACCGACGATCAGTGCCACGCGTGCGCGCAACCGTTTCGGCAGTTTGGCCAGCGCACGGCCGCCCTGGTGGCTGAAGTAGCTGCCCCACAGCCCCTGCAGTGCCATCGGGATCACCGGCACCGGGCTGTCGGCCAGCATCTTTTCCACACCGGCGCGGAATTCGCCAATCTCGCCGTCCGGTGTCAGCCGGCCTTCGGGGAAAATGCAGACCACATTGCCTTCCGCCAGTTCTTCCTTCACACGCACAAAGGCTTGCTCGTACACCTCGGGGCTGCGCTCCCTGCTGTCGATGGGAATGGTCTTGCCGGTGCGGAAGATGTAGTTCAGCAACGGCATCTCGTAAATCTGCTTCTGCATCACAAAGCGCACCGGCCGTTGCACCGAGCCGGCAATGAGCAATGCATCCACATAGCTCACATGATTACAGACCAGCACACACGGACCCTGTTCCGGAATCTGCTCAAGACCTTGCCGTTTTACGCGGTACATCACTTTTGTGAGCATCCAGATCAGGAACCGGATCATGAACTCCGGCACCATCGAATAGATGATCGCCGCCACCACCAGGTTGGCCAGTGCCAGGATCAGGAAGAAGCCGGGGATGCTGATATCCAGCAGGCCCACCACCACGATCCCCGCCACGGCAGAAAGCACCATGAACAACGCATTGAGCACATTGCAGGCGGCGATCACCCGCGCCAGGTGGCTGCGGCGGCTTCGCCACTGTACAAACGAAAACAGCGGCACAATGTAAAATCCGCCGAAGACGCCGATGCCGAACAGGTCCATCACAATGCGCAGGCCGGCGCCGTCACGCAGGAACTCACCCACCGACATCAGCGTACCGTCCAGCGGCGGCACCAGCCCCTGGTAGGAGAAGTAGAGATCAATACTGAACAGCGACAGCCCCAGGGAGCCGATCGGCACCAGCCCCAGCTCGACCCGTTTCGCCGACAGCTTTTCGCACAGCACCGAGCCAACACCGATGGCAATGGAAAACGTGGCCAGCAGCAGGGCATAGACCATCTCGGTGCCGAAGATGTAATTGTCCACGTAGACTTTCAGTTGCGTGGTGTAGGCCGCGCCCAGGAACCAGAACCAGGAAATGGCCAGCACCGAATACCAGACCGATTTTACTTCCCGTGCATGGCCAATCACGCGTGCTGTTTCGCTGAAAATATTCCAGTTGATCCTGACACTCGGGTCTGCCGCCGGGGCGGCGGGGATGGCGCGCGCGGCCAGGTAGCCGAGCACGGCAATGGTGATGACCGCCGCCGGCGCCCACCAGCTTTCCGAGCCGGACATGTTCAGCACCACACCGGAGATGGAGCCCAGCAGAATCGCAATATAGGTGCCCTGTTGCACCAGCGCGTTGCCGCCCACCAGCTCGGTCGGCTTGAGATGTTGCGGCATGATGGAATACTTCAGCGGCCCGAAGCAGGTCGACTGGAAACCCATGCAGAACAGCACGCCGAGCAGGAACCAGAGCGCATCAAAGTAGAAGCCCACCGCCGCCACCAGCATGATCACGACTTCCGCCAGCTTGATGCCGCGAATCAACCGGGCCTTGTCGTACTTGTCGGCAAACTGCCCGGCCAGTGCAGAAAACAGAAAGAACGGCAGGATGAACAGCGCCAGTGCAATGTTGTTCAGCGTGTTCGGCGCCACCGCCGTGACCACCCCGGAGGTGATCAGAAGAATCAGCGCCTGACGAAAAACGTTGTCGTTGAAAGCACCGAGGAACTGGGTCAAAAAATAGGGAGCAAAGCGACGGGCCACCAGCAGGCGGGTGAGGGAAGCTGATTGCATGCGGTTTCCTTGTCTGGTTTTTAACGCGGCATGGCAAGTCTGGCAGTGTCACTGACACCGCGCCGAGTGGTGCATCACCGTTTGTCCGGCTCACGCCGGCCGATCGGCCGCGCGGGGTTGCCCGCCACAATGGTGCCCTCGGGCACATCCCGTGTCACTACCGCGCCCATGCCGACCACGGCGCCGTCACCGATACGTACGCCATCCACAATACCGACGCCGGCACCGATCCAGACATCACAGCCGATATCGATACCCTGCGATGTCACCGGTTGCGCCCGCACCAATGCGTCCGGCGACAGACCGTGGTTGAAGGCGTAGACCGTGCAGCGCGCCGCAATGCGCGTGTGATCCCCGATACGGATGCCCGCTGCGCCGCCGTCCATGCTCACCCCGTGGTTGATGCTGACATGCGCGCCGAGCCGGACCGGCCCATGCAGGAACACGTCCGCCGCAATCTGGCTGTAGTCGCCAATCACGATATCCCGGCCCGGCTCGGCAAACAGGTTGGCTTCCGGCGCGATAAAGCAGTGCGCGCCGATATGGACCGTCTCCAGCGCCATCAACTC
This sequence comes from Isoalcanivorax pacificus W11-5, assembly GCF_000299335.2. Lineage (NCBI taxonomy): Bacteria > Pseudomonadati > Pseudomonadota > Gammaproteobacteria > Oceanospirillales > Alcanivoracaceae > Isoalcanivorax > Isoalcanivorax pacificus. Next base: position 13,862 of record NZ_CP004387.1, on the reverse strand, counting down.
GTTCTGGAGCGCACGCTGCCAGGCCTCTGCCCAGGCACGGTGCGCCGGTTTCAGCCGGGCATACAGCCACGGCATATAGCTCAGCCGTCGCTGATGCTGGCGACGGTAGCGGTCATCGGTCATGGGAAAGTCCTTCGCCGGTCATCACAATGCAGGCCAATGTCTTTATAGTAGCAGCAGGTTGATCACGCCCGGCCGGGCGCCTTCGTCTCACAAGGATAGCGGACATGTCACAGCCGTTCTTTTCGCGTCTGACCAGCGTACTGGTCGTTTTCTGCCTTGCCGGCATACTCACTGCCTGCGAGTCCATGCAGGGCTGGCCGGTGGCCGGCGACACCGGCACCCAGGGCGGCAGCACGGCCTCCCCGCTGGTCAATGCCGTCCGCCAGACACTGGTGCTCAGCAGTGACCGCGCCACCACAGCGTTATCGGCCCCGGGCGGATACGCGAACAACCCCGCGCTGCGCATCACGCTGCCGTCGCAACTGGATACCGTCACACAGACCCTGCGTCAGTTCGGCATGGGCCAGTATGTCGACAAGCTTGAAGCACGCATGAACGAAGGTGCCGAGCAGGCCGCCGTGGAAGCCAAGGAGGTATTTCTCACTACCATCCGCGAGATGAGCATCACCGATGCACTGGGCATCGTGCGTGGCGGAGACACCGCCGCCACCGATTATTTCCGCAGCCAGACCGAGTCCACGCTGCGCCAGCGTTACCAGCCGATCATCCGGCAGAACCTGGAGAAAGTCGGTTTTTATGACCAGTACCGGCTGGTGCTGGATGTGTACAACACCCTGCCGGTCAGCAACCGCCTCAATCTCGACCTGGAACAGTATGTGCTCAACCAGGGCCTGGACGGGCTGTTCGGGCGCATGGCCGAGGAAGAGCAGCTGATCCGCCGCGACCCGCTCGGCCGCGGCAGCCAGGTGATCAACGCCATCTTTGGCGGCTGATGCCTCAGACCATCGCGGCGCAGGCCGCGTGGCGCGGGCATTGGATCATGTGATCGTTGACCACGCCCACGGCCTGCAGATAGGCATAGATGATGGTCGGGCCGACAAACCGGAAACCGCGTTTCTTCAGGTCCTTGCTGATCCGCTCGGCCAGCGGCGTCACCGCCGGGACATCGCCCCTGCCACGCGGCCGGTTTACCACCGGCTTGCCATCGACGAAGCCCCACAGATAACGGTCAAATGAACCGAACTCCTTCTGCACCGCCAGAAACGCCTTCGCGTTGGACACGGTGGATTCCACCTTCAGGCGGTTGCGAACGATGCCGGGGTCCTGCAACAGCTTTTCCTGTTTCGCGGGCGTAAAGCGCGCCACCTTGACCGGATCGAAGCCGGCAAACACCTCGCGATAGCGCTCACGCTTGCGCAATACCGTAATCCAGCTCAGGCCGGCCTGGGCACCTTCCAGCGTGAGGTACTCGAACAACACCTGATCGTCGTGAACCGGTACGCCCCATTCCTCGTCGTGGTAACGGCGGTAGAGCGGGTCGTCCCCGCACCAGGGGCAGGCCTCGATCATCTTCATTCCGGTTCTCCTGTACGCACAACGACACTGACCATATGGACAGCCGAATGCTACCTCGCCGCAACGCCCCACGCCAGCGCCGGTATCACCCGACATGCGCTGACGCTATACTTGGCGGCTTGATTTTTCCCGGTCCAGACGCGGCATTACGCCATCAACCCGGCGGGGCGGGGCACACTTTTTTCCAGGCAACAGGATTGATCATGGCGGCTCAACCGCAAGTGGACATCAGCACCTTCCAGGGCCTGATACTGGCCCTGCAACAATACTGGGCCGAGCAGGGCTGCGTGATCGTGCAGCCGCTCGACATGGAAGTGGGCGCGGGGACGTTTCATCCGTCCACCTTCCTGCGCGCCATTGGTCCGGAAAACTGGAACAGTGCCTATGTGCAGCCGTCACGGCGGCCCACTGACGGTCGTTATGGGGAAAACCCGAACCGCCTCCAGCACTATTACCAGTTCCAGGTGGTGCTGAAACCTTCGCCGGACAACATTCAGGAGCTGTACCTGGGTTCACTGCAGCGGCTTGGCTTTGACACCCGTGTGCACGATATCCGCTTTGTCGAGGACAACTGGGAATCCCCGACGCTGGGCGCCTGGGGCCTGGGCTGGGAAGTGTGGCTCAACGGCATGGAAGTCACCCAGTTCACCTATTTCCAGCAGGTCGGTGGCATTGACTGCTACCCGGTGACCGGCGAAATCACGTACGGCCTGGAACGGCTGGCCATGTATCTGCAGGGCGTGGATTCGGTCTATGACCTGGTGTGGTCCGACGGCCCGTTTGGCAAGGTCACCTACGGTGACGTATTCCTGCAGAACGAGATCGAGATGTCCACGTTCAACTTCGAGTATGCCAATGTCGAGGCACTGTTCGGGCAGTTCGACCTGTTCGAACGCGAAAGCGCACGGCTCATCGAGGCCGGCCTGCCATTGCCCGCTTATGAATATGTGCTGAAAGCCTCGCACACCTTCAACCTGCTGGACGCGCGCAAGGCGATTTCCGTCACTGAACGGCAACGCTTCATCCTGCGTGTGCGCACGCTGGCCCGCGCGGTGGCCGATGCCTACTTCAAGGCACGCCAGGCACTCGGTTTCCCGATGGCCGATGCCAATCTCAGAGACGAAGTGCTGGAACAACTCGCCCAGCAGGCTGATGCAAAGGCTGTGCGGGAAAGCAAGCAGGCGCAACGTGCCAAGGGAGAGCAATAATGTCCGCATCGTCCCATTCCCTTCCGCACGCTGATCTGCTGATCGAGCTGGGCACGGAAGAACTCCCCCCGAAATCGCTGGCCGCGCTGTCGGAAGCTTTCGCCGGTGAAGTGCTGCGCCAGATCGACGAGGCGGGCCTCAGCCACGGCGCGATGAACATTTTTGCCGCCCCGCGCCGGCTGGCGTTCCGTATTGACGCCTTGCAAACCCGCCAGCCCGACCGCGACATCGAACGCCGTGGTCCGGCCGTGAGCGCAGCGTTTGACAGCGACGGCAACCCGACCCGTGCTGCGCAGGGGTTTGCCAGCTCCGTCGGCCTGACCGTCGACCAGCTCGACACACTGGAAACCGACAAGGGTGCCTGGCTGGTGGCGCGCCTTCAGGAACAGGGCCGCACCACCGCTGAACTGCTGCCGGAATTCCTGGCGCAATCCGTGCAGCGCCTGCCCATCCCGAAGCGCATGCGCTGGGGTGCGCGCAAGGTCCAGTTCGTGCGCCCGGTGCACTGGCTGGTGGGGTTGCTGGGTGAAACCGTGCTGCCGCTGAACCTGCTGGATCTCGCTGCCGGCGCCGTGAGCCACGGCCACCGCTTCCACGCACCGGATGCCATTACTTTCCGGCAACCCGTCGAGTATGAAGCCCGGCTGGAAAAAGAAGGCTATGTGATCGCTGATTTCGCCCGCCGCCGCGACATGATCCGCGCGCAGGTCGTGGGCGCTGGCCAGCAGGCGGGGGGCGTGGCCGTGATTGATGATGACCTGCTCAATGAAGTCACCGCACTGGTGGAATGGCCGGTGCCACTGGTCGGCCGGTTTGATGCCGATTTCCTGCGCGTACCGCAGGAAGCGCTGATGACCGCCATGCAGGAACACCAGAAGTATTTCCCGGTGGTCGACAACGACGGCAAGCTGATGAATGCGTTCATCACCATCAGCAATATCGACAGCACCGACAAGGCCGTGGTGATCAGCGGCAATGAGAAAGTGATCCGCCCGCGCCTGTCCGATGCCGCGTTCTTCTACGATAACGATTGCCGCAAGACACTGTCACAGCACGCCGAGCCGCTGCGCAATGTGGTGTTCCAGCAACAGCTGGGCACGGTCGCCGACAAGTGCGCCCGGATCTCGAAACTGGCCGGTGTGATCGCCGGGCAGATCGGGGGGGATGTGGCGCTGGCCGAACAGGCCGGCCTGCTGTGCAAGGCGGATCTTGCCTCTGAAATGGTGTACGAGTTCGACACCATGCAGGGCATCATGGGTTATTACCTGGCCCGCAACGAAGGGCTGCCGGAAGAACTGGCCTGCGCGTTGAAGGAACAGTATCTGCCACGCTTCGCCGGCGACACGCTGCCCGGTACTCGTACCGGCCAGGCCGTGGCCATTGCCGACAAGCTGGATACGCTGGTCGGTATTTTCGGCATCGGCCAGAAGCCGTCCGGCGACAAGGATCCGTATGCGCTGCGCCGTGCAACGCTCGGTATCTTGCGCACCATCATCGAATGCGAGTTGCCGCTGGATATCCAGATGCTGGTAGAGCAGGCGGTGGCGCTGCTGGGTGATTGTGTTGATGCCGGCGCGGCACGTGACGCACTGGAGTTCATCAATGGCCGCTATCGCGCCTATTACCAGGAACAGGGCATCGATACACCGGTGATCCTGTCCGTGCTGGCGGTGCAGCCGACCCGGCCACTGGATTTTGACCGCCGCGTCAAAGCCGTCGCCGCGTTCCGTCAGCGGCCGGAAGCAGAAGCACTTGCCGCCGCCAACAAGCGCGTCGCCAATATCCTTGCCAAGCTGGACAGTGCACCAGGCGATGAAATCGATGGCGCGCTGCTGGTGGAAGATGCGGAGATGAACCTGGCCAACGCCGTCGTCGATGCCTACGCAGCGGCTGAGCCCTTGCTCGACAAGGGTGATTATCGTGCCTTGCTGGCCATGCTGGCCGACCTGCGCGAGCCCGTGGATGCTTTCTTCGACCAGGTGATGGTCATGGCCGATGACGCCGCAACCCGCGACAACCGTCTGGCGCTGCTGTCGTTCCTGCGAGACCTGTTCCTGAACGTCGCGGATATTTCCGAGCTGGGCTGATGACCGATGCAAACAGACTGGTGATCCTCGATCGCGACGGCGTCATCAACGAAGATTCGGATGACTACATCAAGTCGCCGGCGGAGTGGATCGCCATCACCGGTTCCGCCGACGCCATCGCACGCCTGAATCAGGCGGGTTACACCGTGGTGGTCGCCACCAACCAGTCCGGTGTCGGGCGCGGCTATTATGATCTGGCCACGCTCGATGCCATCCACACGAAAATGCACCACACCGTAGAAAGCGCCGGCGGTCATATCGACGGCGTTTTCTTTTGCCCGCACGCGCCCGAAGACGATTGCGACTGCCGCAAGCCGCGCCCCGGCCTGCTGGACCAGATTCGTGACTATCTGGGCTATCCGGTGACGGGTGCCTGGCTGGTTGGCGACAGCCTGCGCGATCTGGAATGCGGCCTGGCCCGGGATTGCCGGCCGGTGCTGGTGCGTAGCGGCAAGGGCGAGCGCACCCTCGCCAGAGGATTGCCCACGCCACTGGCCGATATACCCGTGTTTGATAATCTTGCCGCGTTCGCCCACCACCTGACGTCATGATGCGGCATTGTGGCTGCCGTCAAGGAACTCCCGATGCCCGCTGTCAGTATCAATATCCGCCTGCGAAGCCTGTTGTTTTTTCTCGTCTACAATCTGCTCGGCATCGTGCACAGCCTGTTGTGCCTGCTGGTTGCCCCCTTCCTGAATTTCCGCCAGCGCTATGCGTTCGTGAACCTGTGGACCGCTGGCGCCCTGTGGTTGCTGCGGCACATCAACGGCATTCAGGTCGAGGTGCGTGGCCGCGAGAATATTCCCGTCGGTGAAAGCGTGGTGGTGATGGCCAACCACCAGAGCCAGTGGGAAACGTTTTTTTTGCAGTTGCTGATTGCTCCACAGACTACCGTGCTCAAGCGCGAGCTGCTGTGGGTCCCCTTTTTCGGCTGGGCGCTGGCGCTGCTGGACCCGATTGCCATCGACCGGAGCAAGCCGGGCGACGCACTGAAGACGATTCTGCGCGCAGGCCGCAAGCGTCTGGCGGACGGCACCAGCGTGGTGATTTTCCCTGAGGGCACGCGCCAGGCGCCGGGGCAGGTCGGTCGTTTCAACGCCGGCGGCGCCATGCTGGCCTGCCAGGCCGGCGCGCGGGTGGTGCCCATCGCGCATAACGCCGGCTGCTTCTGGCCCGCCCGTTCACTGATGCGTTACCCCGGCACGGTTACGCTGGAGATCGGGCCGCCGATCGAGACCGCTGGCCGCAAGGCACAGGCCGTCGCAACCGAGGTGGAAGACTGGGTGCGCCGCCATGTTGAGGCCCTGAATCCGCCGCGTTGAGCGGCCTGACGGCCCGGCTTTTTCACCGGTCGGGCTATGGTGCTTTTTTGACAGCATGCTAGAGTAGCTGCCCTGTCCGGTCGGCTTCGCCGCCATGGCCCAGAATGACCTTAGCTGCCCGCAAATCTCACTGCATTCAGTCTGTCGCTGTTAACAAGGAATACCTATGAACATCAATCTCGCACCGTTGTCGATTTCGGAGCTGGAGCAACTGATCGCCGACGCGAATACCCTGATTGAGAAGAAGAAGAACGAATCGATCCGCAATGCCAAGGCCGAAATCGAGAAGATTGCCGCCGAAGCCGGCCTGACCATCGAAGAGCTGATGGGGATTGCCAAGCCTGCTGCCGGTGGCGCTGGCAAGGGCACACGCAAGCCGGCGGCGGTGAAGTTCCGTCATCCGAAAGACGAGAACCTGACCTGGTCCGGCCGTGGCAAACGCCCGAACTGGCTGCAGGATGAGCTTGCGAAAGGCAAGAATCTGGACGATTTCGCTGTCTGACGCCCAGGGGCAGCGCCGTCCGGCGTTGCCCTGCCGGCCTCCGCCGGCCATGTTCCGAGGGGATTACCCGACGCTGGCCAGCCTGACTGGCAAAGCCGCCTGCCCCATGGCGGGCGCTGCTCTGCGTTCCGGTTCACGGGCCTTGTCTACCCGATACCCCAGTCCCGGCACCGTGATGATCACCGAGGCGCGTCCGGATGCGCTGTCGCCGGCGAGCAGGGCCAGTTTTTTGCGCAGACGATAGATCAGCACCGTCACCGTCTCCGGGCTGCTGCCCTCGATACTGCCAGACAATGCATCCGCCAGTTGTTCCCGGGAGACCGTGCGGCCGGCCGCATTGGCCAGGGCGGTAAGAATATCGCTTTCCCCGGCCGTCAGGGCCACGCTGTGTCCTTCGCCATCGCGCAGAGTCCGTTCACCGCTGTACAGCCGCCAGGGGCCCACCGTCACCGCGTCGCCCATCCTGCCGGCCGGACGCCACTGGCGACTGAAAAAATTGCCAAGGCGCAGCACCAGTTCCCGGGCGAGGAAGGGTTTGCTGAGGTAGTCGTCCGCGCCCAGCTCCAGCGCAGCCAGCCGGCTCTGTTCATCCTGGCGGCCGGACAGGACGAATACCGGCATGTTGCCCCGGGCGCGCAGGCGCCGCAGCAGCACCAGCCCGTCCTCGTCCGGCAGATTCAGATCCAGCAGTACCGCATCATGGTGCGCCTGCGACAACTGGCGCAGAAAACCTTCACCGTCCGCCACGTCCGTGACCCGATATCCCTGTGCCTTCAGCAACGCGGCCGTGGCGCGTCGCTGTTGCGCGCAGGCTTCCACCAGAAGCAGATGTGCACCTTGCATGGCGTATCCTCCCTCGAACGGACAACACCACCACTGCAAGCCACGGGCCACCTTTTTCCCGTTTTTTCTCAATAAGTTAGGAGATCACGCCAGAAGAGGGGCACAAATTTTGTTATTTTCTGACGTGTCTTGCTGGGACGGGTGTCCCCGCACCACCTGGGTGCGGGGTGGAGGCGGGGAGCGGGTCAGATATCGAGGTTGGCCACCTGCAGCGCGTTGGTTTCGATGAACTCCCGGCGGGGCTCCACATCGTCGCCCATCAGCGTGGTGAAGATCTGGTCGGCCGCAATGGCGTCTTCTACCGTCACCTGGAGCATACGGCGTACTTCCGGGTCCATGGTGGTCTCCCAGAGCTGTTCCGGGTTCATCTCGCCCAGACCTTTATAGCGCTGAATGCTGGTCCCTTTGCGAGCCTGCGCCATCAGCCAGTCGAGCGCCTCGGCGAAGCTGGCCACCGGCCGGCGGGTTTCGTTACGTTCCACCAGCGCGTCGTCGGTCAGCAGGCCTTCCAGTTTTTCGCCCAGCGCGCGGATGCGGGCGTAGTCCGGGGACTGGATGAAGTCCACTGTGACCTGGAAATCGCGGGTCACGCCGTGAGCGAGCACTTGCACACTTGGCAGATACCAGCCACGCTCGGGGTCCTTGCGCGCCTGAATGGTGTAGGTCTGTGCCGTGGTCGCCGCATGATTCGCCCGGGCCGCCAGGTTGGCGCACCATTGCTGCATGAAGCCTTCATCGGTGAGCTGCGTTTCCTGCAGGGAGGGCACATACAGCATCTGCATCAGGACAGCTTCCGGGAACACCCGCGACTGGCGATGAATCGCTTTCATCACCGTGCGGTATTCATGGATCAGCGCTTCCAGCCGCTCGCCCACGATGGGCGCTGAGGCGTCACCGTCAGGCAACAGGGCGGCTTTCTCCAGCGCGATATTGGTCAGGTACTCTTCCAGCGCAGCATCGTCCTTGAGGTAGCTTTCCTGCTTGCCCTTTTTGATCTTGTACAGTGGCGGCTGGGCGATATAGATATAGCCGCGCTCGATCAGCTCTGGCAACTGGCGGAAGAAGAACGTCAGCAGCAGGGTGCGAATGTGGGAACCGTCCACATCAGCATCGGTCATGATGATGATGCGGTGGTAACGCAGCTTGTCCGGGTTGTATTCGTCGCGGCCAATGCCGCAACCCAGCGCGGTGATCAGGGTGCCCACCTCCTGGGAGGACAGCATCTTGTCGAAGCGGGCCTTTTCCACGTTCAGGATCTTGCCCTTCAACGGCAGGATGGCCTGGGTTCGGCGGTCACGCCCTTGCTTCGCAGACCCACCCGCGGAATCACCCTCCACCAGATACAGTTCTGACAGCGCCGGGTCTTTCTCCTGACAATCCGCCAGTTTGCCGGGCAGGCCGGCAATATCCAGCGCGCCCTTGCGGCGGGTCATCTCGCGGGCCTTGCGGGCCGCATCACGGGCGCGGGCTGCGTCGATGATTTTCTGCACGATCTGTTTGGCTTCGGCCGGGTTTTCCAGCAGGTAATCCTGGAACAGCTCCGACATGGTCTGCTCTACCGCAGTTTTCACTTCGGAAGACACCAGTTTGTCCTTGGTCTGGCTGGAAAACTTGGGATCCGGCACCTTCACCGAGATCACCGCAGTCAGACCTTCCCGGGCGTCATCCCCCGTGGTGGCCACCTTTTCCTTTTTCAGGAAGCCCTCGTTCTCCATGTAGCTGTTCAGAGTACGGGTCAGCGCGGCACGGAAGCCCGCCAGGTGGGCACCGCCGTCCCGCTGGGGGATGTTGTTGGTAAAGCAGTAGATATTCTCGTTGTAGGAGTCATTCCACTGCAGCGCCACTTCCACGCCAATGCCGTCTTCCCGGTCACACTGGAAGTGAAACACGCGGTTCAGCGGGGTTTTGGCGCCGTTCAGGTAGGCAACAAACGCCGACAGACCGCCTTCGTACTCGAAAAGATCTTCCTGGCCAGTGCGTTCATCCTTGAGATGAATGCGAACACCGGAGTTCAGGAAGCTCAGCTCTCGCAAGCGTTTGGCCAGAATATCGTAGTGGAACTTGATGTTGGTGAAGGTCGCAGCGCTCGGGCGGAAGCGCACCGTGGTACCGGTCCCTTCCGTTTCACCGACCACTTTCAGCGGTTCATTCGGCACACCATGCCGATACACCTGCTCATGGACCTTGCCATTGCGGCGGATGGTGAGCTTCAGCTCTTCGGACAGGGCGTTGACGACCGATATCCCGACGCCATGCAGACCGCCGGAAACCTTGTAACTGTTGTCGTCGAACTTACCGCCGGCATGCAGGACCGTCATGATTACCTGGGCAGCAGAGACACCTTCCTCGGAATGGATATCCACAGGAATTCCACGGCCGTCATCTGCGCACGTCACGCTCTCATCCGGATGAATAGTGACTTTGATGTCCTTGCAGTGGCCTGCGAGCGCCTCATCGATGGAGTTATCCACAACTTCAAACACCATGTGATGCAGGCCGGTGCCGTCGTCCGTATCGCCGATGTACATGCCGGGGCGCTTACGCACCGCGTCCAGACCTTTCAGGACTTTGATACTGCCGGAATCGTAGCTGTTTTCCGTCATGGCTTTTCCTTCGCTTGCTGCGCTTTAACCACTATTGGTGCCGGGCCGCCCGTTAATCCAGGCGTCTCAGCACACCATGTTCCACGTGGAACATTCTTGTTCCGTTGCCTTCTGCCTGAACAGGCAAGGCATCTGCCGACAGGGCGGTGATGATCATCTGCTGCTTCAAGTCTTTCAGCGCCGCCAGGACCGCTGCGCTGTGCTGGCTATCGAGTTCAGATGCCAGGTCGTCCACCAATACCAGGCATTGGCCGCCGTGGCCGTGCACAAGCAGGTAGAGCTGGGCCAACAGCAATGCATAGCTCAGCGTCTTGGTTTGCCCCCTGGAGAACACATCCCGCACTGGCCCAGCTGCTGTTGTCAGGCGCAGTTCCGCACGGTGGGCACCGCGCCCTGTATGTCCTCGTTGCCTGTCCTTTTCAATATCAGCAGCCAGCAAGGCCTGCAGATCCTCGCCTTCCGGCCAGCCAGGGAACAGGCTGATGCTCACTTCCGGCAGTTCACCAATATGGCCCAGAACCGCCTGGAGATGGGGGCTGAGCGCCGTGAGATAGGCGCTGCGCAACTGACTGATTCTACCAGAAACCGTAGCAACTTGCTGATCCCAGACCAGCATCTCCCGGTGTTGGAACCGGCCGCTCCGGAGCAGCCGATTGCGCTGCTGCAGCGCCGTGTAGAGCTGCCGCCAGAGGGGGAGGAAAGATTGTTCCACGTGGAACAATCCCCAGTCGAGGTAGCGGCGCCGCGCCGAAGAAGGGCCCTCGACAATCTCGACCGTCCCGGGATGAAACGCCTGCACCGGGAGGATCCGGGCCAGGTCCGACAACCCCCGCACGTTTGCGCCGTCCAGTTTCAAACCGGAAAATCCCTGGCGGTTACGTGCCATCCCCAACCGGTGCATCACACCCTGATGGCTCATCACCTCGGCAAACAGCACCGCATCCTGCGCGGACTCCTTCACCAATCGCTGTAATCGACTGGTACGGAAGCTGCGCCCGGAACCCAGCAGGTAAATCGCTTCCAGAAGGCTGCTTTTGCCAGAACCGTTATCACCCACAACCAGATTGACCCCGGCTCCGGGAACAAACTCAGCCTGTTGGTAATTGCGAAAAGAGGAGAGGGCGAGGCGCTGCAACATGGGGAGGGGGGGAAGCAGACCTGCCGGGTCAGATCAATCGCGCCCGGCAGGTCCAGTCCGATCAGAGCCGCATCGGCATGACGACGTACAAGGTCGCAGTGACGTTCGGATCGACGATCACCGCACTGCTGTTGCTGTCACCCAACTGAATCTGTACCTCTGTGCTGTGCAAGGTATTCAGCACGTCCAGCAAATAGCTGACGTTGAAGCCGATCTCCAGCTCCGAACCCTGGTAGTCCACGGACACTTCCTCTTCCGCCTCTTCCTGCTCCGGGTTGTTGGCCTGAACCCGCAGGCTGGCATCAGAAAGCTGAATCCGCACACCGCGGTATTTCTCGTTGGAGAGGATGGCCACACGGCCAAGTGCCTGGCGCAGCGTCTCGCGATCCGCCATCACCCGACGTTGGCCTTCGCGCGGAATCACCCGCTCGTACTCGGGAAACTTGCCGTCCACCAGCTTGGAGGTGAAGGTCACATCCCCGGCGATCACCCGCACGTGGTTCTTGCCCACGGTCAGCTTGACCGGCTGAGTGCTGTCCCCCAGAAGACGGGCCAGCTCCATCACGCCCTTGCGAGGCATGATCACCTGCGCGTCGTCGCTGATGCCAGTCACTTCCGCATCAGACATCGCCAGCCGGTGACCGTCAGTGGCCACCGCGCGCAGACGCCCTTTACGCAGTTCCAGCAGCAGGCCATTCAGGTAGTAACGTACATCCTGCTGCGCCATGGAAAACGCGGTGCTGTCGATCAGGCGGCGCAACTGGTCAGGCGCGACTTCCAGCAGAGCGCCCCCCACCTCCTCTTCGAGGTTCGGAAACTCGGACGCAGGCAGCGTGGACAGGGTGAAACGGCTGCGACCGGAACGCACCACCAGCCGTTCGCCGTCCACCTCCAGGCGGATATCGGCTTCCGCCGGCAGGCTCTTGCAGATATCGAGCAGTTTTCTTGCTGGCACGGTCGTCTCACCGGACTGGACTTCACCTTCCAGCGGCAGCCGGGCAACCAGTTCCAGCTCCAGGTCTGTGCCGGTGACAGACAATTGCTGGTCCGTCACTTCAATCAGCACATTGGACAGCACCGGCAATGTCTGACGCCGCTCAACCACCCCGGCCACCTGTTGCAGGGGCTTCAGCAGCAGCTCGCGGTTGATGGTGAATTTCATATGCATTCCCCTACATTTTGCATGGTTATCAGGAGGTCAGACTGCGCAGCAGATTCTGGTAATCCTCTTCAATCTCCGTACTGCCTTCACGGAGCTCCTTCACCTTCCTGCACGCATGCAGCACGGTGGTATGGTCCCGGCCACCGAACGAATCCCCGATCTCCGGCAGACTGTGGCTGGTCAGTTCCTTCGACAACGCCATGGCCACCTGCCGCGGCCGGGCCACCGAGCGGCTGCGGCGTGGCGAGAGCAGGTCAGCGATCTTGATCTTGTAGTACTCGGCCACGGTGCGCTGGATGTTGTCCACACTCACCTGACGGGCCTGGATGGCGAGCAGATCACGCAGGGCATCCTTGACCAGGCCTATGTCCAGCGGCGCGCCTGTGAAGCGCACATGGGCGATGACGCGTTTTAGCGCCCCTTCCAGCTCCCGCACATTGGACCGGATACGCTGTGCAATAAAGAAGGCTGCCTCATTCGGCAGGTCAATACGCGCCTCCTCGGCCTTCTTTTTCAGGATCGCCACCCGTGTTTCCAGCTCCGGCGGCTCCATCGGCTGCGACAGCCCCCACCCGAAGCGGCTCTTCAGGCGCTCCTCCAGGCCATCAATCTCTTTCGGAAACTTGTCGCAGGTAAGAATGATCTGCTGGCCGTTTTCCAGCAAGGCATTAAAGGTATGGAAGAACTCTTCCTGCGACTGTTCCTTGCCGGCGAAAAACTGGATGTCATCGATCAGCAGGGCATCCACCGTACGGTAGAAGCGCTTGAACTCATTGATGGTCTTGTTGCGCAGCGCCGAAATCATGTCCGCCACAAAGCGTTCGCTGTGCAGGTAGACCACTTTCGCGTTCGGATTCCGCTTCAGCAGGCCGTTGCCCACCGCATGCATCAGGTGGGTCTTGCCCAGCCCCACACCACCGTACAGCAGCAGCGGGTTATACCCGTGGGTACCCGGGTTCTCGGCCACCTGCTGGGCTGCAGCAGCGGCCATGCGATTGGATTTACCTTCGACGAAGTTATCGAACAGGAAAGTGCTGTTCAGATTGCTGCGATGTTTTGCCGTCGTGGTGGAAGCTGCCGTATCCCGGGGAGGCTGGACCGGCGCGTTGACGGCGGGTGTGGGCGCCGGCGTGGCAACCGGTGCCGGCGTCACTGCCGGTCGGGAAGGCCGCGATGCACCGACTTTCAGATTCAGCGTGGGCAGCGCCCCCGTCTGCAGTTCACCCAGCAATTCACCGATGCGTTCCAGGTACTTGTCCCGCACCCAGTCAACGATAAAGCGGTTCGGCGCAAACAATATCAGCTCGCCGCCATCCGCCGAGGCCACCACCTGCAAGGGTCGGATCCACATACTGTACTGCTGCGCGGGCAGCTCATCTTCCAGCCGCGCGAGACAGCGATTCCAGAGCTCTTCGGACACGTCCCTGCCTTTAGTTCTATCTTTACGAGGGTGAATGG